>NZ_FVZF01000024.1 GCF_900168265.1 Salegentibacter salarius | reverse complement strand
TTTGGAGACCGTATACCACTGGAAATAAACGCAAATTCCTCTGGGGCTAGCCCCAGAGGAATTGAAACATCAGACAGAGTTTAATTTACAGACCCCTCTACTCTTTCCCAATCAGTAAACTCTATTGGATTTTCTGACCTAGTTGGACCATTAGTTAATTTCATAATGAGTTTAATCATTAATCGATCAATTACGGAATAAGATTTATAATCTAATTTTCCGGCAAAAACGCCAATAAAATCAGGTTTCCATTCAGTTTTTTTCAGGAATTTAATTACGTAAGGATTTGTATCAGCAGAGTTTTTATCTTCATTCCGGGCTACAAGGTTAACTGAGAAAAACGCGGTTCTTATTTCATTTAAATATTCTTTGTTTTTCAGAACAAATTCAGAAACCTTCTCATTATGTTTTCCATATCTAATACTTGCCCAATAATTAAAGTATGAAATTCAGATAAATTACCGTAAAAAGTATCAATTGAAAAAATTTCTGTTTGCATTTGTTTCTCTTTGAAGAGAGCATTTAATTCTGTGCAAATCTTAAGAGTTTATCCATCTACAGAAGAATAAATAATTCCAATTTTTCGCTTCGTAAAGTTATCCCGGCCATTCATAGTTTCCATATTAAAAACAACAATATTCCATAGATACATAATTAAACAAAAAAACCTCCTTAGCGTGAACTAAGGAGGTTTTTATTTATGATAAATATTAGGAGATTCCCATCTTCACGGGAATAAAATTACTTCCCTTCCATTTTATCTTTTAAAGCTTGAAGATCGGCGTTAACATCACCAATAGTGGTTTTGTCTTTGCTTTGCGAAGCTGCTGCTTTTTTAGCGGCTTGCTTAACGATTTGCTGCTCTTCTTCTTTGTGAATAGCCATATGTGAAGCTACCACTCTCTTGAATTCTTTATTGAATTCAATTATTTGGAACTCTGCAGATTCACCTTTAGTCAATTTGTTACCGTCTTCTTTTTCAAGATGTCTGGTTGGAACAAATGCAGTGATATCTTCATTAAAGTCTATAGTAGCACCCTTATCTACGATCTCTGCGATCTCTGCGGTGTGTTTAGTACCAACAGCGAATTCAGTTTCGTATTTATCCCAAGGGTTATCTTCAACCTGCTTGTGACCAAGGCTTAACTTACGACCATCTACGTCTAATTCAAGAACTACAACCTCAAGCTCATCACCTACATTAGTAAATTCTGATGGGTGCTTGATTTTCTTAGTCCATGAAAGATCAGAGATATAGATAAGTCCGTCGATTCCTTCTTCTAATTCTACGAATACACCAAAGTTAGTGAAGTTACGTACAATTCCTTTGTGTTTAGAACCAACAGGATATTTAGTAGTAATATCTGTCCATGGGTCTGGAGTTAATTGCTTAATTCCAAGAGACATTTTACGGTCTTCACGATCTAAAGTTAAGATTTGAGCTTCAACCTCATCTCCAACATTTACGAAATCCTGAGCTGAACGCAAGTGCGTGCTCCATGACATTTCAGAAACGTGGATAAGACCTTCAACACCATCGGCAACTTCAATAAATGCACCGTAATCTGCGATAACAACTACTTTACCTTTTACCTTGTCTCCAACCTTAAGGTTTTCGTCAAGAGCTTCCCATGGGTGTTTGCTTAATTGCTTAAGACCAAGTTGGATTCTTGTTTTAGCTTCATCAAAGTCAAGAATTACCACGTTTAGTTTTTGATCAAGTTCAACGATCTCATTTGGATGGTTGATACGAGACCAGCTAAGGTCGGTAATGTGAACAAGTCCGTCAACTCCTCCAAGGTCAACAAATACTCCGTAAGAAGTGATGTTTTTAACAGTACCTTCAAGTACCTGACCTTTTTCAAGCTGACCGATAATTTCTTTCTTCTGCTCTTCGATATCGGCTTCAATAAGCGCTTTGTGAGAAACCACAACGTTTTTGAATTCGTGGTTGATTTTCACAACTTTGAATTCCATTGTTTTTCCAACATAAGCATCGTAATCACGGATAGGCTTCACGTCTATTTGAGAACCTGGCAAGAATGCCTCAATTCCAAATACATCTACGATCATACCACCTTTAGTTCTGCATTTCACAAAACCGTTTACGATAAGACTTTCGTCGTGAGCTTTGTTCACACGATCCCAAGCCTGAATTACACGAGCTTTACGGTGAGAAAGGATTAATTGTCCTGTTGAATCTTCACGAACATCGATCAAAACCTCAACGTCGTCTCCAACTTTAAGATCTGGATTGTAACGAAATTCATTAAGGGAAATAACGCCTTCACTTTTTGCGTTAATGTCTATAATTGCATCACGATCTGTAATATTAATTACTTTTCCTGTTACAACTTCGTCATTTAAAGTGTCTACGAAATTTTCTGCAACTAATTTCTCAAATTCTTCTAACTTCTCATCATCAATAGGGTCAATTCCCTCTTCATAATTGTGCCAGTTAAATTCTTCAAGAAATTTCTCAGGGTTTTCCTGTTGCTCAGAAGGAGCAGGTTGCGATGAAGTAGCCATTCCAGCTACCGGTTGAACTTCAAGATTTTCGTCCTGAACGTCCTGGTTTTTTTTGTCTTCAGCCATTGCTGATAAAAATTTGTATCCTGTATTCTTCGGAAAAATTAAGCAAATAAAACACAGAAGTAGTTATAGTTTTGATTTCCAACCCCTTTTGATTTTCCGATTCTTCGCCAAAAAGGGCTGCAAAAATACAACTTATTTTTCTTTTCTCAAACCCTAATTAATTTAAAAACAGAATGCTTATTCTTCAATTTTATCCTTGGCCAGTTTTAATACTTTTTCAAACTGTTCCTCCAGATTCATATCTGAATTATCAATCTCTATAGCATCTTCAGCTTTCACTAATGGAGAGTCTTCGCGGGTGGTATCGAGGTAATCACGTTCTTTAACGTTAGCAAGTACATCTTCATATTTAACCTCATCTCCACGGCCCTTCAATTCGTCATATCTGCGCTCTGCACGTTTTTCGGTAGAAGCGGTCATAAATAACTTCAAATCGGCGTCAGGAAAAACAACGGTTCCAATATCACGGCCATCCATCACCACTGCTTTATTTTTGCCAATTTCCTGCTGAATTTTAACCAACATTTTTCTAACATCGGGCACAGCAGCAACTTTACTCACCTGTTTAGAGACCTCCATCAACCTGATTTCCTTTTCAACATTCTCATTATTTAAATGAACTTCCCCATAACCTACCTCTTCATTAAAAACAAAGCTGATATTAATAAATGGTAAATGCCTTAAGATGGCTTCCTCGTCAAAATGAGTATCACTAACCAACATTTTACGCATTAGATACAAAGTCACTGCACGATACATCGCACCGGTATCTACATAAACATAGCCTAGCTCTGCTGCAAGTTGTTTAGCCACGGTACTTTTTCCGGTGGAAGAATACCCGTCTATAGCAATCGTTATTTTCTTACTCATAATTTATTTTCTGTATGGATGGCAAAATTAGGCAAAGCTTTACTTTCCCTGAAACTTTGGCTGTAAATTAAAAAAAGCTGTTTGGAAAATCCCTGAGAACGTCATTCTGTCCCGAAGCTTCGGGATAATTTCAGAATCTAAGAAAATGAGAATTAATCTCATGTTAGAACCTGAAACCAGTTCAGGTTGACGATAACTGGACTTTCCAGACAGCTTCTATACTGATTAAAGCGTCTTGGCGTTTTTCACCTTTTGCTTGGTGATTGCAAGATCAATAACTTCACTCATATCATTTACATAATGAAAAGTAAGTCCTTTTAAATAATTTTCTTTGATCTCTTTTATATCGCGTTCATTCTCTCTACAAAGAATAATCTCTTTAATGCGAGCACGTTTGGCTGCAAGAATTTTTTCTTTGATTCCTCCTACCGGAAGCACTTTACCTCTAAGGGTGATTTCCCCGGTCATCGCGATACTTTTCTTCACTTTGCGTTGGGTAAATAACGAAACTAAAGAGGTAAGCATCGTTATCCCGGCACTAGGCCCATCTTTTGGTGTTGCGCCTTCCGGCACGTGAATATGAACGTTATATTTTTCAAAAATTGTAGGATCTAAACCAAGTTCTTCGGCGTTAGATTTCATATATTCCATCGCAATGGTAGCCGATTCTTTCATCACCTTCCCAAGGTTCCCGGTAATATTTAGGTTCCCTTTTCCTTTAGAAAGTATAGATTCAATAAATAGAATATCGCCACCAACTTGTGTCCAGGCTAAACCTGTAACCACACCGGCAACTTCATTATTCTCGTATTTATCGCGCTCCAGTCTTGGGCTACCCAGAACTTCTATAATATCTTCATTGGTAACCTTAACATTATATTCTTCTTCCATCGCAATATTTTTGGCCGCATGACGCACCATTTTTGCGATTTGTTTTTCCAATCCACGAACACCAGATTCCCGGGTATAACCTTCAACGATTTTCTCTAATTGAGGCTTTGCAATTTTAATATGTTCTTTAGTAAGGCCGTGTTCTTCCAATTGCTTTGGAAGCAGGTGTTGTTTGGCAATTTCCACTTTCTCTTCTATAGTATAACCGGTCACGTTTATTATTTCCATACGGTCTCTTAGCGCCGGTTGAATGGTACTTAAAGTGTTTGCCGTAGCCACGAACATTACCTTAGAAAGGTCAAAGCCCATTTCCAGGAAGTTATCGTGGAATTCACTGTTTTGCTCAGGATCTAATACTTCTAATAAAGCTGAAGAAGGATCTCCGGCATGTCCAATACTTAATTTATCAATTTCATCTAAGACAAAAACAGGGTTGCTTGTTCCTGCTTTTTTAAGAGATTGAATAATTCTACCCGGCATTGCACCAATATAGGTTTTTCTATGTCCACGTATTTCAGCTTCGTCACGTAAACCACCAAGTGAAACTCTCACATATTCTCTACCCAATGCTTCGGCCATAGATTTACCAAGGGAAGTTTTACCAGTTCCCGGAGGCCCATATAGACAAAGAATTGGAGACTTCATATCGTTACGCAGTTTTAATACTGCCAGATATTCTATAATTCGGCGTTTCACATCGTCAAGGCCGTAATGGTCCCGATCAAGTATTTTTTTCGCTCTTTTTAAATCGAACTTATCCTTACTGAATTCATTCCAGGGAAGGTCTAAAAACAGATCCAGGTAATTTCTCTGAATGGAATATTCAGCAACCTGCGGATTCATTCGTTGCATTTTAGAAATTTCCTTATTGAAATGCTTCTGTACTTTTTCGCCCCATTTTTTCTTCTTGGCGCGCTGCTTCATTTCTTCAAGTTCATCTTCCTGCGAAACCCCACCAAGTTCCTCCTGGATGGTTTTCATTTGCTGATGAAGAAAATATTCACGCTGCTGCTGGCTCATATCACTTTGCACCTTGCTTTGAATGTCGTTTTTAAGTTCCAGTTTTTGGTACTCAACATTCATATGTCGCAAAGTTGCCAGGGCGCGCTCTTTAAGATCGTTTGTTTCCAGTAAATTTTGCTTGTCTTCCACAGCAAGATTCATATTAGAGGAAACAAAATTGATAAGGAAAGAAGAACTTTCTATATTCTTAATAGCAAAAGAAGCTTCACTTGGAATATTTGGACTTCCCTTAATTATTTGAAGAGCAAGTTCTTTTATAGAATCTATAATTGCAGGAAATTCTTTATTATCAATTTCAGGTCTTGCCTCGGGAACTTCTTTAATACTCGCTGTTAAGTAAGGTTCCTCTTTTACAATCTCGTCTATTTCAAATCGTTTCTTACCCTGAATAATAACGGTGGTATTTCCATCAGGCATCTTTAATACTCTTAAAATGCGCGCCACAACACCGGTACGGTAAATATCTTTTGCTGTAGGGTTTTCTACTTCTTCATCTTTCTGAGCAACCACCCCAATAATCTTAGAATCGTTGTTCGCTTCATTAATCAATTTAATAGAAGTATCCCTTCCAGCGGTGATAGGAATTACAACTCCCGGAAATAATACGGTATTTCTTAAAGGAAGAATTGGTAAAGTTTCGGGTAATTCTTCACGGTTTATTTCCTCTTCATCTTCCGGCGTCATTAAAGGAATTAAATCTGCGTCCTGATCTATATCTTGCAATGACAAACTGTCAAAACTTGTTAATTTCGTTTTAGCCATAATTTATTTTAGGTCAAACTGTCACAAACAGTTTATGGTTCTTAATCTTTTCTTTTTCGGTAAAGCCTTGAACTTAGTATTCTAAGCGGCTTTTTATGCAATTTCTATTAGAAGTAGTCAATTCCTGTGCCACCATCTTTTTTATATTTTTTTTCTCAAAACTGTAACAAATCAAAATCAAAGCTATCTTTATTATAGAAACTAGATAGTTTTTTAATTGACACCAACCATCACACATATCAATGATCTTGTTGCACGTTGCCAAAAAGGCGATCAGCGCGCGCAAATGGAAGTGTATGAGCGCTACTATAGGGCAATGTACAATACCTCGGTGCGTATCGTAAAAGATACCGCCGAAGCAGAAGATATTATGCAGGAAGCTTTTTTGAAGGCTTTTTCAAAAATAAACACTTTACAGGAAGTTTCCACTTTTGGTGCCTGGTTAAAAAGGATAGTTGTGAATCTAAGCATCAATTCCTTCAACCATAAGGTAAAATTAAATGAAGTCACCTATAACGATGAATTGAAAAACCAAGCAGATGAAAGTAAGGGAATTATTCTTGAAAATGATTCAAAAGATGAAAAAGTAAAAAAGATTTTAAAAACGCTTAATAGTCTTAAGGAAAATTACCGTGTTGCCTTAACGCTGCACTTAATTGAAGGTTACGATTACGAAGAGATTGGTAAGGTTTTAAACCTTAGCTATGCAAATTGCCGAACAACGATCTCCCGGGCTAAAGAAAGTCTAAGAAAAAAATTATTGAAAGATGAAACCGGCATGATGCCGGACACATAAACTGGCAAAAAACCAGGTGAAAATAATTAGTCTGTGAGAAACTTACTGGATTATTTCAATCTATAAAATTATGAAAAGAGATAATATAAACGAGCTTTTTAAAGAGCTGGATTTCGATAATAAGGAACCGGCAACCGGGCATAAGGAAAGGTTCCTGGAAAAGCTGGAAGAACAAAATAGCCATTCCAGAAATTCAGTTAAAGGCTCAAATAAGAGAGGCTTATGGGCGCCAATGCTTTCGGTGGCTGCGATACTTGCTATAGCTTTTATGGTTTTTGCAGGATTTTTCAGTGAAAACTCCTATAAAAATCAAGGCGATTTAGCTAGTGTTTCTCCTCAAATGAAAGAAACGAAACAGTTTTACACCCAGCTTATTGAAACCGAGCTGCAAAACTTAAAAGCTGAAAATGCCCCGGGAACTGAAGCTATTGTTGAAGATGCTTTAACCCAGCTGGAAAAACTGGAAACAGAATATAAAAAACTTCAAAAAGACTTGCGAAATAGCGGGCAGGATGAACGTGTAATTTATGCCATGATCTCCAATTTTCAGCAAAGAATAGATCTTTTAAAACAAGTACTCGATCAAATAGAAAATATTAAATCCCTAAAAAATAAAAGCGATGAAAACTATATTTAATATCATTATACTAGCGCTATTAGTTCCCGCAGTAAGTTACTGTAACGGCGATTTAGACGGCCGGCATACCAAGACCAAAAAAGTCACTAAATCTTACAATGTTAGCGCCAGCGATATGCTAACTATCGATAACAGTTACGGGAATGTAGATATTTCTACCTGGAACCAAAATAAAGTAGTGATAGAAGTGAACATAAAGACCAATGGTGACGATGAGGAAAAAGTACAAAAGAAGTTAGACGAAATTAATATAGAATTTAATCAATCTTCTTCTGGGGTGAGAGCTAAAACCCATTTTAAAAGGGAAGAACAATCCTGGTGGAGCTCACTTTTTAATAGCTCTAACAATGTAAATATGGAGATTAATTATGTGATAAAAGCTCCGGAAAAACACAGTGTGGATATTAAAAATGATTACGGCGGAATTTATATAGACCGGCTGTTAGGTAATGCCAAAATTAACTGCGATTATGGGAAAGTAGATATTGGAGAATTAAGAGGAAACTCTAATCAGCTAAATTTTGATTATACTAGAAACAGCCATATAGGTTACGTGAAAAATGCTGAAATAAATGCCGATTACAGCGGATACCAAATTGAAGAAGCCGGAAAACTATATGTAAATGCCGATTATACCGACTCCAGGATTAAAAAAGTAGCCCAGCTTGATTTTAATTGCGATTATGGTAGTATTACCATAGAAAAAGCGAAAAGAATCGTTGGCAATGGTGATTACTTAAGTACCAAAATAGGGCGTGTTTTCGAATCTTTAGATCTAAATTTAGATTATGGTTCAGCAAGTATTGAAAAACTTATAAAAGGAGTTTCTAAGGTAGAGATAAACACTGATTACGCCGGAATAAAACTAGGCTACGATAGTGAGCACCCGTTTAATTTTACCATAAAATCTTCTTATGGAAATGCGAAAGGCCTGAAAGAGATGGAAATTAGGAAGCGTCACGACGAAAACACCAGTAAACTCTTTGAAGGTTATCACCTGCAAGAAAATAGCGGAAATACCATTTACATCAACACTAATTACGGAAATGTAACTTTTAATAAAAACTAAAATATTTATCAATCAAAAAACACAAAATCATGAAAAATCTATTCTTAATATTAGCAATATCATTCATCGCAACTACTCCCGCACAATGCCAATGGTGGGGAAGCAACGAAACTGTAAGAGGTAATGGCGATATGACTTCAGAAAAAAGAAACACTGCAGATTATGATGAGATCTCGCTGGTAGGTTCAATGGATGTTCAACTGGTTTCAGGCACCGAAGGCAATTTAATCGTAGAGGCCGAAAGCAACCTGCAAGAATATATCACTACCGAAGTAAATGGCGGTACTTTGAAAATTTCTGTAGAAAAAGGTTATAATTTGAAACCTTCCAGGAATAATGATATTAAAGTCACTGTTCCCTTTAAGGATCTATCAGCTGTGGAAGTTACCGGCTCTGGCGATGTTTGGAACACCTCGAAAATAAATGCAAAAAAGTTTAGCACTAAAGTAACCGGCTCTGGAGATATTAAATTAGAGTTGGAAGTAGAAGATCTCTCGGGACAAGTTACCGGGTCTGGAGACATCCTGTTATCAGGAACAGCCAGGGACTTTGATTGCAAAGTTACCGGTTCTGGAGATTTTAAAGCTTACGATCTAAGAGCTGAAAATGTGGAAGCTACCGTAATGGGATCTGGAGATATTCAAATTTCAGCAAATTCAAGCTTAAAAGCTAAGGTAATGGGCTCGGGAGATATTAAATATAAAGGAAATCCTAAAAATCAGGATTTTAAAACTTCGGGATCAGGTTCGGTTTCATCACATCAATCCCTTCCGAAGAAATAATAATTGAAAAAGAAAAATTGCTTAAATCCTGTCTTTTGTGGCAGGATTTTTTATTGGTACACGTAACAGCAAAATTACTCCAGCTATAAAGAAAACCACTAGGAATAAAATTGAATTTCGTACACTTCCGGTGATTTGCGCTACTACTCCATAAAGGAACATTCCTATAACGATTCCAATTTTTTCGGCTACATCATAGAAGCTGAAATAACTTGCGGTATCTATAGCATTACTGGGAAGCATTTTAGAATAGGTAGATCTGGACAGGGACTGTATACCGCCCATTACCAAACCTACTGAAGCCGCTGCCACATAGAATTGCTGTGGACTAACAATAAAAAAGGCGTAACCACAGATGGCTATCCAAATGAGGTTGATAAAGATCAGGATTTTAATATTTCCAAATTTCACTGCTAACCTGGAAGTTAACGTAGCCCCAACCACAGCAACCAACTGAATTAATAAAATACTAATAATTAATCCTGTAGTAGCATCCTGCTCTCCCCACTCCAGCTCTTCAATCCCAAAATAAGTGGCAACCAGCATTATGGTTTGCACAGCCATACTGTAAACAAAAAAAGCGATCAAATATCTTTTAAGCTGAATATTGTGTTTAAGCGTTATCCATATTCCGCGAAGTTCTCTAAACCCATTGAAAAGCACATTTTTAGTAAATGCGGCTTTTTTATTTCCTTTAGGTAAATAAGCATAAGTGTATTGGCTAAAACCAATCCACCAAACTCCCGTTAAAACAAAAGACAAACGTGTAGGTAAAGCTTCACTCTCAAAACCAAAAGTCTCGTAATTTAAGATCATTAACAGGCAAATGATCAATAAAATTACACTACCAATATATCCCAAAGAAAATCCCTGTGCGCTAACCTTATCCTGTTGTTCTGGAAAAGCGATATCGGGCAGATAGGAATTATAAAAAACCAGGCTGGCCCAAAAGCCTATAAGAGCAAGAAAATAACAAAGCAAACCAAACCAAAGGTATTCCAGGTTGAACCAAAAAAGACCAATACAGGATAATGCTCCCAAATAGCAGAAAAACTTCAGGAAGTTCTTCTTATTCCCCACATAATCTGCAATTCCCGATAAAAACGGACTTAAAACAGAAACAACCAAAAAAGCAGCTGCGGTTACATAGCTTATTAATGAATCGTTATTAAAACTTATTCCCAAAAAATCTACAGTATCATCTAGAATAGTACCGTCTTCATCTTTTACTATAGTAAGAGCTCCATAAAAAATAGGAAAAATAGCTGATGAAATAACCAGGCTGTAAACCGAATTTGCCCAATCATAAAAAGCCCAGGCACGTACTAATTTTTTATGCCCTTTGGGAAGTACCTTCATTTATAACGGTTTTTTGCAGAACCCTAAAATAGAAAAAGCTGCCTTAAAAGACAGCTTTTTCATATAATTTCTAGGTTATATTCTATTCAAAACTTGTAACCCCATATTTTTTAGCTTCCGCCTTAGCTTCCGGTGCCCATTGTTGCAAGTTGTTAATCCTTGTTTGGTTAGACGGGTGAGTGCTCAAAAACTCAGGTGGAGCCTGACCATCACTTTGAGCAGCCATTCTTCTCCATAGATCTGCAGCTTCATCGGGATCGTAACCGGCAATTGCCATTAAGGTTAAGCCTATTCTATCGGCCTCGGTTTCGTGGCTACGGCTAAAAGGTAACATCACTCCTAATTGTGTGCCCAAACCATAAGCCTGTGCAAAAATTTGTTGAGTTTCCTGGCTTCTTCCACTAACGGCTACAGAACCGGCAACAGCACCAAGTTGCTGCAATTGTGCGGCACTCATTCTTTGCGCACCGTGATCTGCAAGGGCATGGGCAATTTCGTGCGCCATTACTACGGCAACACCTGTTTCTGTTTCAGCTACGGGTAAAATTCCGGTGTAGAAAACTATTTTTCCACCGGGCATTGCAAATGCGTTTACCGCATCATCTTTTACCAGGTTGTATTCCCATCTAAAATCTTCTAGAAAACCCTGGTAACCATTCGCGTTTAAATATCTTTCAGCAGCAGTTTCTATTTTATTACCTACTCGCTTAATCATTTGCGATTCAGCAGTTCCGGTTACCACTTCATTTTCAGATAAAAACTGATCGTATTGCTCAAAGGAGCTCGGAAATAATTGATCGTTAGAAACAAAATTCAAATTCTTTTCTCCAGTAAAAGGATTGGTTTTACATGCCACTACGAGCAGTAAAACAGCCACCATACTAATTGATTTTTTAAGTTTCATCTTTATTGGTTTAGTTTTGTTAAAATTACAAAAGCCTTCAAAGCCTGCTTATTGTTTTAAGCATCATTTAACAGTTAATAGGTTTTCAAAAATGATACCAAACCATTATCTCTTATAGAATATAGAAAGGGACTACTCAAAAGTGTTAAGCATTCAGGAAATATGTAAATTGCACGATCTTACCTTGAAAAAATGAATCAGCAAAAAAAAGATCAAATCCCGGTACAAAGATTATTGGTACCTAATTATATAAGATATACTGGAAAAGTACTTTCAAAACTTTCCCCTTTCGTGGCTAGCAGATTTGCAGCGCAGCTTTTCTTAACTCCATTTAAATACAAGCTTCCAGACCGGGAGAAGAATATGGACGAGCTTTCCAAACAACATCGTCTTACTATTCCTAAAACAAATCGGGAAATTGTAGTTTACGAATTTGGCAAAAGCAGCAAGAAAATCTTACTGGTTCACGGCTGGAGCGGGCGCGGAACGCAATTAGCTAAAATAGCTGAGGCACTAAAAGATAAGGGATACAGTACTGTTAGTTTTGATGCACCCGCACATGGGAAAGCCCCGGGACAAAAAAGTATGATGTTGGATTTTATTGACGCTGTGCAAATTTTAGACGAAAAATATGGCCCTTTTGAAGCCGTTATTGGGCATTCTTTAGGTGGAATGGCGACCTTGCGAGCAGCAAAAGAAGGTTTAAAAGCAAAGAAACTCGTTATAATAGGTACTGCGAATAGTATTACGCATATAACCCGTGATTTCGCAAAAAACCTAAAAATGAATAGAAAGGTGGCCGATAAAATGAAGTCTCACTTTGATAAGAAATTTGATATTGATCTGGATAGTTATTCAGGAGCGATTTCAGCTAAAGACGTCTCAACTCCTACTCTTGTTATCCATGATGAAAATGATGTAGATGTTGAAATATCTTCTGCTTATGATATTGATGAAGCATTGGAAAACAGCGAACTTTACACTACCAAGGGTTTAGGGCATCGTCGCATCTTAGGCGATCCTGAGGTAATTAACAAAATCACAACGTTCATCGCGGTATAATCTTTGTACTTTTAAATAAAAAACCATAAAGGATATTTAATAAGGCTTGGTGTTTCAACCATTTTAAATCCTGTTTGGAAAAATTTAATTTTAAAAGCAATGAAAAAGATTCTACCGTTTTTACTGGCCGTTTTTATTATAAGCTGCCAGGGTAATGCCCAAAAAGACCAAAAGGAAGCACAGGACAAGCAAGAGGAATTTGAAGTTTCCAAAACTGAAGAGGAGTGGAAAGCTGAGTTAACCGATGCTGAATACCGGGTTTTGAGAAAAGCTGCTACCGAACCCTCGTTCTCCAGTCCTTTAAATGATATAAAAGAACCCGGAACTTTTGTTTGCGCTGCCTGCGGAAATGAATTATACGAAACCGAACACAAATTTATGAGTGGTACAGGTTGGCCAAGTTTTGATCGAGCAATTGAAGGCGGCGTCGCCTATGGTACCGATTCAAAATTAGGCTACCAAAGAAACGAAGTTCACTGTGCCCGCTGTGGTGGGCACCTGGGACACGTTTTTGACGATGGCCCAAGAGAAACTACCGGAAAAAGACATTGCATTAATGGAGTAGCGATGGATTTTGAACCTAAAGAAAAATAAGATTTCCGCCTTCGCGGAAATGACTAAAAATATTAAAATGAAGAAATACAGTATAGAAAAACCCGAAACCGAATGGAAAGAACAGCTTTCTGAAGAACAATTTCGGGTATTGAGAAAAAAAGGTACTGAAGCACCACATACTGGGAAATACAACATGCATTTTGAAGATGGAGAATATTTTTGCGCAGGTTGTGGCGAAAAACTTTTTGATAGCGAAGCAAAATTTGACAGTGGCTGTGGCTGGCCAAGCTTTGATAAAGCTATAGAAGGAAAAGTAGAATATGTTCAGGATAAAACCTTTGGCATGATTAGAACAGAAATTCTTTGTGCCAATTGCGGAGGCCATCTTGGCCACGTTTTTGATGATGGTCCTACCGATACCGGCCAACGCTATTGCGTAAATTCCGCAAGTATTAATTTTAATAAATAACAACCTAACACCTATAATTATGAAAAAAATATTTTCAATTTTATTTATGACAACCTTTTTATTCACCGCTTGTTCTTCCAATGATGGAGAACGTGGGCCGCAAGGTCCTGAAGGTCCACAAGGCCCTGCCGGTGAAGACGGACTAATTGGAACCACTATAGAGTTTGAAGGGATAGATTTTACAGAAGGAAACGACTATTCGGCTTTGATAAATTTCGACGACAATGGTGTTGAAGTTTTTGAATCTGATGCTGTGCTTGTTTATTTAAAAGACGGTGAAGATGGTACGGCCGATGGTTTACCAGTAGAAGTTTTTAGGCAACTCCCCCAAACCTATTATGTAGAAGACGGAGAAGTTCAGTACAATTTCGATTTTACGTTTTTTGATGTAAGAATCTTTATGAACGGAACTGCAGATTTTTCTGCGCTCGATCCTGCTTTCACAGAAGATCAGGTAATCAGAATAGTAATTGTTCCGGCAGATTTCGCAGAAACTACCGGGGTAGATGTTGCAAGTTACAAAGCTGTAATGAACGCTCTAGATCTAAAAGAAAGCGATGTTAAAAAAGTAAAAATGACTAAATAAAGGATTTTTATTTTAAGTATAATTATTTAAGACCTCACAGGATTTTTTTGAACCTGTGAGGTTTTTATTTGCTTCAAAAAACCAAAACAAATAATTATCCCTTCCTTTTTAATCTATTAACATTTTCACTGTTACCATACTCCTAATGAAAACTTTTCAGTTTAAGCGATTATTCCTTAAATTCGCAACTTCACTCGCTAAGCGAGATATGATTTATTAAGCCTAATAAAAATTTCCGAATATGAGTAAATACGATATCATTGTTTTAGGTAGTGGCCCCGGAGGTTACGTAACCGCAATTAGAGCTTCACAATTAGGATTTAAAACCGCTATTGTGGAAAAAGAAAGCCTTGGGGGTGTTTGTTTAAACTGGGGATGTATCCCAACCAAAGCACTTTTAAAAAGTGCAGAGGTTTTTGATTACCTAAAACATGCCGAAGATTACGGATTAAGCCTTGAAAAAGCTGATAAAGATTTTTCAAAAGTTATTAAACGTAGCCGCGATGTGGCTGGGGGAATGAGCAAAGGTGTTCAGTTCTTAATGAAGAAAAATAAAATTGATGTCATTGAAGGTTTCGGAAAATTAAAGTCCGGCAAGAAAATCGCTGTGACCGATAAAAATGATAAAACCAAAGAATACCAGGCAGACAATATTATTGTGGCTACCGGTGCTCGTTCTCGGGAATTACCAAACCTTAAGCAAGATGGTAAAAAAGTAATTGGTTACCGTGAGGCAATGACGCTAGAAAAACAACCAAAATCTATGATCGTGGTTGGTTCTGGTGCTATTGGAGTTGAGTTTGCGCATTTTTATAACGCTATGGGAACTGAGGTTACTGTGGTAGAATTTTTGCCAAATGTTGTGCCTTTGGAAGATGAAGAAATCTCCAAGCAATTTGAGCGCAGCATGAAAAAAGCCGGAATTAAGGTAATGACCAATTCATCGGTAGAAAGTGTAGATACTTCAGGTAAAACTGTAAAAGCTAAGGTGAAGACCAAAAAAGGCGAAGAAACGCTTGAGGCGGATGTGGTACTTTCTGCAGTTGGAATTAAAACCAATATCGAAAATATAGGACTTGAAGATCTAAAGATCAAGACCGACAAAGATAAAATTGTTGTAGACGATTTCTATAAAACTAATGTAGACGGGATTTACGCCATTGGAGATGTAGTTCACGGCCCAGCCCTTGCTCACGTTGCTTCTGCGGAAGGAATTCTTTGTGTAGAAAAAATAAAGGGAATGGATGTAGAGCCACTTGATTACGGAAACATCCCTGGTTGTACTTATGCTACGCCTGAAATTGCATCTGTTGGAATGACTGAAAAACAAGCAAAAGAAGCTGGTTATGAACTTAAAGTGGGTAAATTCCCATTTTCTGCTTCAGGTAAAGCAAAGGCCGCAGGAAAGTCTGAAGGATTTGTAAAAGTGATCTTTGATGCCAAATACGGCGAATGGTTAGGTTGCCATATGATTGGTGCCGGAGTTACTGATATGATCGCTGAAGCTGTACTTGGACGTAAGTTGGAAACTACAGGACATGAAGTTCTAAAAGCGGTTCACCCTCACCCAACGATGAGTGAAGCGGTAATGGAAGCTGTTGCTGCTGCTTATGATGAAGTAATTCATATTTAAGAAGCATATATTTTAAAAATTAAAATCCCCGAAGCATTATTGTTTCGGGGATTTTTGTTTTATACGCCATCCTGAATTAATTTCAGAGAAAAAATTAAATTATGTTAGAAGCTGAAACAAGTTCAGCTTGACGGAAAAAAGTCTATTGACACCTTATTTTAAGCGTAAATCACAATACACAAAACCGGTATCCCAGGATTTCTGATTGTCAGTAAAGCAATTGTCTTCCGATTCTTTAGCAGGTTTATAAGATTTCTCTACCAGCTCTCCTATTTTAAAATTGATGGGCTTTTTAAAGATTGGACCATCAAAAACAAAAGTGTGAAATTCTCCATTTTCCCCGCAGGGATCTACGTCTTTTGGTAAATCGTTTAACAAATCTTTATCCAGCATTCTTCCGCAGAAAGATCTATCGAGTTTATCGGTATTTACGCAAACAACAATCGCTTTGAATCCTACCCTTATAAATTCTTCTAAGAGTTTTTCTGTATTTTGTTTCCAAAGCGGAAAAACTGCTTGCAAACCAATTTCCTCCAGGTGTTTTTCACGGTAACGCTTCAAATCTTCCAGGAAAATATCCCCAAAAACACTATGGGTAAAACCTTCATCTAAAAGTTTATTGGTTTCCATTTCCATCACCTTATTATACTCCTCCATCGAAACTACCCCGTGTAATTTGATTTGACGAAGTGGTAAACCAAGATTTTCAGCTTGTTTAATAAGTAAATCGGTTCTAATCCCGTGCATGGAAATTCGATCGAAATCAGTATTAACCGTGGTCACTATTTTTTCTACCGAATACTCATTATCCTGTTGAAGCTTATATAAGGCCAGAGCTGCGTCTTTACCACTACTCCAATTTAAATAAGTCTTTTTCATATTTTAAATTTAACGCTGTAGCATGAATACATCACAGGTTTATAATCAACTTCCTGTACCTTTCCAATTTTTGCTTCCAGCATCATGCTGGTTTCATTATTTTTCGTTTAAAAAACTCTGAATTGCCAGATCGTAACCCAATAATCCAAAGCCAAGAATTACTCCCTTAGCATTAGGTGCGATATAAGATTTGTGCCTAAACTCTTCCCGGGCATGGGTATTGGAAATATGCACTTCTACTACCGGAGTTTTTATGCCTTTTACGGCATCTGCCATTCCAATTGAGGTGTGTGTATAAGCCGCGGCGTTTAAAACGATCCCTTCAAAATCCTGGTCAGCTTTGTGAAGTTCATCAATGATTTCGCCTTCTATATTACTTTGAAAATAAGAAAGTTCTGTATTTTTAAATTTAAACTGAAGTTCAGAAAAATAGGTTTCAAAACTTTTATTCCCGTAGGTATCGGGCTCACGGGTTCCTAATAAATTAAGGTTAGGACCGTTGATAATCATTATCTTCATTTTTTACCGATTAGCTGGTTATCTTCGTAAAGGTAAAAATAAGATATAGTTAAAGCATAAAAAACCCTTCAGAAAAACGAACATTCCATATTAGACGGTTAATTTTTCTGAAGGGTAATTTTGGCTGGCTAATTGTATCTATAATCCAAATTCAATTCCCAAATTTATAGCGTCAAAGCTACCACCGTCTACACTAATTCCCGTATAAGAAAGTATGAGACCAATTTTTCCGAAGTTAAATCCTGCTTGCGGTTTGTAATAGAATCCGCCATCATTACCATCATTAAGCCCAACGGCATACCCCAAATCTGCGCCAAAGAAGAAACCTCTTACTAAGGAAACGCGACCGGAAGCAGCGATTGGCAGAAATGCTGGATCATCAATTTCAAAATCGCCAAATTCACTATCTATATCTTCTATAAAAAAGCGGGTATAACCCACTTTAGGTCCAACATAGAGCATGTCTGCAACGCCCACCATATAGGCTAGATCTGCACCGAGCTGGAAATTGCTAACTTCTTCAATATCTCCAACGGGTAAACCAATGTTGGCACCAACTCGCAATCCGCTTTGAGCTTGCAAGGCAGCGGTTCCTAATAGTGTAAAACAAAAAATAAGTACTAGTCGTTTCATAATTATACATTTTTGGTTACTTACCTAAAGATATCACAAATAGCAATTAACTAACACTCTATTAAATAATTACAGGATTTCAGGTATAAAAAAAGCGGAGAACCAAGGCCTCCGCTTTTAATTTTCATAGATGTTTTTTAAGAGATTTAGAACATTAGTCCAATCCCTGCTTGGATACCATTATTTTTTATAGCATCATCATCCCAGTTGTCGCTGTCAAACACATCGGTAAAACCTTGTGTGTATCTTGCAGAGACAAAAAAGCCATTGTTAAATTTGTATGAAGCACCAATAGCTCCTCCAAATTCAAAAGTACTTCCGGCTTCTGTATCAAATTCTGCATCAGCCATACCGCTTTCAAAATCATACTCTTCCTCTACCAGGAAATTAAAAGACGGGCCTGCTTCAATAGATAGTCCATCAATTAAATAGATTTTTGCCAATACAGGTACCTGGATATAATCCAGTTGATATTCCCCGTTTACTGTTTGCCCAGCAAAAGATCTATCGGCTTCAAGTCCTTGTGTGGCATAAAGCACCTCAGGCTGAAGAGAAAAACGCTCACTTAAAGGGATTTCAAATAGTAAACCAAGGTGAAAACCTGTTCTACTCTTTTCATCCTCAAATCCATCTGAAGTCATGTTGGTGAAACTTACTCCACCTTTTGCTCCAAAATATACAAATTCCTGTGCGCTTGCTGTAGATGTAAAACCTAATACGGCAATTACTGCAATTAAAATCGACTTTTTCATAATTTCTATTTTTGTTTGTTTAACTGACGCAAATGTAGGAACCGCCTTCTTAAAAAAAAGTTATGTAAACCTAAAGTATTACTAAGATTAAAGCGAATTGTTTATATATTTAACGTATGAAATGGGCTTCAGCACTACAGGATTATTGCAACTATTTACGCATAGAACGCGGGCTTTCAGAAAATTCCATCACCAATTACCGGTTGGATGTTGTGAAACTTATCAACTTTTTAAACGTTAAAAAACATAAGGTCTCTCCTACCCAAATTTCCGAAGAAACTGTTCAGCAATTTATTTATGAGATCGCTAAAGAAGTCAATGCCCGCTCACAATCGCGCATAATATCTGGCTTACGCGGATTTTTTAATTACCTGATCTTTGAAGATTACCGAAAAGATAATCCCCTGGACTTAATAGAATCTCCTAAAATAGGCCGAAAACTCCCAGATACCATTTCTACTGAAGAGATAGACCTGCTTATAGAAACGGTAGATCTAAGCAAAGCCGAAGGAGAACGCAATCGCGCTATTTTAGAGACTTTATATGGCTGCGGCTTGCGCGTTAGCGAATTAACCGATTTAAAGATATCTGACCTTTATTTTGAAGAAGGCTTTATCAAAATTACCGGGAAAGGTAATAAACAGCGCCTCGTACCAACTTCAGATTATACCAAAAAGTTTATCAATATCTATAAAGATGAAGTTAGAATCCACCAGAAAATAAATAAAGATGATTCAGATATCTTGTTTTTAAACCGGCGCGGAAATAAACTTACGCGCGCAATGATTTTTACCATCATCAAACGCTTAGCCGAAAAAGCCGGAATTAAAAAGAAAATAAGTCCGCATACTTTTCGTCATTCCTTTGCCACCCACTTATTAGAAAACGGCGCAGATCTAAGAGCAATTCAGCAAATGTTAGGACACGAGAGTATCACCACTACCGAGGTCTATATGCACGTAGATCGCAAACATCTTCGGGAAGTAGTAGAGCAATTTCACCCAAGACGCTAAAATGCTATTAAAGTTGGGTTAAAGCGCTTTCTAATCTTCCTATTGCCTTTATTTATTAGTAATTTCAATGAAAACAATTTTAAAAAATTACTATGGAAACTATGTTTCCTATAAACACCTAAAAAATGAAAACACTAAAATTTAAAAATGGCGATGAAATGCCAGCCATAGGTTTAGGAACCTGGAAATCTGGAAAAGAAGAAGTAAAAAAAGCTGTAAAATTTGCTTTAAATAATGGGTACAGGCATATAGATTGTGCAGCAACTTATGGGAATGAAGACGCCGTAGGCGAAGCTTTTTCTGAAGTTTTTAATGAAGGAAAAATAAAACGGGAAGAAGTTTGGATTACTTCAAAATTATGGAATAATGCACATAAAAAGAAAGATGTAATCCCTGCGCTTAAAAAAACCTTAAAAGACCTACAATTAGATTATCTAGACCTATATCTTATTCACTGGCCGGTAGCTTTTAAACCCGATGTGAGTTTTCCTGAAAATGACGAAGACTACTTATCCTTAGAAGAAGCGCCACTTATTGAAACCTGGAATATGATGCTGGAAGCCAAGAAGCAGGGCCTGGTAAAACACGTTGGTGTTTCTAATTTTAGCGCGATGAAGTTGGAAGAATTAATGGAAGAAGCCACCGAAGATCCTGAAATGAACCAGGTAGAACTTCACCCTTATCTTCAACAAAATGAATTATTAGAATTTTGTAGTAAGAACAAAATTCACGTTACTGCATTTTCCCCTCTTGGCAGCGGCGATAGACCCGATGGAATGAAAGCTAAAGATGAACCTTCACTATTGGAAAACCCGGTTATAAAGAAAATCGTTAAGAAACATGGAGCCAGCGCAGGCCAGGTTTTAATCAAATGGAGCGAAACCCGTGGGACTGCCGTAATTCCGAAGTCTACGAACGAGAGTCGTATTAGAGAAAACCTGCAAAGTACAGGGGTAAACCTGGATGAATCAGATCTAAAAGAAATTGCGGAATTAGATAAGCATTTTAGATATTTAACCGGGGAGTTTTTTGTTACCCAAGGTAATTCCTACGAGAACATCTATGATGATGACGATTACAAATCTTAAATAGTTAAAACTACAAAGCCTTTTTACAAAACATACAGCAACAAAAAATGCCTTAGAAAATTCTTCTAAAGCATTTTTTTAGTTCTTATTTCAAATCATAAGGCTTATAAAATTATGCCCTATGAATTAAATTATATTGCTTACTTCGCGATATTTACTGCTCTGGTTTCACGAATTACAGTTACTTTAACCTGTCCCGGATAAGTCATATCGGTTTGGATCTTTTGAGAAATTTCAAAAGAAAGATTATTCGCTTTTTCATCGTTTACTTTTTCGCTCTCTACTATTACACGTAGTTCACGTCCCGCCTGGATAGCGTATGCTTTTTTCACTCCACCAAATCCGAAAGCGATCTCTTCAAGATCTTTTAAACGTTGAATATAAGAATCTAACACCTGTCTTCTAGCGCCCGGTCTTGCACCGCTAATCGCATCACAAACCTGAACAATTGGAGACAATAAAGAGTTCATCTCAATCTCGTCGTGGTGAGCACCAATGGCGTTACAAACTTCTGGTTTTTCACCGTGCTTCTCTGCCCATTGCATTCCAAGAATAGCGTGAGGCATCTCAGTCTCTGTTTCCGGCACTTTACCAATATCGTGGAGTAATCCGGCACGTTTAGCAAGTTTAGGGTTTATACCAAGCTCTGAGGCCATTACACCACAAAGTTTAGCGACTTCCCTGGAGTGTTGCAGAAGGTTTTGACCATAAGAAGAACGATATTTCATTCGGCCTACTAATTTGATTAATTCAGGGTTTAAACCGTGAATTCCAAGATCAATAACGGTACGCTTACCTATATCTATAATTTCCTCGTCAATTTGCTTACGGGTCTTTTTAACAACTTCTTCAATTCTGGCGGGGTGGATTCTACCATCGGTCACCAGTTTATGCAGCGATAAACGAGCTACTTCTCTTCTAACCGAATCGAAACAAGAAAGAATAATAGCTTCAGGGGTATCATCTACGATAATCTCAACGCCGGTAGCGGCTTCTAAAGCTCTAATGTTTCTACCTTCCCGGCCAATAATTCTACCTTTTACATCGTCGCTTTCCAGGTTAAATACCGAAACGCAATTCTCTACAGCTTCCTCAGTTCCTATTCTTTGGATGGTAGTAATAATAATTTTCTTGGCTTCCTGCTGTGCAGTTAACTTGGCTTCTTCTACGGTATCCTGAATCAAGGCCATAGCATCTGTTCTCGCACTGTCTTTTAAAGCTTCTGTAAGCTGCGCTTTAGCTTCATCGGCAGAAAGGCCTGAGATCACTTCTAATTGCTGAATTTGGCTATTATGAAGTTTATCTATTTCTTCCTGTTTCTTTTCTAGATATTCTACACGATGATTATAATCTGCCAGCTTCTCATCAAACTCTTTGTTGAGTTTTTTGTTTTTGGAAAGTTCTCCTGAAACCTGAGACTCTTTATCCCTGATGCGTTTTTCGGCATCATTCATCTTCTTATCACGGTTCATGATTACTTTCTCATGTTCCGATTTTAGCTCAATGAACTTCTCTTTAGCCTGAAGAATTTTATCTTTCTTGATACTTTCTCCTTCAGATTTCGCTTCTTTTAGAATGTTGGCTGCCGTTTTCTTGGCATTTTTAATGGTTTGCGAAGCTCTCTTTCGCTCCAATTGTTTGGCAATTGCAAATCCTATTGCTACACCAACTAATCCAATAACTATATTTAATAATATGTCCATATTTAAAATTTATGTATAAAAAAAGCCTGTATTAGATAGGTTTTTGTATAAAACTCCATAAAAACAAGTTTAGGGCTAACAAGCTGATCAAGAATCCGCTCTAAGGCGGCGCGCTTTTACAACTTAGACTCACCCTCTTTAAAGAATCTCTGTTGAGTTTATCAAAATATCACTAATACAGGCAGTAACCTTTATTTATTTAAAGAACGTTTACGATACTAAATGCTTCTGCAGCAAATCATTAAGCGATTTTAGTTTATTTTCTGCTTCAAGCGTATCTGTAGATCTATCTATATCTTTTTGCTCGGTTTGGGCGGCAAACTGCAAGGCGCACATCGCCAATACATCCTGCTTATCCCTTACGGCATAACTTTGCTCAAATTGCTTAATCATAGCCTCAATTTTCTTGGCAGCCTTGCGTAAACCTTCTTCCTGTTGAGGATTAATAGTTAAAGGATATACACGATCTGCAATAGAAAGTTTTATTTTTAATTTATCGGCCATATATTTTATTCAGATAATTGAACAATGCATTGATCAATTTCCCTTATTAAGCTGTTTAATTTAAGCTTAGTCTCTGTTTTGAATTCGGTACTGCCCAGCATTGCATTGGCGGCTTTAAGATTTTGAACTTCAAGATTAGACCCCTCCAGTTTTTGGGCTAATCTTTGATTTTCTTCTTTTACAGTGGTCATTTCTGCCTCTAAAGAACTATGAATCTGCTTTAAATTCTCATATTTATGAAGCAGTTTACTAATCCTATTTTCAAGGCTATCAACGATTTCTGTCAATTCACTCATAAAAGCCAAATGTAATGCTTATCCCCACAAAGTTAACATTCGCACTCTAATATGCCAATTGTTTTTTCGTCTATTTTTAAAAATAGGCAAGACTATTGCTAAGTTTCTAAGCACTAAGGCTTTAATTTTTGGTTAAACTTTAATTAACTTTACAGCCCCATTAGACCCCAAATAAGAATTTTATATGAAATCTATTTTAGCTGTTTTTCTTTTATTTATTAGCACAGTAGCACTGGCACAGTCAAATGTTCCTAAAGATTATTTTCAGAAACCCTTAGAAGTACCTTTGGTTTTATCAGGAACTTTTGGAGAATTACGCTCTAACCATTTTCATAGTGGTTTAGATATTAAAACCCAACAGAGACAGGGGTTAAATGTAGTAGCTTCGGCCAAAGGATATGTTAGCCGCATCAATATTCAGCATTATGGCTACGGAAAAGCGCTTTATGTGCAGCATCCTAACGGCTATACCACAGTGTATGCGCATTTAAAGGAATTCTCGCCTGAAATTGAAGCTTATGTAAAGAAGCGCCAATATGCTAACGAAACCTATGAAATAGAACTTTTCCCTGAAGCAGGCGAACTACCGGTAGCAGCAGATGAGCTTATCGCTTTTAGCGGGAATACCGGTGGCAGTGGCGGCCCTCACCTGCATTTTGAAATTCGCGATGGCAGCCAGCGCCCCATGAATCCAAAACTCTTCGGAATAGAAATCAACGATAATCGCGCCCCGATAATAGATGGCTTATATGCTTATCCTTTAGATGCCGATGCCCACGTAAATAATTCCCGGGACAGGCAAAAAATAAACCTTATTCCTCTGGAAGATGGTAGTTATATTGCCAGTGAAATTGATGCCTGCGGAAATATTGGATTCGGAGTTTCCTCGGTAGATCAGCAAGATGGAGCATCTAACCGAAACGGAGTCTATCAAATTGAAGCCGAGCTAAATGGCGATCGTGTATTCACTTTACCCTTTAAACGTTTTTCTTTTGCTGAAAGTCGACATTTAAATCAACTAATAGATTATGAATATTACAGCAAAAACAAAAAACGCGTTCAGAAACTTTTTGTTGAAAACGGAAATCCCTTAAGTCTTTATGAAGATGTAGTCAATAAAGGAGAATTATATATTCAGGATAGTCTCAATTATAATTATACTATAAAAGTGAGCGATTTTGCCGGAAACGAGCGAATAATAAGAGTTCCTATCCAGGGAATGCAACGCAACGATATTCCGCCTAAAAAGGAAGAAAAAACAGATTATTTTGCGCAGGCAAATCAGCCATTTGCTGCTGAAGCAAACGGAATGGATATCTATATCCCAAAAGGAAGTCTTTACCAAGACACCTACCTCGATATAGAATTTGGAGAGGAGAAAGTGAAAGTTCATAACGATCACACTCCACTACATACAAATATTACCATAGGTTTTGATGTAAGTGCATATTCTGCTGAAGAAAAAGATAAATTATTTATTGCAAGGCTAGGCTATAATGATCGCCCAAATTATTCTTCCACTTATAAAAAAGCAAACCGTTTTACCACCAGGACAAGAACTTTTGGGGAATACACGCTGGCTTCAGATGTTACACCGCCAAAAATATGGCCCACGAATTTTAATGATGGCCAGTGGATCTCCAATAACAACACTCTGCAGGTTAAGATAAGCGATGATCTATCAGGCATTAAGAGTTATCGCGCTACAGTTAATGGTAAATTCATATTGATGGAATATGAATACAAAAACAATACATTAACTCACGATTTTAGCGATGGCGTAGTCACTGAAACCGAAAATAAGTTGAAAATTATTGTAACCGACAATGTTGGGAATAGCAATACCTATGAAGCAACATTTTTTAGGAAGAATTCTTAAAAACAGAAGTAAATAAGTTTTTAATGAAAAAAATAAAAGGCTATCTGAAATATCCAATTTTCGTCAAGCTGAACTTGTTTCAGCTTCTAGCATATTATAATTGAATACAGCTTAGATCCTGAAATAAATTCAGGATGACGTGTTAAAGATATTTCAGATAGCCTTTATTAATAATCTTTTGGAAAGTGATGTTTTAATAAACTAACCTCTTCTCCACTTACTCGTTTCCTCAAAAACGTGCTCCAAAATCTTTTTATCTTCTTCAGAAAATTCTATGTCTCGGCGTTTCATAACGATTTCAGCAACTTCAAAAGCTTTTTCGGTTTTGTAAACCGTGGTTCCGGCGCTGCCACCCCAACTAAAACTAGGCACAAAATTCCGTGGAAATCCTGCTCCAAAAATATTCGCGCTAACACCTACTACCGTTCCTGTATTAAACATGGTGTTGATACCACATTTACTGTGATCTCCCATCATTAAACCACAAAATTGCAGTCCGGTTTTAGCAAAACCTTCGGTTTCATAATCCCAGATACGAACTTCAGCATAATTATTCTTTAGGTTAGAATTATTGGTATCAGCACCAAGATTACACCATTCCCCTAAAACTGAATTCCCTAAATACCCATCGTGGCCTTTATTGGAATTCGCAAAAAGTACTGCATTATTTATTTCACCACCACCGCGACATCCGGGACCTAAAGTAGTTGGGCCATAGATCTTGGCGCCCATCTTTACTAATGCACCTTCGCAAACCGCTAAAGCGCCTTTAATTAGACTGCCTTCCAGTATTTTAGCATTTTTACCTACATAAATTGGCCCGGTAGAAGCGTTAAGCGAGCAGTTCTCTACCTCAGCACCTTCTTCCAGGAAAATTCTTTCAGGGTTTTTAACGTAGTTAGATTCGTGGATAGGTTGAGATTTCCGGTCTTTGGTTAAAAGATCAAAATCGGCTTCAATAGCTTTGCCGTTTTTCGAAAAAATATCCCAGGAGTTATTTATTTGAATTACTTCTTCAGCCAATTCTATTTGCTCGTAATCATCTAAAGCAACCTCCTGGTCTTCGTAAGCATGAAAAGCCACAATATCTTCCTGATGAAAGATCGCCTGGTTAGGTTTTAGGTTTTTTATTTGCTTTAAAAATTCAGCATTTGGCAAAAAGGAAGCATTAATCATTACATTTTCCTCCAATTCCACCATTGGCCATTTTTCGGCTAAATAATCTTCGGTAATTGTAGAAGTAGTAGATTTTAAAAGTAATTCCCATTTTTCTCGAATAGTGAGAATTCCTACCCTAATATCGGCAACAGGCCGCGTAAAGGTAAAAGGGAGTAAGCGGTTCCTGGCAGAACCGTCAAATAATATATAATTCATCCGCACAAATTTAGGGCTCAAAGTTACAAAGGAAACTACCTCGGGACAAGCCAATGAGATGTTAAACGGGATTTTTTGATTTCGAAACAGGCTTAGAGTAGATAAATCTCAATTATTGAGCAAAATAAAACTGAAAAGCTTGACTTTTTTAAATGCCGTTAAATTTGCAAATGCAGTGATTTGCAGAAAGAATTAAGCACAAAAAAAGTCGCCTTATAAAAGACGACTTTTTGAAATTATATATAACAAAAAACTTATTTCTTAAATTTCTTGTATTTGTTTTTAAACTTGTCAATACGCCCGGCGCTATCAACCAATTTGGTTTGCCCGGTGTAGTATGGGTGAGAAGTTCTGGAGATCTCCAACTTGATAAGTGGATATTCTGTACCTTCTACTTCAATAGTTTCTTTAGTGTTCGCGGTAGATTTAGTAATGAATACATCTTCGTTAGACATATCTTTAAATGCTACTAATCTATAATTTTCCGGATGGATTCCCTGCTTCATCGCTTTAGTTCTTTTAATTTTCGAGGTGCAAATTTAAGTAATTCAATTATAAAAACAAGGATTAGACAAAATTATTTTTAATTCTTATGCAATGTAACGTTTTATTATATTTGCTTACTAACCGGTTGTAACTAAACAATCAAACAAAATGGAAAATTCTAAAGCAAATTCTAAAAGTGTAATCCTTAATTATGGAGTACTACTTGGTATTTTATCTGTAGTTCTTGGCGTAATAATGTATGTTACCAATGCTTACTTAAATCCGAGTTGGGTTTACGGGACAATTGGTTTTATAATGATAGTGGTCGCTATTGTTTTAGGGATAAAAGCTTACAAATCTCAGAATAACAATTATTTATCTTTAAAAGAAGCTTTTAAACTAGGATTAGGAATTGCATTAATTGGAGCTTTAATTAGCGTAGTTTGGCAGTTAATTTTAATGAATGTTCTTGAACCTGATTATATGAGTCAAATGGCTGATGTGCAACGAACTCAAATGACAGAGAATTTTCCAAATATGAGCGAGTCTCAAATTAACGATGCTATGGAAATGAATGCAAAATTCTCCTCTCCTTGGATCATTGCCGCTTTTGCAATTATTGGTAACTTGTTTTTTGGTTTTATAATAGCTCTTATAGCCGGTTTAATTATGAAAAATAAGAATCCACAAGACGTATAAATACATGCAGATTTCCGTCGTTATCCCTCTTTTAAACGAAGAACAATCTCTAACCGAATTGTATAATTGGATCGCAAAAGTAATGCGGTCCAATTCCTTTTCACACGAGATCATTTTTATTGACGATGGCAGTACCGATGATTCCTGGAAAACCATTGAAGCTCTTGTAGAAAACGACAAAGCGGTTAAAGGAATTAAATTTAACCGAAACTACGGAAAATCACAGGCTTTACACGCCGGTTTCCTGAGAGCCCAGGGAGATGTGATCATCACTATGGATGCAGATCTACAAGATAATCCAGAAGAAATTCCTGAACTTTATCAACTTATTAAAGAGAAAGGTTACGACCTGGTTTCTGGTTGGAAAAAGAAACGCTATGATTCGGTGATTTCAAAAAATATTCCTTCAAAAATCTTTAATGCAGCCGCAAGAAAAACTTCTGGAGTAAAACTGCACGATTTCAATTGCGGACTTAAAGCTTATAGAAAAGAAGTAATCAAGAACATTGATGTTTACGGCGAAATGCATCGCTACATTCCTGTTTTGGCAAAAAATGCAGGCTATTCAAAGATCACCGAAAAAGAAGTACAACACCAGGCCAGGAAATTCGGAAAAACAAAATTTGGTGCCGAACGTTTTCTTAATGGCTTTTTAGATCTTATCAGCATTTGGTTCCTTTCTAAATTTGGCAGAAGGCCTATGCACCTTTTTGGCGCTTTGGGAGTGCTCATGTTTATTTTCGGTTTTATCTCGGCCGGATGGATCGGTATTTCCAAACTCTACAAACTTTACCACGGCTTACCCAATGTTCTGGTAACTTCAAATCCCTGGTTTTATATCGCGCTGGCGGTAATGATAATTGGAACTCAACTTTTCCTTGCAGGTTTTCTTGGAGAGCTCATTTTACGCTCTAAGCGGGAAAAGGAACGTTACCTAATCAATAAAACCACTTCAAATTTATAATGCCATTAAGGCATTAATCCTTATTTTTGTTTATCTAAACTTTTAATTATGGCTCAAAATAAACCAGAAATCCTGGCTAAGGCTAAAGCCTGGCTTACCGATATATTTGACGAAGACACCCAAAAGGAGATCAACAATCTTATAGAAAACGATCCAAAAGAACTGGAGGAGTCTTTTTATAAAAATGCAGCTTTTGGTACCGGTGGTATGCGCGGCATCATGGGCGTGGGCACCAACAGGATCAATAAATATACCCTCGGAAAAAACACCCAGGGACTTTCTAATTTATTGAAAACCGAATTCAAAGGAGAAAAATTAAAAGTAGCCATTGCTTACGATTGTAGAAATAACTCTAAAGAGTTGGCGCAAATGGTGGCTGAAGTATTTTCGGCCAATGAGATTGAGGTTTATTTATTTTCAGAATTAAGGCCAACACCAGAGCTTTCTTTCGCAGTTAAATTCTTGGACTGTCACGCCGGGATCGTATTGACCGCAAGCCATAATCCTCCCGAATATAACGGCTATAAAGTGTATTGGCAGGATGGTGGCCAATTGGTTCCGCCGCAAGATACCAAGCTAGTAGATATTATTAATAAGCTGGAGTATAACGAGGTTAATTTTAAAGCAAAGCCAGAGTTTATTCATAAGATAGATAGTGAAGTAGATAAAGCATTTCAGGAAGCTTCAGTAGAAAACGGAAGTTTTAATACTTCGTCTTCAGCTAAAAATAATCTAAAAATTGTTTTTACATCTCTACACGGAACGGCTTGTAAGACCAATCCGCAGATTTTAGAAAAAGCAGGCTATAAAAATGTTTTCTTGGTAGAAGAGCAAAAAGAACCTAACGGAAACTTTCCAACGGTAAAGTCACCAAACCCGGAAGAACCAGAAGCCTTAAAAATGGCATTGGACCTCGCGGAAGAAAAAAATGCCGATATTGTTATTGGCACCGATCCCGATGGTGATCGTTTAGGAGTTGCCGTTAGAGATCTAAACGGAAAAATGATTCTGCTTAACGGAAACCAAACTATGCTTATGATGACGTGGTTTCTTCTGGAAAAACATAAAGAGCAAAACAAACTTTCTAAAAACTCTTTTGTGGCTTCCACTATTGTCTCTACGCCAATGCTCAAAAATATTACAGAAAGCTACGGCGCGCAATATCACGAAGTCTTAACCGGCTTTAAATGGATCGCGAAATTGATAAAAGATAATCCAGGGCTTGATTTTGTTGGTGGTGGTGAAGAAAGCTTCGGCTATATGGTAGGTGATTTTGTACGCGATAAAGACGCTGCAACCGCTACCCTACTCGCCTGCGAGATCGCTGCACAAATGAAAGCAAAAGGAAGCTCTTTCTACGAACAATTGCTACAACTTTATACCGAACACGGACTTTACCGCGAAGAACTTACTTCTTTAGTGAAAAAAGGAATTGAAGGTGAGGCAGAAATAAAGCAAATGTTAGTAGATCTTAGAGAAAATCCCTGGAAAGAGATAGACGCAGAGAAAGTGGTACTTATTGAAGATTATCACACTTCAAAAGCAAATAACCTTCAGGAACGCATTGAAGAAGAGATAAATATTCCAAAATCTAACGTGCTTATTTATTATACCGAAAATGGAACAAAGATCGCTGCCCGGCCAAGCGGTACAGAGCCAAAGATCAAATTCTATTTTAGTGTGAATTCGCAACTGGATAAAGTTGAAGATTTTAATACTGAAAATGCAAAACTAGCCGATAAGATCCAGAGAATTAAAAATGAATTACAACTGGGCTAATCGCTCGTATTTATGACGTATTTAAAGAAGATTCTTCAGTTTGCAAAGCCTTATAAGAGTTTTGCAATACTTAATATTATTAGTAACGTTTTCTACGCGCTATTTAGCACCCTGGCGTTTATCTCTTTCATCCCAATGCTTCGGGTGCTTTTCCAGGAAGAAAAGCCTATTAGCACGAAACCGGTTTGGAATGGAAAATTTGGGAATATTAAAGATTTTGCAAATGATTATTCTAATTACTTTTTAAATCAACAGGTTGAACAATATGGAGAGGTTGCCGCGCTGGTAAGTATTTGCATCACGGTAATTGTATTATTTTTTCTAAAAAACCTCTTTAATTACCTGGCACTTTATTTTATTGCCAATCTTAGAAACGGCATGCTTAAAGATATTAGAAACCGTATCTACGATAAAATTGTAGAATTACCGGTTTCTTTCTTTTCTGAAAAAAGAAAAGGAGATTTTATTTCCAGGATCACAAGTGATGTTCAGGAAATCCAGACTTCGTTTTTAAGCATGTTAGAGCTATTCGTAAAAGAACCGCTTACCCTCATCTTTACGTTAGTTTTTATGATTGGGATTAGCCCGAAATTAACGCTTTTTGTGCTGGTTTTTCTTCCTTTGGCAGGTTTATTAATCTCCACAATAGGGAAGAAACTGAAATCGCAATCTACCCAGGCTCAACAGGAAAACGCGAATTTTCTAACTATAGTTGAAGAATCGCTTTCCAGTTTAAAAATTATTAAAGGCTTTAATGCTGAAGATAAATTCAAAAGAAAATTTTATAGCAGTACAGGCCGTTTAAATCAAATTTTAAATACGCTTTTGCATCGCCAGAACCTCGCTTCGCCTATGAGTGAGTTTTTAGGCGTGGTGGTAATTACTATAATCTTATGGTTTGGTGGAAGAATGGTGCTTATTGATAATACAATGGATGCCTCTACTTTTATAGGATTTCTTGTTTTAACCTACAATATTCTAACCCCGGCAAAAGCCATCTCTAAAGCAACATACTCTATACAAAAAGGAAATGCCAGTGCAGAGCGAATCCTGGAGATCCTGGAAACCGAATCGACTATAAAGGACGATAGAAATGCGGTGAAGAAAGAAAGCTTTGATGAGAATATTGAAGTAGAAAATATCAACTTTAGGTATGAAAAAGAGAATGTGCTGAAGAATTTCTCTATGCAGGTTGAAAAAGGAAAGATGATTGCCCTCGTGGGCCAGTCGGGAAGTGGGAAATCTACCATCGCCAATTTAATAACCCGTTTTTATGATGTTAACGAAGGTGTCATTAAACTTGACGGGCATAATATTAAAGGTATTACCAAAAAATCTCTTCGTAATTTAATGGGACTTGTAACCCAGGATTCTATACTTTTTAACGATACGGTAAAAAACAATATCGCCTTAGGTAAAGATAATGCCACGGAAGAGGAGATTATTGATGCCCTAAAAGTGGCCAACGCCTGGGAGTTCGTTAAGGAGCTTCCTGAAGGACTTGAAACCAATATTGGAGATAGTGGGAATAAATTAAGTGGTGGGCAAAAACAACGCCTTTCAATTGCCCGTGCGGTACTTAAAAATCCACCGATTATGATCCTCGATGAAGCAACTTCTGCCCTGGATACAGAAAGCGAGAAACTGGTACAGAAAGCCCTGGAGAATATGATGAAAAATAGAACTTCTATCGTGATTGCCCACAGACTTTCAACAATTCAAAATGCCGATAAGATTATTGTATTACATCGCGGTGAAATTGTGGAACAGGGAAAACACCTGGAATTACTTGCCAAAAAAGGCACTTATCAAAAACTGGTAGAGATGCAATCTTTTGATTAGATGATAAAATAAAAAAGTTGTCTAAGAATTTCCCAGACAGCTTTTTTTTATTTCAATGATTCTTATTTCTACAGAATCAACTCTCCGTTTTTCAATGCCTCATCTAAATTAGCGCTAATAGAGGTGTGAGTTCGAAAGAATTTTCTTCCATCTTCTCTTTTTAAAACTACAGTAGTTTCACCGGCATCATTGGTATTAACTTCGGCTACTTCTACCCTATTTCCTACAAGACTCTTGTAATTGGCGATTCCGCCCTTTTTAATAATAAAGTTAGCCTTTGGTAAATCTAAAGATTTAAAATTTTGATCTTCAGCTTGATTAATCACTAAAACATCTCCCACCTTCACCGGCTCAGTTTGGTCTTGTGCCTCCACCTGTAAGGCGAACATTAACATAATCGGAATTAATAGTATATTTCTCATAACATTAAATTTTATTTTACAAAAATATACATAGAAAATTACCGATATGCAATTTTAAAACGTTTTTAAAAAATTTTCACAGCTTAATATTCAGGCATAAAAAAAGGACGGAGAATACTCCATCCTTTTTTATAATTATTCTCATTTTGGGGCAAATAAGAATAAAAGATTTAATTCGTTTTCGTTTGAGGCAAAAAAAGACTAAATCATTTTGATATTGTAAATGTAGATTAGAAAAACCTATTTACCAAATAAAAAATGCACTTTATCCGTTTTTTATGCATTTTATCGATGAAATACATTCTTGCAAAGAAGGATTTCTTAGTTCAATACTTTTATACGCTGACTTTAAGAAGAATAAAGTTTTAACTACCTTTGGCTTCCGTTACCCGGGATTCCATAAAATTTATTAAGACTAGCATCCCTTTGAAAACGTCCGAAGATCTACTTATTAAACGCTTACAGGAAAAAAAGACTTCTTCAGAAGCTTTTAAAGAACTGGTATCTTTATACAAAGAGCGTCTATACTGGCATATACGTAACATGGTCAAAGACCATGAGGATACTCATGATGTTCTTCAAAATACCTTTATTAAGGTTTTTAAAAATATTCATAATTTTAAAGGAGAAAGTAAGTTGTTTTCCTGGATGTATCGCATTGCTACTAACGAAGCGATCAGCTTTTTAAACAAAAGAGCTAAACGTAATCAGATTTCTTCAGAAGATCTGCAACAACAGCTTATTGCTAATTTAGAAAGTGATGTTTATTTTGAAGGTGATGAAATTCAGCTGAAATTACAAAAAGCAATTGCCAGTCTTCCCGCAAAACAACAACAGGTTTTTAATATGAAATACTTTCAGGAATTAAAATACCGGGAAATGTCAGAAATTTTAGAAACCAGTGAAGGAGCGCTAAAAGCTTCTTACCACCACGCTGCTAAAAAAATAGAGGAATACTTAAAAACAAATTAAACCTTTTGTTCTTTTTATAGTCAAATAAACAAATGAAGAAAGAAAAAATATCATATAATCCCAAGTCTGGTTTCAAAACCCCATCAGGTTATTTTGAGGGTTTTGAGCAGGAATTGCTGGAAAAAATGGAGCTTTCTGAAACCCTGGGAGAGAAAAAATCTGCAGGTTTCAAGGCGCCAGAAGGATATTTTGATGGGCTGGAAGATGAGTTTTTTGAAAAAGTAACTAAAACTGAACCTAAAGTACGCAAATTGGTTACCAAAGAGGTTTTCCTTTATGCAGCGAGCATTGCAGCAATGGTTATTGCCTTTGCCAGTACCTTCTATATAAATCCTGAAACCCAAACCAGTTGGGAAAACTTAGAAGTTTCTGTAATGGAGAGCTATATAGACAATAATAATATAGATCTCTCTACCGGTGAGATTTCAAATTATATTTTTCAACAAGGTTATATTGTAGATGATACCGATTTAGATAAAGTAGACTCTGAAGCAATGATGAATTATCTTGATGAAAATTTAGAAGAACCTCTTTATATTTTAGATGAAGATTAATATGAAAAACCTACTTATAATATTACTAATGTTTTCTGGATTGTGGCAAATGCAGTCACAGGAAAAAGACGATCCCCATCGTGAAAAAATCAAAGAGTTGAAAACCGCATTTTTTACTCAGGAATTAAACCTTGATAAGAAGAAAGCACAGCAATTCTGGCCTATTTATAACGAATATGAGTCTGATTTGCACGAATTAAGAAAGCGAGAACATAGAGATATTCCAAATCTGGAATGTATTACCGAAGGTGATGCCGAAGATATGTTAGATGAATATGTAGCGATAGAAAGACAGGATTATATTCTAAAACAGAAGCTCTTTAATGATCTAAAAGAAATAATGACCGCCCAGGAAATCATTAAGCTTCATAAGCTGGAAGATGAATTTCATAAAAAATTAATTAAAGAATACCGCGCCCGTAAAGAGCGCGAAAAGCGGGAAGAAGAATAGGATGCCTCGGTGCCTCCGAGCATTTAAGCTTCGATTATCGAGTAAAATTTAGTTTTTTGGTTAGTTAGTAGTTAGTATCCCGGTGGGTTTAGGCCTTCCGGGATTCTTTTTACCTAAAAGTGAGTTTTGCAATTCGTCCTTTTCCGGCAGCATAAGCAACCGAATCGTTTTTAAACCTCAGCGTATAAAAACCTTCTTTGGAAAGTTCTTTCCAGGTTTTACCTGAATCTTTAGAAATTGAAATTCCGCTAAAACCGGTGGCAATAATTTTTTCACCTCCTGTTTTTGGGATAAATCGCACACTACTTTTGTAGCCCGGCTCTTGCCCTTCTGCAATTAATTCCCAGGTTTTACCGCCATCTTTTGTAATAGCTTTATTCCCGGTATTTCCTTCAGGATTGGTATAATCACCACCCAGAATAATTCCGAAGTCTTCATCATAAAAATCCATGGTATATCCGCCGGTAGTTGATTTCCCATCAAGTAGTGGAGTATCAAAAACCTCCCAGGTCTCGCCTTTATCAGGCGAAAAATATACACGTGAAGTCATACCTCCTGATAAAATCCAGGTTTTATCGCCCTCAATAGCAATATTAGAATTACTCGCCGCAAAAGCTGCTTCACCTTCAATAACCTCAGGCAAAAGATCACAACTTAATTTTTTCCAGGTTTTTCCGCCATCACGGGTAATGATTATGGAAATACAATTATTGGTAGGATCGCCCATTGCGATTCCCTCTTTATTATTCCAAAAAGCCATCGCATCATAAAAAGCTTTTTCATTTTCTTCTTTATAAACTAATTCCATAGCACCGGAATCTCCAGTTTTATAAAGTAAAGCAGGGCTTCCAACACTCAACATAAAGAAATCTGTATCTGTAGACGCTACCGCTCTATATTCAGGAACCAGGCTGTCATATTTCTGGGTATTGGTGCGCCAGGTACTATTCCCAAAGTTATACATTCCAAATGTTCCTTTATTGGCAGCAAAAGCAAGGTTATTCCCAATTATTTCAATCGCCCTAATACTCAGAGAATCATCTTCTAGAATACTTTCTATTTCTACTGAAGAATATTCAATTTTCGCTTTCTGCTGTATTTTATTTTCAGCGTCTTTTTCATTTTTACAGCTACTAAATATCAAAATCAGGCAAAAAACAATAAGTCTGTTCATAGGTAGAGTTTAAATCATTTTGTAAATCCATTCAAAGATAAATTTTTCCGAAGTAAATCAACCCATAGTAATCTCCCAAGTACTCAAAGAAAGGTCATTTTAAATTTGATCTAAGCCTGGAAGCATTTAAATCTCAATTATCGACTAAAAAACATACCTTTGCAAATTCAAAATTTAATTATGCGGTTACACAGGAATTTGGTTTTCGCGACCATGGATGCCTTAAATGAAATTTTTAATAATGGTAAATATGCCGATAAGGTCATTGAGCAAACCCTAAAACGTGATAAGCGTTGGGGCTCGAGAGATCGTAGTTTTATTGCCGAAACCGTTTACGATATTGTTCGTTGGAAAAGACTTTATGCTGAAATTGCTGAAGTAAAAGAACCGTTTGATCGCGAAAATTTATTTCGATTATTTACCGTTTGGGCTACCTTGCGAGGAATTACCTTACCAGACTGGCCACAATTTGAAGGCACTCCTACCCGAAGAATTAAAGGGAAATTTGATAGTTTAAGTAAAATTAGAAAATACCGCGAATCTATTCCAGATTGGATGGATGAGCTTGGAGTAAGAGAACTTGGTGAAAAAGTTTGGGAAAAAGAGATTGCAGCGCTAAACTTGCAAGCACCGGTAATATTGAGAGCCAATACACTTAAAACTACTAAAGACAAATTACGTAGTGTGCTAAAAGATGAAGAAATAATTTCTGAACCCCTAAAAGGATACAAAAGCGCTTTAAAACTGGAAGAACGTGGAAATGTTTTTAGAACCCAGGCTTTTAAGAATGGCTTTTTTGAAGTTCAGGATGCATCTTCCCAACTGGTAGCAGAATTTCTTGAAGTAGAACCCGGAATGCGCGTTGTAGATACTTGCGCCGGGGCCGGCGGAAAAACGCTTCACCTGGCTGCTTTAATGGAAAACAAAGGCCAGATTATCGCTACCGATATCTACGGAAATAAACTTAAAGAACTTAAACGCCGTGCAAAACGTGCAGGTGCTCACAATATAGATCCGCGTGCAATTGATTCTACAAAAGTGATCAAAAAACTTTATGGAACTGCAGATCGCGTACTTATAGATTCCCCTTGTAGCGGACTCGGAGTATTAAGCAGAAATCCAGATGCTAAATGGAAATTGCAACCTGAATTTATTGACAGGCTTATAAAAACCCAGGCCGAAATAATTGAAACTTACTCTCGTATTGTAAAACCGGGAGGAAAAATGGTTTACGCAACCTGTTCGGTCTTACCTTCTGAAAACGAGAAACAAGTAGAAAATTTCCTAAAGAACACCGAAGAAGGAAAAAATTTCAAATTGGTTAAAGAACAAAAAATACTTTCTTCTGAAACCGGTTTTGATGGTTTCTATATGGCACTTTTAGAGAAAAAGGCTTAGGGGTTTATACCCAAATTTTTTGATCGAATCAATTTTAGGTGGAATCCTGTTATTTTCCCTGAAATTGATTCTGATGAAAAAATACTACTTTATACTCCTTTCTATACTTATTTATTCCTGTTCCGAAGATGAGTCTTCGGTCTCTGAAGAACTTCCTCCAGAAAATAATTTTTCTACTGAAATCTTCTTTTCAGAATATATTGAGGGCACCTCCTTCAATAAAGCATTGGAAATTGTAAATCTTACCGGAGAAAATATCGATCTGGAAGCTGAAGCTTACTCAATTAAAAAACAATCCAATGGCGCAGGCGACTGGATGGGAGAGGTTATACTTCAAGGTAATATAGCTCACAATTCAACTTTCGTTATCGCTAATGAGTCTGCAGATATTTCTGAAATCACTTCTAAATCCAATCAATTAAAAACCGGTGCGCCCTTAGATTTTAACGGCAACGATCCTGTAGGGCTTTTTAAAGATGGAGAATTAATAGATATAATTGGAACACATAACAATTCCGTAGATTTTGCCAAAGATCAAACGCTACGAAAGAAAAAATCTATAACTGAACCTTCTATTGAATACAATTTCGAAGAATGGGAAATCTTCGAAATGAATACTGTAGATGGCCTGGGTAGCTATTAAAGTTATTTTATTCTCTTTTCTAATAGGTTTTTGGATATCAATATCAGAAGGAAATTAGGATATTTCTTAAAAACAAGTTGCCACGAATACACGAATCTTTTATTGGTGCATTTTTCCTGCAAGGTCTTTTTTTGACCTTGTAAGAAGTCAGTGCATATTTTTCCGGTCTTTACAAATAACTCAAAAGATTAAAAGTATTCGTGAATTCGTGGCAAAACCCTCACAATATTTTCTGTATTAACTTCCTGAAATATTTCCTTTAAAAAACCTAAATTTGTGCTTTCTCGAACAACACAAAACAACATAGAATGATCCTTTTCTTTGGAGACCAGGCCACCAAGGTTTTTGCGGTAGAAACGCATACCAATCTTACGGCTCAAGACATCACAAAATTAAACTGGCTTTTTGGCAATACACAACAAATCAACAAATCTGCTCTGGCAGATTTTTTTGTTGGGCCCCGTGCCGCAATGATCACGCCCTGGAGCACCAACGCGGTAGAAATTACCGAGCATATGGGCATCCACGGAATTATCAGGATTGAGGAATTCTTGCGAATAGATAAGAATTATCACGATTTTGACCCGATGCTTTCCCAGAAATATGAAGGTTTAGACCAGGATATTTTTGATATTCATATTAATCCCGAGCCGATCATTGAAATTGATGATATCGCAGCATACAACCAACAGGAAGGTCTCGCACTTAATGTAGAAGAGGTTGCTTATTTACAGGGATTAGCCGATAAATTAGGCCGAAAACTCACTGATTCTGAAGTTTTTGGTTTCTCCCAGGTAAATTCTGAACATTGTCGGCACAAGATCTTCAATGGCACTTTTGTGATTGACGGAGAAGAAAAACCAAGCTCATTGTTTAAAATGATCAGGAAAACTTCGGAAGAAAATCCGAACGAGATCGTTTCGGCATATAAAGATAATGTGGCTTTTATTAACGGACCACGAGTGCAACAATTTGCTCCAAAACTTCCAGACGTTCCTGAATTTTACGAAAACAAAGATTTTGATTCGGTTATTTCTATAAAAGCCGAAACCCATAATTTCCCCACCACGGTAGAACCATTTAATGGCGCTGCAACCGGGAGCGGTGGTGAAATTCGCGACCGACTTGCCGGTGGAAAAGGTTCTTTGCCTTTAGCCGGAACCGCGGTTTATATGACATCTTATTCCCGACTTGATAAAGACCGAAAATGGGAAAACGGGATGAAAGAACGCGAATGGCTTTATCAAACCCCGATGGATATTTTGATCAAAGCCTCTAACGGAGCTTCAGATTTTGGAAATAAATTCGGGCAACCCTTAATTTCTGGTTCTGTATTGACTTTTGAGCATTCAGAGCATCAAAGAAGTTTAGGCTACGATAAAGTAATTATGCTGGCCGGTGGAATTGGTTATGGCAAAGCGAACCAGGCACAAAAAGATATTCCGAAGAAAGACGATAAAATCGTGATTCTTGGTGGTGAAAACTACCGGATTGGAATGGGCGGTGCCGCAGTTTCTTCCGCAGATACCGGGGAATTTGGTAGCGGTATTGAATTAAACGCTATCCAAAGAGCCAACCCCGAAATGCAAAAACGTGCTTCTAATGCGGTGCGCGGCATGGTAGAAAGCGAAGAAAATCTTATTGTTTCTATTCACGATCACGGTGCCGGCGGGCATTTAAACTGCCTTAGCGAACTCGTTGAAGAAACCGGCGGAAAAATAGATTTGGATAAATTACCTGTTGGTGATCCTACTCTTTCAGCAAAAGAAATAATAGGAAACGAATCCCAGGAAAGAATGGGCTTGGTAATTGGCGGTGAAAACTATGAAATATTAAGAAGGATTTCAGAACGCGAACGCTCCCCTATTTACCAGGTTGGCGATGTAACCGGCGATCACAGGTTTACTTTTGAAGGCTCTAAATCTAAACAAAAACCTATGGATCTGGAACTTTCTGATATGTTTGGAAGTTCACCAAAGACCATAATGGAAGATAAATCGGTTAATCGAAATTATGAAGATGTAGTTTATTCTTCAGAAAATATAAAAGATTATTTAACGCAAGTCTTACAGCTTGAAGCTGTGGCTTGTAAAGATTGGTTGACAAACAAAGTAGACCGTTGTGTGACCGGGCGCGTTGCAAAACAGCAAACCGCAGGACCATTGCAGCTTCCGCTAAACAATTGCGGTGTTATGGCGCTGGATTATAACGGGAAAGAAGGTGTGGCAACCTCAATTGGTCATTCCCCGGTTTCGGCATTAGTTGATCCTGTTGCGGGTTCTAAAAATTCAATTGGCGAGGCGCTTTCCAATATTATTTGGGCGCCGCTGGAAAAAGGTTTAAAATCTGTTTCGCTTTCAGCAAACTGGATGTGGCCGTGCAATAATGAAGGTGAAGATACCAGGCTTTATGAAGCTGTGCAAGGGGTTTCAGATTTCGCGATCTCCCTGGGAATAAATGTTCCTACCGGGAAAGATTCACTTTCTATGAAGCAACGCTATAAAGATGGCGAAGTGCTTTCACCGGGAACGGTAATAATATCTGCAGCCGGGCATTGTGATGATATTACTAAAGTAGTAGAACCTGTTTTACAGAAAAATGGAGGAGACATTTATTACATCAATCTTTCGCAAGACAATTTCAAACTTGGGGGTTCTTCTTTTGCGCAAATCTTAAACAAGGTTGGAAAAGAAGTACCTACGATAAAAGATGATAGGAAATTTGCTGATGCTTTTTATAACATCCAGGGCTTAATAAAACAGGATTTGATTCTTGCCGGGCACGATGTGGCTTCAGGCGGATTAATTACCACGCTTTTAGAAATGTGTTTTGCCGATAATAATCTTGGCGCAGATTTAGACCTTTCAGCGTTAAATGAAAAAGACAGCGTTAAATTGCTTTTTAATGAAAACTGCGGAATTGTTTTCCAGGCAAAAGACGATACTGCTGAAAAAGTACTGAGCGATAATAAGATTGAATTCTTTAAAATAGGAAAGGTTACTGAAGGAAACGAACTGCAAATTAAAAACGGTTCAGAAAACCTCAATTTCAATATTTCTGAATTACGTGATGTTTGGTATAAAACTTCTTTCCTTTTAGATCAAAAACAAAGTGGTGTAGATAGAGCCACAGAGCGATTCAATAATTATAAGAATCAGCCGCTAGAATTTAAATTTCCAAAGAATTTTACGGGAAAACTTCCTGTCACTTCGAGCGGAGTCGAGAAGTCGGGCAAAAGAATTAAAGCAGCGATTATTAGGGAAAAAGGTTCTAATTCTGAACGCGAAATGGCCAGGGCAATGCATCTGGCAGGTTTTGATGTGAAAGATGTGCATATGACCGATTTGATCTCGGGCAGGGAAACCCTGGAAGATATTAGGTTTATCGCCGCTGTTGGTGGTTTCTCAAATTCGGATGTTTTAGGAAGTGCCAAAGGTTGGGCCGGTGCATTTTTATATAATGAAAAGGCAAAAACCGCTCTTGACAATTTCTTTAGTAAAAAAGATACTTTGTCTCTGGGCGTTTGTAATGGTTGTCAGCTATTCGTAGAATTAGGATTAATAAATCCTGACGATGAAGAAAAGCCAAAAATGCTTCATAACGCTTCTCATAAGTTTGAGTGTAATTTTACTTCGGTAGAAATAAAAGAGAACAATTCTGTGATGCTTGGCTCACTTGCCGGAAGTAAACTCGGAATCTGGGCAGCACACGGCGAAGGGAAATTTAGCTTTCCTTATAAAAAAGAGCATTATAATATTGTTGGGGAATACGGTTATGATAAATATCCGGCTAATCCTAACGGCTCCAATCACAACACCGCGATGTTAACCGATGATTCCGGAAGACATTTGGTAATGATGCCGCATTTAGAACGTTCTACTTTCCCGTGGAACTGGGCATATTATCCTAAAGACAGGAAAGATGACAAAGTGAGCCCGTGGCTGGAGGCTTTTGTAAATGCCAGAAAGTGGCTGGAGAAAAAATAAAATCTTCAACAATATTTATATTAAAACGCCCGATAATATTTTTTATCGGGCGTTTTAATTTCTGAATTAACAAGGTGATTGTCAAATTAATAAATCAACATTCATAAGGACCTTCATTTCTATTTTATTACTTTCATTTGTCAAACAATTTATATACTTATTAATATATCTACGTTTATTTTAATATTTCAATTTGAAATAGGTTACAAATTTGCTATTTTGCAAAGCATATAATAATTCTACACCTAAATGGATAAACCAACAAGACTATTTGATTTCCCATATTTTCAGCTGGAAAAACACGCTTTAGAAAAAGCTTTAGTCACTAAATATAATGGTACCTGGAAGGCTATTTCTACTCAGGAATATATAGACAGGGCAAATGCCGTAAGCCGGGGATTATTACGACTGGGCATAAAACCAAATGATAAAATCGCCATAATTTCAACCAGTAATCGAACTGAATGGAATATTATGGATATTGGGGTATTGCAAACCGGGGCGCAAACCGTACCAATATACCCTACAATTTCTGAAGAAGATTATCAGTATGTTCTTGATCACAGTGAAGCAGTATTCTGTTTTGTTTCAGATAAAGAGGTGCTGGACAAACTAAATTCAATTAAACAAGACACCAAACTTAGAGAGGTATATACTTTTGATGAAATAGAAGGTTCAAAAAACTGGACTGAAGTTTTGGAACTGGGAGATGATAAAAGTAACCAGGATGAAGTTGAACAACTTAAGAAAGCTGTTAAGCCAGACGATCTTGCTACTTTAATCTATACTTCGGGAACTACAGGAAGGCCTAAGGGTGTGATGCTTTCTCACAATAACCTTGTGAGTAATGTAATAGATAGCTCTAAGCGTGTTCCTTTCGAAAGAGGAACGTATGTTGCACTTAGCTTTTTACCCGTTTGCCACGTATTTGAGCGCATGATACTTTATTTATATCAGTATTATTCGGTTTCCATTCATTTTGCTGAATCTATAGATAAAATTAGTGACAACCTTAAAGAAGTAAAACCACACGTAATTACTGCAGTTCCAAGACTTTTAGAGAAAGTTTACGACAAAATTATAGCTAAAGGTTCTACTGTTGGAGGCATTAAACAGAAATTATTTTTCTGGGCGGTTGAACTCGGATTAGAATATGAACCATACGGTGCAAACGGATGGTGGTATGAAACCCGACTTAAACTTGCCAGAAAACTTATTTTCTCGAAATGGAAAGAAGCTTTAGGTGGAAATATTGAGCTGATAGTTTCAGGCTCCGCTGCATTACAGCCGCGTTTGGCACGTGTTTTTGCTGCAGCCGATATTCCTGTGATGGAAGGTTACGGATTAACAGAGACTTCTCCCGTGATTGCGGTAAATGACCAAAGAGATAAAGGTTTCCGAATTGGAACGGTAGGAAGACCTATAGATAATGTAACAGTAAAAATTGCAGAAGACGGTGAAATCCTTGCAAAAGGACCCAATGTAATGCTTGGTTACTATAAAGAGCCAGAAAAAACTAAAGATGTTTTAAACGGAGATCAATTTTTCCATACCGGCGATATTGGAGAATTAGATAAGGACGGATTTTTAAAGATCACCGATCGTAAAAAGGAAATGTTTAAAACTTCAGGTGGAAAATATGTAGCTCCTCAAATTATTGAGAATACGATGAAGCAATCACGTTTTATCGAACAAATTATGGTAATTGGAGATGGCGAAAAAATGCCAGCAGCACTTATTCAGCCAAATTTCGAGTTTGTTGAGGAATGGGCCAGACGTAAAAATATTGATATAGGCGATGGTTCTGAAAAGGCTATTGCCGAAAATACCCAGGTTAAAGAACGTATTCAGGAAGAGGTAGATTTTTACAACGAGAAATTCGGTAAGTGGGAACGTATAAAAGTAATAGAGCTTACCGGCGAAGTTTGGGGAATTGAAGAAGGCCACCTCACTCCTACTATGAAGCTAAAGAGAAGAAATATAAAAGATCGCTATAAAAAGTTATACGAGAAAATCTACAGACCTATTTAATCTCAATAATTTAAAATTAAAGTTAAAACCCTTCACTATGGAGGGTTTTTTTATGCAATTCTTATAAATTCAGGTAATAAATATAAAGCTCTCATTATTTATTCTATTTTATTATGCGTGCATAATATATTTTTCTTAACTTTGAGAATCAACATTCAAGAATGAAGGAAAAAACAATTGATTATGTATTAAGGGCCACCTGGATGGCGGTCTCGAAAATGTATAATGAAGAAGCTGGTAAGGCTGGGAGTACAATGTCTACCGGTTTTGCACTATTAAGTATAGATCCTGAAAACGGAACTCCTTCTACCTCCCTTGGCCCCAAAATGGGAATGGAAGCCACGAGCTTATCCAGAATCCTTAAAACGATGGAAGATAAAGAATTAATTCTTCGGAAAAAAAATCCAAAAGATGGCCGAAGCGTACTTATATATTTAACCGATTTTGGAAGAGAAATGCGTGAATATTCCAAAAAAGTGGTGTTGCGCTTTGATGATGCTGTAAAGGAAAACGTATCAGAAGAAGATCTAAAAACCTTTATAGAAGTAGCCAATACAATCCTGAATCTTATTTCAGAAAAGAAAATTTACAAAGAAGAGATTAAATTAAAGTAAATAATAAGTAATAGACCTTACTGACTTCAAAATCGGTAAAGTTTTATTTAGAATCGAAAACCTTATAGTAAAACCAGATAACAATTATGAAGAGAAGAATTAACAAAGTAGCAGTAATCGGCTCCGGAATTATGGGTAGCGGTATTGCCTGCCACTTCGCCAATATTGGCGTAGAGGTTCTCTTGCTGGATATCGTCCCGCGGGAACTCAACGAGAAAGAAAAGAAAAAAGGTCTCACTTTAGAAGATAAACAAGTAAGAGACCGCCTGGTAAACGAATCTTTGCAAGCTTCTTTAAAATCTAAGCCCTCTCCTATTTACCATAAAGATTTTGCCAATCGTATAGAAACCGGAAATATGGAAGATGATATTTCTAAGGTTTCTGAAGCAGATTGGATTATTGAGGTAGTAGTAGAACGCCTGGATATCAAGCAGCAGGTGTTTGAAAAACTGGAAAAACATCGTAAAAAAGGAACACTTATAACTTCTAATACTTCGGGAATTCCTATTCAACAGATGAATGAAGGAAGAAGTGAAGATTTTCAGCAACATTTCTGCGGAACTCACTTTTTTAATCCGCCTCGTTACCTGAAGTTATTTGAAATTATCCCGGGACCAGATACAAAACCGGAAGTTCTGGATTTCCTAAATGAATACGGCGAAAAATACCTTGGTAAGAAATCGGTATTAGCTAAAGACACTCCGGCTTTTATTGGGAACAGAATTGGTATTTTCAGCATTATGAGCCTATTCCATATGGTTAAAGATATGGATATGACCATAGAGGAAGTAGACAAACTGACGGGGCCGGTTATTGGCCGTCAAAAATCGGCTACTTTCCGTACTGTAGATGTAGTTGGTTTAGATACTTTGGTACACGTAGCCAATGGGCTTCATAAAGGTGTTCCAGACGATGAAGCGAACGATCTTTTTGCTCTACCAGATTTTATCCAGACCATGATGGATAATCAATGGCTGGGTAGCAAGACAAACAATACCGGATTTTACAAAAAAATAAAAAAAGAGGATGGCTCCAGCGAAATCAAGTCTTTAGACTTAGATAAAATGGAATATCGCGATAGAAAAAGCGCGAAATTCGATGTATTGGAACAAACCAAAACTATAGATAAACTTGAAGACCGCTATGAAGTTTTAGTAGGTGATAAAGGAAAAGCCGGTAAATTCTACCGTAAGAACTTTGCAGCATTATTCGCTTATGTTTCTAACCGAATTCCAGAAATTTCAGACGAACTTTATAAAATCGATGATGGCGTAAAAGCCGGATTTGGTTGGGAGCACGGCCCATTTCAAATGTGGGATGCGCTAGGCGTAAAGAAAGGTGTTGAAATGATGAAAGCCGAAGGTAAAGAACCGGCGGCCTGGGTGAACGAGATGTTGGAAAATGGTAAAGATTCTTTTTACACTGTAAAAGAAGGAAATACCTATTATTACGATATTCAGAAAAAAGATTACACGAAAATTCCTGGTCAGGATGCGTTTATCATTTTAGATAATATTCGCGAATCAAAAGAAGTTTTCAGCAACAGCGGGGTTGTAGTTGAAGATCTAGGCGATGGAATCCTGAATGTAGAATTCCGCAGTAAAATGAACGCCATTGGTGGTGATGTTCTAGACGGCATCAACAAAGCCATAGATATGGCTGAAAAAGATTACCAGGGATTAGTAATTGCGAATAACGGAAAGAACTTTTCTGTTGGTGCAAACATTGGGATGATCTTTATGATGGCCGTAGAGCAGGAATATGAAGAGCTTAATATGGCGATTAAATATTTCCAGGATACGATGATGCGTATGCGCTACTCTTCTATTCCAACGGTAGCTGCACCTCACTCCATGACTTTAGGTGGTGGATGTGAACTTTCACTTCACGCCGATAAAGTTGTGGCAGCAGCCGAAACGTATATGGGTCTGGTTGAATTTGGCGTTGGTGTAATTCCCGGCGGTGGTGGTTCTAAAGAAATGACCGTTCGTGCAGCTGATACTTTTGAAAAAGACGATGTAGAATTAAATAGATTAAGGGAACATTTCTTAACTATTGGAATGGCCAAAGTCTCTACCTCTGCACACGAAGCATTCGATTTAAACCTTCTTCAAAAAGGAAAAGATATCGTGGTAGTAAACCAGGAAAGACAACTCACTATCGCCAAGAAACACGCTTTACTGATGGCTGAGAATGGATACACTAAACCAATTGCTCGAAAAGATATTAAAGTTCTTGGAAAACAAGCTTTAGGAGCTTTCTTAGTAGGAACCGACCAAATGAACGCCGGGAAATACATTAGCGATCACGATAAGAAAATCGCCAACAAACTAGCCTATGTAATGGCTGGAGGTGATCTATCTGAACCACAAATGGTAAGCGAACAATACCTGTTAGACCTGGAAAGAGAAGCTTTCCTTTCCCTAACCGGAGAACGCAAAACCCTGGAAAGACTTCAGCATATGTTGAAGAAAGGGAAACCATTAAGAAATTAGAGTTGAGATATTAGACATAAAATTAAGTGATGCATAATTTTCAAAATCTTAAAATTTGGCAAAAAGCGATGGACATTGCAAAAGAGGTCTATGTTATTTCTTCTAAATTTCCTTCAGAAGAAAAATATGGTCTTACTAGTCAGATTCGAAGAAGTGCAATTTCAATTGCTTCTAATATTGCTGAAGGAGCAGGAAGAAATACCAATGGAGAATTTAAAAACTTTCTTGGTATTGCAAATGGTTCTTCAAATGAGTTATGCACTCAGTTAATTCTATCATATCGTCTCAATTTAATTTCCGAAGATAAAATTCAACCTGTTATTGATGATTTGATAGAAATTCAGAAAATGAATTATACTTTGATAAAAAAGTTTTCATCTTGAATTTCTATTATCTCACATCTAACATCTAAAATCTAAAAAATGAACAAGACAGCATACATAGTAAAAGCATACAGAACAGCCGTGGGGAAAGCTCCCCGTGGTGTGTTCAGGTTTAAGCGTCCAGATGATCTGGCTGCCGAAACCATAGAATATATGATGAAGCAATTACCCGATTTTGATAAAACCAGGATCGATGATGTAATTGTAGGGAATGCGATGCCAGAAGCAGAGCAAGGCCTTAACGTTGGGCGTTTAATCTCACTAATGAGTTTAGACACCGATAAGGTTCCAGGAATGACGGTTAACCGTTATTGCGCTTCAGGACTCGAAACTATCGCGATTGCTTCGGCTAAAATTCAAAGTGGAATGGCCGACTGTATTATCGCCGGTGGAGCAGAAAGTATGAGCTATATCCCAATGGGCGGTTACAAACCAGTTCCTAATTACAATGCCGCTAAAGAAGGCAACGAAGATTATTACTGGGGAATGGGACTTACCGCTGAAGCAGTCGCCGAGAAATACAAGGTTTCCCGGGAAGACCAGGATGAATTTGCCTTTAATTCCCATCAAAAAGCGTTGAAAGCTCAGGAAGAAGATCGTTTTCAGGACCAGATCGCACCGATAGATGTTGAGGAAACTTTTGTTGGAAAAGACGGGAAAAAACAGACTAAAACTTATACCGTAAACAAAGATGAGGGTCCGCGTGCCGATACTTCTAAAGAAGTTTTAGGGAAATTAAGACCTGTTTTTGCCGAAGGTGGAAGTGTGACTGCTGGTAATTCGTCACAAATGAGTGATGGTGCTGCCTTTGTAATGGTGATGAGTGAAGAAATGGTAAAAGAATTTAATCTAGAACCAATCGCCAGAATGGTAAGCTATGCACCGGTAGGTGTAGATCCTAAAATTATGGGTATAGGACCGGTTCACGCAATTCCGAAAGCTTTAAAACAAGCTGGATTAAAGCAAGATGACATGCAGCTTATAGAACTTAACGAGGCCTTTGCTTCACAATCTCTGGCCGTGATTAGAGAACTTGGCTTGAACCCCGAAACCTTAAACCCAAATGGAGGTGCTATTTCTATGGGCCACCCACTGGGCTGTACAGGAGCTAAACTTTCGGTGCAGATCTTTGATGAAATGCGTAAACGCAATCTAAAAGATAAATACGCCATGGTAACCATGTGTGTAGGAACCGGACAGGGAGCTGCGGGGATCTATGAATTTCTTTCTTAGATAAAAGAACAAAGAGTAGAGAGAAGAGAAAAAATGAGTGCCCGGAGAAGACATAATTATAAGAATCTCAAGATTTGGAAACTTGGTTTAGAAATTTCCAATGAAGTTTCAGATATACTTATCGACTTTCCAGCTTATGAAAAATATGATCTTAGCTCTCAAATAAGTAGATGTTCGATTTCAATGCCGAGCAATATTGCGGAAGGTTCTGCGAGAACAGATAAATCTTTCAGCCATTTTTTAGACATTTCTTTAGGCTCTTCATTTGAACTAGGAACTCAATTATTAGTAGCTAAGCATAGAAAATATATTAATCAGGAAAAATTAGAAAGTTTAGAAGAGAAAATAGAAGAATTTCAAAAAATGACAATGGGCTTTCAAAACGGATTATAAAGTCTATTTTCTTTTTTCTCTTCTCTATATTCTTATCCTAAGAAAATTAAAAATAACAACAGAATAATGGAAACAACAGAAAATAAAAAAGAACTTCTACGGGGTGGGCAATTCCTTGTTAAGGAAACCAAAGCAGAAGATATATTTACTCCTGAAGATTTTACTGAGGAGCAAAAAATGATGCGTGATTCGGTTAAGGAATTTGTAGATCGTGAAATCTGGCCGAAAAAGGAAGAATTTGAAAAGAAAAATTATGCACTTACCGAAGAAGTAATGGGCAAAGCCGGGGAACTTGGCTTTTTGGGAGTCGCCGTACCAGAAAAATATGACGGACTTGGAATGGGCTTCGTTTCTACAATGCTGGTTTGCGATTATATTTCCGGAGCTACCGGCTCTATCGCCACTGCATTTGGAGCACATACGGGAATTGGAACTTTACCAATCTTACTTTACGGAAATGAAGAGCAACGCAAAAAATATGTCCCGAAGTTAGCTACGGGAGAGTGGTTTGGCGCTTATTGCCTTACCGAACCGGGAGCCGGAAGTGATGCCAATTCAGGAAAAACAAAAGCTGAGCTTACCGAAGACGGAAAAAGTTACAAAATAAACGGACAAAAGATGTGGATCTCCAATGCGGGATTTGCTAGCGTTTTTATCGTTTTTGCACGTATTCAGGACGATAAAAATATTACCGGATTTATCGTGGAATACGATAAGGAAAACCCTAATGGTATCACCTTTGGGGAAGAAGAAAAGAAACTGGGAATCCACGCTTCCTCTACCCGACAGGTATTTTTTAATGATACCGTGATACCTGCTGAAAATATGCTTTCAGAAAGAGGAAATGGTTTCAAAATCGCGATGAATGCTTTAAACGTTGGACGAATTAAACTTGCCGCAGCTTCTCTGGAAGCCCAGCGAAGAGTGACCGATGTTGCCGTGAAATACGCGAATGATCGGGTTCAGTTTAAAACGCCAATTGCAAAGTTTGGTGCAATTAAATTGAAACTTGCAGAAATGGCTACCTCAGCCTGGGTTGGGGAAGCAGCAAGTTACCGTGCAGCAAAGAATATTGAAGACAGAATTAACCTTCGTCAGGAAGCAGGAGAGTCACATTCTGATGCAGAATTAAAGACTTTTGAAGAATATGCAATAGAATGCTCTATTCTTAAAGTTGCCTGCTCTGAGGATGTTCAGAATTGTAGTGATGAAGGTATTCAGGTATTAGGTGGTATGGGCTTTTCAGCAGATACCCCTATGGAATCTGCATGGAGAGATGCCAGAATTGCCAGAATTTACGAAGGTACCAACGAGATTAACCGAATGTTAGCCGTTGGAATGTTGATAAAGAAGGCGATGAAAGGTCACGTAGATCTTTTAGGGCCCGCGCAGGCTGTGGGCGAAGAACTTACCGGAATCCCTTCTATGGACAAGCCAGATTTCAACGAATTATTCGCTGAAGAAAAGGATATGATTAAGAAACTGAAAAAAGTTTTCTTGATGGTAGCAGGAAGTGCAGTTCAAAAATTTGGCCAGGATCTGGAAGAACACCAGCAATTACTTTTAGCTGCTTCAGATATTCTTATTGAAGCTTATATGGCTGAATCTGGAATTCTAAGAGCTGAAAAGAATGTAAAACGTTTTGGTGACGATGCCCAAAAAGAGCAGATCGCAATGGCTAAATTATATCTATACCACGCTGTAGATACCGTAAATCAGAAAGCAAAAGAGGGAATTGCTTCTTTTGCTGAAGGTGATGAGCAACGTATGATGCTAATGGGACTTAAGCGTTTCACCAAATACGACAGAATGCCAAATGTGGTAGAGTTAAGAAACACTATTGCTGAAAAACTTACTTCAGAAAATAAATATTGTTTCTAAAAATTCTGATAAATCTCTTTTAAAAAAGGCCGTCAAATTTAGACGGTCTTTTTTTATTCCTTAATTTTAAAATTATTCCAATCAAAAATTTTAGAAAAGACTTCAATAATTAGGTATGACCAACCAAATGAGATTGTTATTTTTAAGTTTCAGCATATTTTTGCTTCCCCTTTCGGTTCTTGCTTTTCAACAAGATTCAATAAGTACTGAAGATACGCTTCCTTCAGAAGAAAAAATAGATGAACCAAACCAGTCTAACTATCTTCCAAATAGCTTAAAAGATTATAATAAAGCTTATTACCAGCTTACTCGGTTGAATAATCCATTAGGCTTAGCGCCTAATAAATTTAATTTACAAACGCCTCAGGCTACGCTAGAGCATTTTGTGATTAGTTGTAGAAATAAAAATTTTAAAGAAGCCGCCTATGCATTAAACTTCAACTTGTTTCCTGACAATATCACAGAGAAAGAGGCGATTAATATTGCGCAGAAATTATATTTTGTGATGGATCAACGGGTGGCGATTAATTGGGATGGTTTGCCAGACCGTCCAGATGGCCAGGTAGATATTAGAACCACTACCAACCAGGCGGTAGCAGGAGAGGCAAGAAGAAGCGTGGTTTTTGGGGAAACTCAAATAAAAAATCGTGATATAATTTTTAGGTTACAAAGAGTAAAATACCAGGATTATGGAGCTTTTTGGTTAATTTCTGCAAATACCGTAGAGAATACCGAAGAGCTATACCAGGTTTACGGGCCAACATTTTTAGATCGGCATATGCCAACCTGGTCCCAGGCAAGAGTAGGCACAGTACCCCTTTGGAAGCCGGTCCTAACATTTTTGCTTCTTATAGTTTCCTACATTCTTGGAAAAGTAGTTATTCTTTTAATAAGAAGAATCGCGCAGTCATTTGATAGGCCAATAATTATGGCTTTATCTAAAAGATTGGGTATCCCGGCTGCTTTAGCTTCCGGAGTCTTGTTTTTCTATATTAGTCTTAACGAACTTATTTCTTATTCCGGTGCTTACTCAAGTACCATTTATGCTATTTTACTGGCTATTGTAATTGCATCCGGTACCTGGTTTTTTATGCGAATCTTAGATTTTGCCATGCGTTATGTTGCCGAGCATAAAATTGGCGATGTCACTTCGGAAAACAGCCATGAATCTCGTCAGCTTTTTACTTATTTATCTGTTGCCAGAAGAATTCTAACCTTTACCGTGGTGATTATTGGTACATCAATTATCTTTTCTCAATTCAGATCTTTAGAAAAATTAGGGGTTTCCATGTTGGCTTCCGCAGGTCTGGCTACCATAATTTTAGGTATAGCTGCCCAAAGCACTTTGGGTAACATCATTGCAGGAGTCCAGATTGCACTAACAAAACCTGCGAGAATTGGCGATACGGTTATTATTGGTGATCGTTGGGGTTATGTTGAAGATATACGCTTTACTTATATGATTGTAAGAACCTGGGATCTTAGAAGGCTAATTGTCCCTTTAAAAACGGTGATTTCTGAAACTTTTGAGAATCTTTCTATCACGAGTCCTCATTCTATAAATGAAATTGAACTTTATGTAGATTATAGAGTAGATGTAGACAAACTGAGGGTGAAATTTAAAGAATTGCTTGAAAATTCTGAAGAATGGGATGAGGAACATCCACCAATGCTGCAGGTTACAGAAATGACCGAAAAATCCTTGAAATTAAGGGCTATTTGTAGTGCCCGTACCGGCGTTATTGCCTGGGAACTTCATTGTAAATTAAGGGAGCAAATGGTGGCATATATTAAAGAATTGGAAGAAGGTATTTATTTTACGCGCTCCAGGGTAGAATTAAAAGAACCTCATTTTAATCCCGAAAACATAGAAAAGTCGGATAAATAATTTATTTATGACCTCAGACCCTTTATTGTTCAGGTATATTTTTGCTGGTGTAATTACACTTCTTGTAAGCTTCGTAATAGCTTTTTATATTCTAAAGAAAATAGGTAAAGATCCAAAAAACATCTTGCCGGTGAATTTCGCACAGAGGGTTTGGATTCCACTTTTAATTTTTCTGGCTGCGTTAATTTTAAAAGTCGCCCTGCTAAGCAAGATTTTTATATATGAATATACTTACAACATTCTTCAACCAATTAGCACCCTGGGGCTAATCCTAAGCGCCACCTGGCTGATTATTCTAACACTTAAGATTTTAAAAAACCGAATGTTGAAGAAGTATGATGTGAATACTTCAGATAATTTAAAGGCCAGGAAAATCTATACACAGTTTAATATCCTGGAAAATATTATCATTTTTATCATTATAATTCTTGCAATAGGCATTGCTTTAATGAGTTTTGAAAGTATACGCTCTGTAGGGGTAAGCGTTTTAACTTCAGCAGGAATCGCGGGAATTATTATAGGATTTTCGGCCCAAAAAGCTATTGGAACTTTACTTGCGGGAATTCAAATTGCTTTTACTCAACCTATAAGGTTACAGGACGCAGTAATTGTTGAAGGCGAATGGGGCTGGATCGAAGAAATTACACTCACTTATGTGGTAATAAAAGTATGGGATAAAAGAAGACTGGTAGTGCCGTCTACCTATTTTATTGAAACTCCATTTCAAAACTGGACCAAAAATTCGGCCGATCTTTTAGGGACGGTTTTTCTCTATACAGATTACACCGTGCCGGTAGATAAGATTAGGGAAGAACTGGACAGGTTGCTTGAAATCACTCCACTTTGGGATAAACAAGCCAAAGTAGTACAGGTTACTGATGCTACCGATAGAGCTATGGAAATAAGGATTTTGGTGAGCGCCAAAGATTCTCCCACGGCTTTTGATCTACGCGTATTTATTAGGGAGAAACTTATAGATTTCCTCAAAGAGAATTATCCCGAGAGTCTCCCTAAAAGCCGCGTTACGATCAATGAATCGAAAACTTAGAATTCGCTAAGCCAGCTTTCTTCTGAAGTTGTTCCTATACTAAAATTAGCAGCGGTTTCTATCAAAGCTAAATGTGAATATGCCTGCGGAAAATTACCCAACAATCTCTTGGTTTCAAAGTCTATATCTTCACTAAATAAACCTAAATGATTACTATAAGAAAGCAGCTGGTCGAACATTTGTTTTGCCTTCTTCTTCTCCCCTATTTTGAAAAGACTATCGATTAACCAAAACGTACAAATAGTAAAAGAAGAAGTTGGTTCACCAAAATCATCCTTATTCTTATAACGATACATTAATCCGTCTTTGCACAATTCTCTTTCAGTTGCCTGAACGGTGCTCACAAACCTCGGATCTTTAGCCTCAATAAATCCATATTGCTCCATTAATAAAGTTGAAGCGTCTAAATCTTTAGAACCGTAATACTGGGTATAAGCCTGAACTTCTTCGTTCCAGCCATTTTTATAAATGTCGTTATAAATTTCTGCACGTAAAGATTTCCAATGCGTATCATTAATACCCATTCTTAAAACTTCTCCAATCTTTATGGCACGGTCTATCGCCACCCAGCATAATAGCTTTGAAAATACGAAGTGTCGGTCTTCGGTACGTAACTCCCAAATTCCCTTATCTGGTTTTTGCCAGTTTTCTTCTACGATTTTTACAATTCCGCGCACTACTGTCCAAAGTTCTTCAGAATTTTCCAAAGAAGTTTCAAACTGATTGAATTGCTGATAGATCACCTCCATCAAAATTCCATAGATATCGTTTTGCTTTTGGATATACGCGGCATTTCCGGTTCTCACGGGATGGGAACCTTTATACCCTGATAAATGGTCTAAAATATGCTCGGTGAGTTCTTTTTCACCATTAATACCGTACATAATCTGGATTTTCTCATCTTTATCAGGGATTATATCAATAATAAATTGAAGAAAATCTTTAGCAGATTTTATATGGCCAAGCCCTGCCATTACTTTAATTACCATAGAAGCATCGCGAATCCAGCAAAAACGATAGTCCCAGTTTCGTTCTTCCCCAATAGTTTCTGGCAAAGAAGTGGTTGCCGCTGCTAAAACTGCACCCGATTTCTTGTAACTAAGACATTTTAAAACCAGGGCGCTACGCATTATTTCCTTTTCATAATGGGTATAACGGGTAGTTTTCGCGCTCCAATTCATCCAATACGTCTTGGTACGCTGAAATTTTAAATAAGAACGATCTAAAGATTGAGTGATGAGCTTTTCGTGATAACCGAGCAGAAAATATGCGTTTCCGGTTAATTCAATTTCATTTTGTTCTAAAACGTCATTTAGGTCTAAACTGGAATAGAGAAAAAGCGAATCGTATTTACCTTCGTTTGTAAAACTCTTTATGTAATTCCCTTTATGTTCACTATATGTTTTTTCCCTTGCAAAATCTAAACGAGGATCGTATTTAACCTTAAATTTAGGCTTCCCACTAATTAACCTTATAAATCTAATTACATCTGGCGGAGCGTAGTACGTACTATCTTCCCGTTCGTACCGTGGCATAAAATCTATAACCTGGAATGAATTTTCACCATCATCAAACAGGGTATTTAAAATATTGGTTTCCCAAAGATATTCCTGGGTAATTTTATAGGAATCGTCTAAAATAAATTCAAAACTTCCTCCGCGTTTTTCATCCAGAAGTTTTGCAAAAACCGCTGCCGAATTAAAATTTGGCAAACAACACCATTCCAGCGAACCTGTTTTTGAAATTAACGCAGCACTCTTGCAATTCCCTATAATCCCGTAATCTAAATTATCCATATACTCTTAAAATTCTTTAAAAAGGCTTGTCGTGTAAAATGATTTTCGGAAATTTAATAAAAATCAATTTCGCAACAACAGCATTCACATATAATTATGAGTAAGACAATAATAATTTCCAACCGTTTACCATTACAAATTAGCTTAGAAAACAATAATCTGGAAGTCACACCAAGTGTAGGCGGACTTGCAACTGGCTTAAAATCATTCCATAAGGATGGTGATAGTATCTGGATTGGTTGGAGCGGACTTACCGAAGAGGAAATTCCTGAAAATCTTTTAGAAGATGTTAAAGAAAAGGCCCGAAAAGAAGATTGTGTTGCTGTAAATCTTAGCGAAGAAGAAATTGAAGGATTTTATTATGGATTCAGTAATCGTACTATCTGGCCACTCTTCCATTATTTTATGGAATATACCGAAGCCGATAAAGATCACTGGGAAACCTATAAAAGTGTAAATAAAAAATATGCCGATGAAGTCCTTAAACATTATGAAGATGGAGATCATATTTGGGTGCACGATTATCAGCTGCTTTTAGTTCCAAATATGATTAGGGAACAACAACCAGAAGCAATTATTGGTTTCTTTAATCACATACCTTTTCCGTCTTACGAAGTTTTTAGAACCCTACCCTGGCGTGATGAAGTTTTAAAAGGAGTGCTTGGAGCCGATCTAATTGGTTTCCACACCTACGATTATGAAAGACACTTTTTAAGTTCTGTGAGTCGTATTTTACGTCACCAGGTGAATTTTAATGAAATCACCCTTCCGGAGCGTATTGTAAAAGTAGATTCTTTCCCAATGGGAATAGATTACACTAAGTTTGAAGATGCCGCTCAAAATCATTTTAAAAATACCGAAGAACAGCGTACCGAATTACAGCGCAGGCTTGATCACCATTCGAATGACACGCCTGAAGCGAAACTTATATTAAGCATAGACCGTTTAGATTATACTAAAGGAATCGCCAACCGAATTCGTGCTTTTGAATATTTTCTTGATAACCATCCAGAATTTATTGAAAAAGTAAGATTGGTGATGCTTGCCGTACCATCAAGATCTAACGTTCCGCAGTATCAACGATTAAAAAGGGAAATAGATGAACTGGTAGGAAGAATAAACGGTAAGTTCTCTACCGTAAGCTGGACGCCTATCTGGTATTTTTACCGCTCTATGCCTTTTGAAAACCTAATTGACCTTTATACAAGTTGCGATATCGCCTTGTTAACACCAATTAGGGACGGGATGAACCTGGTTGCCAAAGAATTCGTAGCAACCAGAATAAATCAAACCGGAGTACTTATTTTAAGTGAAATGGCCGGTGCAGCACACGAAATGAATGAAGCTTTAATTATCAATCCGAATAATTTCGAGCAAATTTCACAAACTTTGATCCAGGCTATAGAAATGCCGGTAGAAGAGCAACAACAACGTAATAAAACGCTTCAGAAGCGACTAAAACGCTATAGCGTAGAAAAATGGGCAAATGATTTTATGAAAGCCCTACATAATACAAGTCAGGATCGTGATGCCTTTAAAGCCACTAGAATTTCCTCTAAAGTTTCAGGAGAGATTTTAGAGAAATTTAAAAATGCGAAGAACAGAATTCTATTCCTTGATTATGACGGAACACTGGTGAATTTCACTGATAAACCCGAAAAAGCAAAACCAGACCAGGAATTAATAGATTTAGTTCACAAATTAAATCAATCAGCAAATACAGATGTAGTTCTTATTAGCGGTAGGGATAAAGACACCCTTGGTTCCTGGTGGCAGGAAATTCCTGTAGAACTTATTTCTGAACACGGGGTTTGGATGCGCCAAAAAGATAGTGAATGGGAGCTTTCTGAAAATGTGAATAACGATTGGATGAGCGCGGTGAGACCGGTAATTGAAACCTTTGTTGATAGAACGCCCGGTACTTTTATAGAAGACAAGAATTATTCCCTGGCCTGGCATTACAGAAAAGCCGATCCCGAACTTGGGGAAATCAGGGCCAATGAGCTTTCTAATGTTTTAAAGGAATTGATCTCAAATCGCGGACTTAGCGTTCTTGAAGGAAATAAGGTACTGGAAATAAAAAGTAGCGGAGTGAATAAAGGAAAGGCTTCCAATAAAAAACTGGTAGGCAAAGATTACGATTTTATTTTTGCTATTGGTGATGACTGGACAGATGAATATATGTTTGAAGAACTCCCTGAAGAGTCTTTCACCGTTAAAGTTGGGATGAAGAAAACCAGTGCCCGCTATTATATAGAAGACACTTCTAAAGTTAGGGATATTTTAAAAGATTTCGCTGAAAATTCTTAAGACCTGAAAGTGTTAAAATCCTTGACATTTTTCAGTAAAGTTTATGTATAACTTAACTCCAAAAATATGGCAGAGACTCCATTATCATCTAATTTTACATTAAACAATATTACGAACCAAAACTAAAAAAACTTAGATCGATGAAATCAGGAAAAATGTTATTAGGATTAATATCAGGAGCAGTTGCAGGAGCAGCAGTAGGATTATTATTTGCTCCTAAAAAAGGTGCAGATACGAGAAAGGCGATTTCAGATTCAAGCAATGAGGCTTTAGAAGGGACTAAAGGAAAATTCAATGAATTTTCTGACTCTCTAAGTCATAAAGTTGATGCCCTGAAAAATAAGACTAAAGCCAGTCTTTCTAATTCAAAAGCTGACCAAAAAGCTCACGAAGCAAAAGCTGAAATCCATAATATGAAAGCAAGCTAAATTCTAATTTTAATTAGAATACAATATAAAAATCTCGGCATAATTGTCGGGATTTTTTTGTTTAGAATCTTATCAAAACCGCAATTATTTGTAATATCACAGAAACTTTAGGTATTTTAGAAGCTTAAACCACATTTTTATATGCTTAAAAATATATCCACTCTTGCCCTACTCCTTTTTTCAGGATTAATTTTTCAACAAACAAATGCACAAACAGATCAGCGTATCTATGAAATAATCGACAAAGTTTCAGCAGATAGTATTGAAGCCGATATACGCAAACTTACAGGTTTTGGCACAAGGAATACCTTTAGCGACACAGTCTCTGATACCCGTGGAATAGGTGCAGCCCGACGATGGATAAAATCTGAATTCGATTATCTTTCTAAAAACTGCGATAATTGTCTTGATGTTTTTTATCAAAAAGACTTTGTAACTACAGAAGATGGGGAGCGGATTCCACACGATGCCTGGGTAGTGAATGTTGTAGCCGTTCAAAAAGGAACCAAGTATCCTAACCGATATATAATTATGAGTGGCGATATAGATTCTCGCGCCAGCAACACGATGGATTTTGAAACCGATGCTCCCGGCGCAAACGATAATGCCAGCGGTATGGCTGGTGCTATGGAAGCTGCCAGGGTTTTATCTCAATATGAGTTTGAAAGCAGCGTGGTCTATGTTGGACTTTCTGGAGAAGAACAAGGTCTTTTTGGAGGAAAAGGACTGGCCGAATATGCTAAAGAAAACAATTGGGAAATCATAGGCGTTTTAAATAATGATATGATTGGAAATATTGAGGGAGTAGATGGCGTAATTGACAACCGTACTTTCAGAATATTCTCCGAACCGGTTCCACCAAATGAAACCGAAAGAGAACGAACTATGCGTAGGTTTTACGGCGGTGAAGTAGATGGTATTTCGCGTCAGCTTGCTCGCTATGTTCATAAAACTACGGAAACTTATATGCCAGAAATGAACCCGATGATGATCTATCGTTTAGATAGGTTTGGTCGCGGTGGGCACCATCGTCCTTTTAACGACCTTGGCTTTGCAGGAATTAGGATTATGGAAGCTCACGAAAATTATAACCGACAACACCAGGATATTCGCACTGAAGATGGCATTGAATATGGCGATGTATTAGAAGGTGTGAATTTTGATTATGCTGAAAAACTTACGGCGGTAAACGCTATAAACATGGCGAGTCTCGCCTGGGCACCTCCTGCTCCAAAAAATGTTGAAATAGGTGGAATTGTAGAACCTTCAGCAAAACTAAGATGGGATAAAGTTGAAGGCGATATTGCCGGTTATAAGATTTACTGGAGAGAAACCACCGAGGCACAATGGCAATACTCCCGTTTTGTAGGAAATGTAAATGAATTTACGCTAGAAGGCATTGTTATAGACAATTACTTTTTTGGTGTTGCAGCCGTAGGAAAAGACGGCAACGAAAGTGTAGTAGTTTTTCCTTCAGGAGTGTTTAGGTAGAACAAAAAATAGCGAAGAGAACGAAGAAATATCTATACTCTTTAGCAAAAGTTGGTTGTAATTATCAAAAAGATTTAAGAAAAAATGTTGATCAAATTTCTATCGGACTACATAAAATTAGAAAAAGAGTTAACTGATAAATTTGGAGAAGAAATTGGACAAAAAATTTTCGAATCGCTTACCGAATTAGTTCAATTAAAAATATGAACTAAATCCATAATTTTTGAATTGGATTTATTCAAAGAAATTTACATTGATAAGATTTTCTCAGTAACTGAAAATTTCTACAGTTCTAAACTCAAAAAAGAACATACCCCAGCTGAAAAAGAATTGTTGGATGTAGTTAATGAAGTTCTGGAAAAACCTAAACATTCCCTATCTGACGAAATAACTCTTTTGTTTTATGTTGGTTTTTATCATAAAATCGAGAATTACGAAAATGAAATTTTAGGTCATTATAATATTTTAAATCGGACAAACTATAAAGACCTGGAGAAAATTGGAATTGATACAAAAAATAAGAAAAAGCTATTTCAGGACTGAGACAGATTACGTTTAATATCAAATTCCATTAAGCACAATCGTCTGTTTCCGAAAAAAGAGTTATTGAAATATTATCCATATTTAAGACAAGACCAAAAATTATCTATTAAGGATTTTAATCCTACAGAGGACATAATTTTAGTACAATCTTTTATTCATTTCTTCAACTTTTTAATAAACACGAGAATTTTGATGGAAACAAAAAAGGAGCTAGAAGGAACAAATTACCACAGTTCTGAATTGGATAAATTGTTTGCAGATTTAACTGAGGATATCGATCCAAAAGAAGAGGAATTTCAAAGTACATTTTGGAGACAATAGCTACACCAACAAAGACGGTTAAAAAGACTCTGAAATTAAAATTATTCCAGGGTCTTTTTTAATCTACTAAAGAAAGCTGAACGGGTCTGTAAATTAAACTCTGTCTGATGTTTCAATTCCTCTGGGGCTAGCCCCAGAGGAATTTGCGTTTATTTCCAGTGGTATACGGTCTCCAAATTTAATATAAAATTGCTGAATCGTAAGGCTCCAATTATGTAATGGGGCGGTCCATTTCTTCTCAATATTCTTTGTCACTAGATAGACTAGTTTAAGCAGGGACATATCACTGGTAAATGCTCCTTTGGTCTTGGTAACTTTCCTGATCTGACGATGGAAGCCCTCCACGGCATTGGTGGTGTAAATGATCTTTCTAATGGGTTGGGTGTACTGAAAATACTGGGATAACTGCTCCCAGTTACGCTGCCAGCTTTCAATGACCACAG
>NZ_FVZF01000032.1 GCF_900168265.1 Salegentibacter salarius | reverse complement strand
ATCATAACCTGATCCGTCTCAAAGAAAAAGCTAGGAACCTACTATTAAGTGAAGCGGGAATAGCACATCGTAAACGTCGGTGCTGGGATGTGGAAGCCGTTTTTGGGAATATCAAGCAAAACATGGGCTTCAAGCGATTTATGCTTCGGGGAATGGAGAAAGTAACTACTGAAATAGGGTTAATCGCTATGGCGCACAACTTAAGAAAATTCAGTATAGCATAGGAAGGGGGCTTCCTTCCTTTTTTATCATTAAGAATATCTACAAAAGAAGAAGCGCTTCTCTCACAAAAACTTTTATCAATAAAAAAGGCCATCTAAATACTTTTTAGACGGCCTCCTTCCCTTAATTTTGAATTATAGTTTACCAGATCTTAACTCGATCTTCTGGTGCTATATACATTTTATCTCCTTTTTCAATATCAAAAGCAGTATAAAAGGCATCTATATTTTGCAATGGAACATAAGCACGGTACATTCCTGGAGAGTGAGGATCTGTCTTGATCTTGTTTTTCAGGGCTTCATCACGCATTTTGGTTCTCCAAACGGTTGCCCATGAAAGGAAGAAACGTTGCTCTGGAGTGTACCCATCAATCTTTCCGGGATCTCCGTGTTCTTCCAGGTGAATTTGTAAACCATCGTAAGCAGCATTAACTCCACCAAGATCTCCAATATTTTCACCTAAAGTAAATTGTCCGTTTATATAAACGCTATCCAATACTTCAATGTTACTATATTGATCTGCAAGGTCTTTTCCAAGTGTTTCAAATTGTTTAAGGTCTTCGTCTGTCCACCAGTTATTCAGGTTTCCTTCAGCATCAAAACGAGAACCACTATCATCAAATCCGTGAGAGATTTCGTGCCCAATTACAGCTCCAATTCCACCGTAATTTACAGCGGCATCAGCTTTATAATCGTAAAATGGTGGCTGAAGAATAGCTGCAGGGAATACAATTTCATTATAGCTTGGGTTGTAATAAGCATTTACGGTTTGTGGTGGCATAAACCATTCGCTCTTATCTACCGGTTGACCAAGATCTGCCATATTATCGGCAACTCTCCATTTACTGGAGTTCATCATATTTTGGAAAAAAGAACCACCGTTTTCAACATTTACAATTTCAAGGTCGCTATAATCTTTCCATTCATCTGGATAACCTACTTTAATAGTTGTGGTTCCCAGCTTTTCTTTAGCTTTTTTCTTGGTCTCTTCGCCCATCCAGCTTAGGTTATCTATCCTGTTTTCGTAAGCTTTAATTAGGTTAGAAATCATTTCCTGGGCTTTTTCTTTAGCTTCAGCAGGGAAATGTTCGCCTACATAAAGTTTACCTAAAGCCTCTCCAAGTGTTCCGTTTACCATTTGTAAAGCGCGCTCGTCACGAGGTCGTTGCTCTTGTGCTCCTCTTAGGGTTTTGCTATAGAATTCCCAGTTTGCAGTTTCAATTTCTGTAGAAAGTGCTCCTGCTGCATCATTAAAGATGCTCCACTTTAAATAGTCTTTCCAGTCTTCAACAGAATTTTTAGCAATTACATCCTGAAGGGATTTCATATATCCAGGCTGAGAAACGATTATGGTATCTAAATTTTTTGCTCCAATTTCTTCAAAGTAAGTATTCCACTCAAAAGCTGGAACCATATTTTGAAGCTCGGCTACTGTTTTTGGATTGTAAGTTTTACGGGCATCACGGCGTTCTACTTTGTCCAATCTTGGTTCTGCAAGGCTGGTTTCAAAAGCTAAAATTCGTTCTGCTGCATCAGTTGCTTCTTCTTCAGAATAGTCTATATATTGAAGCATTCTGGTAATATGCTGCTTATATTTCTCTCTTTTTTCTTTAGAATCGGCATCATCGGCAACGTAGTAATCACGATCTGGTAAACCTAATCCTGAAGGATAAAGGTAAGCTGCGTTCATATTACTATTTTTAGCATCTGAACGTACTCCGAAAGAGAAAAATCCGGCGCCGCCGTATTGTTGCATTTCAGTTAGGAAATCCTGTAAATCTTCCTTGTTGCTTATAGCTTCTACTTTTGCCAAATATGGTTTTACCGGTTCTACACCTTTTTCATTTCTGGCAACGGTATCCATAATCGTATTATAAAGATAAACCGCTTTAGCCTGATCGCTGGAAGGATCTAGACTGTCGTTTTTAGAGGCACTTTCCAACAAAGCCATGGCATCTTCATCGGTTCGTTCACGAAGCTCCATAAAACTTCCCCAGGTAGTTTGATCTGAAGGGATTTCGGTAGAATCTACCCATTTTCCATTTACATATTTAAAAAAGTCGTCCTGGGGCGCAACGGTAGTATCCATATAAGCCAGGTTAATACCGTGAACTTCTTCTTTTTCAGTTTGTTCTTTTTCGTTATCCTGACAACTGCTTAGTGTAGCAGCTCCCAAAACCGATAGGAACATTACTTTGGTTATTTTTTTCATGTGTGGTTTAAATTATTATGAAATTTCCCGCTAAAGTACTAAAAAGATGATTATTTAGCTGAAAATTATTTAAGGCTAATCTTATTGAATTTTTTCTTTGAGATAAACCGGTTTGGCTGATTCTATAGGAAAATATTAGGTTAGCTATTATTCAAGGGAATCTATAAGCTTTTGGTCAAAGGTTTTTTTAAGCGCAGTAGCTTCTTCTACATTTTCGTTCGGGATAGTTATGGAGAGTACATAATGAGCAATTTTCCAGCCATCTTCAGTTTTTTGAAGTACTCCAGAGCCACGGCAAATTCCCATTTGGGTTGCCAGCAATTCATCAAACCACGCAATATTGCTATTTTCTTCGGTATAAATATTTCGCTCTAAAGTCTTAAAATTCCAGGCTTTTCCGCGGTCAAAATAGGGTTTGGAAAATTCTCTAAAATCTTTGTTTTGCCAATTTTCGGTAGCATCGGTGCCTATAAACACTCCTTCTTCGGTCATTAAATCGAAGTATTCTTCAAAATTGGCTTCCGATGCTGCTTTGTGCCATTGTGTTAGCACTTGATCTATATTGGTTTTTTCCTGTGCGGAAATTGTTAAACTGAAAAGTAAAAAAATGAAGATTGCTATTTTTTTCATCCTGAATATTTATATAATTCAAGATAGTAAATTTTCATAAACTTGCGGTTTGTTAGTGAAGACTTACAGTGCAGAAATAGAATCTGTAGCTGTAGAAATAGTGTCTCTTTCTGCTTTAAACTCATCCAGTTCCTCTTCAAAATCTTCCAGGGTTTTCAGGAAGAGTTCGTTGAGTTGAATCTTAAAATTGTTGAATTCCATCGGAATTTCACCGGCAACCTCGGTAATTGCATCGGCATCTAGTTGCCTGCGGTGAGAAAGCTGATCTAAAACCTTTGCTTTTGTAGCCAAAACATTGGCGCGTGCCCTTACCGCATTAGAACTCAAAGAATCCGGAATACTTGAGGCAAGCGATTCCATTACCTGGGAAATAGGCCTGGAACTTTCTATGGTTTGCCGTAGGTTGTAATTTTTTAACTGGTCAACTTCATTTTGCGCAGCAATATAAGACAGCCATTGTATGGCTTGCTTTCTAGCTTCGGGAAGTAAAACCACTTCCTGATTCGTGGTTTTTATAGGCTGTTGTAGGGCTATTGAATCTAGTTGAGTACTGTAAATGTCTTTATTTGATGATTTTTCACCACAAGACCAAAGGAAAATAAATGATATAAAAACCAGTTTTTTCATATAAACACAAAGTTAATCTAAAATACTTCAGTTTTCATAAAATTCCTGTCTTGAAAGCTAAAGAGATACTAAAGAGATAAAAGATTTCTAATAAAGAGAAAGGTTTCGGGAGTTTCGTTGCGAATACTTCTACGTAAATAAATATATTTGCGGAAAAATCAATATTATGGCCGGGAAAATTTTAATTATTGGAGCTTGCGGACAAATTGGAACCGAGTTAACGCTGAAATTGCGCGATCTCTACGGAAATGATCAGGTGGTAGCAAGTGATATAAGAGAAGGAAGCGAAGAACTTATGAGTTCTGGCCCGTTTGAAGCAGCTGATGCAACTGATGCTACTCGAATTGAAGCTTTAATAGACCAATATAATATTAGCGAAGTTTACCTGATGGCCGCGATGTTAAGCGCTACGGCGGAAAAAGCCCCAATGAAAGCCTGGAACCTTAATATGGATTCCCTTTTTCATATTCTAAATTTTGCAAAGGATAAAAAGATTGAAAAAGTATTCTGGCCTTCCAGTATTGCAGTTTTTGGTCCTACCACTCCTAAAAACGATACCCCACAAACTACTATTATGGAACCTTCTACGGTTTACGGGATTAGTAAGCAAACCGGGGAAAGATGGTGTGAATATTTTCACGATAAATATGGGGTAGATGTAAGAAGTTTGCGTTATCCCGGCATAATAAGCTATAAAACCCTTCCCGGTGGCGGTACTACAGATTACGCGATAGAAATCTTTCACGAAGCGCTTAAGAATAAAGCCTATACTTCATTTTTAGCCGAGGACACCGGTTTGCCTATGATGTATATGGACGATGCGATTAAAGCTACCGTAGATATTATGGAGGCTCCTTCAGAAAAAATAAAGGTGCGATCTTCTTATAATCTTTCGGCTTTGAGTTTTACCCCAAAGGTTCTTGCCGAGGCTATTCAGAAGGAAATTCCAGAATTCAAGATCTCCTACGAACCAGATTTTAGACAAAAAATAGCCGATTCCTGGCCTTCCAGCATAGATGATTCGCAAGCTCGGGTAGACTGGCAATGGAAACACGATTTTGACATGCAAAGCCTGGTTAAAGAAATGCTTGCCGGAGTTTCTGAGCAATTGAAAACCACGAAATAAGTACTCGATAGTCTAGACTTGCCTTCTAAAAGTTTTTTTAAAAAATAGGCATTAGGCGAAATGGCTGGAATTCTAGGCCAAAGAAGTGTGCCGCACTTTATCAATACCTCTAGAAAAGTTTATGGGAATGCTCGAAAACAAGGGTTAAACCAGCAAATATAAGGCATAAAAAAAGCCGCTATAAATAGCGGCTTTAAAGTTCTTGAAATAGGATAATATATATTATTCTATAACGCGTACTTCAGCAGCGTTAACTCCTTTTCTTCCTTCTACTTCAACGTACTCAACTTTATCACCTTCGTTCAAGCTCTCGCCATCTAAACCAGTAATGTGTACGAAGATGTCTCTTCCTGTTTCGTCGTTGGTAATGAATCCGTATCCTTTTGATTCATTGAAAAATTTAACTGTACCTTCCATTGTAATAATAAAATAAATAATTAATAAAGGACAAAGTTAGTACAATATTATTGAAGACAATGCAAGAATATTAATTTTCTTTTGAAAGTATTCTAAAACAGGAATTTAATCTATGCCTTTGTCTCGCATCTTATCCATGTTCTCTTTAGTGAGAGTGTAGTCTTTGAGCCGTTTTCCTTTCCATCTCGTGTAGAGGAAAATAGGCATTAAAATAAATGCACTGGCCAAAACAGCAAGCCCAATTATCTGGTCTCCCAGCAAAACATCCTCAAAAGTGCGGTAATAAAACCCTACTCCAATGGCAATTAGTATTAATATTCCTAAGATTTTTAAAACGGTATTCATAGTATTAAACGGTTACTTCTATTAATTTTTGACGGTAGGCGGTGAGAAGTTTAGATTTTGAAATAAACCCCACATATTTTCCATCTTCTACCACTGGTAAATTCCAGGCATTGGTTTCCTGAAACTTGGTCATTATTTCTCTTGGCCGGTCTTTTCTTAGATCTATTATTTCAGGAGCCCGCTGCATTATATCGCTTACTTTTACTTCGTTATACATTTTCTGATCAAACATTATAGGTCGTATATCATCTAATAAGATGATCCCAAGGAATTTACGGTTTTCGTCGATAACAGGAAAAAGATTTCGTGAAGATTTTATCACCCCCTCGTGAATCACGTCGCCAAGTTTCATATCAATATTCAGGGTTACAAAGTTTTTTTCAATTATCTGCTGAATATTCAGCAGCGTTAAAACCGCCTGATCCTTATTATGAGTAAGCAACTCTCCGCGTTGAGCAAGTTCCATGGTATAAACAGAATGTGGCTGAAACCTGCTGGTAACCACAAAAGATATTGCAGCGGTAATCATTAAGGGAACAAAAAGCTCGTAGCCGCCGGTAAGTTCAGCGATAAGGAAGATTGCCGTAAGTGGTGCGTGCATTATTCCTGCCATAACCCCAGCCATACCCACCAAAGTGAAATTACTCACCGAAATAGGATTATTTAGTAGTCCTAGGTTATTGATAATCAATGCAAAACAGTGTCCCATCGCGCTTCCCATATATAAAACCGGAGCAAAAATACCTCCAACTCCACCTGCACCCAGGGTTAATGAAGTCGCGATTACTTTAAAAACTACCAGCCCTGCCAGGAGAAGAATCACCACCCATATATTATCCAGATAGGCGTCAAAAAGATTTGTTTGCAGTGCAAACAAATAATTTTCCTGTAGCAAATTATTAATCACATCATAACCTTCACCATAGAGTGGAGGAATGAAAAATATTAGAATTCCCAGCCCAAGTCCGCCTGCAATTAGCCTGAAAAACCCAGATTTTATTTTCCGAAATAATTCAGCGAATTTAAAGTAAACTTTTCCGAAGTAAATTGAGCAAAGTGCAGCCAATACACCTAACAACGCATAAAATGGAACTTCAGAAATATCAAACTGATCGCTTAATTGATAGTGTAAAATAATATCATTACCAAAAAAGAAGTAGGAGGTAAGGATTGCAGAAACCGAGGCAATTAACAACGGAATCATAGAAACCAGCGTAAGATCCAGACTAAATATTTCAATAGCGAAAATGATGGCAGCAATTGGAGCTTTAAATAATGAAGACATCGCACCTGCAGCAGCACAACCTATTAAGAGCGTGCGTGTGGCCTGGTTCATTTTGAACAATCGCGATAAATTAGAACTTATAGATGCCCCCGTGGCCACTGTTGGCGCCTCTAAACCTACAGATCCTCCAAACCCAACGGTTAATGGTGCAGTAATTAGAGAGGCGTAAGATTGAAACTTACGCATAATTCCCTGTCTTTTGGAAATAGCATATAATACGGTGGGAATACCGTTTCCAATATCTTTCTTAATAATATATTTTATGAGGAAAACGGTAAGAGCAATACCTATAACTGGAAAAATAAAATAGAAAGCATTGTGATAATTAACAATAAATTCGTCTTCCAGTAAACGTTGAATATAATGTGTAAAATTTTTGATGCCTACGGCTACAAGACCTGCCAGGAAACCAATGATAGAACTTAGAACCATTAGAAATTGCTGGTGACTAAGGTTTCTTGTGCTCCAATCAGAAAATCGGGTTAGAAGTGCTGTAACTTTACTACTCACTCAAAAATTTTAAGTGAAGATAAAAAATCCCGATTTGATTCCGGGATTTTTTAATCAATTATAATTTTACTCGAGAATCGAGATTAAATGCTCCGAGGCTTGCCTGGAAAAAAATATTTTACCTGAATGCCTCTAGGCTCGCTTTAAGCTATTTTACCTGAAGATGAAGCTCTTTAAGTTGAGCTTCGTCAAGTTTTGCAGGTGCGTCTATCATTACATCCCGACCGTTGTTATTTTTAGGAAATGCTATAAAATCTCTAATGCTTTCCTGTCCGCCCAAAATGGCTACCAACCTATCAAAACCGAAAGCGATCCCACCGTGTGGTGGTGCTCCATATTGAAAGGCATCCATTAAAAAGCCGAATTGTGCTTTAGCTTCTTCTGGAGTGAAACCAAGATAATCGAACATTTTAGCCTGGGTTTCTTTATCGTGAATTCTTATGGAACCACCACCAATTTCGTTACCATTTAAAACCAGATCGTAGGCATTGGCGCGAACTTCACCCGGTTTAGACTCCAGTAAAGCAAAATCTTCCTTTTTAGGCGAAGTAAACGGATGGTGCATCGCATGAAAACGTTGGGTCTCTTCATCCCATTCTAATAATGGGAAATCTACCACCCAAAGCGGTGCGAATTCATCAGCTTTTCTAAGACCAAGCTCATTACCCAAATGCATTCTTAATGCGCTTAGTTGTGTTCTGGTTTTATCAGCATCACCGGCCATTACTAAAATAAGATCTCCGGGTTTCGCATTGGTAGCTTCAGCCCAGGTTTTTAGATCTTCTTTTGAATAAAATTTATCTACTGAAGACTTTAAAGTTCCATCTTCGTTATATTTTGCCCATACGAGTCCGTTGGCGCCAACCTGTGGTCTTTTAACCCAGGATATTAGTTTGTCTATTTCTTTTCTGGTGAAAGAAGCTGCTCCCGGAACCGCAATTCCCACAACTAATTCCTGCTGATCGAAAACATTGAAACCTTTATTTTTGGCCAAATCGTTTAATTCGGCAAACTCCATCCCAAATCTAATATCGGGTTTGTCGTTTCCGTATTTTTTCATCGCTTCAGCGTAGCTCATTCTTGGGAATTCAGAAACGTCCACACCGTTGATCTCTTTCAATAAATGCCGTGTTAAACCTTCAAAAATATTCAGGATATCTTCTTGCTCAACAAAAGCCATTTCGCAGTCAATTTGCGTGAATTCCGGCTGCCTGTCTGCTCTAAGGTCTTCATCCCTAAAACATTTTACGATCTGGAAATATTTATCCATTCCGCCAACCATAAGCAATTGCTTAAAGGTTTGTGGCGATTGTGGTAGGGCGTAAAACTGACCTTCGTTCATTCTGCTTGGTACCACAAAATCGCGGGCACCTTCAGGAGTAGATTTTATTAAATACGGAGTTTCCACTTCAATAAAATCCTGATTAGAAAGATAGTTTCTAACTTCCATCCCAACTTTATGGCGAAATTTCAGCTTATTTTTTACCGGATTTCGTCTAATATCAAGGTAGCGGTATTTCATTCTAAGATCTTCGCCACCATCGGTTTCATCTTCAATAGTGAAAGGAGGGATAAGCGAGGTGTTTAGAATAGTAACTTCGGTCACCAAAACCTCAATTTCACCGGTTGGAATATTTGTATTTTTAGATTCCCGCTCAATTACTTTTCCGCTAACCTTAATAACAAATTCGCGACCAAGTTTTTGAGCTTTCTCCATAAGTTCTGTTGAAGAACGCTCTTCATCAAAAATAAGCTGGGTGATACCGTAACGATCACGTAAATCTACCCAAACCATAAATCCTTTATCTCTTATTTTTTGAACCCAGCCTGAAAGTTTTACTTCCTGGCCAATTGAAGCTGCATTTAATTCCCCGCAGGTATGACTTCTATACATAATATTCCTGAAATTTTAAGTAGCGCAAAAGTAAGAAGTTCAATTGGGTTTCGCGATAAGATAACCTTAGAAAATACATGCTAAGTGAGATTTATCCACTCATAGTTTTAGAGTTAAATTCTCTATATGAACTTTTTAGATATGGATAAGATTTTCTGAAAAATATTGCCTTTGTTAAGCCGAAAATAGGGGTTTAATTTTCTGTTTATCAGTTTTTTAGTATTTCAATGTTAATTTAATGTTACGTGATTGTTGCTTTAAAGTAAACATTTAGCTATATTTGTAAAGTAAAGTTTAAAGAAAAAGACTATGAAAAAGATAAAAAACATATTGATGGCTGCCATTTTCACTGTTGGAGCAGCTGCTATGGCGCAAGAAAGTCCGGAACCAAAATTTGAAAAAGAGGGAGATCTTATAAAAGGAACTTTCTATTATGAAGATGGTTCTGTAAAACAAATGGGAACTTACAAGGATGGAAAGCTTCATGGCGAATGGATAGCTTATGATGCTGAAGGAAAAAAGCAAAGTATGGCTAACTATACAGAAGGGGAAAAAACCGGAAAATGGTTCTTTTGGTCTTCAGATAAATTAACTGAAGTAGATTACGATAATAACCAGATCGCCGGGGTAAATACCTGGAAAAGTGATGGTACTTTAGCTGATAATTAAAAGCTGATTTTCTATATAAAATTAAAGGCTGTCTGAAAAGACGGCCTTTTTTGTTTCAAAGTCATCGACTTTAATCTTTCTCTACCGGCATTGCGTCTACTGGATCTTCAAAAGCGATAAATAGAACGCAGGGTGAATCGCCACATTTAGCAGAGTGAGGTTTATTGGCTGGGCCATAGGCATACGTGCCTTCTTTTAAAGTCTGCGGTTGCTCTCCTTCGTAAGTAACTTCCATTTCCCCAGAGACAAGAATCATCCTCTCGGGAGAAGTATGGGTGTGATTCGGTATGGATGCATTAGCAGGAACTTTAAAGAAGATATCTGTATTTTTTTCAGCCGGGTTTCCGTGTAACACAGCAATATTACATCCTTCAGGCATAAAATCGGGGCAGGGACCCCACTCCAAATTCGAATCATTTTCTGTAAATGAAACTGAATTTTCAGTTGTTTCCTGTGCAAAGATTCCGCAAGAAATAAAGAACATCAGTAAGAAGTAAAAACTCTTTATTTCAATTAACTGTTTTTTGATCTTCATAATTTCCGATTTTAATTAGTGAAATACTTTAAATTAAATGTTCAATTTTAAGCTACTTCAATTAACTGGAAAATGGAATGGGTGAATTCCTGTAAATATTAAATTTTTAGCAGAGGTTATTAAATTTCAGAGCTGCTGGGGTTAAATAAGATCAATAAAAAACCCCGAAGTTACTGCTTCGGGGTTATCAATTTTTAAGCTCTTGCTTCCAGCTTTCTTTGTTTTCGTTCTTTGCGTTTATCGGCGGTTTTAACCTTGGCTCGATTTACCAGGTAAAACATCACCGGAACTACAACTAACGTAAGGAAGGTAGCAAACACCAACCCGAAGATCACCGTCCAGGCCAATGGCCCCCAGAAGATCACGTTGTCTCCACCAATAAATACTTTTGGATCGTAGTCTATAAATAGGCTAAAGAAATCTATATTTAATCCTACTGCTAGTGGAATTAAACCAAGAACAGTAGTAATCGCTGTAAGCAATACTGGTCTTAACCTCGATTTTCCACCTCTAACAATACAATCAAAATACTGGGCTCGAGTAAGCAATTCATCTTCATCTATATTAAGCTCTCGCTTTTTACGGTCTATAAGGATTTGGGTGTAATCAATAAGAACAATGGCGTTGTTTACCACGATTCCAGCCAGAGAGATAATTCCCATCATCGTCATAATAATAATGAAATCCATCTGAAAAATGATCAAACCGAGGAATACTCCCACAAGGCTCAATACTACTGCCATAACAATAATAATTGGTTTTGACAGGGAATTAAATTGAGCAACAAGAATAAGCAGGATACCGCCCATAGCGATTAATAAAGCTTTTAATAGGAAAGCCATATTTTCTTCCTGTTCTTCCTGTTCTCCGGTAAACTCTAAAGTAATATCTTTTGGAAGATCGTAACTTCTAAGTGCTGTTTTTAACTGGCCTACAATCTCATTACCATTGTAACCCTGAAGCACGTTGGAGTAGAGAGTGATTACCCTTTTTAGATCTTTCCTTTTAATAGAACTAAAAGAAGAGGAAGATTCTGTAGTAACCAAAGATGAAATTGGCACCTGAATTATTTCACCAGTGTTCTGGTCTTTAAACGTAATAGGCTGATTAAATAATACGTTTTCATTATAGCGATATTCATCAGCAAACCTCACGTTTATTTCATAATCATCGTCGCCATCTTTATAGGTAGAAACCTCTTCCCCGTAGATCGCTCTACGCAAAGTTTGACCTACCTGCGAGGTAGAAACTCCCAGTTGTCCTGCTTTTCTTCGGTCTACTTCTACGCTTAATTCCGGTTTAGATTTGTTTACATCTATTTTAAGCTCTTCAATTCCCGCGATACTAAGATCATTTACATAAGATCGCAGGTCTTCGGCTTCTTGTAGCATCTGCTCGTAGTCCTCACCTTTCAGTTCCATATTTATAGGATAACCTGTTGGTGGGCCGGCCGCATCTTTTTCAACTACAATAGAAGCGCCTGGAAATCCCTGTACGGCTTCCCGGACTTCAGATAAAACTTCGCTACTGCTCACGCCACGTCTTTCGGTGAATTCGCGCATAGAAAGTGTAACCTTGGCTTTATGTGGCATTTCATTTTGCTGGCCGCCATCGGTTTGAGGATTTCCAGCACCTTCACCAACCTGGGAAATTGCCGACTCTACCATAAAATTATAACCGTTTTCATCTTCATATTGCTCTATAGCTTCAAAGATGCGTTGCTCTACTTTTTTAGTAAGCGCGTTGGTTTTATGAATATCGGTTCCCTGTGGGTATTCAATATAAGTAATTACCTGGTTGGGTTCATTTTCAGGGAAAAACAAAACTTTTGGTTGTACCAGCCCAATCAATACAAAAGAGAGGAATAGCAAGAGTAGAGTTCCGAAGAAAACTAAATAGGCTTTCTTTCCGCGCAGTGAGAACTTAAGTGTTTTTTCGTAAATATTCTCCATCCATTTAAGCGCAGTATATTGAAAGTAATCTACACCTTTTGAAATAAAATATTTGTAAGCCCAAAGCAGGATAGCCGCCAGAAGTAATATATTTCCAAAGGCTCTTAGTATCCCGGCATCAATTACAAACCCTACTATGAGCAATAAAGCTCCAAAACCTGCCAGAATAGAACTTATTCTAATAAGTTTTTTCCTGGTGAATTCGCCTTCCTCTGTTTTCATAAACTGAGAAGTAAGCATTGAGTTGATGATCAAGGCTACAAAAAGTGAAGAACCTAATACTATAGAAAGTGTAATTGGGAAAATTACCATGAAACTTCCTATAATTCCCGGCCAGAGTCCCAGCGGGAAAAATGCAGCTAAAGTAGTTGCTGTGGAAGCTATAATTGGCCAGGCAATTTCGCCTAAACCTTGCTTGGCAGCCTGTTTTCTAGGCATCCCTTCGTCCATTAATGTATAGACGTTTTCTACTACAACAATTCCATTATCTACAAGCATCCCAAGACCCATTACCAGGGCAAAAAGCACCATAGTGTTTAGGGTGTATCCCATACTGGATAGGATGATGTATGAAAGAAACATAGAAAGAGGGATTGCGATCCCTACGAATAATGCGTTCCTAAAGCCAAGGAAGAACATTAAGACTAATACCACCAGGATCACCCCAAAAATTATGTTATTCACCAGATCATCTACCTGGCTTTTGGTGTTGGTAGAAAGATCGTTAGTAATGCTTACTCCAAGGCTTTCAGGAAGATATTCTTCCTGTTCTTTTTTTACAATTTCTTTGATCTGGTCTACAGCCTCGATCATATTCTTACCGGCACGTTTTTTGACGTCCAGCATCACTACAGGCTTGCCATATTCACGGGCAAAAGTGGTAGCATCTTTTTCCCTGAAATTAATATCCGCAATATCTTTAAGGAAAATATTACCGCCATCGGTTTTCACCACAACGTTTTGAAGTTCTTTAGGATCTTCAATTTCTCCAACAATTCTTATGTTTTTCTGAACTCCGCTAGTAATCACATTTCCCCCTGATATTGTTCGGTTTTCTGCACTAACCGCGTTTACAATATCTGAGAAGCTAACTTTAGAAGCCGTCATCTTATAGATATCTACCGCGATCTCAACTTCCATTTCTTCAGCACCACGAATACTCGCTTCTTTTATCTGCGGAAGCAGCTCGATGCGCTCCTGAAGATATTCGGCATATTCCTTTAATTGCTGAACGGTATAATCTCCCGTTAAGTTGATGTTTAGAATAGGTTGTTCTTCTGAAATATTAAGGTCGAATACATTGGGTTCAACCTTAGCGCCATTATCTAAAGTAGGCCAGGTGGTTTCGGCTTTCACCATATCTACCTTGTCCTTTACTTTTGTTTTGGCACTTTCAATTTCAACATCTTCTTCAAATTCTACAATTACCAGGGAATAATCCTGAAACGTAGAAGAAGAAATTTCTTTTACACCGGCAACATCGTTAAACTCTTCTTCCAGGGGTTCGGTGATGAACTTCTCGACATCTTCGGCCGAGTTTCCCGGGTTAATAGAGCTAACGTAGATCTTTGTCTCTACAACCTCAGGAAAAGTTTCCCTTGGCATATTGTAGTAAGACATGAGCCCACCAATCATAATAATGGCGATAATTACATATACCGTCATTTTATTATTGATAGCCCAGGACGAAAGCTTAAATTCTTTATCTAAATTCATTGTAGCTTAGTTTCTTATTTTAACTTCCTGACCATCTCTAAGGTTTTTAGCACCTTCTACGATCAGTGTTTCTCCGGTTTCCAGCCCGCTGGTTATTTCTATTTTATTATTATAGGTATACCCCGTTTTTACTATTTGCCTTTTCGCAATTCCTATATTGTCTTCTCCTTCTTCTTTTTCCTGAAGAATAAACACAACACTTTCACCCTGTGCGTTTTTAAGCAAAGCATTCTCAGGAATAATTACAGCGTTTTCTGCGGTATAATCATTGAGTTTAAGGGTAGCAATTTGGTTAGGTTTAAGCATTCCGTTTTCATTAGGTACCGCAACCTGAATGCTGAAAGAACGGTTGTTAGGATTAATAGTGTTGCTTACTCTTTTCACCTCTCCTTCAAATTCACGGCCTAAAGAGCTAATTTCTACAAGTACTTCGGTACCCTTATTTATTTTGTTCAAATAACCTTCTGGCACGTCAGCTTCTACATACATATTTTTTAAACTCACTAAGCGAACTAACTGACTTTGCCCTGGGTTTACTACTTCTCCTTCTTCGGTAAGTATTTCATCTATAATTCCGCTAAAAGGTGCTCTTACAATAGTTTTGTCCAATTGAGATTTTAACCTGTTTACAGAATTCTGCATAGACTCGTAATTGGTTTTGGCTTCTAAGTATTGCATCTCAGATCCAATATTTTGTTCCCATAAACGCTTTTGACGCTCAAAAGTGGTTTTTGCCAGGGTAGCCTGAGTTTCTAATTGAGCTAATTCGCTTGAAAGTCCACCATCATCAATTTTAGCAAGCACCTCTCCTTTGTTTACTCGCTCTCCTTCTTTTACGCGCAAGTCTTGGAGGATTCCAGAAAATTCGGCGTAAACTACAATGTTTTCATCTGTTGCTACATCACCCTGCACTTCGGCATAATGCTTAAATAAGGTGTCATTGATCTCCTGGATCATTACCAAATCTAAACGTCTGGTTTTGTCTAATCGATCTATAGCCTGATCCAGTTTATCCAGCTTTTGAGTAAGGTCGCTTTGCTCTTTGCTTAATTCTGTCTTTCTGGCTCTAATTTCCGGGAGGTTTTCGCTCTCTATAAGTTCTTCTATAGATTTTCCTTCCTCATTATTTCCACACGAAAGCAATAACAGCGGAATACTTAATAAAACAGCTAACTTTTTCATTGTTGTTATTTGATGGGTGTATTTAATCTTCATTGTTATATTTTCTAGTGTCCAACAGGTTTTCTAATTCTACTTTAGCAGTTATTACGTCAAGCATAGATTGTAAAAAGTCTTGTTGTGCCTGGTAAAGTTGCCGTTGGGCTTCACTTAGCTCAAAACTGCTGGCAATTCCTTCAAAAAACTTGATTTGATTCTTGTTCTCTATCCTTTCTGCGAGTTCAAGGTTTTTCTTTTGATTCTGATAATTTTCGAGGCTAAACTCATAATCGCTTTTAGCCGAATTAATTTGGCGTTTTATTTCATTTTCAGTTTGTTCCAGTTCTACCATCGCCTGTTCATAGGCAATTTGTTTTTGCTGCGTCCTGGAGCTTCGCATACCGCTGCTGAAAATTGGGATATTTAAGCTTACGCCTAAAATAGACTGACCAAAATATTCCTGGTCTTCATTAAGAAAAGTGAATTCCTGGCTGAAGCCCTGCACCCCATAATTTAAAAAACCGGTTAAAGAAGGGAGAGCTTTAGATTTCTCCAGTTTTACTTCAATTTCATGAGATTCTGCCGTGTTTGCAGCAATACGGTAATCTATATTTTCTTCTACCGCAATTTCCTTTTGTAAGAGTTCCAGGTCAAAATATTCCATTGCCAGGTTGTCCAGTTCTTCGGTTAGGCTAACGGGAATTTCTACCGGAATGCCGAGCGTTAAATTGAACATTTCGTAAGCGATATCGCGCATACGTTTGCTTCGGCTTAAATTGTTTTTTAAGTTAAGTAAAGTGATTTCAAGCTGTTCTACATCTTCCTGTTCGGCAAGCCCGTTTTTATAGATCTCGTTGGTTTCGTCGTAATTCTGCTGTACGTTTTCTACGTTTTTCTGAAGGATAGCTACATTTTCTTCCGCCAGCAAAACATTTCCGTAGGCATTAATAACAGCTTTTTTTATTTCGAGATCGGTTTTAGTTTTTGCATTCTCAGAAATCTGGAGCAAAGTTCTGGCCGACTGGATACCTACTATATAAGAACCATCAAAAATTAGCTGGTTCCAGGTGGCTGTGGCGTTTACATTTTGTTCTGTTCCAAAAGTTACGGGAGTAAAGGTGCCGGGTTCGCCGCCCGTAATTTCAGCAGGAAGTAAGGTAACCGGCTGCTTAAGGTAATTTTGATAATCTGCCGTTGCGCTTACCTGTGGTAAGCCCTGGGCAATAATCTCCCATTTTTGCTTGAGCGCAATCTCAATATCTTTTTGCGCATTTACCGAGGAGTAATTGTTCTCCAGCCCAAATTTGATAGCTTCCTCCATAGAAAAACTGTAATCTTGAGGAGTTTCCTGGGCTATACTGCTTATGGAAATCAGTAAAATTAACAGATATCTAAATTTCATTTTGTTCTTTATTCTTAATTAATAAATCTTCTAAAACTTCCAGTCCTTTTGGGGTGCAAATTGCTCTCAAGTGATATTCTAATAAATAATCCATGAGTTTATTATTGCTATATTCTTCTTCAGGAAATAGGCGTTTGTCTTTAACTCCTAGCATACCGGCAAAATGAAGCCTGCTTACAAAAGAAATTGAAAGGTTAGAGCGGTAATGTCCGCTTCTAATGCCGCGTTCCAGGTTTTCAATTATAGAGCGCTGGGCAATTTCAAATTTCTTGTCGCTAATGGTGTTGTAGATCTTTGGGTAGTATTTCTTAAGCTGAAATTGGGGTGATGTCTTTTCATTCTTAAGCATGCGTTGCACATATACTTTAACCTCAAAATTTTCTACTATGGGATTTAGTTTTTGGGCACGCAAAGATTCTATTCCTGTATTTATCTCTTCCATTAATTGCCAAACGCTTCCTTCAATAAGCTTAGATTTGGTGCTGTAATGTGCATAGATGGTTTTTTTAGATATGCCCATTTCTTCTGCAATATCATCCATGGTTACACTTTTAAAGCCCAGTCTTAAAAAAAGGTTGGTGGCTGTATTTTGAATTGCTTCTTTCACTTCATCTTCATTAAAATTCGGTGCAAAACTAAGTCAGGGAAACTTATAAAACAAGAAAAGTTTCCAAGGTTTAAGATAATTTAACTTGTTTAAAGAATTTGAAATACCTTCAATTATGTATTTTAGCCGGAAAATTTTTTGGTATGAAGTCTAATTCTCAATATAGAGAAGCTTTTCAGGAATATTTAGATCTTAAAGTACAGGTAAAAGAGCCTGAAAATCTTTATGAACCTATGCGCTATATTCTTAGCCTGGGCGGGAAACGTCTAAGACCGGTTTTAGTGTTGATGTCTACTGAAATTTTTGAAGCCGATTACAAGAAAGCTTTAGATGCTGCCCTTGCCATAGAGATTTTTCATAATTTTTCTTTGGTTCATGATGATATTATGGATGATGCGCCTTTACGCCGCGGAAAGGAAACCGTGCACGAGCGCTGGGATATTAATACCGGAATATTATCTGGTGACGCCATGCTGATAAATGCCTACCAGCTTTTTGAAAATTATGATGGTGATACCTTTAAAGAACTGGCGAGATTATTTACCAAAACCGCCATGCAGGTTTGCGAAGGTCAGCAATACGATATAGATTTTGAAACCCGTGACGACGTAGCCATAGAAGATTACCTTAAAATGATAGAATACAAGACCGCGGTGCTTGTAGGGGCTTCATTGCAAATGGGAGCTATTGTGGCTAATACTTCTACACAATGTAAAGAAGCAGTCTATGAATTTGGACGTTTATTAGGAATTGCCTTTCAGCTGCAGGACGATTACCTGGATGCTTTTGGTGATCCTGAGACTTTTGGGAAACAACTCGGTGGGGATATTATTGAAAACAAAAAGACTTTTCTCTACTTAAAATCCCTGGAGGCTTCGGGAAAAAGTGAAGCACAACAATTAGAGCATTTATACACCATTAATCCTGCTGAAACTTCCGGAAAAATTGAAGCTGTAAAGACGCTTTTTGAAAATAGTGGGGCCGCAGCTTTAACCCAACGTGAAATAGAAAAATACACTGAAAAAGCTTTTAAGGTACTGGATGAAATTGATATTTCTGAAGAGAAAAAGCGTCCTTTAAGGCAATTTGGTGAAATGCTAATGAATCGTACGGTCTAGATTTTAGCGATTTCAGATTGAGAAATTCTTAATATTTAGGGGCTTACACCTGTTAGATTTGCAACCAATACACATTTTTAGCCACTTCCTGAAGTTTTTACTATGTTAAACTTCTTATAATTCATAAGATAAATATATAGTTTACTGCAGGCTGTTTTTTCTAAAAATTGTATTTTTGCTTTGTTTTATACTCAAAAGAAACATTAGTTTCAACTTATGGATAGATTTTCATTTCTAAATGCTGCACATACGGCATATTTCGCCGAATTATACGACCAATATCTCCAGTACCCCGATAGTGTAGAGCCCAGTTGGAGGGCTTTTTTTCAAGGTTTTGACTTTGGAATGCAACAAAACGGTGTTTCTGCAGAAACAATGGAAGAAGCTCCTGTAAACTTTCAGGAGGGAGAAATTCCCGAACATGTAATTAAGGAATTCAAAGTAATACGCCTTATAGACGGTTACCGAACTCGCGGGCACTTGTTCACTAAAACAAACCCGGTTAGGGAACGTCGTAAATACCGACCAACCTTAGATATCGAGAATTTTGGACTGGAAAAAAGCGACCTGGATACACAGTTTAATGCAGGTGATATGCTGGGTATTGGCCCAAGCAGTCTTAAAGATATAATAGCACATCTTGAAAAAGTTTATTGTGAATCTATCGGGATCGAATATATGTTTATTCGTAAGCCGGAAGAAATTCAATGGATTCAGGATAAATTAAATAAGAATGAGAATCATCCTAACTTTAGTGATGATGAGAAAAAGAAGATCCTGAAGAAATTAAATCAGGCTGTTTCTTTTGAATCATTTTTACATAGAAAATATGTTGGGCAAAAACGTTTTTCACTGGAAGGTGGAGAAAGTTTAATCCCGGCCTTAGATGCCCTTATAGAAAAAGCAGCCGATTATGGAGTAAAAGACTTCGTAATGGGTATGGCTCACCGGGGGCGTCTAAATACGCTTACCAATATCTTTGGTAAGAGTGCTAAAGATATTTTTAGTGAATTTGACGGAAAGGATTACGAGCAGGATATTTTTGACGGAGATGTTAAATATCACCTGGGCTGGACTTGCTGTCGGCTTACAGATAGCGGGAAAGGAATAAATATAAATATAGCACCTAACCCTTCACATCTTGAAGCGGTAGGTCCTGTTGTAGAAGGTATTACAAGAGCCAAGCAAGACAGGCATTACGATGGCGATAATATGAAAGTGCTTCCTATACTTGTACACGGTGATGCAGCCATTGCAGGACAGGGAGTGGTTTACGAATTGGTACAAATGGCGCAGCTGGAAGGTTATCAAACCGGCGGAACCATTCATATTGTGGTGAATAACCAAATTGGATTTACCACCAATTATCTTGATGGTCGTTCCTCAACGTATTGTACCGATGTAGGGAAGGTAACCCTTTCTCCGGTATTACACGTAAATGCAGATGATGCTGAAGCCGTGGTTCACGCGATTTTATTTGCTTTGGATTTTAGAATGAAATTCAAGCGTGATGTGTTTATAGATTTATTAGGTTACAGGAAATACGGGCATAATGAAGGCGATGAACCTAAATTTACCCAGCCAAAGTTATATAAGGCTATTTCCAAGCATCAAAATGCAATGGATATCTATGCTGAAAAGCTTAAATCGGCTAATATAATTGACAACGATTACCTTACTAAACTTGAAGAAGAATATAAAGCAGATCTGGAGGAGAATTTAGAAGATTCCCGAAAAGAAAAAACCACTAAGATCACCCCGTTCATGTACGATGAGTGGGAAGGTTTTGAGAATGTTCGGGAAGAGGAAATGATGAAGGATTTCGATACCACCTACAAGATAAAAGATCTTGATAAGGTGGCTGAAGCGATCTCTAAATTGCCCGAGGATAAAAAATTTATGCGTAAGGTGAAAAAGATTATAGACCTTCGTAATAAACTTTACTTTGAAGATAATAAGCTGGATTGGGCTATGGCCGAGCATCTTGCTTATGGTTCCTTAATGAAGGAAGGCTTTAATATTAGAATTAGCGGCCAGGATAGTGAGAGAGGAACTTTTTCTCACCGCCACGCTATTGTAAAAGTAGAAGAGAGTGAAGAAGAAATAATTCTTCATAACAATATAGAAGGCAGGGAAGGCGATTTCTTCGTTTATAACTCTCCGCTTTCAGAATATGGTGTAATGGGGTTTGATTATGGTTACGCAATGGCGAGTCCTAAAACCTTAGTCATTTGGGAAGCCCAGTTTGGGGACTTCGTAAATGGTGCGCAAATAATGATAGATCAGTATATTTCTGCGGCAGAAGATAAGTGGAAATTACAAAACGGATTAGTGCTTTTCTTACCTCACGGGTATGAAGGTCAGGGGGCAGAGCACTCTTCGGCAAGAATGGAGCGTTTTCTTCAGCTTTGCGCTAAAGATAATATGTATGTGGCAGATGTTACCACACCAGCCAATATGTTTCATATCTTACGCCGGCAGATGAAAGCCGGGTTTAGAAAACCTTTGGTAATCTTTACACCAAAAAGTTTATTAAGACATTCTAAAGTAATTTCAACTAAAGAAGATTTTGCTGAAGGAAGTTTCCAGCCATTGCTAGACGATCCAGAAGCGAAGGCTAAAGATGTAAAGACGCTGGTATTCTGTACCGGTAAGTTTTACTACGATCTATTGGAATTTAAAGAAGAAAATGATCGTAACGATGTGGCGTTAGTACGTGTAGAGCAATTATTCCCGCTGCCTGTTGAAAAAATGAAAAAAGCGATCAAGAAATATAAGAATGCAGATGATGTAGTTTGGGCTCAGGAAGAACCCAGAAATATGGGAGCTTACGGGCATATGTTATTGCATTTTGATGAAGCTAAAAACTTTAGAGTTTGTAGCAGAAAATTCTATGGTTCTCCGGCTGCCGGAAGTTCTGTAAGATTTAAGAAACGTCACGAAAAAGTGATTGCAAGTGTTTTTGACAAAACAGTAGAGAATTAATAAATTATAAATAACGAATCCAATGTTTTCGCCTGGCGGAAACTTTAAATAAAAACAAAGATCATGGCCTTAGAAATGAAAGTTCCTTCTCCGGGGGAATCTATAACCGAAGTTGAAATAGCCGAGTGGTTAGTTGAAGATGGTGACTACGTAGAAAAAGATCAGGCAATTGCCGAAGTGGATAGCGACAAAGCTACCCTGGAACTTCCAGCTGAAGCTAGCGGAATTATTACGCTTAAAGCCGAAGAAGGTGATGCCGTGGCCGTAGGTGAAGTGGTTTGTCTTATCGATACCGAAGCTGAAAAGCCGGGTGGAGGTGATGATAAAAAAGAATCTAAAGATAAAAAAGAAGACTCTGAAGAAGATTCTAAAGATGAATCTTCAGATAAAAAAGAGAAAGAAGATAAGGATAAAGCGGATTCTAAAACCGAAGAACCTTCAAAATCTTCAACTCCTTCTCAAAAACAGGATTCTTACGCAAAAGGAAGTCCATCTCCTGCAGCTAAAAAGATTCTTGATGAGAAAGGAATTGATAAAAAAGATGTAGAAGGAAGCGGAAAAGATGGTCGTATCACTAAAGAAGATGCGGTACAGGCTAAAGCTTCTATGGGTAGCCCGGGTAAAGGAAAACGTGGCGAGTCTAAGAAGAAAATGTCTATGCTTCGTAGAAAAGTGGCTTCTCGTTTAGTTTCAGTTAAAAATGATACCGCGATGCTTACTACTTTTAATGAAGTAGATATGCAGCCTATCTTTAACCTTAGAAAAAAATACAAAGAGGAATTTAAAGAGAAACACGGGGTAAGTTTAGGCTTTATGTCTTTCTTTACCCTTGCAGTAGTGCGAGCGCTAGAACAGTACCCGGGAGTTAACTCTATGATAGATGGTGATCACCAGGTAACATTTGATTATCAGGATATCAGTATCGCAGTTTCTGGACCAAAAGGTTTGATGGTGCCGGTAATTAGAAATGCTGAAAATCTTAGTTTTAGAGGTGTTGAAGATGAGGTAAAACGCCTTGCTTTAAAAGCCCGTGACGGAAAAATTACCGTAGATGAAATGACTGGAGGTACCTTTACCATTACAAATGGCGGGGTATTTGGCTCTATGCTTTCTACTCCAATTATTAATCCTCCACAAAGTGCAATTTTAGGGATGCACAATATTGTAGAACGTCCAGTGGCTATAGATGGTCACGTAGAGATTCGTCCTATTATGTATGTAGCCCTTTCTTATGACCACAGAATTATTGATGGAAAAGAATCTGTAGGTTTCCTTGTAGCTATTAAGGAAGCTATAGAAAACCCAGAAGAATTATTGATGGATAACGATGTGAAAAGAGCGCTTGAGCTTTAGATAATCGATGATCATAAAACAAAAAAGGCAGCCAATTGGCTGCCTTTTTTTGATACCACAAATAGCAAAATCAAGAACCTCGGGGCAAGCCCACGAGGTATGAATTGGAGAAAAATTTTTGAAATTTCGAGGTAAGCCTCAAGGAATTAAACCCTCTGGAGGGATTAAAATAATAATAAATTCAGAATGTTTAAAAATAAAACGCATACCACAAAGATTCCCAATAAGATATAAAGGAAACTGTTTTGAGTTTTATTTTTTGACACACCAGGCATTCTACTAACATTAATACCTCAAACTTAGGTAGTATGCAGTGGCAAGTCAAGGGGATAATTCCCCTTTCCAAAAACTTATTTTAAGTAAAGTGCGGGCGCTTTGTAATCTATAACAGCTTTTCCTTTCTTTAGAAGGTCGGCGCCAATTATCCCGTGGACCTTTTCAGCTTCGTGGTTTATAAGGGCTTCGTTTACGTGTCTTAGATCAAAGAGTACAAGGTCTACTTTTTTCTTTTTCCAGCCTTTAATTTCTATCCGATTCTTTTGAGCAATTTGCGTAAGCATGTTAGTTGCTCCTGCGCCGGCCGCTTTAATATCACTGTCTTCGGCAAGAAGCTTAAAGTGTTCTACAGCTTCAAGACCTACACAAGTGCTTGAAGCACCGGTATCAAGGATAAAGTTTCCTTCAATATTATTAATTTTCGCTACCAGTTCTAGATGCTGGGTTTTGGTATATTTTAATTTTATGCGCTTAAATCCTTTTTCTTTAAGCAATTTCTTTAAAGATGACATTCTTTGTGTTTTTCACAAAGATAGGTCTTCAAAATAAATTATTTTTGCTTTTATGATTTTAACCGATACACATATACATCTTTACAGTGAAGATTATGAAGATGACAGGGATGAGCTTATAGAAAATGCCTTTAAGCAGAATATTGAAAGATTTTTTCTTCCGGCCATAGATTCTGAAACTACCCAGGCTATGTATGATCTGGAAGCCCGTTATCCCGAGAATGTTTTTCTAATGATGGGCTTGCATCCAACTCAAGTTCAGGAGAATTTTGAAGAGGAATTAAAACATGTAGAAGAGCAATTTGGGCAACGCAGGTTTTACGCCGTAGGAGAAATTGGGATAGATTTGCATTGGGATAAAAGCACTTTAGAAATTCAGCAGGAAGCTTTTAGAAGACAAATTAAACTTGCAAAAAAGCATAAACTTCCCATTGTAATTCATTGCAGGAAAGCTTTTGATGAGATTTTTGAGATTTTAGAAGAAGAAAAAAGTGACGATCTTTTTGGGATTTTTCACTGTTTTACCGGAAACCTCGAACAGGCCAAAAGAGCGCTTTCTTATAACCTGAAACTCGGGATTGGTGGCGTAGTAACGTTCAAAAACGGAAAAATAGATAAATTTCTGAATGAAATTCCTTTAAAAGAAATTGTTCTGGAGACCGATGGACCTTATTTATCACCATCGCCTTTCCGCGGAAAAAGAAATCAACCGGAATACCTATTAAAGGTAGCTGAAAAAATTTCTGAGATCTATCAAAAACCACTGGCTGAAATCGCAGAGGTAACCACCCAAAATTCAAAAGATATATTTGGGATATAAAGGAGGTTAAAATTAAAATTTGTTCATTTGCCTAGCTAACATAATTTTGCGTGAAAGAATTCGAAGACATAAGGTTTTATAAAGATGATGAGGTGCAACCTGCCCTGGCAGAGTTCATGAGACACCCTATGGTGAAAACCCTTTTGCAATTCACTTTTCCCGATAAGGATTCAGAAGAAATTGCAGCCATATTAGAGGAATGCCATTCTATTAGAGATTTTCAAACCAAGGTGATCTATAATTCGGTATTAAAAGTTATTGAAAAAAGTACCGAAGGACTTACCTACGATGGTTTTGATAAATTAGATAGCGACAAGCCTTATTTTTATATCTCCAATCATCGGGATATTATTCTCGACACTTGCTTGTTAAATACCACACTGTATGAGCAGGATCTTATCATGACGGCTTCGGCTATTGGTGATAATTTGGTACAGAAACCTTTTCTCATGGCTTTGTCCCGTTTAAACAGGAATTTCCTGGTAAAACGTGGAATTAGCCCTCGTGAAATGTTGAAGAGTTCTATGGTGCTTTCAGAGTATATTAAAAAATTGCTTCTGGAAGATGGTCGTTCGGTTTGGATGGCGCAAAGAGAAGGTAGAACTAAAGATGGAAGCGATTATACGCAGCAAGGTGTATTAAAAATGCTTGGAATGGCCAAAGGTAAAAAAAGCCTGGCTGAATATTTTACCGAACTTAAAATTGTTCCGGTAGCGATTTCCTATGAATTTGATCCTACAGATATTCTGAAAATGCCTGAAATTCTTGCTAAAAGAATGAAAGAAGAGTATGTGAAATCTGCTAACGAAGATTTTAACTCTATTATGCAGGGTGCAATGGGGAACAAAGGGCGTATTCATATTAATGCCGGAGAAGTATTAGGGAAAGAAGTTTTTGATGAAATTGAGAAAGAACATACTTCTTTAAATGCCCAGTTAAAAGCGGTGGCTTCAAAAATAGACGAGCATATTTATAAGAGTTACAAATTATGGCCGGCCAATTATATCGCATTCGATTTGCTGAAAAATTCAGAAACTTATGCCGGTAAATATTCCGATAAGGAAAAAAGGCAGTTTGAACGTCGCCTTAGCCGAAGGGTAGATGTGAAAAATCCCCTGGAGCTAAATAGTTATTTGTTAATGTATGCAAACCCGGTAATTAATAAAGAAGCACTTTATGAAGAAAAGAGCTAAGATCCTGCTTATTTATACCGGCGGGACTATTGGGATGATCAAAGATTATGATACAGGTGCCCTAAAAGCTTTTAATTTTGATGAATTACTACAGAATATTCCGGAGCTAAAGATCCTGGAACACGAAATTGATACGCTAAGTTTTGACGATCCTATAGATTCCTCTAATATGAATGTGGAATGTTGGGTAAAGGTGGCACATACTATAAATGATAGTTTTGAAACTTACGATGGTTTCGTGGTATTGCACGGCAGTGATACTATGTCTTATACCGCTTCGGCCCTGAGTTTTATGTTTGAGAATTTAACCAAACCAGTTATTTTTACAGGATCTCAATTACCTATTGGTGACCTTAGAACAGATGCTAAAGAAAACCTTATTACCAGTATCCAGATTGCAGGTTTACAAAAAAATGGAAAACCGGTAATTTCTGAAGTAGGACTTTATTTTGAGTATAAATTATATAGAGCTAACAGGACCACAAAGATTAATGCTGAGCATTTTCAAGCTTTTGCTTCGTTAAATTATCCGCCTTTAGCCGAATCTGGAGTATATCTATCGGTAAATCATAATGCACTTTGGCGTCCCAACCGAAGACAGAAAACAAAATTACATACAGGATTTAGTAATGAAGTATTGATTTTAAAGATATTTCCCGGGATAAATGCGGCAACTGTTGAATATATGCTTTCCAAACCTGGATTGAAAGGAGTGGTGCTAGAGACTTACGGAAGCGGTAATGCGCCTAGTGACGATTGGTTCCTGGATATTCTGAAAAGAAAGATTTTAGAAGGATTATTTGTAGTGAATATAACGCAATGTATAGGTGGCAGCGTGGTAATGGGGCAATATGAAACAAGTGTGCAGCTAAAAAAAATAGGAGTGGTTTCAGGAAAAGATATAAGTACTGAAGCTGCGGTGGCAAAATTAATGTACCTTTTGGGTAAAGAATTGTCACCAAAAGTTTTTAAAACTATCTTTGAAACTTCCCTGAGAGGGGAAATGTCATAAAATTAACGGCAGATGCTTGACGGACTATATTTTTTTTCGTTATTTGGCGCACCGTTTAGAAAACGTTAATAAAGAGAGGTGGCCGAGTGGTCGAAGGCGCACGCCTGGAAAGTGTGTATACGCCACAAGCGTATCGAGGGTTCGAATCCCTTCCTCTCTGCAATAATTATTATATTTTTATTAAAAATTTATTTTTATATCTTTAACCCTTTAACTAATTAAATTAAGACAAACAGTAATGAAAAGATTATTTTCTATTTTGGTAATCGCCGCGGTGATGGTGCTAGGAGCCGGAAACCTAAATGCGGCCAATGATGTTAACACATTGCCTGGAACAATTGTAAATTTTGTACAGGATGAAGAGGCTGCAGCTGCCGCAGATGAGGCAGAGGAAGAAACTCTTGGTTTTCATCAGGAACTTAAAAAACGTTTTATAGAAGGTGGTCCTGCATTTATGGGGATTGTTCTTTTATGTTTAATTCTTGGTTTGGCTGTTGCCATTGAGAGAATTATCTTTTTAAATCTTTCTACTACAAACACTAAGAAATTAGCTAGAAACGTAGAAGATGCATTAAATAGTGGTGGTGTAGAATCTGCTAAGGAAGTTTGTAGAAATACAAAAGGACCTGTTGCTTCTATCTACTACCAGGGTCTGGATCGTGCAGACGAAAGTATTGACGCTGCAGAAAAAGCTGTTGTAGCTTACGGTGGTGTACAAATGGGACAATTAGAGAAAAACGTTTCCTGGTTATCTTTATTTATCGCAATTGCTCCTATGCTTGGTTTCATGGGTACTGTAATTGGTATGATTACCGCCTTCGATAGAATTGAAGCAGCTGGTGATATGCAACCCTCTCTTGTTGCCGGAGGTATTAAAGTGGCACTTCTTACCACCGTATTTGGTTTGATCGTAGCTATTATCCTTCAAATTTTTTACAACTACATTATCGCTAAGATAGATAGTATTGTAAACGATATGGAAGATGCATCTATCACTCTTATCGATATGTTGGTAGCTTACAAAAACAAAAAAAGAATCTAAGACCAGATTAAATTATGACTTTACATAAAATATTAAAATATGTATCCATCGTTATAGGCGTTATAGGTCTTATCCTTCTTGGAAGGATCTTAGCGGAAGACGGTGATGCTATAGAGGCCTCGGCCGATTTGCAAACCAGTTTGCTCAATCCATTTATGTATGTTGCATATTTAGTATTGGCAATTGTGATTGCTTTGGTTCTAGTCTTTGTGATAAAAGGCCTGTTTAAAGGAAATATAAAAAACACGCTAATTGCTGTTGGAGCATTCCTGGCGGTTATTATAATAGCTTACCTTGTAACTGACGGATCTCAAATGACGCTTAAGGACGGAGACATACTTTCGGCTAGTGCAGCGCATTGGATAAGTGCAGGTTTGGTAACTTTTTACATTCTTGCAGGAATTGCAATTTTAGCAATGGTTATTTCCGGAGTTAAAAAATTAACGAAGTAAAATTATGGCAAGAAGAGAAGCACCAGAAGTTAATGCCGGTTCGATGGCCGATATTGCTTTCTTGCTACTAATCTTCTTTTTGGTAACCACAACCATTGAGACAGATAGTGGGATTAGTAGGAAACTACCCCCATGGCAGCCAGAAGAGCAGGATCCACCGGTAATTAAAGAAAGAAATATCTTCCAGGTATTGGTTAACAGTAATAACCAGTTACTTGTAGAAGATGAGGAGATGGAGATAGAGGAATTGCGACAAGCCGCAGTAGAATTTATCGATAATGGTGGGGGAACAGGCGATGAAGCTTGTGATTTCTGCCAGGGACCAGGAGATGCTAATTCTTCTGTAAACCCACAAAAAGCTATTATCTCTTTGGTAAATAACCGGGGAACTGAGTATGGAACTTATATCGCGGTGCAAAATGAACTTGTAGCGGCTTATAACCAACTTAGAGATAGAGAAGCGCAACGTTTGTTCGGTACAAGCTTTACAGCGATGGAAGCTAAGTATAACGACTCGCGTACAAGTGAAGGTGCTAAAGAAACGCTGAAGGAGAGAATTGAATTGATTAAAGATATGATTCCTCAAAAGCTTTCTGAAGCCGAACCAACGAGTTAATAACCTAATCTAAAACTTAAATTTAAGACTCAATTATGTCTAAATTCAAAAAGAAAAAAAGCGAAGGGCAACCAGCTATTAGTACAGCATCTTTACCAGATATTGTATTTATGTTATTGTTCTTCTTTATGGTTGTTACCGTTATGCGCCAAAATACGTTAATGGTACAAAATAAACTACCATACGCCGATCAGGTTGAAAAACTGGATAAAAAAGATCTCGTTATGTATATCTATGCTGGAAAACCTAGCCCAAGATACCAACAAACTTTTGGTAAGGAAGCAAGGATTCAGCTGAACGATAAATTTGCCAGTGTTGGTGAAGTACAACAGTTTATCTTTTCTGAAAGAGAAACTAAGCGAGAAGAGTTGATTCCATATCTTACAACTGCCCTTAAGGTAGATGAAGAAACAAATATGGGATTAGTTTCAGATATCAAACAAGAATTGAGAAAAGCTGAAGCTCTTAAAATCAACTATACAACCAAAGAAGGTGATGCATTACAAAATATGCAATAAGGACCAATAGGTCATTTTTTCAAAACTGTATAAACATCCTGTCTGAATTTAAATATTTGGCAGGATGTTTTTTTATCTTTAAACTCAATATACCTGTGGTTTAAAATGAATAAATTACTTAAAATCTTTATTTGCTTATTTGTTATTTTTAGTCTTCCTCTTTGCGCCCAGACTGAAGAAGAGGTCGGGCTTCAAAGCATTCCCGACTCTGTGCCTTCGGTAATTGATAGTTTGTATCGCGAAGATCAGTTTTATGTGGGTTTAACTTTTAACCTGATAAGCAATAAACCCGATGCTATTTCACAATCAGGTTTCTCGGGAGGTCTTCACGCAGGATTTACGAGAGATTTCCCGCTTAATAAACGTCGAAATATTGCTATAGCAGTTGGTTTAGGCTGGTCTTTAAATAGCTATAGCCAAAATCTTTTTATTGGCGAAGATGAAGCCGGAGAAAGCATTTTTAGGGAATTAACTAATGATATAGATTATAGTACCAACAGGTTTTCTACACAACTGATTGAGGCGCCTTTAGAATTCCGCTGGCGAACTTCTACGGCTGAAACTTATAAGTTCTGGAGAATTTATACCGGATTAAGATTTGGTTATATCTATCATTTTAAAAGTAATTTTGTACAGCCCGGTAATCAGGTTGTTCAAACCGAGGTTCCCGAATTAGATCGTTTCCGGATGGGGGCAACCTTTACATTCGGCTTTAATACTTTCAACTTCCATCTCTATTATAGTTTAAATTCCCTATTTCCAGATGCTCAGTTAAATGGCGAGACCATAGATGTTTCTGTATTTAGAGCGGGGCTTATGTTCTATATTTTATAGCCAAAGGTTTAAAACCAGAACTTGAGTTATCATTCCACAGGCAAGACCAAGTACCAGTTCGTTAATGCTATGAGCTTTATAATAGATCCTCGAAGAAGCGGTTAAACCAAGCGCGAGGATCAAGAAGCTAATCGTATAGGTAAGATCAATTTTAAAATTGAGACTTATCCCGATTAGAAACACCAAAAGACCACCTAAGCCCATCATATGTAAACTGGCTTTGAGTTTAAATACCACCAGCACAAAGGCCACTATTGTAGCGAAAAGAATTCCGGTAAAATAGTAATAGAGGGCGGCATAATTGTAGGCATTTAAAATCTGGTTTAACACCATGGTGATTAAAATAGTATAAAAGATCAGCGGCCATTTTCGTTCTTTTACGTCAACTAAAAAGACAGATTGTGCTTTTCCGAGGTTTTTCAGTAAAAAATAAAAGACTACAGGAATAAAGATAGTAAGTATGGCAATAGCCAGTAATTTTGCTTGCACAACACCTTCGGGAAAGAATCTAGGTGTAAAAATAAAATACAAAAAACTACCCGCCAGCGGTAGCCATAGCGGATGAAAAATAAATGAAGCGCTTTTTAAAAGGAATCTCATTAAATCTCTTTTCGAAGCCTGGCAACCGAAATGTCTAATTGCTCTCTATATTTTGCCACTGTTCGGCGCGCAATAGGGTAACCTTTGTCTTTTAAAACTTTTGCGAGTTTCTCATCGGTAAGAGGTTTTCGCTTGTCTTCTTCCTCTATAGACATTTCCAGGATCTTTTTTATCTCACGTGTAGAAACATCTTCACCCTGATCGTTTTTCATAGATTCAGAGAAGAATTCTTTAATGAGTTTGGTTCCGTAAGGCGTGTCCACATATTTACTGTTCGCTACACGGGAAACCGTAGAAACGTCCATTTCTATTTCATCTGCAATATCCTTTAAGATCATTGGTCTAAGATAGCGCTCGTCCCCGGTAAGAAAATATTCTTTCTGGTAGTTCATAATAGAACTCATGGTCACCATCAAGGTTTGCTGCCTTTGTTGTATGGCTTCTATAAACCATTTTGCGGCATCCAGTTTCTGTTTTATAAACATAACCGCATCTTTCTGGGCTTTCGTTTTTTCTTTAGATTCCTTATAACCTTTTAGCATATCGCTATAATCACGGGAAACGTGCATTTGCGGAGCGTTTCTTCCGTTTAGGCTTAATTCTAAATCTCCATCTACAATTTTTATGGTAAAATCTGGAATGACGTGCTCTACCATTCTTGTATTTCCTGAATAAGAACCACCTGGTTTTGGGTTTAGATGTTCAATGACATCTATGGCTTCCCGAAGTTCATCCTCAGAAATATCGTGCCTGGAAATTATTTTGGTGTAATGCTTTTTGCTGAATTGGTCAAAAGAGCGATCCAGGATATCCTCGGCTAATTCTACAGCCTTTGTGGGCTCTTTTCGTCTTAATTGAATAAGTAGGCATTCCTGAAGAGATCTTGCTCCTACACCCGCCGGATCCAGTTCCTGAACCTTTTTTAATACTTTCTCTACCGAATCTTCATCGGTATAAATATTTTGAGTGAAAGCCAGGTCATCTACAACATCTTGCAATTCCCTTCTCAGGTAACCACTCTCATCTACACTTCCCACAAGGAATGCAGCTATTTTTTCTTCGGTTTCATCAAACCTAAGAGTGCTTAATTGTGTGGTTAAATATTGGGTAAATGAAGTTCCTGCAGCATAAGGAACACTTTTTTCATCATCGTCTGGGCTATAATTATTGGCTTGTAACCTGTAATTAGGCACCTCGTCGTCACTTAAATATTCATCAACATCAATTTCGGCTTCAATAGATTCAGTTCCTTCGTCTTCCCGATCTCTTTCATTATAATCGTCTTCATATTCTTCATATTCATCCTTGGTCTCCAACTTACCATCTTCCAGCGCCGGATTTTCCTCTAGCTCCTGTTTTATACGCTGCTCAAAAGCTTGCGTAGGAAGTTGTATAAGCTTCATCAGCTGTATTTGCTGCGGAGAAAGCTTCTGGGATAATTTGAGATTTAGTTGCTGTTTAAGCATAAAACTTATTTTGCTTTACTTACTAAGTGAGATTTAGTTTATTCAACGCTGGGTTGAAAGCTTTGTTGTCTCATTTAGTACTCCCGAAAAATATCGGGATGGTTTACTACAAAAATAGGCAAAACAAAGCTATGCAGCCTTTGGCACAGTAAATGATTGTGGTAAAATTTTGTTAAGTATCCTTAGCTGAATTCTTAATTTCTCTAAATTTCTTAGGAAGCTCCAGCTCAAAATTCATAATCTCTTTAGTCTCAGGATGAATGAATTCCAGACCCGTAGCCGCTAAAAACAGGCCGCCTTTTTTTATGTTTTCTGAAGTTTTGCCGTATAGTTTATCACCTACAATTGGATTCCCATTTTCAGCTAAATGAATTCTAATTTGATGCGTTCTGCCTGTTCTGGGAAATGCTTTTACCAGGCTTAATTTCTCATTTTTAAACTGAAAATGTTCTATAACTTCAATCTGTGTTTCTGCATATTTTTCTTCAATCGGGTTATATGAAATAAAGGAATCCAGGATAGTTCCGAAAACTAAAGCGTGATAACTTTTTATGATCTTCTTTTCTTCAAAAAGTCTATTTAAAGCCACCTGGGCAGCTTTACTTTTTGCAATTAATAGTATTCCTGAAGTTGGATTATCTAATCTATGTACAGGCAAAGGAGCAGGTAATGCATCTTTTTGATTGGATGGTTTTAAATTAAATGGAAGCGCGTTGGTTATAGTTTTAAAGTAATTGCCGCTGGTAGGAATCCCTGCGGGTTTATAAATAAGTGCGAGATAATCATCTTCAAAAATAATCTCCAGTTTTAAGGTGAAAACTTTCTTGTTCGGTTTTTCAGGTTCAAGAAGTTCTATTGTTTGGCCTTCTTTAATCCAGTCTGAAGTTTTTGCCGGTTGACCATCTAAAAGAATAAGCTCTTTTTTTAAAGCTTTTTTAAGCGAACTTTTGGTGGGAAGAGAAACAAAGATGGCAACCGCATATTCCTGCAACCTGATCTTTTCTGGGATAGCGGGAACAATATGGGTTTCTTTGATTTTCAATGGTCAGGTGGTTATTATAAACTAAAAGCTTTCTAAGATTCTAGGTTTCGTCAAGCTGAACTTGTTTCAGCTTCTAACATGGTATAAATTTTTAATCAAATTTGATCTCCGAATAAATTTCGGAGCAAACCCTGAAATAAATTCAGGATGACGTAGACAGGAATAAAAAACCTCACAAGTTTTGAAAGCTTGTGAGGTTTTAAAATATCTTAAAACTCGGCGTTTTGTGGAGTTCTTGGGAAAGGAATTACGTCTCGTATATTTCCCATTCCGGTTACGAATTGTACCAGTCTTTCAAACCCAAGTCCGAAACCACTGTGAACACAGGTTCCAAACTTACGGGTGTCAAGGTACCACCACAATTCTTTTTCGTCTATATCTAACTCCTTCATTTTGCTTTTAAGTACATCTAAGCGCTCTTCTCGTTGCGAGCCACCCACAATTTCCCCAATTCCCGGGAAAAGAATGTCCATAGCTCTTACGGTGTTGCCATCTTCATTAAGACGCATATAGAAAGCCTTGATATTTGCTGGATAATCGAATAAAATTACCGGGCATTTAAAGTGTTTTTCAACTAAAAAGCGTTCGTGTTCGCTTTGCAGATCGGCACCCCATTCTTCAATGATATAATTGAATTTTTTCTTCTTGTTCGGTTTACAATTTTTAAGAATCTCGATAGCCTCGGTATAACTTACTCGCTTAAAATTGTTATCTATTACGAAGTGAAGTTTTTCCATTAAGCCCATAACACTGCGGTCTGCTTTTGGCTTGGCTTCCTCCTCAGTTTTGAAACGCTTGTCTAAAAATTCAAGGTCGTCCTTGCAGTTTTCTAGAATATATTTCAATACATATTTTATAAAATCTTCGGCTAAATCCATGTTGCCATCAAGGTCGCAGAAAGCAACTTCTGGCTCTATCATCCAGAATTCAGCTAAATGACGCGAAGTATTGGAATTTTCAGCTCTAAAAGTTGGTCCGAAGGTATAGATCTGCCCAAGTCCCATAGCGTAGGCTTCTCCTTCCAATTGTCCTGAAACGGTTAAATTGGTTTCTTTTCCGAAGAAATCTTGACTAAAATCGATGCTGCCATCTTCCTTCTTTGGTGGGTTTTCCATATCTAAAGCACTCACCCTAAACATTTCGCCAGCTCCTTCGGCATCACTTCCGGTAATAATTGGAGTGTTTACATAGTGGAAGTTATTTTGCTGAAAATAACTGTGCACAGCAAAAGACAGTTTAGAACGTACACGCATTATGGCGCCAAAAGTATTGGTGCGTACTCTTAAATGAGCCTGCTCTCTAAGCTTTTCAAGACTATGGCGTTTTGGTGAAAGAATGGTAAGTTTTACCTCTTCCGGATTCGCATCTCCAAGAATTTTAAATTCTTTTACTTCAATTTCAACTCGTTGTTGATTCCCCTGGCTTTCAACCAGCGTACCTTTTACCGAAATCGCCGAGCCAACGGTGATTCGTTTTAGTTCGTCCTGGTCAAAATTTTCAAAATCTATTACACATTGCAGGTTGTTGATGGTTGAACCATCGTTTAAGGCAATAAAGCGATTGCTCCTAAAAGAACGTACCCAGCCGTTCACCTCAAATTCCTGTAGGAATTGATTGCTGTCTAATATTATAGCAATTTTTGCTTGTATCATTTATGTAAGATTTTAAAAAAACAAATATAATTTTTCCGCTTCAGCCTGCAAAGCAAGCCGGTTTTATTAATTTTTAGATTCTTCTTTTTCAATTTCAGCTTCATCCTCATCGGTATCTATAATTTTCATTGCCGGCTCCTTTAAAGTTTCCTTATTAGCAATATTCTTTTCCAGGGAAAGCAATAAAGATGGTAACAATAATAAATTAGCAAGCATTGCGAAAAGTAAGGTTGCCGAAACGAGTCCGCCAAGAGCTACAGTTCCGCCAAAACTACTGATCATAAATACTGAAAACCCGAAAAACAGCACGATTGAGGTATAGAACATGCTCACGCCGGTTTCTCGTAAAGCCGCATAAACCGAACGTTTAATTTTCCAATTATTGGCTTTTAGTTCCTGCCTGTATTTCGCTAAAAAGTGAATCGTATCATCTACCGAAATTCCGAAAGCGATACTAAACACAAGGATCGTAGAAGGTTTTATTGGAACCCCTAAAAAGCCCATCATTCCCGCTGTTACTAACAGGGGCAATAAATTGGGAACAAGAGATACAATTATCATCCTGAAAGATCTAAACATCCAGGCCATAAGCAGAGCTATTAATAAAATGGCCAGGGAAAGGGAGATCACAAGATTCTTTACCAAATAGTTAGTTCCTTTCTGGAAAATAAGAGCCTTTCCAGTCATGGAAACCTCGTAGCGTTCTTCAGGAAAGATTTTATTGATCTTTGGCCAAAGGTCTTCTTCTAAGTCCTCCATTTTGTCGGTTCCCACATCTTTCATATAGGTGGTGATCCGGGCGTATCTCCCGGTACTATCTACATAAGAGCTCAATAAGTTTTCGTTTGAAGAAAAGCCTTTAGCGTAAGGCATAATGAAATTTTGTTCCTGGGAACTTGGTAATTGATAATATTTAGCCTCGCCGTTATAGAAAGCCTGTTTAGAATATTTTACAAGTCGTGTTACCGAAATAGGTTGAGAGAACTCCGGGATTTCGGCAAGATGGTTTTGCAATTCTTCCATTCGCTTAAGCGTAGCCGATTTTAGTACGCCGTTTTTCCGTTTTGTATCTACCAGAATTTCTAAAGGCATCACGCCGTCAAACTCTTCTTCAAAGAATTTTATATCCTGAAAAAACTCTGCTTTTTCTGGCATATCTTCCAGTAAGCTTCCTGATATTTTTATGGTATAAATTCCAATTATACTCGCTACCAGGAGCATAATTGAAATTATATAAATGCTAATGCGATGATGCCTTACCATTTGTTCCATCCAGTTCACAAAACCACCTATCCAGCGCTTATTAAGGTGTTTAAGGTGTTTGTGTTTAGGTAAATTCATATAGCTATAGATAATAGGAATTATCAATAAGCTTAGAATAAATATGGCGACGATATTAATGGAAGCCACAATACCAAATTCCTTTAATAGAGTACTCTCGGTAAGTATAAATGTTGCAAAACCGGAAGCCGTAGTAATATTAGTCATTAAGGTGGCATTTCCCACTTTAGTGATAACCCGTTGTAAGGATTTTGCCTGGTTGCCGTGTTTTTTTATTTCCTGTTGGTATTTATTTATCAGGAAAATACAATTGGGAATTCCTATTACAATGATAAGCGGCGGAATAAGGGCCGTAAGCACTGTAATCTCGTAATGCAGTAAACCAATTACTCCAAAGGCCCACATCACGCCAATGCAAACCGTGATCATTGAAATAATAGTTGCTCGAATAGATCTAAAAAAGAAAAAGAAAATGAGTGAGGTAACCGCAAGTGCTGCAAGAATAAAAAGCCCAATTTCGTCAATAATATTTTGGGCATTTAATGTTCTTATATAAGGCATCCCGGAAACTTTTACATCTATGCCTGTTTTTTCTTCAAAATTGACGATTAGTGGCTGTAACTCTTCTAAAACAAAGGTTTTACGTGCTTTAGAGTTTACAATTTCCTTATTCATATAGATCGCCGACTGTACCGTATTAGAATGAGAACTATAAACCAGGTTTTCGTAAAAAGGTAATTGGTTATAAAGCTCGTCTTGATATTGCTGAAGTTCTTCTTTAGTAGGATTTTCTTCAGAAATAAAAGGAACCATTTCAAACCGGCTGGGATCTTCAAACTTTTTTAGCTGTTGAAGGTTACTAACAGAAATTGCATACTCTACTGCAGGATATGCCTCTAGTTTTTTGGTAAGTTCTTTCCAGGCCTGGAAGTTTTCAGGTTGAAAAAGCGTGGAGTCTTTAACTCCCAGAAGCACAACATTTCCCTCTTCTCCAAATTTGTCTAAAAACTCGTTATAGGCAATATTATCTTCGTGATCGTCTGGTAACAGGTTAGCTTCTGTATAAGAAAAGCGCATATTTTTCCACTGGGTAGAAAAAAACACAGTAGTGGCAACAATAAGTAGAAGTATAATTATCCTATTACGCAAAATTAATCGCGCAATCGAGTTCCAGAATCCGAAACTAAAAATCTTGGCCATGGGAAGGGTTTAAGCGAGCGCAAAGGTATAAAAAGGAAGCCTATTTATCAGGCTTTAAGCGATTAAAGTAGCGCTGGTTTAAATATCTAAATGAAAAGTAAATTTCAAGGCGAAATTTTCATCAAAGGTAGGCAAACTGTAAGGTCCGTAGCGATAGGCAGCTCCCAGACCAAAACCTAAAATTATCTTTTGTAATTCTATTCCGAATTCGTGATAACCTTCTATTAAACTTTTAAAAGGAATACTATGCTGTTCAGGATTACTGATGTCTCCAATGACGTGACGCGAGATAAAAACCAGTTCGGGCTGAACTAACCGGTGAATGTTTATAGGTCTTAATTGATGCTTAATATGTAATATCGCTTGCTTATCACTAAAAAATTCATTGTAATACATGGTTTCAAAACTGCGTCTTCCTGCTACGGAAAACCTGCTGAGAATACCATCCCGACCGGGACTGTTGGGTAGAGAATGAAATAAATGCGTAAGCGGAACTTCGCCTGTAGCATAATTGCCTTCCAAAATGATTTCGGTTCTGGATTGGTTAAGTCGTTTTATTTCGTGTTCTACCAAAAGTCCAAATTTGGTGTAATCAAAATCACCACCAAACACTCCGGAAATCCCTTTCGTGACCTGTCCGGTAAACTTGGGATAACCTTTTTCGATTAATTTGGTAGCATTTGGTGTCTTTAAAAATTTGGCAAATGGTCGCCATAAAAAAGAAAATGTAGCTTCTGAAAGGGTGTATTCAGAAAATTCCTGGCCGTTTAAAAGAAAACTATAATCCCGGGTTTGACTAATATCACTTTTAGAAAACCGAAGCTCAGTTTTAAAATCTGAACCAAATCTATGCGTTAAGCCACTACTTATGGTGCGATGTTCATAAAAGAAATTAATATTTACAAAGCGTGGTTCTACAATAGAAAATTCGTTTTTCCCCTGTAAATAATGGAAGCTTCCGGTTTCAACAATATCCCGGGTATAATTGAATTTAAGATCGGTTTCGGTAGCTTTATTAAGATAAATTGAAGTGCCTAAATTGTATTTAAAAACTTCATCTTTTGTACCATACACCAAATATCCATTTATACTGAAATCATCTGAAATTTGCTTATTGGTCTTCCCGCCAAAGCCTAACCTAATCCCTTCGTAATTATTGAATTTAAAGAATTTTCCCAGTGAAAAATCCCAAAAACCAACAGGATAATATCCAGAAGAAATGGAATTTTTAAAGTTGATTTGCTCTTCAATTTCTTTTTCTTTTATAAGCCGCTCGGCTCGCTCCTGGGTAATTTTATTTTGATTGCTTAAGGCTTCGGTTCTATTTTTCTGCCAAAAATCTTCCAAACGAGAATTTGCTTCGGGTATTACCACAATTTCGGCAGAAGTATTCAAGCTCTCCTCAGAATTCAGTTGAATATCAAAGTTGGTGCTCGTGGTGGTTAAATATAAATTAGGATCTGTCTTTCCCGGAGCGAGAATATTATTAAGAATTGATTCTTTCTTTTGTAGCGTTCCGGAAGAGATCATTCCTCCAAAGACTGAAATAGATTTGCCGCCATTTCCCGGGCGGATTGTTGTTTTTTGCGTTTTGGGGAACCATAATTTTTCTTCGGGGAAGTATTGATATTCCTGGTCTATTTCCAGTTTTACCGCCCCTAAAAGTTGTGCTTTTGCCTGCTGAATTGCGTAAGATTGGATGTCTAAATAAAGTATTCCTTCTAAACCTGCGACTGCGCGTTGCCTTTTGGGTTTAAAGTAGATCACATAAGCCGGTCGGGAAGTAGAAGTGGTATCTAGAATTTTAAAATCGTAATTTTTAAAAGCCGATTTTTGGAGCGGCCCGGCATAATCGGTTTCGAAAATGCGAAAATCTTTGTGATAAAGTGAAAACGGATTCACAGAAAGCGAAAGGATCTCATAAACGGGTTTTTCAAATCCCGCATTTTTTAAAGCCAGAACCTCTTCTTTTAAACCTTGTTTTTGAGAAAAATAAAACTTGGATATTTTTTCAGAAAAATAGCTGGCTCCAGAATTAATAACAGTGCTTAATTCAAAATTAGTACTGTCACTCTGCATTTCGAGCCTACTGGCTTCGTTATCTATTATAAACTTATTATAGTTTTTAAAGTTGAAATTTTTTAATCTTTTTTCAGGATCGTTTTGCGGTTTAAGCGCAATGGCTTTTTTAATAATGCCTTCGGCTTTATTTTTTTCAGAAGAAATAGTTACAGGCTTAAGCGCTTCAATCTTTGGCGTTAATTTAACCCTTATGTATTCTACCTCTTTTGAAACTGTGAAATTTTGAGGTTCAAAACCTATATAGGAAAAAGTAAGTTCAGTTTTGTCTTTTGTGAGGGTGAGAGAAAAACTACCGTCTATTTTACTTAGTGTTTCTTCATCTTCGTATTCTATTTTCGCGTAGGCGAGGGGCTCGCCGGTTTGTTCATTGATAATCCTTCCTTGAAGTTCTTGCTGGGCAAAGCTAATGCCTGAAAAAAGCAGAAAAAGAAGCAAGAACGGATAACGCATAGGTTTTTCTGGATTTTGAACAATTTTGATGAAGCCTTTAAATAAAGGAGGCTGTTTGAAAAACTTATTGTCGTCAAGCTGTCCCGACATTTCGGGAGTATTCAGTTTCCAGTTTAGCTCCTGAAACCAGTTCAGGATGACGATTTTAAAATTCTTCAAACAGCCTCTAAAATAACAAGAGAAAATGACTTTCTATTATATAGTCATAATTTCTTTTTCCTTGTTTTCAAGGATAGCGTCAATGCGGGTAATATGAGCATCGGTTAATTCCTGAACCTCATTTTCAGCATCTCTAAGTAAATCTTCAGAAATATCAAGTTTCTTCAATTCGTTGTTGGCTGATTTTCGATCATTTCTTACTCCAATTTTAGCATCTTCCGCTTCGGCTTTTGCTTGTTTTGTAAGTTGTTTACGGCGCTCTTCAGTTAGAGGTGGTACGTTTATAATTACACTCTCACCGTTGTTCATTGGATTAAAACCAAGGTTTGCCAGCATAATTCCTTTTTCAATATCTTTAATCAGGCTTTTCTCAAAGGGCTGAATAGAAATAGTTCGGGCATCTGGTGTATTCACATTGGCAACCTGTTGAAGCGGAGTTTGAGCTCCATAATATTCTACCATTACACTACCAAGCATTGCCGGGTTGGCTTTACCCGCCCTAATGTTTTGCAATTGTTTCTTTAAGTGATCAATCGCCTTTTCCATATTTTCTTTGGCGGTGTCTATAATAAATTCAATTTCGTCTTCCATTTTTAAAATATTAGTTGAGCGTAATAAAACTTTATAAATTAACTTTTGTTCCTATTCTTTCGCCGGTAACTACTTTTAGAAGGTTTCCGGGGGTATTCATATCAAAAACAATAATTGGCAGCTCGTTTTCCTGGCTTAGGGTAAAAGCAGTGGTATCCATTACTTTTAGACCTTTTCTAATCACATCGTCAAAAGAAATAAAATCGAACTTTGTCGCTTGCTTGTCTTTTTCAGGATCGGCATTGTAAATTCCATCTACGCGGGTTCCTTTTAAGATAACATCGGCGTGAATTTCAATAGCTCTTAAAACCGCAGCAGAATCTGTTGTGAAATAAGGATTTCCGGTTCCACCTCCAAAGATCACCACGCGGCCTTTTTCTAAATGGCGAATAGCTTTTCTTCTAATAAAAGGTTCGGCTACTTCATTTATTTTTACGGCAGATTGTAACCTGGTTTGTACATCGGCATCTTCCAGGGCGCTTTGTAAAGCCAGTCCGTTAATAACCGTTGCAAGCATTCCCATATGGTCGCCCTGCACGCGATCCATTCCTTTGCTGGCCCCGGCAACACCTCTAAAGATGTTTCCGCCACCAATAACTATGGCTACTTCTATTCCTTTATCGGTTACTTGTTTAATCTCTTCGGCATATTCTGCCAACCGATCGGGATCTATGCCATATTGGCGCTGTCCCATTAATGCTTCTCCCGATAATTTTAAAAGTATTCTTTTGTACTGCATAGTCTTTTTGTAGTGATTGGTGCAAATATAGGTAATATCTTAAATTGAAAAATAACATATTCACAATCAATCTTCCGCTAATTACTAATTTTTTTACTCGATAATCGAGATTTAAATGCTCGGAGGCTTGCCTCGAAATCAAAAAAATCCATTTAATGACTAATGGATTTGCCACAAGGTAATTTAATAAAGAAAAAGTTTGAATTCAGTTAAAATTATGTGAGGATTTTTTCAGAATGTCAGCCAGAGTTTATGAATTGAAATGGCGAGGTTTTTGCTACATTTGAATTAATAAAAATTGATAAACTATGTTAGGATATTATATAATTGCCGGGCTCATTTTTATAGTGAGTATGTATGTGAGCAATAAACTGAAGAGTAAGTTTAAAAAATACTCTAAAGTGCATTTGCAAAATGGAATGAGTGGAAAGGAACTTGCCGAAAAAATGTTGCGCGATAACAATATTAATGATGTAAAAGTTATTTCTACTCCCGGAAAGTTGACCGACCATTATAACCCGCAAAAAAAGACCATTAACCTTTCCGAAGGTGTTTATAGTCAAAGAAACGCGGCTGCTGCAGCTGTAGCAACCCACGAAACCGGTCACGCTATTCAGCATGCGAATGCCTATAGCTGGTTAACTATGAGAAGCCAGTTAGTGCCGGTAGTAAGCGTAGCTTCAAGATTTTCCCAATGGGTGATCTTTGGTGGATTGATCCTTATGGCTACAACTGCTATTGGAAGCACCGTGTTGCTATTAGGAATTATTATGTTCGGGATGGGAACTTTGTTTAGTTTTATAACATTACCTGTAGAATACGATGCCAGTAAACGCGCTTTGGCCTGGTTAGAAAACGAAAATATGGTTTCGGGCCAGGAACACGAAGCTGCCGAAGACTCCTTAAAATGGGCCGCAAGAACTTATGTGGTTGCCGCAGTTGGTTCTTTAGCAACTTTGCTTTACTTTCTTAGTATTTATATGGGAAGAGATTAATATTGAAAATATTTCTTCGGAAAATTTTATAAAAGAAAGAGGCCGTCTAAAAAGTATTTAGATGGCCTTTTTTATTGATAAAAGTTTTTGTGAGAGAAGCGCTTCTTCTTTTGTAGATATTCTTAATGATAAAAAAGGAAGGAAGCCCCCTTCCTATGCTATACTGAATTTTCTTAAGTTGTGCGCCATAGCGATTAACCCTATTTCAGTAGTTACTTTCTCCATTCCCCGAAGCATAAATCGCTTGAAGCCCATGTTTTGCTTGATATTCCCAAAAACGGCTTCCACATCTCAGCACCGACGTTTACGATGTGCTATTCCCGCTTCACTTAATAGTAGGTTCCTAGCTTTTTCTTTGAGACGGAT
>NZ_FVZF01000023.1 GCF_900168265.1 Salegentibacter salarius | reverse complement strand
TCGTAGCTATTTTCTCGGGAACCAAGGTAGAACCCATTATAGAACAACTGCTTAAAATACCAGCTTCAAAACGAACACGAGTAAAGGAAATCACCTTAGATATGGCCAATTCCATGAAAACCATTGCCAAGAAATGCTTCCCTAAGGCCATACAGGTCACCGACCGCTTCCATGTGCAGAAACTCACCTTTGAAGCCCTGCAGGATATTAGGATCAAGCATCGATGGGAGGCTATAGATCTGGAGAATGAACAAATCAAACAAGCCAGGTTAAAACAGAAAAGTTTTAGTCCAGAAACCTTTGCTAATGGGGATACCAGAAAACAATTATTAGCCCGCAGCCGTTACCTGCTCTATAAAGTGCCTTCGAATTGGACAGAGAATCAATCCGAGCGCAGCAAAATACTCTTCGAGCAATATCCGGATATAAAGTTGGCATTTAAGCTTACACAAAGACTTAGAAATATATTTAACAATGCTAAATCAAAAGAAGGGGCTTATACAAAACTAGCTCACTGGTACAAGGATGTGGAGGAGACGGGGTTTAAGGCTTTTAATACCATAGCCAACACCATTACCCTTAATTACAGATCTATTCTCAATTACTTTATCAACAGAAGTACCAACGCTTCAGCAGAATCCTTTAATGCAAAAATAAAAGCGTTTAGGGCTCAGTTTAGAGGAGTGAAAAATGTTGAATTCTTCTTATATAGATTAACTATAATTTTTGCTTAAACACAACAATTGGGATTGATCCTATATATATTTAATTAGACAGTTCTAAGATACAACATAATCCCTTTATTACTAGAGCGTTAAGTTTTATTTTGTAGGATTTATATTACTTTGGTTACACCTAATTTATGGATACCAAGTGTAACCGAATGTGTAACCGATAGAATGATATTTTTTGGGATATTTTGAAATATTGAAAAATAAAAAAGCCCCAAAACCGTAGGGTTTGAGGCTTTTTGTGATATTTTGTAAGAAAAGTTGCGGAGGAAGAGGGATTCGAACCCCCGGACCTGTTACAGTCAACAGTTTTCAAGACTGCCGCAATCGACCACTCTGCCATTCCTCCAATAAAATGCTATACATTTCTGCTTAGCGGATGCAAATATAACAAGCTTTTACAAATACACACAAGCTTTCTACAACTTTTTTAAAGCTTTTTTCGAGTTACCTAATTATCAGGTTTTAACATATCCTATATTTTTTTTAGTATTCATTCTTATTTAAAATGAATATCTTCATTATTCAAATTTCAGAAACCAGTTTAGATTACCAGATGTATTAGCAAGTGGTTGCTATATCCTAAAAAAAACCTATGAATAAAACTTCTTGCTTGCCTCACCTCTGTCTCTTTCTATTCATGCTATTTTTTAACGGCATAAGCGCACAGGAATCAGGAGAACTAAATAATAATGCAGCGAATTCAACTTCTAATTTCTATACTACCCAGCTCAAGACACAAAATTCCTATGATGGTCTTGGCTACTATAAACTATATAACAATACCCTTAATTATACGATAGACAGACTGAGCATTACTTTAGGTGCAGGATTTCTGGAACAGAATACTATTTATAATAGTAACGCTCCAGGGTTTTACGGTAGTTTTAGTACTAATGTGGAATACAAAATTAACAACAGGTTTAGCTTTTACCTGTTTGGCCGATATTTAACTCCTTCTTTTAATAATGAAGAAAGATTCAATAACCCTCATATGGAGTTTATTTTTCCTCAAAGCGAAGTTGGAGCTGGATTAAGAGGAAATTTTAATAATGTTAATATTGATGTAGGTGCAAGCACTATTCTAGACACTCAACTTAATCAACCAATGCCAACCACGATTTTAAGGTCTAAAGTATCTATCGGGTTTTAGAATTTCCAGTAGTAACCGCTCCAAAGAACTGAAAACTGGATTTATGTCTCAGTTTTGATTTATTTTCAAACCCGTTTCAATTGAATTTTCAGCGCTAAATAAATTCAATTTTATACATTTAAAAATCATGAAAAATTTCTTCTTAATATCAATATTAATCTTTTTGAGCAACGTAGTTTGTGCACAAAAAGAGGAATACCGTGAACTTATGGAACAGGATTGGGCAAATCTTAAAAAGTATAAAGCACAAAACGAGAAAATAATCGAAAATCAAGATTACCCAGATGTAGTTTTTATGGGAAATTCAATTACTGAAGGCTGGGTAAACGCACAGCCCGAGTTTTTTAAAAATAATAATTACGCAGGTCGCGGCATTGGAGGGCAAACTGCTCCACAAATGCTTATTCGGTTTATGCCAGATGTAATAAAACTCAAGCCCAAAGCCGTAGTTATTCTTGCCGGCACCAACGATATAGCCGGTAACACCGGATTTTCTTCCGTAGAAATGATCACCAATAACATTCAGGCAATGGCCCAACTGGCTGAAGCTAATAATATAAAAGTGATCCTTGCTTCTATCCTACCCGTTTACGATTATCCCTGGCGACCCGGCCTGGAACCGGTGCAAAAAATTGCCGAAATCAATACCTGGATAAAGAAATATGCTAAAGAAAATAAACATACTTATCTCGATCTTTTTACCCCGCTAAAGGATGAAAAAGAAGGTTTGCCGAAAAGATATTCTGAGGATGGGGTGCATCCAAATCTAGAAGGCTATCGAGTAATGGCACCGCTAACTAAAAAAGCTATACAAAATACTTTATAGTAGGAACAGAGAAAGTTTTACAGACTTATTAAAATTTAAACCGAAACTGCTATATTGCTGCGACTTTAATAAAAACTTCTAAATATTTTACGAAGTATTAATTAGCAAAAATTAAATTAAACTATGAAAAAAATGCTTTTAGTGGCCCTATCTGCCGGAATGGTAGCCTGTGGTACACAAAAAAATGTTGAAAATGCAAATCCCATGGAGTATGCTGAAACCATCACTGCTTCAGAGTTAAAAGAACACCTTTACACTTTTGCCAGTGACGAATTTGAAGGAAGAAACACCGGCGAACCTGGACAGAAAAAAGCAGCGGAATACATTGTTAACGAATACCAGGAAATTGGCATTGAAGCTCCTCAAGGTTATTCTAACTACTATCAGGAAATCCCAACCGAATTTTTTGACGGTAAACTTAAGGATTCTGAAAACGTGCTTGGTTTCATAAAAGGAAGTGAAAAGCCAGATGAAATTCTGGTAATTACTTCTCACTACGATCACGTAGGAGTAGATGATGAAGGTAACATCTATAACGGTGCAGATGACGGTGGTTCTGGTCCCGTTGGTATTTTAGAAATTGCCGAAGCTTTTAAAGCAGCTCAAAAAGATGGTTATACTCCTAAACGATCTATTCTTTTTATTCATTTAACCGGTGAAGAAAAAGGACTTTTAGGTTCTAAATACTATGTAGAAAACCCTGTTTTTCCATTAGAAAATACTGTTGCCAACCTAAATATGGATATGATAGGCCGTATTGATAAGGAGCATGAAGGTAACGACAACTATGTTTACCTGATTGGTAGCGATAAATTAAGTACCGATCTTCACGAACTTAGTGAGAATGTAAATTCAGAATATATGAATATGGATTTGGATTATACTTATAACGATGAAAATGATCCTAACCGTTTTTATTACCGAAGTGACCATTACAACTTCGCAAAGAACAACATCCCGGTGATTTTCTACTTTAACGGAGTTCACCCAGATTACCACAAACCAACAGATACAGTTGAAAAAATTGAATATGAAGCTTTAATGAAAAGAGCTCGATTGGTTTTTCTTACCGCCTGGGAAATCGCTAACCGCGACGAAAGACTGGTAGTTGATAAAGCTGGTGAATAAATTTTATTCGTCAAGCTGAACTCGTATCAGCTTCCTGTAGACTTGAACTATCATCAATTTAGATCCTGAAGTAAATTCAGGATGACGTTTTTGAAATTTAAAGTAACTTAACTTTAAATTACCACATAAAAAATCCCCGGAAGTTTCCCGGGGATTTTTTGTTTTATATAATTAATCGATTTTTATTCCGCAGCAGGAAGTAATACGGTATCAAGTGCATGAATTACTCCGTTTGTAGCTTGAACATCGGCTGCAATCACTGTAGCAGTTCTTTCGTTTTCATCTGTAATAGTTACATTATCACCAAGATTTACGGTAAAATCACCGCCTTCTAGCGTGGTAACATCCATATCATCAGTTAAGTCTCCAGATCTAACGTTAGCTCCGGCAACTACGTGATACGCTAAAGTAGCTTCTAAAGTTTCTGTAGGGATATCTCCAAGAGCTCCTAATTCCAATTCATCTAATAAAGCTACGAAAGCATCATTGGTTGGAGCGAAAACAGTAAATGGAGCGGGATCTTCACTCATCATAAGTGTTTCAACATAAGTAAAAGACTCTTCTCTCGTTAGGGCCTGTACAAGAATATCAAAGTTAGGATCGGCAGTAGCAAAAGTGGTTATGTTTGGTAATCCAATTACCGCATCTACCGCGTGTATAATTCCATTATCTGCTTCAATATCTGCAGAGGTAACAGAAGCAACTCCGTTTATCATTACGCTGTCATCTGTATTTATGTACATACTTAAAGGCTCTTCAGAAGCTCCCCAAACGGCCATACTCGGGATGTAACCGGTAGTTAAATCGGTAGACATAATTTCGCCCATTTGTACGTGGTTCAATAAAACCTGGGTTAACAAAGCTTCAGGTACTTCATCAAGACTATTGAACCCGTTATCATTTAAAAAGGCTGTAAATGCAGCGTTATTTGGAGCAAATACGGTATAAATATCGGTTCCGGTGAAAGTTGAAGTTAAACCAGTAGCTTCAAGTGCAGCTAATAAAGAAGAATAATCTTCATTTCCAGCAACAAAATCTGCAATGGTATTGGTTTCAATTTCAATAGCATCGTTTTCAGGAAGCATTACGGTATCTAAAGCGTGTATCACACCATTATTTGCCTGAACGTTAGTGGCAACAATTTTTGCAGTTCTTCCGTTTTCATCAGTAATAGTTACATTTTCTCCCAGGTTGATAGTGAAACTTCCGGTTTCAAAAGTTTCCACCATCATTTGATCTGTAAGATCTTCGGCACGAACATTTGCTCCCGTAACTACGTGGTAGCTCAAAATACTCGATAAAAGATCGGCAGGAACATCTCCTAACCCGGCTAATTCAAGTTCTGCAAGTACATTAGCGAAAGCAGTATTTGTTGGTGCAAAAACAGTAAATGGTGCAGGATCTTCACTCATCATTAAAGTTTCAACGAAAGTAAAAGATTCATCTGCAGTAAGTGCTTGTACAAGAATATCAAAATTAGGATCGGCAGTTGCAAAAGTGGTTACATCCGGCAGTCCAATTACGGCATCTACAGCGTGGATTATCCCGTTGTCTACTTCAACATCGGCAGTGGTTACCGAAGAAACTCCGTTAATAGTTACACCATCATCAGTATTAATATACAAACTTAAAGGTTGGTCTGAAGCCATACCGGTAGCCATACTTTCAATATAACCGGTAGATAAGGCATTAGACATAATTTCACCTTCCTGAACGTGGTTTAGAAGGATCTCAGTTAAAACATCTTCTGGAACTTCATCAAAACTGTTGAAGCCATTGGTCGATAAAAATGAGTTAAATGCGGCATTGTTAGGTGCAAATACGGTGAAGTTAGCAGTTCCGTCTAAAGTAGCATCCAGCCCGGTTACTTCTAATGCTGCGCCCAAAGAAGAATAATCAGGGTTGCCCGCAACAAAATCGGCAATTGTGTTTGAAGGGGTAATTACATCTCCTCCATCATCGTCATCACTGCACGCAAAGAGACCAAAAGTCAAAAATGCCAGTAAAGCGATTTTAGTAAATTTAATAGTTTTCATAATTCTAAGTTTTTGTTATGTAGTAAAAGTAAACGAGAAGCAAACTACAAACTGTTTATTCTTTGTTAATTATCATGAAACAAGAGTTAAATGTTTAATTATAATAGAAATTATTTAAACAGAATTTTATTTAAACAATTGGAGAATAATATTCCATACTTCAATGCCGTTTTTTCTAAAGACGTGTTTAAATTTGAATATATTTACATAAAACTAAAACCTAGCTTATGAAAAAACTTTTTTTAATACTTTTTAGTATAGCGTTATTTACCTCCTGCAGCGAAGATGATGACGCAAATGGAGACGATAAAATTCTTGGTACCTGGTATGTAGTAGAATTAGAAAATGCCTTTTCTGATGATGAATTAAGTGAATGTAATCTTAATTCTAATATTACTTTTTACGCTGACAATACTGCAGATTCTGAAGTTCATGAAGAAGCTGAAGGAGAATGCCAGTCAGAAATGAGTACCGGGGATTGGGAAAGAAACAGCAACGGCCAATACACCTTTAATTTACCTTTCTTTGGTAGACAAACCGGAAATGTTGAATTTTCAGGGAATGACCGATTCAAATTTTCAGTACCATCGTTACCCGGAGTTAGCCTTACTTTCGAAAAATAATAAATGAATATTATAGATATAAGGGTGGCTTTTGCCACCCTTTTTTATTGATGATAAAATAAGAAAGCATTATACTTATAATATTCAAAATCTCTTATATTTCGTAATTTTGCAAATTCTTTTCCGACTTTATGCGGAAGGAATTTCAAATTTAGGTTTATGAAAAAGAAAGTGGTTGTAGGTTTATCGGGTGGAGTAGATTCCAGTGTTTCAGCATATCTTTTGCAACAGCAGGGCTACGAGGTAATTGGCCTTTTTATGAAAAACTGGCACGACGATTCGGTAACTATTTCCGATGAATGCCCCTGGCTGGACGATAGCAATGATGCCATGATGGTAGCCGATAAACTTGGTATACCATTTCAAACCGTAGATCTTAGCGAACAATATAAAGAGCGTATCGTTGATTATATGTTCAATGAATACGAACGTGGCCGTACGCCAAATCCCGATGTTCTATGCAATCGTGAAATAAAGTTTGATGTTTTTATGAAAATCGCGCTTTCTTTAGGCGCCGATTATGTAGCTACAGGACACTACTGCCGAAAAGGAGAAATTGAAAAAGATGGGGAAACTATTTATCAATTGCTTTCAGGGAAAGACAATAATAAAGACCAATCTTATTTCCTTTGCCAGCTTACGCAAGAACAACTTTCCAAAACGCTTTTTCCTATTGGTGAGTTGCAAAAATCTGAAGTGAGAAAAATCGCCTCAGAACAAAACCTGGTTACTGCAGATAAGAAAGATTCACAGGGACTTTGCTTTATTGGAAAAGTAAGGTTACCAGATTTTCTTCAGCAAAAATTACAACCTAAAGAAGGTAAGATCATAGAAATTGAAGCCGAAAAGGACTTATATTCTTCTGAAACGCCAGAATTCAGCAATAAACAGGAAGAACTCGATTTTCTTGCTAAGAAATATGAATATGCTGCTGAGGACGGTAAAATTGTAGGAAAACACCAGGGCGCTCATTACTTTACCAAAGGGCAGCGTAAAGGCCTTGCCGTTGGGGGCACGCCAGAGCCGCTGTTTGTTATAGATACCGACGTGGTAGATAATGTAATTTATACCGGGCAGGGAAAAAACCACCCGGGAATTTATAGGAAAGGACTTTTTATCAATAAAGACGAAGTGCATTGGGTTAGAAAAGACCTTGCTATAAGTACTGATGAAACTTTAAAAGTAAAAGCCAGAATTCGTTATCGCCAACCCTTACAAGATGCAACATTACATCAAACCGAGGCTGGAATGTATGTGATTTTTGATGAACCTCAAGCTTCAATTACCGAAGGTCAATTTGTAGCCTGGTATGAGGGCGAAGAATTATTAGGTTCGGGGGTTATTTCTTAAATTCGGAGAAAATTTAATGTAGGTTCGTTTTTACTTATAAAATAAACATACCGTCTTGCTGAACTGGTTTCAGCATCTAATATAAATAGTACTATACATTCGACTTAGACCCTGAATCAAGTTCAGGCTGACGTCCAAATTTTGGAATATAACTATTTAGGAGTATAAAGAAAATTTAAGCAAATGCCCAAAAATAAGATCACACAGCTTTTTAATATTAAATATCCTTTAATTCAAGCCGGAATGGTTTGGGCCAGCGGCTGGAAACTCGCCAGCGCCGTGAGTAATGCCGGCGGACTCGGAATTATTGGTGCGGGTTCTATGTATCCTGAAATTCTAAAAGAACATATTGAAAAATGTAAAAAAGCCACCGATAAACCATTTGCTGTAAACGTTCCCCTACTCTATCCTGATATCGATAAGATCATGGAGATTATAATCAGGGAGAAAGTAGAAATTGTTTTTACTTCAGCCGGAAATCCCAAAACCTGGACTAAACATTTGCAGGAACACGGTATTAAAGTAGTACACGTGGTTAGCGGTGTGAAATTCGCTTTAAAATCGCAGGAAGCCGGTGTAGATGCCGTTGTTGCTGAAGGTTTTGAAGCCGGCGGTCACAATGGTAGAGATGAAACTACTACCTTCACCTTGATCCCAATGGTAAAAGAAAAAATTGATATTCCTTTAATTGCAGCAGGTGGTATAGCCACAGGCCGCGGAATGTTGGCTGCTATGGTATTAGGTGCAGATGCTGTGCAGATTGGCAGCCGCTTTGTTGCCAGCCCTGAAGCTTCTTCGCACCAGAATTTTAAAGAGATGGTGGTGAAAGCCCAGGAGGGTGATACCAAACTTACTCTTAAAGAACTCGCTCCAGTAAGACTTCTGAAAAACAAATTCTTTGATGATGTTCAGAAATTGTATACTGAAAATCCTTCAAAAGAGCAGCTTATTGAATTACTTGGGCGCGCCAGGGCTAAAAAAGGAATGTTTGAAGGCGATTTAGAAGAAGGAGAGCTGGAAATTGGCCAAATCTCAGGATTAATCCACGAGATCAAACCTGCCGCTGAAATTGTAAAGGAAATAATAGAAGAATTTGAAACCGCTAAGAAAGAAGTTTCAGCGCTTTAACTGGAATATTCACTTAGTTTATTCAGTTCCTTTTCAACAAATTTGCGCCATTTATATTCGGCTTCTTTATTAATACTGTGGTTGGTATCTTTATCAAACTGATTTTGCATATGCTGCCGCTGCTGTTCGGTTTCCGAATAAATATTATTCAATACTTTTTTCATCTTCGGGCCGGGCTCGTAATTGCTTAAAGCTTTTCTAAGTTTCCTGGCGTGTAACTCGGTGATATCAAAATGTAATTGCTCGTGGGCAAGTAAATAATCTACTTCTTCAATTTCCTTAACCCAGGAGCGGTTTGGGTAAAAATTACTACCAACTTCATAGGTAAGTGTTGTTCCGTCGCTACTTTCAGTAGCATTCCAGGAAAAGGAAAGCCCGGAATTGGTATTGGCTTTATAAGGAAGGTGTTTTTTAGGATTGGCCTTAAAATCTTCCCATTCTAAAAGCCGAGTTTTATCCCAGGTTATTTTTTCAACGTCTTGCGCCACTAATGGAAGACTTAAAACAAAAATGAATAAGACACTCCAGAATCTCATGAATATTTAAAGCTAATAAGCTTTTCCATATTTGGATGAAGACTTTGCATTACAGGGCAGGTTCGCGCTGTATTTTCCAGTATTTTACGAGATTTTTCCGAATAAGTTTCAGGAAAATTAATCATAATTTCTACCTTGGAAATTCGCCTGGGATTAGCCGCCATGGTTTTAGTCACTTCGGCGGTGGTTCCTTTTAAGTTTACCTCAAGTTCTTCAGCCTTAATTCCCATAACCGTAAGCATACAGCTAGCTAAACCGGTCGCTACAGAATCGGTTGGCGAAAATGCTTCGCCCTTGCCATGATTATCGGTAGGCGCATCAGTAATTATTTTCGCACCACTTTTAAGATGTTCGGCTTCGGTTCTTAAACTTCCGGTATAAATAACTTTACTGGTCATTAGCGACTTTTAAATTAAGTTCTTCATCTAAACTCATAATATACACGGCATCATTATAAAATCCGCCATTTCGCTTTGAGGTATAATGGAATTTATTCTCGTGATATTCAGTAAATCCGGTATATTTTTCAAACGAATCATAAAGATCTTCAGCCGAAGCCAATCTTAGTAAAATATCTAAGGTAAGATCGTAACCTCTAACCACATATTGATTAGGGATCATATTGAATTGTTCTTTATAATCCTCAATAAACTCTTCAGTCATCATATCGTCGTACTGTTTATCTACTGAAGGATAATGGAAATTAAGTCGACCTAAATGCTCATTATCTACCACATCGTCTTCAAAACCACTGTTTCTATTGGTAGTGAATAATTTAATTTGATGCTCTCTTGCCAAACGATTTAATGCTGAAGTTGTACTACTAATTAAACCGATATTAGAAGACTCCAGGATTACCCAGTTCTCCTGGGTTTTAGAAAGTACTCCTTGTATTTTTTCAGCACTTAGGTAAGCTTCTGAAGGAAATATCACCCTGGAATTTGGCAAAATTTGAGTGAGTTCGTTCTTTTCCTGATTTTTAGCAGCATCAGCAATAATAATTACATTTTTACCAACTGCGTTTTTCTGCAGGTAATCAAACATCGCATTTTTCAAGATCTCATCGGTAGGACGGGATTGAAAAAGATTTTGATAAGATCTCATTTCGCGGTTAGACAGCGGACTTATCACCGGAATATTATATTGAACTAATCTTGCAGCCGCGGCTTCTGTAGTGTTCTGCAACAAAGGCCCAATAACCGCATCTACACTACTAAAATCGTTAGAGTTGATAATATTGGTAACTTCCTGAACATTTCTGCGGGTATCATAAGTTTTTAATTGAGTAGAAATCCCGAAGCTTTTCGCCTTTTCTACCGCCATTTTTACGCCGCTATAAAAATCTAAAGAAATTCGCAATACGCGATCATCTAAAATGGCCTCTCTATAACTTGAAATAGAATCCTGATCTATCTGGTTTAGATTATAAGGCAATAATACTACGAGCTCTTTTGTATTGAAATTGCTTAATTTACTTGAAAGATCTAATTTCTTATTAGCATTGTCATTTTCAGCATCACCGGCAAGGTCTTCAAGGTCTCCAGGTAAGTTCTCCCCATCATCGGTATTAGGAACTTTTAGAACCATTCCTATTTTGAGTCCGTCTTCTAAAGCCGGGTTTAAAGACATTAAAGAATCCTGTGAAACATCAAATTTTCTGGAGAGACCAAATAATGTTTCCTTAGGTTTTACTTCATAAAATTCAAAAACCTCATCGGTTAGAATTACCGGTTCATCTAAAACATCGGTACCTACACGTATCATTACCCCGGGTTTCAAAACATCTACCTTTGGGTTTAGTTCTTCAAGTTCTTTTACCGTAATTCCATATTTACGAGCTATCCCGTATTTGGTTTCCTTTGGTAAAACTACGTGCTCACGGGTTTCTGATATTTCTTGATTGGCAGCTCTGGGTATATCAAGCTCTCTGGAAGAAGCTAATTCGGTATTCCCTGCAGCTTTTTTTCGCTGCGGAATTAAGATCTCTTCACCTCGCTGTAATTCTTCAGAATAAAGGTGCTTATTAAACCTTTTAATTTCATCAATTTCAACATTATAATCCTTGGAAAGTCTATATAAAGTTTCTTTTCGCTTTACCGTATGGGTGATAAACTGAATATCTTCAGTTTCAGCCGAAACTTCTTTTTTCTGTTTACTCAATGGGATCACCAATTTTGAAGATACCTCTAGATTGCCTTTAGCATCGGGATTGTATTTATAGATCGCTTCTTCTGAAATATTGTAGGATTTAGCGATGCTGTAAACAGTTTCCCCCGCTTCTACCGTATGGTATTTAAATTCCTGGGCTGATGCCGAAAGAGTAGACAGCTGAAATAAAAAACAAACTATTAAAAGGTATTTCATATTTATTGGTTTAATCTCTCAAAGAGAGTTTAATTAAGCTCAAATTTTATTCCCATTCTATAGTAGCCGGTGGTTTTGAGCTTATATCATACACTACTCTATTAACGCCTTTAACCCGATTTATTATAGTATTCGAGGTTTTTTGCAAAAATTCGTAAGGTAAATTCACCCAATCTGCCGTCATTCCATCGGTAGATTCTACGGCTCTTAAGGCTACTACTTTCTCATAAGTTCGCTCATCTCCCATAACTCCTACAGAACTTACCGGTAGCAATATAGCACCTGCCTGCCAAACTTTATCATACAACATCCAGTCTCTTAATCCCTGGATAAAAATATGATCTACTTCCTGCAAAATACGAACTTTTTCGGCGGTAATATCTCCCAGAATTCTAATTGCGAGTCCCGGTCCCGGAAATGGATGTCTACCTAATAAATCCTTATCAATTCCCATTTCGGCACCTACTCTTCGCACTTCATCTTTAAAGATCATTTTTAGCGGCTCAACGATTTTCAACTTCATAAAATCGGGTAGTCCACCAACATTATGGTGCGACTTTATTGTTGCAGAAGGGCCTCCGTTTACCGAAACCGATTCGATAACATCGGGATAGATAGTTCCCTGTGCCAGCCAGGTTACGTCTTTTATTTTATGCGCTTCATCGTCAAAAACTTCAATAAACGCATTTCCAATAGCTTTTCGTTTTTCTTCGGGGTCACTTATTCCTGAAAGGGCATTCAGGAATCGTGCCGAAGCATCAACACCCTTCACGTTTAGCCCCATATCTTTATACTGGTCTAAAACACTTTCAAATTCTCCTTTACGAAGCAAACCGTTATTTACAAAGATGCAATACAGGTTTTTCCCGATAGCTTTATGTAATAAAACCGCAGCAACACTAGAATCTACGCCACCACTTAAACCTAAGACTACTTTATCGTCTCCTATTTTCTCCTTTAATTCTGAAACCGTTAGATCAACAAATTTACCCGGTGTCCAGGTTTGTGCTACATCGGCAATTTTCACTAAAAAGTTTTCCAGTAATTGCTTTCCGTCGGTAGAGTGATAAACTTCTGGATGAAATTGTATTCCAAAAGTTTGTTCGCCCTCAATTCGGTAAGCTGCATTCAAAACATCTGTAGTACTGGCAATTCTCACGCTATTAGCCGGCAATTCTTTTATGGTATCACTATGGCTCATCCAAACCTGTGAGTTTTCCATAATCCCGTCAAACAAGGTTTCGCCATCTTTTATTAACGAAAGATTTGCTCTTCCATATTCCCTGGTTTCCGAAGCTTCAACTTTTCCGCCATGAAAATGAGCAAAATACTGCGCTCCATAGCAAACGGCTAAAATTGGCAGTTTTCCACGAATCTTAGAAAGATCGGGATGCGGAGCATCTTCTCCCCTAACCGAAAACGGACTCCCCGAAAGGATCACCGCTTTAAAGCTTGAAATATCGTCTGGAATTTTGTTGAATGGAACAATTTCGCAGTAAATATTGAGTTCTCTCACACGCCTTGCAATCAGTTGCGTGTACTGCGAGCCGAAGTCTAAAATGAGTACGTTTTTTTGCATAGGCAAAAGTAAGAATTTGAGACAAAAATAAAATAGCCAACCGATTTATTTTCTATCTTTATTATAAACCCTCACTTTCAGAAAATGAAATATTTAAGTGCTATAATTTTTGCCATCGCAATTGTACTTGCCGCCTGGTTCCTTGGAGAATCTTATGTGAGCAGGGCAAATCCCGATGGAGTTATTTCGGTAACCGGTTCCGGGAGCGAAAATTTCACCTCAGACCTTATTGTTTGGGAAGGTAGTTTTAGCCGAATGAGCCCTAATTTAGAAGAAGCATACAACAACTTGAATTCTGATAAAGAAACAGTAAGAACTTACCTTATAGAAAAAGGAATTAAAGAAGATAATATTGTTTTTAATTCGGTGCAAACATCAGAGCAGCGTGAAAATCAATACCAGAATGGAAATTATGTAGGCAGCATCTTCCAGGGGTACCAACTTACCCAGAATGTAAAAATTGAATCTGCAGATGTGGAGCTTGTAGAAGAAGTTTCTCGTGAAATTACTGAACTTCTTAACAAAGGTGTACAGTTTAATTCTACCCCACCTAGATATTATTACACTAAACTCGCCGATCTTAAAATTGAAATGATCTCTAAAGCTACTGAAGATGCCCGATTAAGAGCAGAACGAATTGCTGAGAATAGCGGTGGAAGTTTAGGTGAACTAAAAAATGCTAATATGGGCGTTTTCCAGATCACCGGTCAAAATAGCGGAGAGGATTATTCCTGGAGTGGTGCTTACAATACCGGCGATAAGAAAAAAACCGCATCTATCACGATGCGGTTAAATTATGAGATTGATTAGTTTTGATAGGAAGTAACCACGCCATTTTCAAGATAAATATATAAATCTGTGCTGTAAACAAATTGTTCCTTAGTCCCCCAACTTCCTACACTCCTATTAATATCCTCTGGCCAACCTAAAGAGAAGGTCAATTGCTCTTTATTCATTCCTATCCAGTACATACCTCTTTTTAATTGATCGAAGACCTTCTTACCATATTTATTTAATAATCTCTTTTCTTCTAATTCCTTCTTCGCTAAAATCTCATTTTCCCTTTCTGACTTTCTTTTTTCTTGCTCGTTTTCAATACTATCCCACCTTTTACGATGCTCAGCTCTCAATTTATCCATTCTTTTAGCTTCCTCTAATTTAGCAGTTTCAATTTTCAAATTCTTCAATTCTTGATATTTGTTTACAAATTTCCTTATTTCCGAATTTGACTCAATCCATAGATGGCTAACATAACCACATTTTTTGTTATCCAAACAGATTTCATAATACCTATCTTCATACCCAATTAGATCTACTTTTGTAGGTTCCTCAAAAGCCATTAAAATATCCCCAGAAGGCCTTGGTTTTTCTCGTAACTTACCTCCCTCCTTAACTTCTATTGCAATTGATTCTATTTTGGTATTATTTATTTTCAATTGTGCATTATTAAAAGCAATCATACTTTTTACCTTCTTCAGGGAATCCTGGAGCGTATTGATTTTTTCTTCTAACTCTATTTCCTTTTCCACCATTTTCTCTATATCGACTTCTTGGCTATTTGAAATTGAAAAAAAACCAGTAAAAATGAAAAATAATATTTTATTCTTAGTCATTTAATATTTATTATTAATTTAATATAAACCAAATATAAAAAAAGAGTCAAACTATTAGAATAAAAAACCGCATCTATTACGATGCGGTTAAATTATGAAATTGATTGAAGTAAGAATTTAAAACAATTGTCATCCTGAATTCATTTCAGAGCCTGCTCCGAAATTTATTCGGAGATCTAACATTATCGATTAATTACACATATTAGAAGCTGAAACGAGTTCAGCTTGACGAAAATAGAACTATTTCTAATCCATAGTATCCAAAATCATATCAATATCTTCTTCGGTTGTATCAGGATTGATAAAACAAAACCTTACTACCGTTTCTTTTTTCCAGGTGGTTGGAGTGACAAGGGCAAAACCATCACGATGATTTTTATAAGTCCAGTCTTTATATTGTACCGGCGTCCAACCTTTCCTTCGGAATAAAACAACCGATAAACTTGCGGGTCTTACCAGTTCAAGATTTTCCCGTTTTTCAATCTTTTTAGCCGCAATTTGTGCCAGGGAAATTCCAGTTTCGATGGCCTGCCGGTATTTATTGGTACCATGCATCGCTAAAGAAAACCAAAGCGGCATTCCTCTAACCCTTCTTGTTAACTGAATTTGATAATCGGCCGGGTTGAAACCCTGGGCTCCTTCATCTTTAAAAATTTCCAGGTAAGCACCTTTTTGGGAATGTGCATTTTTCGCAAGTTCCAGGTCTTTATATATAACCGCTCCACAATCGTAAGGAGAAAATAACCATTTATGCGGATCTATCGTAATACTATCGGCTCGCTCCACGCCATTAAATAAATGTCTTACCGATGGTGCCGCTAAAGCTCCGCCGCCATAGGCACAATCTACGTGAAACCAAACTTTTTCTTTTTCACAAACATCAGCAATTGTATCTAATTGATCTATAATTCCCGCATTTGTAGTACCACCGGTAGCAACTACTGCAAAAAGCCGATTTCGGTCTTTTTCCTCCAGTTCGTTAATTGCATTCTGTAGTTCGCGACCAGTAAGATTTTCTTCTTCACAATCTATCATTACCACATCGGCATCAATCACCTTTGCCATGGCCTGTATAGAGCTATGTGCACCGTGAGAAGTAAGCATCAACGCTTTTTTCCCTACGTTCTGGCTATCTCTAGAACGCCATGCCTCTCGTGCTGCCACCATAGCCGAAAGATTTGCCGCCGTACCTCCACTGGTAAAAACGCCAAAAGCACCTTCAGGCAATCCTGTAAGCGAAACCAACCATTTCATCGCCTGGTTTTCACAAAAAATTCCGCCGGCACCTTCCATCCAGTAAGCACCGTGAATACTGGAAGCCGAAGTCACCAAATCGAACATAATAGCCGCCCTAGTTGGGGCTGCGGGTACAAAGGCCAAATGTCTTGGGTGATCTATGGGCACCGTTGCTTTAACCAAAACGTCACGAAAAAGCTGGAAGGCGTTCTCTCCGCCAATCCCTTCCGGAGTTACGGTTTCGCCAACAATTCTAAATAATTCTTCTTCCTTTTTTGGGGCTCCCATTTCGGGAGTAATGTTGGATATACGGTCTATGGTATATTTCATAACGTCTAGCGTCATTTCTACCAGGTCCATATCTATGGTGTGCATTTTATTCTTTTCCAAATGTCAAAATTTTAAATTCCGCCTGCAGCGGGTCTAATTCTTTTAATAATACTGAAATCAATTCGGGGCCGTATTCTGCATAAATTTCCGAAAAATTGGTCTGGCGTTCCTGTAGACCATTATTCGGAAAGAGCTCATTCTGAAGCTCTGCAATTCTACTTACCTCATCTTCCAGTTTTCGTTTTTGTGCTTTTAAAAGACGTTTTTCGAGATTATCGAGGCCTTTTAATTGTTTTACTTCCTGGGCTTTTACCGCGCCAAGAAAAGATTTATCGGTTTTCTCTGCCAGCTCATACATCTGCTGAAATTGCTCCACCAAATGTTCTTTCTGTTCAGAAAAATCAATATCTATATTTGAAATTTGCCGCACTTTTCTATTGATAAGCTCGTGTTGTTTCAAAAATAATTCTTTGTTTGAAATATTTAATTTCTTTCGCTTTTCATCCAGTTTTGCCGATTGGATCAAAGCAGAATTCCGAAGCAATAAAACCGGAAAAACAACATTTTCAGCTTTAAAATATTCTTTTAATTCGAGCCAGTATGCGATCTCTCCGCCACCGCCTATATAGCAAAGGTTGGGCAAAATTACTTCCTGGTATAAAGGACGAAGCATTACATTTGGACTAAATCTCTCCGGAAATTCTTTTAATTCCTCCAGGATTTCATTCTTACTCCATTGTATTTCGGTTTCGTGCACAAAATATTCGCCATCACGCTCTATAATTCTTTCCCGCAAACCATCACTCAAATAAAACAGATTGATTTCCCGAGGATTCACCTGAACATTATACCCAAGTTCATTCAGTTTTTCTGCAGTTTGCGTGATAGTCTTATGAGAAATTTGTTCTACAAGTTCATTTTCAGCATAAGGGATAAAAAGCTTTTTAAGTTCTTTTTGCTGCGCATCCAGTATCACCAAACCTTCCTCCTTAAAAAGTTCGTTGGCGAGGTACAAAGTTGCCTCGGCAAGATTATCGTGCTTCAAGTAAGATTTCTCAAATAGTTGCTTTAGATAATCGGCATCTTTACCTCCACCAATTTCAGCTGAAAAAAGTTTAAAAACATCCTCCAGGCCATCGGTAGATAAATTTCCTACCGCATCATTTTCGGCATTCTTAGGCGCATTGGCCCACTGAAACTTCTTTCCGTTTAAATTAAAGAAATTGATCTCCTCAAAATCGTGATCTTCGGTGGCCATCCAATACACCGGCACGAAATTATTTTTAGGATATTTTTCTTTTAATTTTCGGGTAAGGTTAATTGTGGAGACAATTTTATATAAAAAATAAAGCGGACCGGTAAATAAATTAAGTTGATGCCCGGTTACTACGGTAAAAGTTTTTTCCTTTGCCAGCGCGTCAATATTTCTTTGTGTGGCTTCTGAAACTTCCAATCCGGAATATTGCTCTTTTAAAGATTTTACCAGGATTTCTCGCGTTTTTATCGGAAAAGAAGACTTTTCTTCTATTTGCGCTTTAAAATTCTCCAGGTCTGGGAAACGATTATAGAAAGTTTTTAGCTCCTCTTTTTCAGCGAGATAATCTAAAATAAGCTCGGTAAAATAATTGGTTTCTTTGTACGGAATACACTCGGTTGGCATTAGCAATTTTTTGGATGGTAAAGATACCGAAGTTAAGAATTTTATTCACTAATTTTTAGTTAATTTGGCGTTAGATACTGTTTTTACTCGATTATTGGTGGTATGTATTTTTGATTTTGCTTAAAGCCGTCATCCTGAATTTATTTCAGGATCTAAAATCTTATTAATATGAAACATGTTAGAAGCTGAAACAAGTTCAGCTTGACGAGAACAAGATTTAATCGCTTATCGAGAAGCCCGAGGTAGTTTACAAACACATTCAACATTTAAAATCAATCAATGAAATCAACTTTACTTGCTGTCGTCTTTCTATTTTTAGGTTTACAAACCAATGCACAATTACAAAGTCCGGAAGAATTTCTAGGCTACGAGATTGGGGAGCAATTCTCCCGTCACGCCGATGTGGTGAATTATTTTAAACACGTAGCCGAAAACTCCCCACTGGTAAATTATCATACCTACGGAAAAACCAACGAACGCCGGCCGCTTACCTATGCGGTGATTTCTTCGGAAAAAAACTTAAAAAACCTGGATGAAATAAGAAATGCTCATCTTGGTAATACCGGAATTTCAGATACTGAAACCGAAGCTGATAAAGCTATTGTATGGTTAAGTTATAATGTACACGGCAATGAAGCTTCCAGTACCGAAGCGGCTATGAAAACTTTATACGAATTGATCACCGAAAAACAGGATTGGCTGGAAAATACCGTGGTAATTATAGACCCCAATGTAAATCCTGATGGGCGCGACAGATACGTAAACTGGTACAATCAGGTGAAAGCCGAACCTTACAGCCCGTTGCAGGCTGCAGCCGAGCACCATGAACCCTGGCCGGGCGGAAGACCAAATCATTATTTATTTGATCTTAACCGCGACTGGGCCTGGGCCACGCAGGTGGAAACCCAGCAACGTCTTAAAATTTACAACCAGTGGATGCCTCATATTCACGTAGATTTTCATGAACAGGGAATTAACGAACCCTATTATTTCGCACCTGCAGCAGAACCTTTTCACAAAATTATCACACCATTTCAAAGAGAATTTCAAACCGAAATAGGAAAAAACCACGCCGAGTATTTTGATAAAGAAGGCTGGTTATTTTTCACCAAAGAACGATTTGATTTGCTGTACCCAAGTTACGGTGACACTTATCCAACATATATGGGCGCCATTGGGATGACCTACGAACAAGCTGGTCACGGCCGTGCCGGATTGGGAATTAATACCGATGAAGGTTACGAACTCACTCTTAAAGACCGCGTGGCGCATCATCACACCACCGGACTTTCAACCGTGGAAGTAGCCAGTAGGAATACGGAAACTTTAAATACAGAATTCAAAAAGTATTTTGATAATGAAGATTTAGAATATAAATCTTTCGCGGTAAAAGGAAATGCAGATAAAATTGCTTCATTAAAAGAATTGCTGGATAAACACGAAATCAAATATCAAACTGCCGCAGCAGGAAAAGTAAAAGGCTTTAATTATTCCGAAGGCAAAAGAGGGAATTTGAAGGCTGATGAAAATACTTTGGTGATCAATACAAACCAGCCAAAAGGTAAAATGGTAGACGTACTTTTTGAGCCTTCCACTACCCTAACCGATTCTCTAACCTATGATATTACTGCCTGGAGTTTGCCTTATGCTTACGGTTTGGAAGCAGTAGCGAGTACACGCGAAGTTTCTTCAGAAGCAAATTCTACAAATGCTGAAATTACAAATACGGTAAATCCTTCGGGAGCGGGTTATGTTTCAAAATGGAATGCCATGCAAGACGCCCAGTTTTTAGCTGAATTGCTAAAGGAAAACATTAAGGTGCGTTTTACTGAAATTCCTTTTACCAGTGAAGGAAAGAAATTTGATCGTGGAAGTTTAATTATTACCAAAAGCGATAATAAGACCAAAGAAGATTTCGACAAAACTGTAGTTGAAATTGCTAATAAACATCAAAGAGAACTTGTAGCAGCAAACACCAGTTTCGCCGGTAGCGGACCCGATTTTGGATCTCCCGAGGTAAAACTTATCAATCCTCCAAAAGTTGCTGTCTTAAAAGGCGAAGGCACTTCTTCTTTAAATTATGGCGAGATCTGGTACTTTTTCGAACAGGATCTTAATTATCCGCTAACCTCTTTAAATACTGACTATTTTAAAAGTATTGACCTGGCTCAATTTGATATATTGATAATGCCGGAAGGTAATTACGCTGATATTTTAGATGAAGATACCTTGAAAAAAGTAAAAGACTGGGTTAGCAATGGCGGGAAACTCATCGCGATTGGTCGCTCTGTAGGCACTTTTGCCGGAAAAGACGATTTTGCACTTAAAGAAAATAAATCAGAAGCCAAAGATTCTACGGCTACAGGGAATTTAATTCCGTATGCGCAAAGAGAGCGAGAAGGCGCGAAAGATATGATTACAGGGAGCATTATAAAAACCAAATTAGATAATACTCATCCTATGGCATTTGGCTACGGCGACACTTATTTGAGTTTAAAATTAAGTAGTGACAGCTACAAACTTCTGGATAAAGGCTTTAATGTTTCTTACGTTCAACAACCGGAAATAGTTGCAGGTTTTGCGGGAAGTTCAGCTATAAAAAATCTTGAAAATTCACTGATTTTCGGAGAAGAAAGATTGGGAAGCGGAAGCATTATTTATTTGGTAGATAATCCTTTATTCCGGGCATTTTGGGAGAACGGGAAATTGTTCTTCGCAAATTCAGTTTTCTTTGTGAATAATAACAAATTCAGTTTATAGAAATCTGAAAATTTATTGCCACGAATGCACGAATAATTTTATAGAATTATCCTGCGAGTTTTCTTTTAACCTCGTAGGTATATTCCACTATCAATTTACTCGAATTCATTTGACCAAAGAAGGAAGAAGTAAAAATTTCAGGATTTTAAATCCCGGCATGAATTTGCTCTGAATCAAACCTACAAGTTTTTGAAAACCTTGCAGGATGTGGTTCTCCTGCGAGGTTTCTTTTAACCTCGTAGGTATTTTAGAAGGAAAGTTAAAAAAAAATTTTCCTATACTCATTTGTGGAGTTTTCTCTTACAATCTAATATAAACCACAAACGCTAAACAGGTAGTGTAATTCCCAACAAAAGATTGCCGCGCCACGTAAAAACAGGTCTCGCAATGACAAAACCTAATATTCGTGTATTCGTGGCATTTTTTAGTATAGATTGCCGCGTCCTGCTATCGCAGTCCTCGCAATACCACAAATGATTTATTCTGAAATAATCGAAATAAACACTAATTTTGGGTAGCTAAAACTTCATCTTAATGAAATTCAGAATTATACTTTTACTGCTTTGCAGCTTTGCGCTTTCCTCAACTATTCAATCCCAGGAATCAACCGATTTCAATGTAGATTTTGAAACTTTTACTCTGGAAAACGGCTTAAATGTCATTTTTCATATCGATAAATCAGATCCCGTAGTAGCTGTAGCTTTAACTGCTCACGTGGGTTCTGCCCGGGAAAAAGAAGGCCGTACCGGTTTCGCACATCTTTTTGAGCATTTGCTATTCTTAGAATCTGAAAACCTTGGGAAAGGAGGACTTGATAAACTGAGTGCTAGAATTGGCGGTTCTGGCGCCAATGGTTCTACCAGCCGAGATCGTACCAATTATTTTCAAACCGTACCAAAAGACGCTCTGGAAAAAATGATCTGGGCTGAAGCCGATAAACTTGGTTATTTTATAAATACCGTAACCGAACCCGTACTTGCCAAAGAAAAACAGGTAGTAAAAAATGAAAAAAGACAGGGTGTAGATAATCGCCCTTACGGCCATACCATGTATGTTCTGGATAAAAACCTATATCCTGAAGATCATCCTTACAACTGGCAGGTAATTGGTTCCTTAGAAGACCTTCAGAATGCCACGCTGCAAGACGTAAAGGATTTTTATAACCGCTGGTATGTTCCCAACAATGTAACGCTTACCATCGCCGGGGATTTTGACAGGGATCAGGCCAAAGAATGGGTTCATAAATATTTTGATGAAATCCCACGTGGCCCAGAAGTATCCCGCCAGGAAAAACAAATGGTGGAGCTGGATGAAACAAAAAAATTGTATTACGAAGATAATTTCGCCAGTCTTCCAGAGTTAACCCTAGCCTGGCCAAGCGTTTATTCTTATCACGAAGATTCTTATGCGCTTGAAGTTTTAGCGAATTATTTAAGCGATGGAAAAAACGCTCCGCTTTATCAACACCTGGTTGCAGAAAAAGAACTTACAGATCGCGTACAAATGTTTAATTATACTTCAGAATTAGCGGGACAACTAATGCTCCAGGTTACCGCTTATAACGAAGTTGATTTAGATTCTGTAGAAAATTCAGTTTTTGAAACCTTTAAAAAGTTTGAAGCCGAAGGTATTCCGCAGCGTGACTTAGAGCGTATTAAAGCGCAGCAGGAAACCAATTTTTACAATAGCCTTTCCAGCGTTTTAGGAAAAGGATTCCAACTGGCTCAATATCAAATTTTCGCCAACGATCCGAATTATATCAATAAAGACGTAGAAAAAATACTGGCTGTTACTTCAGAAGATGTTATGCGGGTTTACCAGGAATATATTAAAGATCAACATTTTGTAGCGACCAGTTTTGTGCCGCAAGGTCAAACCGAACTTGCCTTAGAAAACTCTGAAGAAGCTGAAGTTGCAGAAGAAAAAATAGTTGAAAATGCCGAAGAAGAAGTTAATGCTTCTACAGATGTTTCTTACGAAAAAACTCCTTCCAGTTTTGACCGTAGTATAGAACCGCCCTATGGCAGCACTCCGCAATTGAACGCACCCGATATATGGAAAAAAACACTTCCTTCCGGACTTAAACTTTACGGAATTACCAATAATGAAGTTCCTTTAGTAAAATTCAGCCTGGAAATGCAGGGCGGTCTATTGCTTGAAAGTCCAGATAAAGTTGGAGTTTCTAATCTATTAGCCAATTTAATGACTAAAGGCACTAAAAATAAAACTCCTAAAGAACTGGAAGAAGCCATTCAGTTATTAGGCGCAGATATTCAAGTAAATGCTCAGGATGAAAAAATGGTTTTAAGCGGAAGTACACTTGCTAAAAACTATGCGAAAACTATAGACCTGGTACAGGAGATCTTATTGGAACCTCGTTGGGATTCTACCGAATTTAAACTTATAAAACAACAGGCGCTTAGCCGAATTCAAAGACAGGAAGCCGATCCTAACAGTATTGCCAATAACGAATTCAGAAAGCTTATTTATGGCGAAAACCATATTTTAAGTCAAAATAATTTAGGAACTGAAGCTTCGGTAAAAGCCATTACTTTAGAAGATGTAAAAAATTATTATTCCGAAAATCTTTCCCCAAAGCGCAGTGTTTTTCACGTAGCCGGTGCTATTCAAAAAGAGGAAGCGGTTAAAGGAATACGTGGACTCTCAGTTGCCTGGCCGCCTAAATCGGTTAAAATGCCAGAGGTTGCTCAACCTCAGCTTCCGCAGAAATCGCAGATCTATTTCTATGACGTACCCGGCGCAAAACAGTCGGTTATAAGATTTGGGGCTCCTGCCCTGGCCGCTACCGATGATGATTTTTATGCAGCAGAAGTTATGAATTACCGTTTGGGCGGCGGCGGCTTTGCCTCACAGCTCACCCAGGAATTACGAGAAGGAAAAGGTTATACCTATGGAATTCGCTCAGGCTTTAATGCAGGAAAAAATAAAGGTGCATTTTTAATTTCCAGCGGGGTAAGAACTAATATTACTTATGATGCCGTAAAACTAATTAAAGAAATTATTGAAGATTATCCTTCTAGTTTTGATGGCGAAGATATGGAAGTAACCCGCGGATTTATGATAAAGAGTAACGCCAGAAAGTTCGAAACTTTAAATTCTAAGTTAGATATGCTAAGCGAAATAAGCACTTTTGGCCGCGATGAAAACTTTATAAAGCAAAGAGAAAAAACAGTAAACGAACTTACGGTTTTAGATATTCGAGAACTCGCGGAAAAGTATATTAACCCTGAAAAAATGTATTTTTTAATTGTGGGCGATGCCGAAACCCAAATGGATAAACTGGAAAATCTTGGTTTAGGAAAACCTGTTCTATTAAATAATACTGAAGAATAATGCTGGTTCCTGTACTTTTACTTGTTTTAGGCCTGGTTATTTTAATTTTTGGAGCGAATTATATGGTTGATGGCGCCTCTGCCCTCGCCAAAAAATTCAATATTTCAAATCTTGCTATCGGTCTCACCATTGTAGCTTTTGGAACTTCGGCGCCGGAGTTGGTGGTGAATAGTTTTGCCGCCGCTGATGGCTATTCTGATATTGTTTTTGGAAACGTGATTGGCAGTAATAACTTCAACCTGTTTATTATTCTTGGAATTACCGGACTTATTACTCCGCTGGCAGTGCAATCCAGCACCGCCTGGAAAGAGATCCCTATTTCGCTTATCGCCGTGGTCATTCTCTTTATGATGGTTAACGACCAAATTATTTCGCCTGATCAAACAAGTCTTTTAAGTAATTTTGACGGATTTATTTTACTATTTTGTTTCCTGGCTTTTCTATTTTATGTCTATAAGCAACTTAAAAATGATGATGTAGCCGAAGAAGATAATATTAAACTCCTTTCTCCTTTAAAAACAACAATTTTTATAATTGGAGGTCTTGCCGGACTTGTTCTGGGCGGACAACTGGTGGTGAATAATGCCATAGATATTGCCGAAAATATGGGAATTAGTCAGAAAATTATTGGGCTTACGGTGGTTGCGGCAGGTACTTCTCTTCCCGAATTGGCAACTTCTATAGTGGCTGCCACTAAGAAAAATGCTGATATAGCCGTAGGAAATATTATTGGTTCTAATATTTTCAACATCTTCCTAATTCTTTCTACGGCCTCCCTGATAAAATCCATTGATTTTAACCTGAATTTCAACCAGGATCTTTATATTCTTGCCGGAGGTACTCTTTTTCTTCTTCTGGCTATGTTCACGGGAAAAAGGAAACGCTTAGACCGCTGGGAAGCTTTAATTTTACTGGTTTTTTACTTAGGTTACACCACCTATTTAATAATGCAGGAATTGTAATTTATTGAGTAAGAAATTGTAAAAAATAGCAGATAAAAACGGTCACGAGTTGCTTGCTGATTTTTATAAATTTCTTCTCATTTTCGAAATTTTAATTCAATTAATTTAGCTGAATGAAAAAGATATTTTTACTCCCCGCGGTAGCATTATTGCTTAGTTGCACTAATGAAGCGGAAAAGGAAAAGACAGAATTGCGAATAGACAATTTTGAAGCTGAGGTTACTGAACTTAAGATTGAAAAAGACTCACTGGAAAAAGAATTAGAATTACTGAAAAGTAGAAATCCTGTAGTTTTCAGCAAAGATTTTGATTCCCTGGAAAAGCCGGAAGTGTATATAGTAGAAGCCCTGGAAAGAAATTCACAGCTTATACCCGAAAAATCTGTTTTAGGAGGTACGATGCGCTTTATAGATACCGAAATTCTAAATCAAAGATTTATCTGGGCTGCTTATGAAGACGGTCACTTAGCCGGCGAAGCAATTTTTCAATATAAATTAAACGAAGCCGATAGCGTTGACTTTAAACTAATTTCGGAAGTTAATAATTAAGCAACGGCTGGGTTGGCAAATTTCTCCCGAAGTAAGTTCAGATCTTCTTCAGTAAATCCTTTTAATTCAACCATATCTCCGGTAGCCCTGGGCGCCTTTATAATCAGGTTATAACTGCTTAAATGAATATTTACCTCGGGTCCAAAATAATAGGTCTTTGGTTTTTGATGTAATCTCGCAATAATCAATTTTTCTTCGTCCCAGGCGATATATTCAGTGTTTCTACCTCTTTGTTTAAAAGCAAGAAAAGCATATAGCAAACCGGAAATCAGATACAGGGAAGAGATTAAATATCGCCCTGAATCAGAATTCAAGTAAAAAGCGAGGCCCATTGACAGCCAGAAAAATGCAAAGATATAATTGAGATTCCTTTTAAAGAAATTGACCTTTTCTCTATTCTTTCCATATCAGGCGGTAGCCAAGTTTTGTTCGGGAATTAATTCGGTTTTTAGTTTTTCAATATCGACCTCGGAATAGCCTTTAAGCTCGACCATAGTTCCACCTGCAGGTCCAGATTTTATGGTCAGGTTAGTGGCCGAAACATTTATACCATCAATATTTCGCCAATTATAAGATCTGGTACTCTGTTGCCATTCGCTGATCTCTATTTTTTCATTATCCCAGCGAATGAATTCTAAGGGCAGGTCGTTTTTGAAGTACCCATATCCGGCTCCTATTAATCCGACGATAGTGTAAGGATAAGCAATGAAATCATTCCCTCCGACCAAGATAAGAGCTATGCCCATACCTAACCAGAAACCACCGGTGATATAAAAATAGTTTCTTCGGAAAAAACTGACCTTTTTAGAAATTTGTGGCATAGGTTTTAGAATATCGAAAGAAAGATAATAAATTTTTTAAAGTTTGAGTTCACGATACGGTTTCTTCGACTATCGTCTCAAAAACCTACTCGACCTGACGAAACACCCTGAAAAATATAAAAATTTTAAACTGAAATTACGCGTCACTTCGAGTGAGCCCGATGGTAATCGGGTTTGTATCGAGAAGTTCTCGATACGATTTCTTCGACTACGGTCTCAAAAATCTACTCGAACTGACGTGAGAATTTAGTAACTTAATATTCCTTTAAAACGGCAGAATGAAAATAAGCTTTGTATATATTTTGGAATGTGCTGATAACACCTATTACACTGGAGTTACTTCTAACCTTGAAAAAAGAATGATTGAGCATAACACCGGAGCTCATTCCGCAAGTTATACCGCTAAAAGGAGACCTTTAAAACTGGTATTCTTCGCAGAATTTTCAGATATCAACTTTGCCATAATGCGGGAAAAGCAAATTAAAAAATGGTCTCGAGCCAAAAAGAAAGCGTTGATAAATGGGAGGTTTGAAAACTTACCGAATCTGGCTAAGAAATACTTCACTTAGTTCTCGATACAGTTTCTTCGGCTACCGCCTCAAGAACCTACTCGAACCGACGTAGCACCCTGTAAAAAATAAAATATGAAGATGAAATAACGCGTCACTTCGAGTGGTCCCGATGATAATCGGGATTGTATCGAGTTCTCGATATAATTTCTTCGGCTACCGCCTTAAAATCTACTCGAAATGACGATATTCTTATAAATAGGAAATAATTCATAATTTAAAACGATGAAACAAGCTTTACGCTACTTCTTCAAATTCCTTTTGATCCTAATATCTCCGGCTGTTGTTTATCTGGTGATGGCACTAATTGGTTCGTTAATTCCTGTGAATTCTAATCCTGGATCTAAAAACGAGAAAATTGATATTTATCTTTATAAACAGGATATGCATACCGATATTTTGCTACCGGTAAAGTCGGAAATTATAAAATGGGATTGGATTTTTAAACCGGAACATAGCTTATCAAATCCTCAGAATTCGGAATTTATCGGGTTTGGCTGGGGTGATCTTAATTTTTATAGAAATACACCACAATGGGAAGATCTAAAACTGGATGTGGCTTTTAAAGCGCTTTTTCTAAGATCACAAAGTGCACTACACACTCGATTTTATCAAAAAATACCAGTTTCAGAAAACCTGGTAAAAATTTCAGTTTCAGAAGATCAATATAAAAAGCTAACTGAATATATTCTGGAAACTGTAAACGCTGAAAATAAGGGAGAAATTCAACCTATTTCAGGTTTACACTACTATCAGGATGATGCGTTTTATTTAGCTGAAACTTCTTTCCACCTTTTTAAAACCTGCAATACCTGGACAAATTCCGCATTAAAAGCCTCCGGACTTAAAGCCTGTTTATGGACACCTTTTCCGCAGGGTATATTTTTTCAGTATAGAAATTGAAAGTTACCGGTCTACGAACTTTATACCGTTTTAACCTTCAACTCTTTTCTTACCGGTTTTGGCGCTTCGTGAATTGGTTCAGCATACAAATCGAAATCGGCAGCATCGGTCACTTTAACTTCGTAAAATTCCCCGGTTTTTAGATAAATTGAACTCGCATCTATTAAAACTTCGTTATCCACATCAGGCGAATCAAACTCGGTTCTACCTACAAAGTAGTTTCCTTCTTTTCTATCGATCACCACTTTAAAGATCTGACCAATTTTCTGTTGGTTTAGCTCCCAGGAAATCTGGCTTTGTATTTCCATAATCTGGTTGGCGCGATCTTGTTTTACCTCTTGCGGCACATCGTCTTCCAAATTATAAGCGTGTGTGTTTTCTTCGTGAGAATAAGTAAAGCAACCTAAACGCTCAAAGCGCATCTCCTCAACCCAATTTCTCATTTCCTCAAACTGCTCCTGGGTTTCTCCCGGATAACCAACAATAAGTGTGGTTCTAATAGCCATTTCAGGAACATATTTCCTGAAATCTTTTAGCAGTTTTGTAGTTTTTTCGCTCGTAGTTCCGCGGCGCATAGATTTCAACAATTCAGTATTGATATGCTGCAACGGAATATCTATATAATTACAAATCTTAGGCTCACGCTTCATCACATCCAGTACATCCATTGGGAAACCGGTTGGAAATGCATAATGCAAACGAATCCACTCAATGCCTTCAACCTTAACAAGGTTTTCAAGCAATTCGGCTAAATTTCTTTTCTTGTAGAGATCAAGCCCGTAATAGGTTAGATCCTGTGCGATAAGAATTAATTCTTTTACGCCATTAGCCGCAAGATTTTTAGCTTCTGTAACCAGATCTTCAATCGGAGTCGATTTATGGCCACCACGCATAAGCGGAATAGCGCAAAAAGAACAGGGCCTGTCACAACCTTCAGCAATTTTAAGATAAGCGTAATTCTTAGGTGTGGTCGTTAGACGCTCCCCAAGCAATTCGTGTTTATAATCTGCTTCCAGCGCTTTTAGTAAGCCGGGAAGTTCTGTAGTTCCAAAATACTGGTCTACATCAGGAATTTCTTTTTGGAGATCTGGTTTGTACCGCTCGCTTAAACACCCGGTTACAAAAACTTTATCAACTTCTCCCTGTTGTTTCTGTTCTACAAACTCCAGGATGGTATTCACCGATTCTTCTTTGGCGTTGTCTATAAATCCGCAGGTATTAATCACCACAATATTGCCGTCCTGCTCGTGCACCACGTCTTTATTGTTGCCCTTAAGCTGCCCCATCAACACCTCACTATCATACACATTCTTGCTGCAACCAAGGGTTACTACATTAATACGGTTCTTCTTTATCGACTTTGTCCTCATAATATTCTATTTTCAAAGCTCTTAGACCTCACAGGTTTTGAAAACCTGTGAGGTCTTCATTGGTTTCCCAAAAGCGGGTGCAAAGATACAATCTATAATTTGAACTACAGCAGGTTAATATTGAAAGGAATAACTTCTTCATTCACATTCTTTTTTCTTGTTATTTCCACTTGAATCCTAGTCGGTTTTAATCTGCCCTTCATTTAGCTCACAGTTTCTATTCAATAAATATGGGTTCGTGAACCTATCGGTTTCTTTTGCTCGTCCAAAAGAAACGAAGCAAAGAAAAAGACGCCTTTTTCAAGGAATTTTTTGGCAAAATGCCAAAAACCGTGACCAAAACCCCGCGGATGCCCGATTGAAAAAATCGACCATCCTGAATCTCGGGGTTTTGTCCACATATTCTGCGAAAAAGGATGTACAAAAGTAAGCCGTTGAAAAAAATCCTTCTAATAATTTCGAAAATTACCATTCAAAGTATTTTGTAACTTTCCACTTTATGAAAATTTAAGAATCCAGTTATCAATGAAAAATTCCCTCCTGCTCACTTCATTAGTATTTTTAATGCTGAATACGTTAACCGCACAGCAGCGTGTAGAAGAAATTCCGCTGAAAATTGGGGTGATGCAAAGAGGAGCCTTAAACGCGATCACCGATGTTGAAGGTGTAAAAGTTGGGCATACTACGCTGATAAAAGGCGATTCGGTGCGTACCGGCGTGACGGCTATTCTTCCGCACGGAGGAAATATTTTTCAGCAGAAAGTACCCGCAGCGGTTTTTGTGGGAAATGGTTTCGGAAAACTGGCTGGCAGCACACAAATTAATGAACTGGGAAACCTGGAAACCCCGGTGATCCTTACCAACACCTTAAACGTTCCCACCGCGATGGATGCGGTGATAAAATATACCCTAAACCTGCCCGGAAATGAAAACGTGCGTTCGGTAAATGCCGTGGTTGGCGAAACTAACGATGGCTATTTAAACGATATCCGCGGGCAACATGTGAAAAATGCTGACGTAATTTCAGCGATCCAAAATGCGAAAACCGTTGCAGTGGCTGAAGGAAACGTTGGCGCCGGCACGGGCACCATCGCTTTTGGTTATAAGGGCGGGATTGGCACAGCTTCCCGAAAACTGCCCGAAAGCCTGGGCGGATATACTTTAGGCGTTTTGGTACAAAGTAATTTTGGCGGGGTTTTGCAAATTGCCGGCGTACCCGTGGGACAAAAGCTGGGAAACTACAGTTTTAGCAATAATTTACAGAATAATGTAGACGGTTCCTGTATGATGGTAGTCGCTACCGATGCGCCACTGAACAACCGAAACCTGGAACGCCTGGCTAAACGAGCCTTCCTCGGACTGGCAAAAACCGGGGGAATCGCTTCCAACGGCAGCGGCGATTATGTGATCGTTTTTTCTACCGCCAAAGGAATGAGAATTCCTTATAAAATAGAGACCAAAACCTTAACACAGGAAGTAGTGCCCAACGACTTAATGTCTCCACTCTTTATGGCCGCCATTGAAGCTACCGAAGAAGCCATTTTAAATTCTTTATTTATGGCTGAAACCACTACGGGTTTTAAAGGCCGAACTATAAAAGCTTTACCTAAAGAGGAAGTTTTACAATACTTAAAAGAAGCCGGGATTTTGGAAGATTAGCACTAAGAATATTTTAATTATTACACCAGGTCTAAAGAATTTAAATTAAAAACAAATACGGAAATTATACCTGCGCAAACGGCTATGTTTATACTACATTAGCCGGATATGAATAAGAAAATATTAAATAGCTTAAAAATCAGGAAATATGAGTGACCCAACAAATATCTGTTTGTCTTGTGGTCTCTGTTGTGATGGCACTTTAATTGGTTTTGTACAGCTGGATACTGAAGAGCTGGCACCAGTAAAACAGCTGATGGATATTGAACAAACGGGTAAAAATGGAATGTTTTTTCTACCCTGTAATGAACTTGGCTGCAATGGTTGTAATATTTATTCTCAAAGACCAAAAGCCTGTAGAAATTTTGAGTGTGGAGTTTTGAAATCTGTCGAAAAAAAGGAGTTGAGTTTTGATAAGGCTACTGATGTGATTGAGGTAGTTAAACAAAAAAAGATAGCCATTGAAAAACACGTAGCAACACTACAGATTGAACTACAATCCAAATCATTTCACTTTAAAATGCTCGAATTGAAAAAGTTGCTTCGGAAAGATAAGTCTGAATTATCCTTCTCACAAAGCCATCAGGAATTAATAGTGGAGCTCGAGGCACTTGAAAAGTTAATAACAAAGAGTTTTGGTGTTTCGTTTTTGTAAACAACTTCAGAGCAAGCTCAAGAAGCATTATTATTAGTAGCCTCGGAACAGTTAATCTCGATTATCCAGTAAAACTAACCGGTGATATAAACGGCTTATAAAAAAACATTTAAGAATTTAAAGAAAGAATTATGAAGAAATTAAACTTAAATGATGGACAAAAAATACCAATAGTAGGCTTCGGCACCTACAAAGCTACAGACCAGGAGGGAATTGAAGCAGTCTCCACTGCTATTTCCAGTGGCTATTCGCTAATAGATACGGCAGCAATTTATGGAAATGAAGATGCTGTTGGAAAAGGAATAAAAGCTAGCGGTGTTGCAAGAGAAGACATTTTTATAATTACTAAATTATGGCGTGAAAGTTTAGGTTATGAATCAACCAAAAAGGAATTTGAGAAATCCCTAAAAAGACTTGATCTAGACTACATTGATCTCTATTTGATTCACTGGCCTGCCAATGCTAAAAATTATGCCAACTGGCAAAAAACCAATGCCGATACCTGGCGAGCAATGGAAGAATTACAGGCTGAAGGCAAAATAAAATCTATAGGAGTAAGTAATTTTTTTGAAGAACATCTAGAGGCTTTATTTGAAACTGCAAAGGTAATTCCTGCTGTTAATCAAATAGAATTTCATCCCGGATATTGGCAACAGGAATTAGTTTCCTACTGTAAAAAACAGAATATAACATTGGAGGCATGGTCTCCTTTGGCCAGAGGGAAAGTATTTGAAAATGAAGTTTTGAAAGCAATCGCCAAAAATCATAATAGATCGGTTTCGCAGGTCTGTTTGCGATGGATTATACAACATGAGGTAATTGTAATCCCAAAATCTACAAACCCAGAAAGAATTCAGGAAAATATAGAGCTGTTCGATTTTGAACTGACATCAGCTGAAATGGAAAAAATAGATCAGCTTCCTGAAATGGGTTTCAGTGGCGAACTACCTAACATTTGGCCAGATAGAGTTTAAAAAGTTCTTTAAATACACACGAAGTTTTTTATAATACGGGGCAATTTAAAGCGCTTAAACAAGTGTCAAGACCTCATTTTTTTAACATTTTTTTACGTAGCTCGCTTATTTTTTCGTATTTTGAAGGCTATGATCTTAAAGAAGTGTACTTTTTTCATTGTTTTTCTTATAATTTTATCAGGTTGTTCTCAAGGAGATAATAGTGCAAGTAGTGCAATGTTTGGAAGCAAACCAGACACCAAACCTTATAAAATTTCTAAAGACTTAGAGGCCATAAAAGAAGATGGCGTTTTACATGCGATAACCATCTACAATTCCACAAGCTATTTTTTATATAAAGGAATGCCTATGGGCTTTGAGTATGAGTTATTATCTCGCCTCGCCAAAAACTTAGGTTTAAAGCTTAAGATCACCATAGCTGAAGATATCGATGACTTATTTGATATGTTGAACAATGGCAAAGGGGATATCATTGCCTATGGGTTAACCATAACCGAACCAAGAAAAAAACTCGTAAGCTTCACAGAAAATCACTACGTAACACACCAGGCTTTAGTACAGCGGATGCCCTCTAACTGGCGCTCCCTGCCCGGCTACAAAATCGATAAACAACTCATTTCAAACACGCTAGAATTAAGCAACGATACCGTTTGGGTTAGGGAAAATTCATCTTATGCTGAAAGAATTAAAAACTTAGAAAATGAGATTGGTGCTGAAATTCCGGTAGCACATATTAACGGAAATGTCACTACAGATGAAATAATTAAAATGGTAGTGGATGGTGAAATTGAAAGAACCGTTGCAGATCACAATATTGCATCTATCAACAAAACCTACTACCCTATCTTAAATATTGACACCCGCGTTTCGTTTTCGCAACGTATAGCCTGGGCGGTAAGACAGAATTCCCCCGACTTGCTAAAGGCGATAAATAAGTGGATAAACAAAGAGAAAAAGTCAGACGATTATTATGTGATTTATAATAAGTATTTTAAAAATACCAGGTCTAACAGAAGCAGGATTAAAAGCGATTTTTACAGCAAAAACAGCAACAAGATTAGTAAATACGACGACATCATTAAAGAAAATGCTTCTGAATTAGGATGGGACTGGCGCTTCCTTTCTTCCCAGGTATACCAGGAATCAAGGTTTGATCCTACAGCAGAGTCGTGGGCAGGTGCAACCGGCTTAATACAACTAATGCCGGCTACGGCAAAAGAAGTTGGTGTGAGCAACAATTATAATCCAGAACAAAATATAAGAGGAGGCGTAAAGTATTTAGACAGGATGCGCGATAATTTTGAAGCTGTTGAGGACTCTATTCAAAAAGTAAAATTCACGCTAGCTGCTTTTAACTGTGGTGCAGGTCATGTATACGATGCTATGCGCCTGGCTGAGAAAAATGGTAAAAATCCCAATATATGGGACGAAAATGTAGAAGAATATATACTGAAATTAAAAGACAGGAAATACTACCTGGATGATGTGGTTAGACACGGTTTTGTTCGAGGAAGAGAACCATACAACTATGTAAGGGATATATTTTTACGCTACGAGCATTATAAAAAATTTATTGAAGAATAAATTCTGTCTTGAAACTGGTGATAAATCATTCTGTCTCTTAAAAAAATGTCTCTTATGTATAGCAAACATTAGCCTCTAGTCCTTTCAATAAAAACCTTTTGTAATTTCCTGGTAATACTATCCTTTCTGGCGGTATAAACTTTTTTATTCTTGTGGGTAATGGAGCTTACAGGAATAATCTGCGTGGTGGTGCCGGTGACAAAAATTTCTTCTACCTCTACCAGTTCATCAATATGCACCGCTTTTTCAACTACCTTTATGTTTAAGTCGGCACAAATATTAATCACTTCTGCACGAGTAACGCCAGAGAGAATCTCGGGACCTTCGGGATGAGTATGGAGCACACCGTATTTTACAAAAAACAGGCTGGAGTGTGAACCTTCGGTAAAATATCCTTTGCGTACCAGCAGGTTTTCAGCAAAACCAGCAGCAATAGCTTCTTCGTTGGCCATCACATTCGCCAGTAGCGCTGTCGATTTAATATCACAACGATGCCAGCGTTTATCTTCAGTAGCCATAACATCCCAGGTCTTTTTTTCAAAACCTTCCAGGGTCACTGGAAAAGCATACAGTAAAATACTGGTTTCAATCTTTTCGGGAACAAAGTGACTTCTGGCTGCAGTTCCCCTACTTACCTGGATATAAACCGCAGCATCTGTTTCATTTAGATTAAGGCGGTCTAAGGCTTCATACATCAAATTCTCCAATGAAAATGCATCAAAAGCTACTTGTATTTGATCCAGGGAATATTGAAGGCGTTTTAGGTGCTCCTTCAACTTAAAAGCTTTGCCTTTATAAAATGGAGTTACTTCATAAACACCATCGCCAAACATAAACGCCCGGTCAAAAACCGAAACAAAAGCTTCATCTGGTTTTAGCCATTTTCCGTTTAAATAAACTTCCGAAGGATACTTCTTTTCAGGTTTCATAGTAATAGATTTGTTCTCCGTAAAAAGTCATAATTTAAAATGGTCGTCATCCTGTCCCGACGCTTCGGGATGTTTCAGAGCCTGCTCCGAAATTTATTCGGAGATCTAAGTTGAGTGTATCGTATTGCTATGTTAGATGCTGAAATAAATTCAGCATGACGATTTATTAATGATTTTGATCTTATAAGTAAAAACAGACATACATTAACTAAAATACTGATGCAATTGCTGCAACCATTGTATTTCGTAATAACGCACAATACTGATTATAATTACACCGGCAGCTACATACACCCAGGAGTAGCTATCTCTTTTTAGCATAATTCCACCTATTACCGCAAAGACCACAAAAGGAATAGCCATAATAAGATTTGGCAAGGGCCAGGCATCACTAAATAACACCGCAATGATCTTCATCGCACCATAAAAAATACTGTAAAATAAAATGATCTTACTTATTAGCGCTTTTAAATTTCGTTGCTTCATTTACTCGTAATTTTCTGGAGATCTCCGGCGATTAGTAGCATTTTCGAAAGCTAATGCCCATTGGTATAACTTATCTTCTTCAGATGTTTTTGCAAAGAAAGTCAAGCCTTTTGGCGCACCCTCTTCGTTATAACCCATAGGAACAGTAATAGCAGGATAATGAGCTACCGCGGCAAAACCGGCATGATAATTATTGATAGATAAAATTCCATCTAAATTGTGCTCTTTCATTGGAGCATCAAAATACTTTTTACCCTTTGCGCTTAATTCAGTTTTTATGGAATCCAGGGTAGCATTATCTGCTGAATCTTCTATGATTCCGGTAAATAAAGACTGTCCATAAGGCATTCTTGCGGTAGAATCTTCATTATTGAATTTCACAATATCATCTACGGAAGAAAAACCGGTTTCACCACCATATTTTTCAAAATATTCAGGCAGATCTTTTTTCATATCCAGGCTTAATAAGCGAAGAAAATTATCCATTTGAACTTCTTCGGCTTCAAATTCTACAATTTCAGCTCCTAAATCTTTTAAATCCTGCACAGCACGATAATAAAGGGAATCTTCCATTAATTCTTTAAAAGCGCCGAAGCGTTTTCCTTCCAGGTTTTGATTTTCAAGATTAAAATCAGCGTTTTTCACTTCTACTGACGCAGCGTCTTCTTTATCTTCACCGATCATTGCTGAATACATGATCGCGTTGTCTATCACAGATTTTGTGATTGGCCCGGGCGTATCCAGGTAACTCGAAATAGGAACAATCCCACCCCGACTTAAATTCCCGATCGTAGGTTTTAAACCTACCACAGAGTTTTGACTTGAAGGTGAAAGAATTGAACCAGAAGTCTCTGATCCTACCGCTACCGGAGCCAAATTAGCAGCCACGGCAACAGCACTACCCGAACTGGAACCACCGGTATCAAAAATCTTTCTACCGTAAGGGTTTAAAGTCTGTCCTCCAACTGCTGAATATCCGCTTGGGCAATCGTTACAAAAGAAATAAGCCCATTCGCTTAGATTGGCTTTCCCTAAAATTAGCGCACCGTTTTCTTTTAATTTCTGAACAATAAAAGCATCTTCGGTGTGGTTATTTTCCAAAGCTAAAGCCCCGGCGGTAGTCGCCATATTTTCTGTATTGATATTATCTTTAAGCAAAATCGGAATTCCGTAAATAGGGTGATTTTCTGCAGCATTTTTGAGCTCCTCATCCTTTCTCTCTGCCTCTTCAAGTAAATTAGGATTTAAGGAAATCACCGAATTTAAAGAAAGTTCATTTTCGCGGTCAAATTGCTGAATTCTATAGAGATAGAACAGGGAAAGTTCTTTATAAGTAAGCTTTCCATTTTTAATAGCCGACTGGATTTCGGGAATATTCTTATCAAAAATAAGCGGTTTCAGCTCGTTATATTTTTCTTCAGAAAATTGAGCTAAATCGCTTTTAAAAGGTGCCCATAAAGAATCCTGGGAAATATTCTTAGAATCTAAAACTTTAAATTCCATTTCCTTTTCAGTTTCTAGCGAATCTGTTTCAGGATTATTTTCGAGATTTTCTTTAGATTTTTGATCGTTTCCGCAGGAAATTAAAGCCGGAAGTAAAAGAAGGAATAAAAGTTTTTTCATCTAATTATAAATTTCAAAGGGAGCAAAGTAATTCGCTACTTATAGCAATTCAAATTATTTGTTTCCAGCATCAAACTGGTTTATTGTTTAAAGAAAGAATCTACAAATTCATATTTATTAAAAACCTGTAAGTCTTCAATACCCTCGCCTACTCCAATATATTTCACAGGAATTTGAAATTGATCGCTAATGCCAATTACCACACCGCCTTTTGCCGTTCCATCCAGCTTTGTGACAGCAAGTGAAGTCACCTCTGTAGCCGCTGTAAACTGTTTTGCCTGCTCAAAAGCATTCTGACCTGTAGAACCATCTAAAACCAATAAGACTTCGTGAGGCGCATTAGGAATCACCTTTTGCATTACACGTTTTACCTTGGATAACTCGTTCATTAAATTCACCTTATTATGCAATCTCCCGGCGGTATCTATTAATACAACATCGGCACCTTGTTTTACAGCACTTTGTACGGTATCAAAAGCTACGGAAGCCGGATCGCTTCCCATTTTTTGACGTACAATTGGCACATCGGTTCTATCGGCCCAGATTTGTAACTGGTCTATTGCAGCTGCTCTAAAGGTATCGGCAGCTCCTAAAACTACTTTTTTACCGGCACTTTTAAATTGATGTGCAAGTTTCCCGATTGTAGTGGTTTTCCCCACACCATTTACACCAACTACCATAATTACGTACGGTTTTACATCTGGCAACTGGATATTTGCGGCTTCCCCGGTTTCGGTTTCTGAAAGTAACCCGGCAATCTCTTCGCGAAGTATTTTGTTAAGCTCCTCTGTGCCCAGGTATTTATCGCGAGCCACTCGTTCTTCAATTCTATTAATCACCTTAATAGTGGTAGCCACGCCTAGGTCACTACTAATTAATACATCTTCTAGATCATCTAAAACCTCTTCATCTACTTTAGATTTTCCGGCTACAGCCTTACTCATCTTAGACATAAAGCTGGTCTTAGATTTCTCCAGCCCTTTATCCAGGTTTTCCTTTTTGTCTTTTGAAAATATCTTTTTAAATAAACTCATTTTTTGGAAGGTTTAAAATCAACAAACTCCGGAAATGCGCTTCCGAAATTTTTCGTTGTAAATATACGTAAATTACTTCGAGGCCAGCCCACGGAGCATTAAGAAGACTAATTTACAATTTCGAGATAAATCCAGGAATATTTAAATCTCGATTATCGAGTAAAAACAAAAAGCCGTCCAGAGATTATCCAGACGGCTTCGTAAATGTTTTCAAGGAAGTTTGCTCGAATTACTTTTTCTTCAAAAAGTCGTTCACGTCTTCCGGAGCCATAATTTGTTCAACAAAAGTATAGGCACCAGACTTTGGAGATTTAACCATTTTTATTGCTTTGGTCAATCTCTTAGACCCTGTTTGTATCGATGCTACTGATTTCTTAGCCATAACTTATTATTTTATCTCTTTATGAACCGTCATTTTCTTAAGGATTGGATTAAATTTCTTTAATTCCATCCTGTCCGGCGTATTCTTTTTATTCTTGGTAGTAATGTATCTTGATGTTCCCGGTTGTCCGGTAGCTTTATGCTCTGTACACTCTAGTATAACCTGTACCCTGTTTCCTTTCTTTGCCATTGTAATGTGTTTTTATGCTTAAGGATTATTTTTTCAAAAATCCTTTTTCTCTTGCCTCTTTAATTACGGCAGAGATGCCTTTTTTATTAATATCTTTAAGTGCAGATGTAGATACCTTTAAAGTGACCCATTTATCTTCCTCAGGAATAAAAAAACGTTTCTTTACCAAATTGGCATTAAATCTACGTTTGGTTTTGTTCATAGCGTGAGAAACATTGTTCCCAACCATTGCTCTTTTACCAGTAAGTTCACAAACTCTTGACATTGCTCTATTCTTTTCTCGTTATTTCAAAACAGGCTGCAAATTAACGATTTTTTCACCTAACAAACAATATTAATTTAAAAAAATATTCAAGGTTTCTGAAATTTTCCCGGCCATCCAATCTTTTAGCCGGAAACTCGCTGTTTACCTCCTGTTGGAAGGATCTCAATATATAGGTTCGTTTAAATTTTAGCAATTCAGGTTGTTCAAAAATATTTAAACTTCTGAATTTCAAATCTTCCAGAAGGCAAATTTAAACTTTTAAACCGAAATTTAAGCTCTTATGGATGCGTTTTAACCTCCTGAAACAGTTCTTCCCTAATCAATTCAATACTCTTATTTACCGCTTTGCCAATCACTTTATCGCGATGATTCCCAAAGGTGAATTTTTTAGCATAAACTTTATCTGGGGTTGCAATTCCTATAAATACAGTGCCAATATCGGCATCGCTATCGCCTTTAGCCGGGCCGGCATTTCCAGTGGTAGAGATCGCATAATCGGTTTTAAAGATCTCCCGAACATTTTTAGCCATAGCCATAGCTACTTCTTCGCTTACTACAGAATGTTCTTCGATTAACTTCTTATCAATTTTCAGCACATCTACTTTAGAACTCGTGGCATAACTCACCACACTGCCTTTGTAATAATTGGAAGCCCCCGGTGGGGTCGCAAATAAACTACCCAATCTTCCTCCTGTACAACTTTCGGCTGTAGCAATGGTCGCTTTGTTCTTTAAAAGTAATCTTGAAATTTGTATTTCCACCGGTTCATCATCTTCATAACCTACAATGATGTCGCCAATAATACTATGAAGATCGCTAATAAGACTTTCTACACTATTCTTTAGATGTTCTTCATTGTCGCCTTTAGCAGTTAAGCGCAAACGTACGCGCCCCAAATTTGGCAAATAAGCCAACCTGATATATGGCGGCAAGCCATCTTCCCAGGCTTCAATTTTATCAGCAATGGCGCTCTCTCCCATTCCGTAGGTTAAAACGGTTTTATGCAAGATCACCGGCCTTTTAAAATTTTGCTGAAGCCGTGGTATTACCTCATCTTCAATCAAAGCTTTCATTTCGAATGGCACACCAGGCAAAGACACATAAGCTTTGCCTTCACTTTCAAACCACATTCCGGGCGCTGTTCCGAATTTGTTCATCAAGGCCAAAGCTTTTGACGGCAACATGGCTTGTTTTCTATTTAGATCGGAAATTGGAGTGTCTATATATTTCTCAAAGAGAAATTCTATATGTTTGAGCACCTCCTCGTTTTTCACGAGTTTGTCCTCAAAAAATTCACATAAACAATCTTTAGTAATATCGTCTTTGGTAGGTCCTAATCCACCGGTAATGATTATGATATCGGCTCGAACTTTGGCTTCGTTTAAAGCTTCCAGGATATGACTTTTCTCATCTTCTACCGTAGAAATTTGTTTTACCGAGATCCCAATTTTATTGAGTTCTTTCGCGATAAAAGCTGAATTGGTATCTACGATCTGCCCGATAAGGATCTCATCTCCAATGGTAATTATCTCTGCTTTCATTCCAGCTCAAAATCTCTTTTAAGGGCAATACTGGCCACATTTACCTTTTTGGTGATCTTAGTGGCCGCTTCAGGCACATCGTCTTTTTTCTTCCCGGCTTTTGCCCAGGATTCTATCACTTTTACTTCTTCCATAAGTTCTAAACCAAAAAGTTGCAAGTTTGGTTTCATTTTATGGGCATATTGATAAGCAAGCGTTGGGTTATCATTAGAAATAGCATCGTTCATCGCCTCTACATCTGGCGGAATTTCCTCTAAAAAAGTCTGCACCACCACCTTCATGAAATCATCGTCACCACCGGCCATTTCTTTAACTTCACTTAAATTGTAGTTGCTCATATCGCTATTTTGTTTGAATTGAAAAAATTTGTTTGTCTTCTATAAAACCTGTCAATCTATCTTCTGCGGAAACCTTGCCAACTCCGGCCGGGGTTCCTGTAAATATAATATCGCCTATTTTTAAGGTGAAAAATTGGGAAACATAAGCAATTAGTTCATCAATTTTCCAAAGCATAAACTCTGTGTTGCCTTTCTGAACAGTTTCTCCGTTATTCTCTAAACTAAAGTTAAGCATATTTATATCGGCTACCGAATCTTTAGCTAACCATTTTTCGCCTATAACTGCGGCGCCATCAAACGCTTTTGCCTTTTCCCATGGCAAACCTTTTTCCTTTAATTTTTGCTGAAGATCTCTGGCGGTAAAATCTATCCCAAGGCCAATTTCATCATAATATTTATGAGCAAATTTCTCCTGAATATGTTTTCCTACTTTTTTGATCTTTACCAAAACTTCTACTTCATAATGTACTTCTTCAGAAAAATCTGGTATAAAAAAAGGCTGTTTTTTTAATAAAATGGAAGTATCAGGTTTTAGAAAGATCACCGGATCTTCTGGTTTTTCATTCTGTAATTCAGAAATATGATCGGTATAATTTCTACCTATACAAATTATCTTCATGCTTCAATAATTAATCGGTTAGGGTGATTTTAAAGGCCGGCGCCGGAAGTTCTCCTTTAAAAACCGAATGAGAATTATCTAATTTATTCATTTTTTTCCAACCATTAGTATCCTTAAAAAATGAATTGAAATTTTCATCCTCCTCTTCCAGCACACCTTTAAAAACCGGTAAATATTTAACTACCTTAAAATCTTCGTAAATAAGCGTATCGGTTTGCCTATAAACACGGTAGTCTTTTTCTTCAATATACTTGTTTTCTTCAATAAACAAATGTTCTACCGCTAAAAAAAACCTTCTTTTGGTATGGGAATTCGATACCTAAGCATTGGAATTTTAGTTTTAAAACGGTGATCGCCGCGTTCTATAATTAAATTCGAGGTTAACAAGTCTCCATTTGGTTTTCCGTCTTCGCCAACTTCTAGTATTCTTAACCTGAATTTCGATTTTTTATTCATTTTTATATCAGTAGAAAAAAACCTCACCTCTACCTCCTCCAAAAAACAGCCTGCCTTAAAATTTTCGGGTCTTGTATAGTAGCGCGCTACCATACTTGGAAACTGTCCGCCGCTAAAATTCCCCAAACCTATACTTTCCCTTCCGCGGAAATCATTGATCTTTTCAGAATTATTTTCGGTGATATTATATAACTGAACTTCAGAAAGTGAATTTACAGCTGGGTCCAATTTTACAACCCTGCTATTAAGATCGGCGAGCTTTATATTCTTTGTTTTAAAACCTACATAACTAAATTTTAAGCTAGCTGAAGTATCGACACCTTTTAATACAAAAGAAAATCTTCCCTGCGCATCTGTAGAAGTGCCTTTATGTTCTTCCTCTAAAACAATATTCACATAGGCTAAGGCTTGCGAAGTAACGGCATCTACCACCTGACCTACCACACGATTTTCCTGGGCTATAGAAAACTTGCAGCACAGCAAAAACAGTACGATAAAGGTTTGCTTCATTGCTTATTAGGACAATTTATTATTCAGCTTTCTTAGCTTTATAGCGGTAAGCACTTTTTTGGTGTACAGCGGGAAATCGGCATTCTGGATCCAACCGTAATAACCGGGTTCGTCTTCCAGTACTTTTTCTACATTTTTACCTTTAAATTTTCCGAAAGCAAAAACTTCTTCTCCTTTTTTATCGAACGCAATAAATCCTGCGAAATCAGCAAAACGTTTCCTGGAAGAATAATCGGCCAGGTATTTCATATCATTTTGCAAATCTTCATAGCGGTCTAATTGAGATTTTAAAACTTCGTAAGTAGCCGTAGTATCAGCTTCGGCACTGTGGGCGTCTATTAGATCTTTTCCGCAGTAAAACTGATAAGCAGCTGCTAAAGTTCTTTGTTCTTTTTTATGAAAAATGGTTTGAACATCTACTGCCACCACGTTTTTCATTTCAAAATCTACTCCGGCCCGTAAAAGTTCTTCTACCAACAAAGGAATATCAAAACGATTAGAATTATAACCTCCAAGATCGCATCCTTTTATCATATCATGAACCTGCGAAGAAAGTTCTTTAAAAGTAGGCTCATTAGCTACTTTTTCATCTGAAATCCCGTGAATAGCAACAACTTCTTTGGGAATAGGCATTTCAGGATTCACCAGCCAGGTTTTGCTTTCCTTGTTTCCGTTGGGAAAAACTTTAAAAATGGCAATTTCTACAATACGGTCTTTCGCCACATTTGTTCCTGTAGTTTCCAGGTCAAAAAAACAAATGGGTTTGGTTAAGTTTAATTCCATAAAAGGAGCTTGATTTTGGGGATAAAGATACTATAATTTATGAGCTTTGCTTTTCCAGAAACTTGCAATTTAAGCTCTTTTGAACAAAAATAAATTACATTTTTTACCTTTGAATTTATCAAAAGAAACAGAATGCTTAAATATATTGCGTACGTAAGCAGGCAAAGTCACGTGATCACTGATAAGGCTTTAAAAGAATTGCTTGAAAAAGCGCGAAATAACAACACTGCGATTACAGTTACCGGAATGCTGATCTATTTTCAGGGAACTTTTATTCAATATATTGAAGGAGAAGAAGAAAATGTTGATTGGCTGTATAGTAAAATAGCTAAAGACAAACGCCACCAAAACATAACTGAACTGGATTCTGGCTTCAGTAAAGAAAGAGCCTTTTCTGACTGGTCTATGGCCTTTAAAAAGCTACAAAAAGATGAAGCTTTTGAAATTCTTGGTTATAAAGACCTGGAAACAGAGCAGCTTTTTGACAATTACCAAAGCCCAGATGAGCATCCTGCTTTAAACCTATTAAATAACTACGTAAAGAATCTTTGAATACGATATCAAAAAGCTTTAAAAAGAAAAAACCGGCTAAAATTAGCCGGTTTTTTTAGAATATTATTTGAATTTATATCTCTCGATCCTTGTCAAATCCTTCAAGATATTGCGCTACACGTTGTACAAATTGGCCTCCAAGCGCTCCATTTACAACCCTGTGATCATAACTGTGCGAAAGGAACATCTTGTAACGAATTCCTATAAAATCGCCATCTGGAGTTTCTATTACTGCGGGTACTTTTCTAATGGCTCCCAGGGCAAGAATTGCAACTTGCGGTTGGTTAATTATAGGCGTTCCCATAATACTTCCAAAAGTTCCTACGTTGGTTACGGTATAAGTTCCACCCTGAATATCGTCTGGCTTTAATTTATTCTGGCGTGCACGGTTTGCAAGATCATTTACCTTTTTAGCAAGGCCAACAAGGTTAAGTTGATCAGCATTTCTAATTACCGGCACTATTAAATTTCCATCTGGAAGAGCTGCAGCCATCCCAAGATTAATATTTTTCTTCTTAATGATCTTATCGCCATCTACCGAGATATTGATCAATGGGAAATCACGAATAGCTTTTGCCACGGCCTCCATAAAAATTGGAGTAAACGTAAGTTTTTCTCCTTCTTTCTTCTGAAAATCGTTTTTGTGCTTGTTTCTCCAGTTCCAGATATTGGTAACATCTACCTCTATAAAAGATTGAACGTGAGCTGAAGTTTGAGCGCTATCAACCATATGGTGTGCGATCATTTTACCCATTCGGCTCATTTCTATAATTTCATCTTCTCCTGAAGGAACTACTTTTTCAGACTCGGCTTTGGCGCTGGCCATTTTGCCGGTATCTGCAGAAGGTGCTTGTTTTGCCTTTGGCTTTTGCTTGGCAGAAGTTCCTTTCTCACGGTTCTCAACGTAAGCTAAAATATCGTCCTTAGTTACCCGGTTATCTTTACCGGTACCTTCTACTTCTTCCAACTCGTCAAGGTCTATACCTTCTTCTTTTGCTATATTCTTTACCAGTGGAGAGTAAAACCTGGAAGCATCAGAAAAATCTTTACTTCCCGCAGTTTCTTTTGCAGTCTCTACACTTTCAGCTACTTCGTCAGCATACTCCTCTTCTTCGCTTTCATCGTCAAGATCAAGATCTAATTCATCATCACTACCGGCAGGAATTTCACCTTCGGTTTCAATAATAGCTATTGTTTGGCCTACCTGCACTACATCATCGGCTTCAAAAAGTTTTTCTACCAATTTTCCTTCTACTTCGCTGGGGACTTCGCTATCTACTTTATCGGTAGCGATTTCCAATACCGGCTCGTCGGCTTCAATGGTATCTCCAACTTCTTTTAGCCAGTTGGTAATCGTTGCTTCGGCGACACTTTCGCCCATTTTTGGTAGCTTAAGTTCAAACTTTGCCATATCTATAATTGAAAGCTTATTTTAAGGTTTATGTTTGCGAATTTAATGAAAATTCAAGTTTAAAAGTATTAAAAAATCAATAAATTAAATTCTCATTATATATTTTCTCTCGTAGAAATGAAATCCGCTTTTGGGTAAAATTACAATTTCATAAGCTGAAACTAAATTTTTCAGTAGAAATATTATTGATTAAGTGGAAGTTTTCGGGGATCCTGTCGTGTATCAAAAACATGTAGAATCCTAATAAGAGTTTCATTCGGAACACTATAAAAAATAGAATTATGCTTTGTCACCACACATTTATAAAACCTCTTTTCTTTTATGAGTGCAAGAAACTGATAAGGATTTAACTTAATTAGCTCTACCGAATGGTCTAAGGTATTAAAGAAATTTTCACTAACTGTTTTGCCCCATTTATTTTCAAGATAATCAAGAATACTGTCTAACTCCTTTATGGCTGAAACAGCCCAAATAACTTCCCTTTTAGAAGCCATATTTATCTTTTACTCTTCTTGCAACTTCTTTATGAGGAACTCCTGCTACTCTACCTAAACTTTTTTCAGCATCTTCAATTCTTTTTTTTTGCCAATCAGGCATTAGATCCCACTCCTCAAGGTGATAATCGGTTTGCGGTTCCTCAATATTTTCTTGTTGATGAAAATTTTCAATTAACTCCTGAACTTGAATCAGTTGAGCTTCATTAAGTCCCTCTAATTTTTCAATAATCGCTTTTTTAAATGCTGAAATTTCCATCTGTTTATTTTGTAGCGAGAAGTTCACTTAAAGATATCAATTTTTAGCAGAATTTTCAAAAGGAACCCTGTTGGTAATACTTCTTCCTAAAGTCACTTCATCTGCATACTCCAGTTCGTCTCCTACCGAAATTCCGCGTGCTATTGTTGAAGTTTTAATACCGGTACCTTCCAATTGCCTGTAGATATAAAAATTAGTGGTATCGCCTTCCAGCGTGCTGCTTAGGGCAAAAATGATCTCCTCTACTTTTCCTGCCTGCACTTTTTCTATTAATGGTTTAATACTAAGCTGAGAAGGGCCAATACCATCCATAGGACTTATTTTACCGCCAAGAACGTGATAATGCCCGCGGTATTGATCGGTATTCTCAATAGCCATTACATCGCGAATATCCTCTACCACGCAAACAATTTCTGAATTCCTGGAAGGATTAGCGCAAATGGCACACAAATCTGTATCGCTAATATTATAGCAATTTTTACAAAGTTTTATTTCGGTTCTTAGCTTAGTAAGTGCATCTGCCAGTTGTTTGGTTTGCGATTCGGGCTGCTTTAGCATATGCAATACCAGCCTTAAAGCGGTACGCTTACCAATGCCCGGAAGTTGAGACATTTCATCTACGGCCTGTTCCAATAGTTTTGAAGAAAAATCCATATTGCGAATTTATGATTTTTACTCGATAATCGAGATTTAAATATGCTGTCCTGCAAGGACTGAAAAATAATTTTCAGATCCACGTCTTTTGAGCTTGCCCAGCCCAGAGGTTCTTGATCGTTCATTTTAAGTAAACGACTTCGGAGCAAGCTCACGAAGCATTATTATTGGTAAATATAATTTGATTTTCGAGGCAAGCCTCGGAGCATTTAATTTCGATTATCGAGTAAGCGGGTGAAAGTTTAAGCTTAATTTGTAAATTCGCCACTTCACAAAATCATCGCTATGCAGCCCTACCAGATTTTAATTCTAATCGCCGCCTATTTCGGACTTTTATTTTTGGTTTCTTTCTTTTCCAGTAGAGCGGGTAGTAATGCTGAATTTTTTCGAGCTAACCGGGAGTCACCCTGGTATATTGTTGCTTTTGGGATGATTGGTGCTTCGCTTAGCGGGGTTACTTTTATTTCATTACCGGGTACAGTAGCTACAGATAGTTTTAGTTATTTTCAGGTAGTTCTGGGTTATACCGTGGGTTATGCGGTGATAGGGCTTATTCTCCTGCCGCTTTATTATAGGTTAAACCTTACTTCTATTTATTCTTACCTGGAATCACGCTTCGGAAAATATTCCTATAAAACCGGGGCTTCATTTTTCTTGCTTTCCAGGATAGTCGGCTCTAGTTTCAGGCTTTTTTTAGTCGCAAATGTGCTGCAGCTTATTCTTTTTGATGAACTGGGAGTTCCATATTACGTTACCGTTTCTGCAACTATATTCCTTATTTGGTTATATACTTTTAGAAGCGGAATTAAAACCGTGGTCTGGACAGATACCCTGCAAACATTTTTTATGTTGTTGTCGCTTGGAGTGACTTTAATCGTGGTTTCAGATGAATTAGGGCTTAAAGCGGGTGGAATGATCAATCACCTATCAGAAAGCGGACTTACAAAAATCTTCTTTTTTGAAGACTGGAAAAGCAGTGATCACTTTATAAAACAATTTGTAAGCGGTGCATTTATTGCCATTGTAATGACGGGCCTTGACCAGGATATGATGCAGAAAAACCTAACCTGCCGAAACCTGAAAGAAGCTCAAAAAAATATGTTTTCTTTTACCATTGTGCTTACCGTGGTAAACATGATGTTTCTTATTCTGGGCGTTCTACTTACGCAATACGCCGATCTAAGCGGAATAGATGCCATTAAAGATGAACTTTTCCCTGCTATTGCAACCGGCGGTGAACTAGGAATTGGCGTGGCTATTCTTTTTATCCTGGGACTTATCGCTGCAGCGTATTCCAGTGCCGATGGTACTTTAACCGCGCTTACCACTTCTTTTAGTATTGATATTCTTAATATCGAAAAACGCTATGAAGAGGCTAAACAAATGAAAATCAGGAAGCAAATTCACATTACTATTTCAATTTTATTTATCGCAGTAATGCTGATTTTCAAATATGCGATAGCCGATAAAAGTGTGATCAATAAATTGTTTGAATTTGCCGGTTATACCTACGGGCCTTTGCTGGGACTCTATACGCTTGGTTTGTTTACCAGCATTAATGTGAAAGATAAGCTTGTACCTATAGTAGCGATTTTGGCACCAATTTTATCTTATATAATTAGTATAAATAGCCTGGTGTGGTTTGGTTTTGAATTTGGCTTCTTTATTTTAATTCTAAATGGTTTCTTAACCCTACTGGGATTAATATTGATTCGTTCCAAGCATAATTAAAGTACAGGCTACTTCAATTTCAATATTATTTTTTCTAAGTATTTCGTAAAATTCCTGATTTTCGGTTCCGGGATTAAAGATTACCCGTTGTGGATTTAAAGAAACAATATAATCGTAGTATTCTCCCTGTCGCGGTGGGCCAAGATAAAGTGTTACCGTATCTATATCCTGAAACGGAATTTTCTCGGTTTCAATTTTCACTCCTTCCACTTCTCCTTTACGCAATCCAATTGCCACTGTAGGTTGATTATACCTAACCAATCTCTTTATGGCAATATTTGAATATCTCGCCGAATTTAATGAGGCTCCAAGAACTAATGTTTTCTTCTCCATATTACAAAGCTAAGGCTTAGGCCCAAGTGTAACAAATATACTTTAGCAGAGTCTTTTGTGTAGATAGGCTTGCTGGAATATAGATGTGATGGTTAGTAAACCGGCGACTTATCTTTAGGCTGTCTGGGAGTTGTGGTTCAGCTAAACTAGTATCAACTTCTAAGTTGTTTTAATTAATAGCAGCTTGGATCCTGACAGGAGGACCATTTTTTAAAACGCTCAGATGGCTTTTTTTAATTCTTTTGAAAATACTGTAACATTTCATTTTTCTACTCGTCTTTATAGTAGGAGAAAGATCAAAATTGCAAAAAACGATGTTTTTCTATTATGTTATGCAAAGTATATGGTATAACAAATTAACGGGGTTATTCATCGATCAAAACCGATAAATTCTATTCATCACAACTATGAATTTATCAAGAAATACATTTAAGTAATATGTATTACAAGGAATTATTTTAAACATACTAATCATCAAAATCAATCAAAAAATGAAACAGTTATTTTTAATTTTAGCATTATGTATAGGCAGTTTTACTGCAATGGCCAATGAACCCGTGGGCAAAATTTCGGGTTCAGTAATGGATGGCGACCTGGAAGAACCTATTCCTTACGCCACCATTAGTATTACCGATATGGAAGGCAACCTGGTTTCAGGAAACACCTCAGCAGCCGATGGTACTTTCAGCATAGATAAAATCCCTAATGGCACTTACACCTTTAAAGTCCAGTTTATGGGCTATAAACCCTTTTCAAAAGAAATTGAAATCACCAAAGATCACAAAACATACAACTTTGGTAATATCGAGTTAGAACCAGATGTAGCGATGCTGGAGGGTGTTACGGTAGTTGCAGAACGCACTACCATAGAACAAAGAATTGACCGCAAGGTGATAAATGTTGGAAAGGATCTTACTACTACCGGCGCCAGTGCTTCAGAAATAATGAACAATGTACCTTCGGTTAATGTAGACCAGAATGGTAATATTGCGCTTCGCGGAAATTCTAACGTAAGTATTCTTATAGACGGCAAGCCAACCAATATGGATCCGGCCCAATTGCTGAAACAAATTCCATCGACTTCTATAAAAACTATTGAATTGATCACTAATCCTTCAGCTAAATATAACCCGGAAGGAATGAGTGGGATCATCAATATTGTATTACATAAAAATGCTAACGATGGTTTCAACGGGAATCTAAATACTGGCGTAACCATTGGTGAAAACACTCGCTATAACGGTTCGCTGGATATGAATTATAGAAAAGGGAAATTGAATTTCTACGGAAATTTCGGCACCCAGTTTGGGGATCGCAACAACCTTGGACGAATTAATTTTACCGAAGATAATTACCGTCAGGCTTTCGATATCACCAATAGCAGAGAATCTTATTTATACAAGCTTGGGGTAGATTTTTACCTGAACGACAAGAATACATTTTCATTTTACACAAACCAGAACCATTACGATGGCGGACCTCTGGGCGCACTAAGAATAATTTATCCTACTAATCCCGAGTTAAATCTAACGCAAAACCTTGATGCTAATTTCAATAATATTAATAGCACCTACAATTTTGCTTATGACCGAAAATTTGAGAAAGAAGGTCATAAAATTCTATTTGAATTAGATTACAATACTTTTGATGAAGATGAAAATTCAGTCTTCAACTTTGAAGGAGACACTGATGGTTTCACAGATTACCGTGATCACGTAAAAGAAACAAGGGAAAATATTATTGCAAACGTAGATTATGAAAATCCTCTTTCAGAAAATAGCAAGCTGGAAGTTGGTGCCGAAGTTAGACTTTTAGAAACCGATAACGGTTACACGACTACCAGCACTTTTCTTGACGCTGCTACTTATCAATACAAAAGAGATATTTATTCCTTTTACACTACTTACGGGCAGAATTTCGAAAAATGGTCTTACCAGCTTGGTGCCAGATTGGAGAATTTTAGCGTAGATGCAATTTACAAGGGCGAAAATGTTTTTAGTGATGAATACTTCAATATTTATCCCAGCGGATTCTTGAATTATACTCCAAGTGAAACAAATTCCTATCAATTAAGCTATAGCCGAAGAGTTGATCGCCCCGGTTTTGGGCAGGTTAGTCCTATTCGAGAGATCAGCACACCAAGATTAACTGTTTCGGGAAATCCTGAATTAGACCCACAGTTTACCAATTCCCTGGAACTTAATTACACCCGAAAATTCACTAAAAAAGGAAGCTTAACTGCCGGAGTATTCTTCAGAAATATTAATGATGAAATCAGCCAGGTTTTTATAGAAGATCCCAACGAAGAAGGTTCACTTCTACTGCAATTTGACAATTTTGAAGATAATAATGCTTATGGTTTGGAACTTGGCACCAATTATAAATTCACCGACTGGTGGAGCACCAATACAAATTTAGACTTATATAGCCAGAAATTAAAAGGCGTGGTTGGCACCGAGTATTTAGAAACCGACAATACAGCCTGGACTTTTAGAACCAACCATAGTTTTAAAGCAACCGAGAATTTGACTTTTCAATTATTCGGGTTTTACCGAAGCAAAGCCAAAGACCTGCAAATGGATATGGACCCAATGTATTTTATGAATTTAGGAGGCCGATATTCTTTTCTGGACGGCAAAGCTACACTTAGCCTTAATTTTAATGATGTTTTTGACACCCAGGAATTCAGCTTCACCAATGGAAGGCCTTTACCTCAAGAAGGAAGGTTTAAAGGAGAAACCCAGAACGTATATGTAGGCTTTTCATATAGATTTGGTGGCGGAAAAAACAGGGCTCTAAAAAGAAAACAAAGAGACGATAACGAAGCCGATGGCGGCGGAATGTTCTAAAGAATTTAGATAGTTTGTAGTTTAGTTTAATTAGCCAAAAAACCCGGTAGATGATACCGGGTTTTTTATTTTAACATTTAATTCTTCTTCAATGTGATTCAAGTCACATTCTAATACCTACAATTACATTTACCTTTGCATTTAAATGGAAAAAAGAAGCACATTTATCATTTTACTATTCACGGTAGTTATGCTGTTTAACAGCGTAAAGAGTGGTTTTATGATAAGCTTCTACCTGGTAGATAATTCAAGTTTTACTGAATTATTCTGTGTTAATAAGGACAAACCTGAATTGGAATGTAATGGAAAGTGTGAAATTTCCAAATTAAGTCAGGATTCTACCACCAAGGAGAAACCAACACATCTTGATTTTCTACAGCGGCAACTAGTTCTCTTTTTTAACCCAATGCAACAACTGGAAGTTTTTCAGTTTTCAAAAGACGAAAAAACTCCAGTAGCTTATTTAAATAATTATACCTACCAATACTTGCCAAAGTCTTTCCATCCACCTTCTCTTAAAGCTTAATTTTTTCAGATTTATCATAAAAATCCATCGGTATAAACCGGCGGATACAATCTACTTATATCAATTTTTAAATAGAATTAAATGAGAATTTTAAGCATATTATTATTCCTATTCTCTACCCTATTGCTACAAGCGCAGTCTAAAATAAGTCTTGTAGACGAATTTAGTATGGAACCTATAAAAGATGCAACTATACAGGTTAAAGGCAGCAGTAAAGCAGCTGTCAGCAACAAAAAGGGAGAAGTTTTTATAAATTTTTCTGAAGAAGATACGCTTCAGATAAGTCACCTTAAATACCGAAAACAAAATATGTCAAACATCAAACCGGGTGAGGTTATCTACCTGAAAAGATTCACTTTTAGAATAAGTGAAATCCTTCTCCTGGGAAACCCACAAATAGATCCTGCACAAAGCCTGGTAAAAACTAATTTTAGAGAAAAGGTGGTGCAGCCCAAGAATGCCGGAGAGCTTTTTAGCGATATAAACGGGTTTTCACTTATTAAGCGAGGTAGTTACGCTATGGATCCAAGTATGCGTGCCAGCCAATATGAACAAATAAACATTCAATTTGACGGTGGTACTAAGGCGATGCATGCCTGCCCAAGTCGGATGGATCCCATTACCACCCTGGTAAATCCCGAAGAAGTTAGTAGAATTGAAATTATTAAAGGCCCTTTTAGCGTTCGATACGGAAATACTTCGGGTGGAATTATTAATATGGTAACCGACAATGCAGTGGAAACCACTGATAAATTTTCCGGCAACATTTCTTCAGGATACGAAAGTAACGGGAATTCTATGGTAAATATGGTTCAACTGGAAGGCCACCTAAATAAATGGGATCTTTCGGGGAATTTTAGCCAAAGAGATTATGGAGATTATGAAGATGGAGATGGGAGAAGCATTCCTTCCTCCTTCCGCAGTCTGGGTTATAATTTGGAAGCAGGCTATTCCTTCAACGAAAATAATAGGTTAAAAGCAGGATTCAGGCAATCCTTTGGACGCGATGTAAAACACGCGGGATTAATGATGGATACCGATGAAGACAATAGCAGTATTTTTAGCCTGGATTATAACTACAGGGCTGAAGCTGGAAAATTTAAAGGTTTAACCGCAAAGGTCTACTATTCTTTTGTAGACCATATTATGGACAATTACCAGCGTCCTTCTTTTAATCGAATTGAAGCAATTTCTAATGTAGAGGCAACCACTTATGGTGGAAAACTGGAAGCCGAATGGAAACTAAACAACAAGTGGCGGTTATTTTCTGGAATAGATGTCACAAATCTCTCCCGTGATGGGCAAAGAGAACGACTTGTTAAAATGAATATGGCAGGCGAACCTCTAGCAATGCCTATGGAATTCCAGGATAAAGTTTGGCAGGATAGCTATGTAAATAATTATGGCGTTTTTGCCTAAGCCAGGTTTATACTCAACAAAGAGAATATTTTTAATTTTGGAGCTCGTATAGATCATATTGTTTCAGAAAGCCGCGACCCAGACGAAAGTTTTGCTGAATTATACCCGGAAAATGGAAAGCGCAACGAACAGCTTTTTAGTGGAACTGTAGCCTATAAACACCTATTAAAAGAGAATTATTCCCTGGAACTTTCCTACGGAAGAGGTACCAGGCCGGCAAATATGGAAGAACGCTATATTGCCTTTTTTAATATTGGAAGAGATCCTTATGAATATGTAGGAAACCCTAATCTGAAAGCGGAAGCAAATAATCAATTCGAACTGGGCCTTAATGGAAAAGAAGTTTATACCGGTGCCCTGGAAAATTTCAATTTCTCCGTAAGCGCATTTTATTCAATATATGAGAATTATATCGTTGGTTTAGTAGATGAAAGCTTAACGCGAAAGAATATGCCAAATCAGCCGCCTGTGCACCCAAAAGTGTTTAGAAATCTTGATGATGCTTACAAAACAGGTTTTGAACTCTCGGGAGAACTAGTGTTTAAGTCCGGTATTAAACTGAGCACAGACCTGGCTTACACTTACACCCAAAATGAAGATCTTGGAGAGTCGCTACCGCTGTCTCCACCATTGGTAAGTAGATCACGAGTAGAATATGAAAATTCTAAGTTTTGGACCGGGATCTATTACAATATCACCGCAGACCAGGAGAACATTGCTCCTTCCTTTGGAGAGACCAGAACTCCAGGTTATAGTTTAATGGATCTAAAAGCCGGAACTACCGCTATTAAAAACCTAAATATTGGTGTGGGCATCCTAAATGTTTTTGATAAATATTATTACAGCCATTTAAATTTCGCATTTAATAACCAGGCAGACTTTACCCGCCAACCAATCACCGAACCGGGCAGAAATTTTACGATTTTTATTAATTATAATTTTTAATTAAAGGCTATTACAAAATAATAAATCCCGCAGATAGCGGGATTTATTATTTTATAATTCAGTTGTTTTAAGCCTCTACAGCATACATTTTATCACGTTGCTCTTTAATCTTTTTATCACTCATATATTCATCAAAAGTAGCATAACGATCTATAGCTCCTCCAGGTGTTAGTTCAATTACACGGTTTGCAACTGTTTGTGCAAATTCGTGATCGTGTGTGGTGAACATTACCGTTCCTTTAAAATTCTTTAGCGAATTATTAAAAGCAGTAATAGATTCCAGGTCAAGGTGGTTTGTAGGTTCGTCTAACATTACAACGTTAGCCCGCATCATCATCATTCGGCTTAACATACAACGCACTTTTTCACCTCCAGAGAGAACTTTACAGGTTTTTAGCGCTTCTTCCCCACTAAATAACATTTTACCTAAAAATCCGCGTATATAAACTTCTTCTCTTTCTTCATCGGTTTTAGCCCATTGTCTAAGCCAATCCACCAAAGTAAGATCATTTTCAAAAAACTCTGAGTTATCTAGCGGAAGATAAGATTGAGAAGTGGTAACTCCCCAGGAATATTTACCGGATACCGGTTCCTGATTTCCGTTTATAATTTCATAAAAAGCCGTGGTAGCTCTGGAATCTCTTGAATAAATTACAACTTTATCGCCTTTAGCAAGGTTGATATTTACATTTTTAAAAAGCGTTTCACCTTCTATAGATGCTTCCAGTTTCTCTACATTTAAGATCTGGTCTCCGGCTTCCCGTTCGCGTTCAAAAATAATTGCAGGATACCTTCTGCTGGAAGGTTTTATATCTTCAATATTAAGTTTATCAATCATTTTTTTACGGGAAGTAGCCTGTTTAGATTTAGCTACGTTCGCACTAAAACGCTGTATAAACTCTTGTAATTCTTTCTTCTTTTCTTCAGATTTTTTATTCTGCTGAGCACGCTGTCTCGCGGCAAGTTGAGAAGACTCGTACCAGAAGGTATAATTACCACTGAAATGATTTATTTTTCCGAAGTCAATATCAGAAATATGAGTACATACGGCATCCAGGAAGTGACGGTCGTGAGAAACCACGATTACCGTGTTATCGTAATTAGCAAGGAAATGCTCTAACCAGGAGATGGTTTCGTAATCCAAATCGTTGGTAGGCTCATCCATAATTAGCACATCCGGATTTCCAAAAAGTGCCTGGGCCAAAAGCACTCTTACTTTTTGAGTACCATCAAGGTCTTTCATTAAGGTTGCGTGATATTGTTCTTTTATTCCCAAATTAGACAATAAAGAAGCGGCATCACTCTCAGCATTCCAGCCGTTCATTTCTTCAAATTCTACCTGTAAAACTCCTACTCTTTCCCCATCGGCATCGCTGAAATCTTCTTTCATATAGATCTCATCCATTTCCTTCTTGATCTTCGCAAGAGGCTGGTTCCCCATAATTACGGTTTCTAGAACGGGGGTATCGTCATACAAGTTGTGATTCTGCTCCAGTACAGACATTCGTTTACCCGGCTCCAGACTTACGTGACCAGAAGTAGGCTCAGATTTCCCGGAGAGGATATTTAAAAATGTGGACTTTCCGGCGCCATTGGCTCCAATAATTCCGTAGCAGTTGCCCTGGGTAAAAGTAGTATTCACTTCATCAAACAAGACCCGCTTGCCAAATTGAACCGAAAGATTTGATACTGAAAGCATAAAAATAGAATTTGTAAATTTTTGCAAAAATAACCAATCTTCAAGACTTATCTAAAGATTAACGTTTTTATTATTCTTTTAACTCCCGGTTAACATCCCGTATATAGGGCACTGGCTATATTTGCTCCTACTGCATTATTTAACAGCATTCCAGTCCCTTAGTTCTTAAGATTTACATGAAATATCATCTACTTTTTTTTCTTATCGGAGTTATACTTTTTACCGGTTGCACAGACTCTAAAAAAGACCAGGAAGGAACTTTTATTGGAGGGCAAATAATGAACCCCTACAATCCTTATTTTGTACTTTCTAAAGACAACAAAACCATTGATACGCTTTTTTTAGATCAAAACAATCAGTTTGGGAAAAAGCTGGAAGATATAGAGCCCGGAATTTATAGTTTTAAACATCCGCCCGAAAACCAGATCATGTATTTGGAACCTGGAGATAGTGTTTTGGTGTGGTTAAATACCATGCAATTTGACGAGTCTCTTAATTTTAGTGGTACCGGAGCGGCAAAGAGTAGTTTTTTACTCGATATGTTCCTTAACAACGAAAGGAACAATAATTTGATGCTTTCCTATTATAAGATTAATCCTACCGAATTTGCCGAGATCACCGATTCCATAAAGAAATCACGAAAAAATAAATTAAAAGCTTTAAACGAGAAGGAGCAGTTTTCTGAATCGTTTCTGAAACTCGCCAATAATAGTATAGACTACGATTTCTACCACCTTAGAGAACGCTATACATTTTTAGTAAAAAAATATTATAACGAACTTGCCCAGCAAATTCCGGAGGATTTTAATAGCTACCGGAAAAACCTGAATTTTAACGATACCCAGCTCAAAGAATATTATGGATATCTAAACTTCATTGAAGACCATCTAAGAACCCGGTCTATTGAGCGATGCCTGGATGAACTTGATACTAACTCTAATTGTTTTGAACTCCATTCTGTAGAAAATATCCAATACCGAATTAATCTTGCCGATTCTTTAATTGAGCAAAATGAGATCAAGAATATTTTTATAAACCGGCTGGCAATTCAAGGCCTAATTTTTTCAAGTAATACTGAAAAGATCGATAGCATTTTAGGCATTCTTGATCGTATTAATTACAATGGTGAGAACCTTCCACATCTAGAGCAAATGGCTAATATTCAAAAGAGCCTGCTCCCCGGAAATAATATCGGTAATCTACCTTTAGTCACTTTTGAAGACGAAATAGTTCGATTAGAAGATATTTCAAATAAACCTATTGTTACTTATCACTGGTCCTTGGAAGCACCCGAACATTATAAATGGCAACATTCTATTATTTCCAACCTAAGGGAGAAATATCCTGAACTGGAGTTTGTAGGAATAAATATTGATGAAGGTTCTAAACAAGCATGGAAGAATACTGTGCAAGCCTATGATATGAATAAAAACAGGGAATATAAATTAAACTCCCCCGATATTAATATCAATTTGCTTAAGAACTACCTTAATAAACTTATTTTCCTGGATACAGACGGCACTATAATTAATGGGAAAGCCCAGCTCAATACTCCTAATTTTGAAAGGCAAATCCTGGAGTTTTTGAACAATTAAAAAGGCTATTTAAAGAGTTCTGATTACGCCACGTCAAGCTGAATTTATTTCAGCTTCTAACTTGTTAGATCCTGAAACAAGTTCAGGATGACGTTAAACTTAATACCTCTTTAAATAGCCTTTCTGGAAAATTTTAATCAGAAAATCTTATTGATTTCCCTTCTTATAATCGGCAAGGAATTTCTCCAAACCAATATCTGTAAGTGGATGTTTTAGAAGCCCTTCAATAGAAGAAAGTGGCCCCGTCATAACATCTGCACCCAATTTCGCACATTCTAATACGTGCATGGTGTGACGTACAGAAGCTGCAAGGATTTCGGTTTCAAAACCGTAGTTATCGTAAATCAGTCTAATTTCAGCAATAAGGTTAAGACCGTCGGTAGAGATATCATCTAAACGACCAATAAACGGAGAAACATATGTTGCTCCCGCTTTAGCAGCCAACAAAGCCTGCCCTGCAGAAAATACTAGTGTACAATTGGTTTTAATACCATTATCACTAAAATATTTTATCGCTTTAATTCCTTCTTTAATCATAGGAACTTTTACAATAATTTGCTCGTGCAATTCTGCCAGCTCCTCACCTTCTCTAACAATCCCATCAAAATCGGTTGCGATCACCTCAGCGCTAACATCTCCATCTACAATATCACAAATCGCTTTATAATGCTTGTAAATATTATCTTTTCCGGTAATTCCTTCTTTCGCCATAAGAGACGGGTTGGTAGTAACACCATCTAAAACACCAAGTGCCTGGGCTTCCCTTATTTGATCAAGATTAGCGGTATCAATAAAAAATTTCATAATCTATAGTTGTTTGTTAATATGTTGTGTTCGCAAATTTATAATTTATAATGCTTAAGCAGCATTTTTTCATAAACTTTATCGGGCAGAATTCGCTTTAAGCCTACAGAAAATTTTTGGAGTGCTTCCCCTACTTTATAATGTCCACGAGGATCTTTTTCCTGAATAATTTTATGCACTGCTTTAGCCATAACAAAAGGATCTTTCCCCGCATCTACATCTTCATTCATCAATTTCAGAGTATTGCCATAAGGTTCTTTGTAAGGAGAATCTTCCAGCACCGGCGCGTGATAACGACCCGCCGCAATATTGGTAGCAAAATCCCCCGGGGCCACATTGGTCATTTTTATATTGAAATCTTTTAATTCCATTCTAAAAGCTTCGGTTGTGAGTTCCAAAGCTCCTTTTGAAGCCGAATAAATTCCTCGGTATGGCAAGCCCATATAGCCGGCAATAGAAGTAATATTTATGATAAGTCCGCTGTTTTGCTTTCGCATTTCAGGCAAAACCGCTTTAATCACTTTTATAGGTCCAAAATAATTGGTTTCAAAAGCTTTTGCGATTTCTTCATCTGGAGTCTCCTCAATAGGTCCGGTAATTCCTACACCTGCGTTATTAATAAGCACATCAAGCTTGCCTTCTTCCGCAATTATTTGTTCAATTGCAGCAGCAATAGTTTCTTTTTTGGTTACATCTAAAGCAACCATGGTAAAAGGTGGATGAGATATTTTTGCAGGATTTCGGCTGGTACCGTAAACTTTAAAATTATGTTTAGATAGATATTCGCCTATAGATTTTCCAATTCCGGAAGAAGCTCCGGTTATAAGCACTACTTTGTGAGGAGATGCATTTGTTTTCATAGGCTGCAAAGATGCGATAAAATTTAGAACCTTTTAGAAACAAAAAATGGCAAGCACCCCACATCACACCGCTACGACCGCCTACCCTTGCTGCGTTCCCGCCCTGGGGGATTCAGCAGGAGCTGGTTGTGTGGGACTTGCCGCTGCAAATATACAATCTTTCCTACTTTGCGCAAGTATTTTTTGAAGTGAATTAAGTATTTTAGCAAGGTATTTAATGCAAAGAATCAATGAATAAATTTAAGTTCCTGTGCCTGTTATTATTAGGCTTAATTATTTTTTCCTGCGGAAGTAATTCTGATAAAAAAACTTCTTATTTTAAGTTGAAAACCGACGAAAACAAGACTGAATTTCAACTTGGCGAGACGATTCAAGGCTCGATTGAAAATCTAAAAGACCGCCAAATAGATTCTATTCGCCTGTTTTTTCAGCAGAAATATTTAAAAACCCTAACCGCGGAAACTTCATTTTCAGTTTCTCTAGAAAAAACAAAATTAGGACGCCAAAAACTGGAAGCCATCGTTTTTTCTGAAGGAGAAACCGATACTATTAGTGACGAACTGAAAATTTACAACAATAAAGCACCAAAAGCTTATACCTATAAAGTAATTAAGGAATATCCACACGATAGTGAAGCATATACGCAAGGTTTAGAATTTTACCAGGACACTTTATATGAAAGCACCGGGCAATATGGAAATTCTTCTTTAAGAAAACTCGATCTTGAAACCGGGGAAGTTTTAAATAAGATCAACCTTGAGGACACTTATTTTGGCGAAGGACTTACTATTCTTAATAACAAACTTTACCTGCTTACCTGGCGCGAAAAAGAAGGTTTGATCTATAACCTGGACACTTTTGAGCAAACCGGTACTTTCGGTTACAACCAAAGTAAAGAAGGTTGGGGTCTATGTAACGATGGCGAAAAGCTTTATAAAAGTGATGGCACCGAAAAGATCTGGATCTTAGATGCAGAAACGCTTGCTGAAAAAGATTTTATACAGGTAGCTACCAACACTAAAATTTACTCGAAGTTCAATGAGCTGGAATGGGTTGAAGGAAAGATCTATGCCAATACCTACCAGTTTCCCAGCGTTACTATTATCAATCCAGAAAATGGGGCAATAGAAGGAGTAATAGATTTTAGAGGTTTACGCGAACAATTATCAAATCTTCCAAGTCTAGATCTTCAAAATCATGTTCTAAATGGCATTGCATACAATAAAAACACCCAAAAACTCTACGTAACCGGAAAAAACTGGGATACGATTTTTGAAGTAGAAATAATAGAAAAATAATGGCTACCACTCCCGAAATATTTGAACAGAGTTTTTTAGTTGAAAAAAAACATTTAGACGAGCAAAACCACGTAAATAATGTTCAATATGTACAATGGGTCCAGGATGTAGCAAGGGCTCACTGGGATGCGCGTGCGACTAAAGAGCAGAATGATAAATTTTTCTGGATTGTAGTAAAGCACGAAATTAGCTATAAACAACAGGCTTTTTTAGGAGATAAAATATTACTGCAAACCTATGTTGGTGAAACCTCTCACGTAAAGTCTACCCGTCACGTTATTATAAAAAATGCAGATAGCGGGAAGGTATTGGTTGAAGCAAAAACCATCTGGGCGCTTATGGACCAGGAAAAGAAGAAACCTGCAAAGATTTCAGAAGAATTAAAAAAGGTTTTTCAGCAATAGAAAGCCTTCTTATCAAGTATTTACTTACCAAAAGTTTAAGAAACAAACATAATATTTTGTTCAATGTTTTTAAATAAATAATAACATTTATATCTTTAGTTAAAACTTAAACTATGGAAACTTTTAAAATAATACTTCAGCTAATTGTTGGCCTGGGAATACTTAATGTTTGGCTCTTACGATTCAATAAGAAAACTACTTACCGGGGCGGAGAAGCGGCAAATATGAAAGATGAATTCAAGGCCTACGGATTACCGGAGAAACTGGTTTATCTAGTAGGTTTTATAAAAGTTACCTTAGCTTTAATGCTTTTGGCAGGCATTTGGCTGGAAATGCTGGTAGATCCTGCTGCAATTGGGATGGCTGTAATGATGCTTGGTGCTATTGCGATGCATTTAAAAATTAAGGACAGTTTAAAACAAACTTTGCCAGCTATAATTCTGCTTGTGATTTGCCTAACAATTTTATGGCTATAAAAAAGAGGCCGTCTAAAAAGTATTTAGATGGCCTTTTTTATTGATAAAAGTTTTTGTGAGAGAAGCGCTTCTTCTTTTGTAGATATTCTTAATGATAAAAAAGGAAGGAAGCCCCCTTCCTATGCTATACTGAATTTTCTTAAGTTGTGCGCCATAGCGATTAACCCTATTTCAGTAGTTACTTTCTCCATTCCCCGAAGCATAAATCGCTTGAAGCCCATGTTTTGCTTGATATTCCCAAAAACGGCTTCCACATCCCAGCACCGACGTTTACGATGTGCTATTCCCGCTTCACTTAATAGTAGGTTCCTAGCTTTTT
>NZ_FVZF01000008.1 GCF_900168265.1 Salegentibacter salarius | reverse complement strand
GTGTTACGTGATAAACCCAGCCTCGAACTTATCTGGCGTTTACTGACGCCCTGGCTGTACAACCTAAAAATCTGTTTTACTTTTCGCATATCTATCTGTTTGTTGGCCATGGTCTTTTTTACAAAAAAAGACATTTGGCTTTTTACAAATAGAATCGATTTCTTAGTGGCTCACTTTATCCCGGCTAAAGTGGTTCACTTTGAACCGGCCAAGGTGGTTCACTTTAATCCGGCCAGGGTGGTATACTATGACCGTTTTTTGCAATCATGCTACATTTGACGTTCCTTATTTTTATCATCTAACCTTTTATACATAGGTAGAGTAATCCTATTTAAATCAATCATTTTTACATTTAGAAAGGGACGTTCTAAATGATCCTTCACCTCAAACTCTTTTAGGACTGCATTTAAAAGCTTAAATTGATCCGTAAACTCAGTTGTTGTATAAAAGTCGGTGTAAAGCTCTGAAACACGCTTAGAGCAGTTCCAAACCTGACATTTAAATTTGGCGTTATTCTTAGTAACGTATTTAGGCACATAAGAAGCAATAGACCTTATGTTGTTAGCATCTAATAATTGGGAAATATGATCCCTTAATATGACTTCAAACCAGGATTTTATTACAAAAAGCCCTAATATTTTCCTTACTTTTACGTAGGAATCCCAAACCTACAATGGAACTTAACGATATAGAAACCGAACTTGACCTGGAACCTTTCTTTTCACAATCCCAGGATTACTTATGTATCGCTGGGTATGATGGATATTTCAGGAAAATAAATCCGGCTTTTATTAAATTAATGGGTTATACCCGGGAAGAATTATTCGCAAATCCCATTAGCCATTTTGTGCATCCCAAGGATAGGCAAAATACAGCGGAAACGCGGGCTAAAATTTTGGAAGGGATACCCTTGTTGCACTTCCAGAACCGTTATCTCACGAAATCTGGAGAAATTGTATGGCTCACCTGGACCTCTATTCCGATTCCAGACAAAGAATTAATCTACGCTATTTCCAAGAATATTACCCATCTTAAAAAACTGGAAGAAGATCGCCACATCCGAATAAGAGACCTTACTTCAAAAAATTCAGGACTTACACAATTAAGTTATGCTACGGCTCAAGATCTAAGGTCTCCGGTAAACAACCTAATTTCTCTTGTTAAATTACTAGACCGATCCAAAATTCAGGATGATGAAACCTTGTTATATCTGGAGTTATTAGAAAAATCGGTTCATAAGTTAAAAAGGACTTTAAACGATCAGGTTGATCATCTTCAGGGAAACCGTTTTCTAGAACCCAATTTCGAACCGGTGAATTTAAATGAGGTAATTCAAAACATTTTAGATTCCCTACATTCTCTAATTGAAGAAACCGAGACTTCCTTTGAAATTGATTTTTCGTCAGTTGAAGTCCTTAAGGTTAATGAATTTTACCTGCACAGCATTTTCCTTAATCTTATTACCAATTCCATAAAATATGCTCAACCGGGACTTCCACCTTTAATCTCCATTAGTTCTAAAAAAAATGAGGCCGGTTCTCAAATTCATTTTATAGATAACGGAACTGGTTTCGATATGGAAAAAAGTGAGAATAGGCTATTTGAATTGCACCAAAAGTTTACAGATCATAAGGACAGCAAGGGTATTGGTTTATATCTGGTAAAGAGTTATATGAATAGTTTAGGTGGCGATATTGATGTTGAGAGCAAAATTGGAGTTGGGACTTCATTTATTTTAAGTTTCAAAGATTGAAGAATAACGCAAAACTTCTTATGGCAATTGTAAATTTTACTCTATCTGATATATTCATACACGCATAAAGTTCCACTATCTCTGGAGAATAATTTGCAGATTGAATATTACCATGGAACCCTTAAGCGCTAATATAGTTTTCCACATTCTTCTTTTAGCTAAATTTAATGGTATGAATCTTTGGGAACTATGGAAAAATTTATTTTAAAATCTGGAAAAAGATCAGTAGGGTGAAAATCCGAAATAAATTCTTTCTGGAATCTTCCATTATTCTAATTCAACAGACCTTTGAAAAATATTCTTCATTAAATCTCCCCCTCCCATTAGAACGTTTTATCGAAAAGCATTTTTAAGGAATTATCATCATAATCAATTATTTGCTGAATATAAATTAAAGCTTTAATTGTTTTTTAGTTAAATATTCCACTTAATAAGATTTGATTTCTTTTTCTCAATTAGTTTGTTTTCTAAATCAATATTTATTCAAAATGGAAGAAAACAAAAGAATTGAGGATCTTTTAATTGATATTAAAGGCCTCCTTGGAACCACTAAAAAAGTGATGAACGTGGAAGATCTGGCACAGTATACCGGGCTTTCCAAAAGTAAGATCTATAAGCTTACACATCTGCGGCTTATCCCAATGGGAAACAATCCTAATATTCGTCAAAAATTTTTCGACAAGGAAAAGATCGATGCCTGGCTCCTGGGAGAGCCGGACCTGTCAGATGTTTTCCTTGAGGATCAGTTCAATAAGGGCCTGATAAAAAACCGGAAATAGGCGCTTGTCTTTTATTCATCCTTTAAAAATGTTATGATGAAACAGTTATCCTATATCCGGGTGGGAACCAGTTACTATAAGATAGTAGCGATGCCCACAATTGCCGGGAACTTCAATGAAGTTTTGATCCCCTGGAATATCGAGACCTTACGACAGGACCATGGTAAAGGTTTTGTTGGAAGTATTAAAAAATATGAAGGCTTCACCTGTATCCCGAGCCATCTGGATTTTAAACAGGTACATCACGGATTTTATAATACTTACGCTCCTTTATCCTATTTACCCCAAATAGGTAAAGTAGATTGTTCCCTGCAATTCATTAAACACATCTTCGGCAACCAATTCGAATTAGGCCTTGATTATCTGCAACTTTTATATGCAAAGCCAATCCAGATGTTACCTATCCTATGTCTGGTTTCTAAAGAAAGGGTTACCGGGAAAACTACTTTTTTAAAATGGTTAAAAGCCATTTTTGAAAACAACCTGACCTATCTGACCAATGATAATTTCAGCAGCCAGTTTAATGCAGATTGGGCCAACAAACTCCTTATCTGTATTGATGAAGTATTATTTAACAAGGAAGAGCTTACCGAGCGAATTAAATACCTAAGCACAACTGATTTTAATAAACTGGAGGCTAAGGGAAAAGACAAGCGGGAGGTGGAATTCTTTGGGAAATTTATCCTGTGTAGCAACAACGAAGATAACTTTATAAAGATCGATAGTGAAGAAACCCGTTTCTGGGTATTGAAGGTTCCAACCCTACAAAAAGAAGAAACTCATTTTTTAGAGCACCTGAAGATGGAAATCCCTGCCTTTTTAAATTACCTGAAACAACGAGAATTAGCTACAGCTCACAAAACCCGAATGTGGTTTACTCCGGAGCAGATAAGAACCAATGCACTTGAGAACCTGATGCAAAATAATCGGAACCGGGTGGAAAAAGAATTAGCAAGTATGATCCTTGACGCAATGGAAACTTTTGATTTGGAGGAAGTTGATGTTTGTCCTTTGGATGCATTGCAGGTTTTAAATCGAACCCGGGTTAGAACCGATCTTACCCAGTTAAGACAAATTCTTAAAAATGACTGGAAATTAAAAAACCAGGATAATTCCCGCACCTATCAAAAAATGGTGATGTGGCAGAATGGCCTGGCACCAATTCCGGGAAAAGGTCGCTACTATACAATAGAGAAATCATTCTTGCTCGAAAATTTTGAAGATTTGGAAAACGATGAAACGATGCAAAAGTGATGCGGGGTGTAAGCTCAATGTTATCAAGGCTTTCGGGAAGATCTGCATCAAAGCAACAAATTCTGAAGACCACAAGGGAGAAAAGCCTCCGGTAATTTCTTCTTTTTTTGATGAATTGATGCGAGATATAAATAAGACCAGTAATACTGGGGATTTCCAGCCGCATCGTTTCCGCATCACTTTGTCATCAAAAATAAAACGATGCTAAAATTTGAACTCAATTGATTGGATTTGTAGCTAACACAGTAAAAAATGGAAAAGACAGCAACAACAAAAAGCTGGGAAAAAGCCCGTAATATTTGCATCCTAAAAACGCTTGCAAAATTAGGGCACTTTCCCAGCAGAACAACGGAAAAAGAAGCTTGGTTTCTAAGTCCCCTGCGGTCAGAAACGCAAGCCTCTTTCAACGTATCCCTGCATAAGAACCTATGGTATGACTTCGGAATTGGAAAAGGCGGTTCTATCATAGATCTTATTATGGCAATGAAATCCTGCACAGTAAAGGAGGCGCTGGAATATTTAAAGAACGATACAAAGACTTTTTCTTTTAGTCCACTAAAAACTGAAGGTCGTTTGAAACGAGCAAAAATTCGAATCCTGGATATTGAATTTATTTACCTGCAGGGATTAATTGATTACTTGAAATCCCGGAATATACCTTTTGAGATTGGTAGAAAATACTGCAGACAGGTATGGTATGGCTTTAAAGCAAAACGATTTTTTGCACTTGGCCTTGAAAATTATAAAGTATAATAAATTTATTTATAAACTCCAAAATTACCTTCATATTCCCATATAAACCCAGGGATATTATATGCCTTTAAGGTTTTTGAGACCTTTTGGAGGTATTTTCGCCTGGATTCTGAATCAGCATTTTGGGTTACGCCGTATTCTGTGCACCAGGTTTCTACACCATAAGTATCCCTCCAGTTAGCGACAGAAGATATTTTATGATTAATAGCTTCTAACGTGCCGGTATGTTGATAGTCTCTGTAATTTATTTCTCCCGGAGTACCTTTTGCCTGTGGTGCTAAATCCGGCATATTTCTTTTAGTGCTATCCGGGAAGGGGAATGGAATACCTGTAGTACTATTTTGTGGACCGGTCCATTCTGTGCCCTGATGTGTGAAAATAAATGGTTCATAAAAATGAAAGGTGTAAATAATGTTTTCGTAGGGCAAAGGTTCTAGTCTTGATAACTCATAAATACTGTTGTAATTAGAAGATCCGACTATTAAATGGAGATTTGGATAACAACTTCTAATTTGTTCTATGATGATTTTTGCGGATTCTCTCCATTGATGAGGGTAGATAGTAGGTTCATTGGCAATTTCTAGAAATAGATTTTTGCTCAAAGCTTGCTCCTTTTCTAAGATTTGCAATAAGATGATCCAATTTTTTGCTATTAAATTAGCTTCAGCTTTATAATTTTCGTGGGTAAGATTATGATTAAAATAAGCGAGAACCAAAGGAGTGTTTTGTTTTTGATAAGAAACTATATTCTTTATCAATTTTTTAAATTTTCTTTTTTCTTGATTATTAGCTTGGTTTAAAAAATAGTTAAGGTCTATAGGAAGCCGAATGCCTTCAACGTTATCACGGTTTAGGTTTTTAAATACTCTTTGATAGTAATTTCGATTTATTTCGGTTTTACTTAAATCCCAGGTTTTTTCTAGTCCAGTTACATTCATTCCCTGAGCATGAATATTTGAGGTAGAAAAAAGGGTGAGGAGTAATATTATAAAAAACAATAAGTAATTATTTTTTAACCTTTTTTTTATTAGATTGCTTTTGCTTAGATTGCAATAAAGTATGACTAAACGTAGCGTCCCCAAAACCTGGTTTTTTAGAGAATTACATGTAAGAATGTGGAAAGCAAGCAATAAGCTAATCTGGGGAGCAATTATATTTTTAATTTTAATATCCATTATAGATTTCCTTCTTTTCCAAGAACAATATTTGGAATTTATTATTTTAAATCTAGTATGTGTAGGCCTTGTAATAATTAGTCAGCGATTGTTAGCTAAGGTACTAATTAAGCCAACAATACTTCTACACCTCGTACTTCTTATACTAAATTTTTTACTCCTATATAGTATTGGAGTTAGTAATGAAACTGGTCAAATTTTATATTTGGTGTTTTTGGCAATCACCTTTGTCAGCTTTAATACTATTGCCATTTGGAAACCATATGATGCCTTTTTTCAGTTTGGAGTGTTAGGTGTGATGGTATTTTTTCTAAACTACATAGATTTTATTGATCTCAAAAATCTTCTACTATTAGGGGGGTATACTACTTTTTCTCTTTGCCTGGTGAGTATTGCTTTTCCATCTATAAAGACTCTCTCTTTAAAGGATGAAATAGAGGAGGAATATAAGCAAACTCAAAAAGTTTCTGATTTTGGACTTGAAAATCAAGTTTTAAGACGAGAGATTGAGAATAATGAATCTAAACTGGCCTTTCTGGAAAATAAGGCGAAAATCTTTCAACACGACTTAAAAAATCACCTTGGCAGTATTGAATCTATGATAGAATTAATAGAATTGGAAGATAGATATTTAAAAAAATCTGAAGGTCCAGACTATCTGCCTATAATTAAAAATGCTTTGGATGAAGCAGATGAAAAAAACAAGGACTTTTTTAGGAATTTTAGTGAAGAGGCCGCAGTGGAGGAAAGAATTAAAAAAGTTCCTCTAGAGCTTCACGATATTATACATAAGAATATTTATAAATTCATAGAACATACTTCTTCCCGAAATATTAATTTTGATTTAGCTTTAAAAGCGAATGCTTCAGTTATTTTGGGGGATAGCAAAATATTAAATACGGCTATGTATAATATCCTCAAATACGCGCTAGACTTTTCAAAAAATAACGATTGGATTAAGATTCTAACCAGGAATGAAAGTGACAGTATAATTATGGAAGTAGTCAACGCAAACTCCGGTATGTCTATGACCACTATGGAATCTTATTTTAAGAATATAAACATCTATAATCTGGAAAATATTCAAAATAACCAGGGGCTTGGTTTAAGTATAGCCAAGAGAAATATAGAACAACTGGACGGGCACTTAAGTTATAGCGCTTCCAACAGCCTTGGATTTGAGTTTTTGGTAGAATTTAAAATAGAAAATTAATAGCCCTATTTCCTTATTTGACCCTTACTCTATGAAAATGAAAATAATAAAAAACTTTAGCTTATTCTTATTTATTTTATGTTTTCAAAGCTTGATCGCACAAAGCGAGTATAGTTTTGAAGATTTTGATTATCCTGAAGAAACGGTCACCTGGGGCTCTAAAAGTAAATCTACTTACTTTATACCAATGGGAGAGAACCAACGACTTCTCACAGGGAGTAAACTATTCCTAAACTTTAAAACCTCTGAAGTTCTAAATTTTAATAAAAGTTTTGTAACGGTAGCGGTAAACAATATTCCTTTTTCAACCAAGAGACCATCGCAAGACGGAAACAGTATTGACTTCCAGATCCCTCTTAGTCAGAGACAGGTTAATTCCGGTTTTATTAGAATAGATGTAATTAGTGATTTAAAGATTCTTGATGAGTATTGTGAAGTGTATAATGAAGGTGCATTTTGGCTCAGGAGACTAGGAACTTCTCAAATTGTTTTGAATATAAAAGAAAATAAGGAAATTCAATCTAATACTATCAGTAGTTATATAAAGCAAGTAAAGGCTATTTACCTACCGGAAAATCCTACTTTAACAAATGTAAAATATGCCGCCTATATTCAATTTTATTTTAAAAATGAATTAGGAAGAAAATTAGAGGTTAAAACCTTACCTAAAAGTTTAGATTCCATTAAGTCTAAAAGTGTCCTTTTGGGGGAATTAAGGAATTTCGATGACTTACCAGGTAAGCAATCAATTACCCAAGGCTTAAATTCGGAGAAAGGCCTTGTAAAATTACATCATCTTAAGAAAGAGGATACAATAACAGGGGATGCTGGCACCGAGCCTGTGGTGGTTTTAGTAACTGGAAATGATCTAACCGGTTTTGAGAAAGCTGCACAAAGTTTTTTAGATAAGGATATACTTCAAAGTGCTTTTACCAGCTCATACCAGGTAGATCAGGGTAAAGATCTTAAAAGTTATATAAAAGATGATTATCAGGAGATTAGTTTTAGAAATTTAGGAGTAAGCGAAGAAATTACCGAGGGAGTAGGAAAGATGAAAAAGGAAATTACGTTTCCAAAAGCTTTATTTCCTCCCGGCCTTTCTAAATTAAGCCTAAATTTGAAGTTTGCATATCGCCCTCTTAAAGATAATGAGGCTGCTTATGTAAATATTTATATGAACGATGTACTGAAATACAGTAACTCACTTAATAATTTCGGAAGTTTTGATGATGTTTTGCATTTTGACAGTGTGGAGTTTAGACAACAGAACAACTTAAAGGTTGAGTATTATTATATTCCTGAAGGTGGGCAATGCGTTGTTAACCCGTCCTCCTTTTATGCCCAAATAGATTTAAATAATTCTCGTTTTGTTGCTGAAGCATTTAATAAAAGGGAGCAATTAAGTTTTGGGACTTTTCAGCAGCATTTTTCCAAAAATAAAACGAATATATATTGGGATAGCCCTAATAATCCACAGGATATTAGTGTCATAGGTGAATTACTGGAGGTTTTTAATAGTGATATACTCACTAAAGAAGGGTATATATACCCTAATATTCTTCCGCTAGATAGTTTACAGTCTAATATTAATAGCCATAATGGGATTATTATAACTTCAAATAGCACTTCTTTACAGGAGTTTGAAAGCAGTAATGCTTACGTAGCTATAGATAAAGATAAATATTACTTCGAGAAGGAAGATTTCAATAGGTACTTTAATATTCAATATGCAGAGAATATTGCATTAAACCAATTGTTTGAGAGTGGGGATAAGGAGTTTATGTTTATTTATAATCCCAAAGAAAGACCTGAAACTCTAGCTCGTTTAGTTCAAGATATCGAGGAATCAAATTTTAGTTCTTCAGATATTATTTTAGCTAATGAAAATAATTCCTATAGTTTTAGCCTTAGGAATATTAACAAACCAGATAAAGAAGAAATAGAAGGTGATTTTGATGCTTTCTGGAAAAACTATGGCATTATTATCATTTTTGGATTCCTAATTTTAATGATAGTTCTTCTCATTTATATCTTTCAAAAATCTCAAGAATCAAAGAATAGCATCATTGAAAACAAATAATTTTATACTACCCCTATTTATTCTATGCTTTATCCATTTAAATGCCCAGGATAAGAATGCTGCGACTAACAAGGTTAAATCAGATAGCATAGAAAATGTAAAAGAACGCATTAATCCCTGGCAGCAAACCAGCGGAGAAATTTTACTTTCTCCTTATGTAAGTAGGTATATTGCTACCTCCTATAGAAATTCGGTAGGTGATAAGATAAGATTTAATAAGGATGGTAAGTTCAGCAATTATAATCCAAGGCTTTTTATAGCAGCACCACTTTTTGGAGAAAAAGTGAATATAATTGGTTCTATACCATTCTTCACCAATACCTATGAAGATAATAATGTATCTAATACCAATAGCGATCTGGGGGATATTGAACTGGGTTTAAAATTTCATCTTGCAAAATTCAAGGACAATTATTTAATGGCAAGTTTAATTAGCTATATACCACTCTATTCAAATAATGCAACTCCGTTTGTTGGGTATGATCTATTTGCTTTAGAAACCCGAGTAATCTTCGCGGGAACGCTAAAACTGCTTGGAGAGTACAATAATTTCCATAAAATTGAAGTTGGGTTACGGTATTTCTTTCCTGAAGATCCTGTCCAGTTCAGGTTTTTGATTTCAGAAGGTTATAATCTCTCAAAAAAAACTATCCTTCTTGGAGAAATAGAGGGCATGTTTTCTGGTAGCGATAGGGATGAGTTTTTTAGAAATAACCTACAAGCCGTTGCAGATTTTAAAATGATTAAAGCATCCCTAAATTTGGGATATGAGTTTTCTAACAACTTTACTTTGTATGGAGGTTTGTTTAGCGATGTATATAACAGCAATTCAGCAATAGGTCGCGGTTTTCAAACCTTTGCCGTGATTAGACTAGATTGATATGCGTAAATTTTATAGGAATGATTTATTTTTAAAATCTGGCGTACTCCAGGAAGAAGCCTACGATAAGGTGGAGGTTTGGAGTAGGGAGATGAATAAATCTTTTCTAAAAGTTGCGCTCAATTATGCTTTTTTATCCCGTCTTGAATACAAGCAACTATTATTGAAGGAAGAGATAAAATTTTATGAATTTGACTATACAGGTTTAATCAAGTTTAAAGAAAATTTAAACAAAGCAGATCTTGATTTTCTATTAGACCATAACTTATATCCAATTACTAGAGAAAATGGTTTAGTAGATTTAGTATTAGCAGACCCATCTGATAATATTAGTATTTCTAAATTTTCAGAATATTTTTCCTTAGAGGTTAAGGAAATTCATATTGCTGAAGATATGGATATTGTAAAAGCACTCCACCTCACTTATGGAGAAGAACTTTTAGAAAAGGCAGTTTTTGACTTGTTCAATAAAGATCCAAAAAGCTCTGCTCTGGAAACTTTCACCGCTAAGCAAGTACTTGTGCTTGGGGGAATTGGCATTGTATTTTTAATTTGCTTATTTCTATTTCCGATTATCACTATAATTAGTGTTAACTTACTTATTAACCTGTTTTTTCTTATTTCCATAGGTTTTAAGTTTCTATTGACCGTTGTTGGAGCAAAGTCGGAAGCACTGCAAAAAATATCATCCGCAGAGTTGGGAAATTTTCCAGATAAAGATCTCCCGTTTTATACGCTACAATTGCCGGTTTTTAAAGAATCTGAGGTTATATATAAACTAGCTTCAAACCTTCAAAATTTAGATTATCCCAAGGAAAAGTTAGATGTTAAATTGCTGATAGAATCAGACGATCCTGTAACGTTTGATGCGGTTAAAAATCTAAAGTTTCCCTGTATTTTTGATCCGGTTATAATTCCCTATGCGCAGCCTAAAACTAAACCAAAAGCCTGCAATTATGGATTGCACTTCAGTAAAGGTAAATATCTTACTATTTATGATGCCGAGGATATTCCAGATAGTGATCAATTAAAATTAGTACATGCACTCTTTAATAAACTTCCCGAAGAATATATTGTAGTACAATGTGCGCTTAATTATTTCAATAAAACAGAGAACTTTTTAACCAGGATGTTTACCCTGGAGTACTCATATTGGTTTGATTATATGCTACCCGGTTTAGATGGCCTGGGAGTGCCCATCCCGCTTGGAGGAACCAGCAATCATTTTAAGTTTGATAAATTAATGGAGTTAGGCGGTTGGGATGGATTTAATGTTACAGAAGATGCAGATTTGGGAATTCGTGCATATGCTAAGGGCTATAAAGTGACCGTACTTAATTCCACCACTTACGAAGAAGCTAACAACGAGTTTTATAACTGGATACGACAACGCTCCAGGTGGATTAAAGGCTATATGCAAACATATTTAGTGCATATGCGAAAACCGGCTAAATTGTTTAAGGAAGTTGGCCTGAATGGCTTTTTTGGCTTTCAGTTTTTTATAGGCGGAACAATTTTTACTTTTTTAACCTATCCTATATTACTTTTTATTTTTCTATTCTATATTTTTTTAACTTTCGATTTCAGTGAAAATCTTTTAAGCGGAGTTAATACCGATATAATTAACTTTTTCACCCTAATTTTCCCAGAATGGGTTATTATCATTTCTATTTTTAATTTTTTAGCCGGGAATTTGTTAATGATCTACATTAATATGGTAGCGGTATTTAGGAGGAAATCTTATAACCTAATACATTTTGCTATAGCTAATCCTGTCTATTGGCTTATGCATTCCATTTCAGCATATAAAGGTTTATTTCAATTAATATCCAAGCCGTTCTATTGGGAAAAAACAAATCACGGATTGACAAAAGCTCATAAACCTAATAAAAAATGAGAAAGCTGTTTTCCATATTTGTTGTTGGGTTTTTATACGCTATTTATTACCTACTATTGGGTGTTTATAATGCAAAGCTGGGGTCAAGACATTACGAATCTTTATTTATAAGTGATAAACTTCAATTGCTTTTTAAGAATGAAGATAAAACTTTGGAGCTTTTTTATTTTATATACCCCAATTTGGCGCAATTATTTGCCATTCCTGCTGCTTTAATAAACATAGAAAGAGCTCCCGTTATTACTTCGGCACTGTTTATGGCATTTTTTGCTGCTTACTTGGTAGTAAAATTATTTCAGTTAGAATTAAAATATGCTTCTGTCCTTGTAAGTCTTTACTTTCTTTGTAGCCCGATGATGCTTTCGGCGGCGACATCTGGTTCTTCTTTATACCTTTATCTCATTTTCTATTTTCTATTTTTTCATCTTATATTTCGATATATAAGGTACTTTACTACTTATAACTTTGTATTATTAAGCCTCTGTCTTACATTATTTGTGTTTTTAAATTATAAATTTTTGTGGATTCTGGTATTTATGATTCCATTAGTGTTTTTACTATCCTTATTTAAATCCTCGGGTATAGATAAATCTTACTTAGGTATATTTTCTCAAATCACCCAAAACCTTACGGCTACCAAAGAGTTGTTGCAACGTTCCCTTTCAACTTTTTTGATTATTCTCTTTACACCGGTAATGAGTTTGTTATGCTATTTCCTAATAAACTTTTGGTTTACCGGTGATTCTTTTTTCTTTGAGCGTTCAGAAATCACCCAATGGGATCAAAGTCAGTTTTTCACATTGGGAACAGTAGATACATCTATTACGTACTTATTGAAATTGTGTCTTTACCTTTCACCCCTGTTTATAGCGGCTTCAATTATTGGGAGAAAAAAACTCTTATTCCAGCTTACTTTGCTATTGGTCCCGCTTTGGGTAATGTACTCAAAAAACACAGCTTCGGGAACACAGTTGTTTCTACCTGTGCTACTAATAATAACAGCTTCGGGCATAGCGGCATTTATTCACTTATTTCAAACACCCCTTTTGCCTCGATTTAAGCGAAGTAGAATTCTTTACAGTCTAACCACAATCGTTTTTATTCTAACGGTTTTAGGGGAAGGTTTATATTTTAAGAACACACATCATTCCCAGGAAACTCAAATGCTGACTTTTCTAGATTTTGAACAGCCTTTATATGATACTCCTGCCAAAAATATGGCTGATTTTGTAAATAATAATTTAGGTGATAAACCAGTAATTCTTAGTGATAATAAGCTAGTTTATCCTGTTATGAGCTTATCCAGAAAGAATACAATTTACTTAGATCAGTTTAAAGCCGATTATTATAAAGCCTTACAAGCCCCTGGTAGGTACGCAGATTATTTATTGGTAAGTAAAGCTCAGCAAAGCTTTTTCGTGGAAGATCAATTAACCCGAATAATAGAAGATAAAATGGCGTCTTACTATCTGGTATACTCTAACTCCAACTATCAATTGTTCAAAATATCCAGGTAATTCCTATTTTTTAAAATTAAATTAATAAATTGTTCAACCAAGTTCCTAAACCTTATTAAATGCCCCCTACGCAAAACCTTTGTATTTTAGTTATTGATGATACTCCTGTTAATCTTTTTTTAATCGAACAACTTATAAAAAAAATATGTCCAGAGACTAAAGTTCTTAAATCAGAAAACGGAGAAGATGGTATTCTTAAGTTTAAAGAAAACAAGGTAGATCTTATTTTTTTGGATATTCAGTTGCCCACTATAGATGGTTTTGAAACTGCCCAGGAGATAAGACAGTGTGAAGTAGATGGCAGTCGTACGCCAATTGTAGCGCTAAGTGGCTACGAAAAAGAACACCTTATTACTAATGATGATAGTAAAAACATGGATGATTTTCTTAGAAAACCTATAAAAATGCAATCTATGGAAGAGATTGTAAATAAATTCCTAGCTGAAGAAGTAAAATAATCTTGTTAATCATAATTTGTAATTGCTACTATTATTTATGAAATGAAAAAACCTGAAGTAACAAAGAATGAGAACGATAGACTAAGAGAACTGGAAGCCTATGATATTTTTGGTGCAGAACGGGAGGATGATTTCGATTTTCTTACCAAAATGGCTGCTCAGATTTGTAATACCGAAATTTCGTTAATAAGCCTGGTTACAGAAGATAAACAATTATTTTTGTCTCATCACGGTTTAAAGAATAGCGAAACCTGTAAAGATTATTCTTTTTGCGCTCACGCCCTTCACCAGCCTGATAAATTATTTATAATAGAAAATGCTCAGGAAGATCAGCGTTTTCACGATAATCCCCTAGTAACACAAGAACCTTTTATACATTTTTATGCAGGTGTGCCGCTGGTCAATGAAAATGGATATGCATTAGGCACTTTATGTGTTATAGATTCTCAGTCTAAAAAATTGGACTCAGAGCAAAAGAAATTACTGAATAGCCTGGCCAGTCAGACAATGAAGCTTTTGGAATTAAGAAAAAAGCAAATTCAGGCCAATAATATAAATCAAGAGCTTAGGAGAAATTTAGATTTACTGGAAGAAACTCAGCAAGCTAATAAAATTGGGGGGTGGGAGCTAGATATAGCAACGGGAAAAACAATTTGGACAGAATTTGTTTATCATATTCACGAGGTGCCCTTAGATTTTAAATTCGATAAACAAAAAGCAATTGAATTTTATCACCCAAGCGATAGGGAGAAAATTAGTAAAGCATTAGAGAATACCATAGCAACTGGCAAACGCTTTGATGTAACCTGCAGGTTAATTACAGCTAAAAATAATGAAATTTGGGTAAGAAGTACCGGCCGAAGAGTAGGTGATAAAGTAATAGGGAGTTTTCAGGATATAACAGAGGTTAAGAAAAACGAATTGAAATATAGAGAGATCTTCAATTCTACTTTTACCTTTATTGGTTTTTTAGATTTAGACGGGACTCTTCTGGAAGCCAACGAAACTGCCTTAAACGTTGCAGACCTTCAACTGGAAGATGTAAGAGGTAAACCTTTCTGGGATTGTTATTGGTGGCAAATATCCAAAGAGACACAGGAAGAGTTAAAAAGAAACTTTTTTAAAGCTGTGCAGGGTGAAACGGTATCCTATGAAGTAAAAGTATGGACCGCAAACCAACAGCCCACGACTATATTCTTTAGTCTTAAACCCATATTCGATGAGCATAAGAATGTTGTTTACGTATTGCCGGAAGGAAGTCCTGTACAAGATGTTGTAGATGTTAGACAAAGATTTAAATCTGTTATTGAAGGTACCAATGTAGGAACCTGGGAGTGGAACGTTCAAACCGGAGAAACAGTTTTTAACGAAAGATGGGCAGAGATTTTGGGCTATACTTTAGAGGAACTGGAACCGGTAAGTATAGAAACCTGGATGAGCCTGGCACATCCAGAAGATCTTAAAGAATCTAATCGTTTGTTAAAAGAATGCTTTCAAAAGAAAACCGAGTTTTATGAGTTTGAAAGCAGGATGAAGCATAAAAACGGTAATTGGGTTTGGATCATGGACCGAGGAAAGGTATTTGAATGGACCCAAGATGGTAAGCCATTAAAAATGTACGGCACTCATCAGGATATAAATCAGCGTAAGAAATATGAAGAAGAATTAAGGGTAAGTGAAGAAGCTTTTAGAGGAAATTTCGAAAATGCAGCCGTAGGTATGGCGCTGCTGGATGAAAATGGAAAGTGGCTAAAAGTTAATAAAAAGGTATGCGAAATTGTGGGCTATAATGAAGAGGAACTAAAACAACTTTCTTTTCAGGATATCACCCATCCCGAAGACTTAGATAAAGATTTAAATTTACTCACCGAGGTAATTGAAGGTAAAAGATCTAATTATAATATGGAAAAGAGATATTTTCATAAAAATGGAAATATTATTCATATAATTTTAGCTGTTTCAGTGGTTAGAGACCAAAGTGGAACTATTCTTTATTTTATTTCTCAAATAATTGACAATACTGCAGCAAAGAAATATACCGAAAAATTAAAATATCAGCAGAACTTACTAAATGCTTTATACGAATTATCACCTATCGGTATTGCTCTTAATGATTATGAAACCGGCCAGTTTAAGGATGTAAATGATAAGTTGGTTGAGCCTTCCGGCTATTCTAGAGAAGAATTTATGAATTTAAGCTATTGGGATTTAACTCCAATAGAATACGAGGCCGAAGAGAAAAAAGTTCTCAAACAATTGGATGAAACAGGGGTTTATGGCCCATTTGAAAAAGTATATAAACGAAAAGATGGATCCAAGTATCCGGTTCTTCTACGAGGAGTATTGGTAGAAGATCTCAATAATAATAAATTAATTTGGTCTTTTATTCAAGATATAAGCAAAGAAAAGCAAGCAGAATATGAATTGCAGAAGGCTCTCTCCAACCTGCAGGCTATTTTAGATGCAAGTACGCAGGTAGGTATAATTGCAACTAATAAACAGGGTTTGATCACCCATTTTAATTCAGGGGCAGAAACTGCATTAGGATATAATCAGGAGGAAGTACTCGGGAGACTAACACCTCTTGCTATTCATGAAAAGCAAGAGATTAGGAATGAAGCAAAAAAAATTGCTGAGAAAAATCGAAAATTTTCAGATTTTGAAGTGCTTACCTATGACGCTCAAAAAGACAAATCCGAGGCAAAAGAATGGACGTATATAAGAAAAGATGGTAGTAAGTTCACGGTATTGCTATCTATAACTTCTATTAAAAAAGACGATGAGATTACAGGTTACCTTGGAGTTGCTGTAGATATTTCAGAATTAAAAAGAGTTGAAAACGAAATTAAATCTTTACTGGATATCACCCAGGATCAAAATAACCGACTCAAGAATTTCGCACATATCGTTTCTCATAATTTAAGATCTCATAGTTCTGGAATTATTGGGCTTTTAGATGTTTTAGAAAATGATCATCCAGAATTGGAGAGCAACGAACTTTTTAAAATGGTTAGCCGTGGTGCCGAAAATTTACAGCAAACCGTAGAAGATCTAAGTGATGTAATATCGGTTAGCTTTAATAAAGCAAATCTACATGCTGTTAATTTGTACGAGGTGATAGAAAAAAATATAGATAGCTTATCTAACCAGATAAGGAACGTAAATATCAGGATCGAAAACCTGGTTGATAAGAATACCAAAATTCAGGGTGTTCCTGCCTATATAGAAAGTATAGTTTTAAATTTTATCACTAATGCTATTAAATATAAGTCACCTGAAAGAGATAGTTACTTAAAGATTTATAGCAAAGTAAAGAAAGATAAAACTATTTTATTTTTTGAAGATAATGGTCTGGGAATGGACTTAAAAAGGCATGGAGACCGCTTGTTCCAAATGTATAAAACTTTTCATACCCATAAAGACTCCAGGGGCTTAGGCTTATTTATTACCAAAAATCAAATTGAAAGTATGAACGGGAAGATCCTTGTGGAGAGCAAGGAGGATGTTGGAACGACCTTTAAAATTATTTTACCTAATGAAGAAAATTAATCTTGCGTGCATCATAGAGGATGATCCCGTGCATCAAATGCTTACTCAAAAATACGTAAAGCTAACCGGCTTGGTAGACAATCTAATTGTTTGTAAAAACGGCAAAGAGGCCTATAATTCGCTTAATGCTCTTATAACCGCCGGAGAGCCTGTACCTGAGTTGATTTTATTAGATTTAAATATGCCTGTTTGGGACGGATGGCAATTTCTGGAAGAATTTCTTAAAATTCCTATTGAACAAAAGATCACAATTTTTATTTTAACCAGCTCTATAAATGAAGATGATTTTATAAAAGCTGAAATGTATAACTTAAGTAGCAATTACCTTATTAAGCCTATAAAATTACAAGAATTAAACACTGTGCTAAGTGAAATATAGTGATTAAACCTTTTAGTAAGAATAACAAGAGAATTGTATTAAAGCTAATTACACAGATGATTTTAGAGATATTCTAATCTAAATTCATTCTTATTTTTTTATTACCTAAGAATAGTCCGCCCAAAATAGAGATAAGTAGCTTACCATCGGTTAGAGACTGAAAATTTTAAAAATGAATTACGGAGATAATATTAAGACAGATATTAGCAACCTTATCACTATTCTTTTAGAAATCGTGAACCAGCCAATCGCAAAAAATGGAATACTAATAACCGGAAGAATTATAGAGATTTCGAACCCGGTAATTTTATTCAATAAGATCGAGATCCCGGTTACCCCGCCATCTAGAAAACCATTTGGAAGGAGAAAGGCTTTAAGGCCTATACTTGCCAGCACTATAGCAATGGCGAGTTGAAAAAATCCCCAGAAAATTATTGGTTTTATTTTCATAGAAGTAATCAGACCTAAATAGCCATTTCTGGCTTTTCGATTGCCGCTATTGTTTTAAATAATTCATTTAAAGATATGATAAATACATTTTTACAGGATCGATAGGTGTTATATTTTTCATTTAAGCTTTTATTTATCGTATAGAATATAACTTTTCAACAGAGCAAGGGTTAAAAAGTATTTTTTTAAAGCAATTCATTTCCGAAGGAATTAAATCCGTATTTTCAAATATAGATTCGCATGGTTTATTAACCACTCTCAAAGGCGCAAGATCAAAAGATATTGAAATGAAAAGGATAAAATCATTTATAAAATACAAAACTTAACCGGCATACTTTAATCGAAAATTGCAACAATGATTTTCTAAAAATATTCTTCTTAGTAAAAGCCCATATTATTTAGTAATTTCCGTTTTTTGCTAAACTATGCGTTTACTAGCCTTCTTTTTATTTTTTAGTTTCAGCCTGTTTGCGCAGGAATTACCGCCAATAACCAATTTTGATCCCGGTATTTATAACGCCGGCAATCAAAACTGGATGATTTCCCAGGCGCCTAATAATCATATTTATGTAGCCAATAACCTGGGGTTGCTCAGTTTTAACGGGGAGCAGTGGAATCTTCATAAAGTTCCTAATGCAAGTGCAGTTCGCTCGGTTTTGGCCCAGGACGATAGGATCTACACCGGTTCTTATATGGATTTTGGCTTTTGGGAACACAGTAAAAAAGGGGAGCTAACCTACACCAGTCTTACTGATCTTTCTAAAGAGAAGATTCTGGATGGCGAACAATTTTGGCATATTGCTGCCTTAGAAGAATACATAGTTTTTCAAAGTTTACGCAGACTGTATAGCTACAATAAAAAAACCGGGCAGTTAAGTACAATTACCGCCGGCGATATTATTTCGAATTTATTTAGGGTAGACAATAAATTATACTACCAGGTAGCCGAAGATGGTTTATACGCTATAGATAATGGTGTAATAGAACGCGTGATTACCAACGCCGAAATTGAAGATAAACCCATTGTTGGACTTTTCCCTTTCCAGAAAAATAAAATGCTTGCTGTTACCCGCGATGACGGACTTTTTACCATAGAAGGGAATACCTGGCGGCCTTACCAATTTGAAAATTATCCAATAGAGGAAAGTATTTTTACCGCGCAACTGCTTAAGGATAAAACATTGGTGCTGGGCAGCATTGGTAATGGTTTACATGTTTATAACCTCGAAACTTCCTTGAATTACCAGCTGTTGCAACCCGTGATTAATAACAACACGGTTTTATCAATAATGGAAGATAAAGCAGGTAATATTTGGGGTGGCCTGGACAATGGGCTAGTGCTTATTAATCGCAAAAGTCCGTTTAGATTATTTACAGATATCTACGGAAAAGTAGGCACGGTGTATTCCAGCTACCAGTTTCAGGATCATTTATATTTGGGGACTAACCAGGGCTTGTATGTGAGCAATGATACTTCTAAAGATTATGAACTTATTCCCGGCACCAGCGGGCAGGTTTGGAGTATTAATGAAATAAACGGAAAATTATTCGCCGGTCACGATCGTGGGGTTTTTGCGATAAAGGGTAATACTGCTAATCATATTTTTGATGGGCAGGGTGTTTGGGAAATCAAGGAATTTAAGAACGGTTTGCTCCAGGGACATTACGATGGAATTAGTTTTTGGGAAGATGGCAAATTTGAAAACGATCCGGAGTATTTAGCTAATTTCGATCTTTCTTCACGTAACCTTGTAGTTGAAAATGATTCGGTAATCTGGGTGGGTCACGATCACAAAGGGATTTTTAAGCTGAAGGTAGATAGCGAGGTTAGGGAAGTAAAAAGTAAAGAAAATTATAACGTGTCCTATCAGGGCGGGATGGGCTTAAAAGTATTTCAGTTTAATGATTCCATATATTATTCTACTGAAGATGAAATTTATAAATATGATCCTTCCAAAAATAAATTCCTTCAGGAAAATAATTTAAACAAGCTTATAGAGGAATCTCGAATTACGGGAATTTCTGAAGTTTTACCAGATAATACCTGGTGGAGCTTTGGTAGTGAGAATCTTGTCTATGTAACCCGGGACGCATTTCAGGATAGGTTAAGTGCAAAGTCGGTAGCAATTCCAATAGAATATAGAAGTATAGCTAAAGGATTTGAAAATATTTCTCTAATTGGTGAGCGCGAGTATTTGGTAGGTTCCAATTTAGGATATACTATTTTTTCTACGCCTTTAGATCTTCCGGAGATGGAAAAACTCAGCATTAGTAAGGTTTCTACGGCTAGTTTAGAGAATAATTTCAGCAGTCATGGATTACAACTTGAGGATCTAAAATTACCCAATGCTGAAAATAATATCAATTTTGAATTCAGTATCCCTGTTTATTCCAAACTTACCAAACCGGTGTACAGCTATAGAATTAAAGGTTTTAGTAAGGGTTGGAGTGATTGGCAAACTAATGGGAGTGCTACTTTTGAAAATATGCCATCGGGCGATTATGTTTTTGAAGTAAGAGGTAAATACAATAATAAAATTAGTGAGATCGCTTCCTATACTTTTAGTATTGCCTTACCCTGGTATGCCACTACCACCGCAATAATTATGTATGTTCTGTTTTTTTTACTGCTCATTTTTATCCTGCATAAAATTTATACTGGATACTTCCGAAAACAACGAAACAGGTTGATGGAGCGTAACCGCAAGAAAATTGAAATTAAACAGTTAGAATCCCAACAGGAGATAATCACGCTTCAAAATCAAAAGCTAGAATCAGATATGGAATCTAAGAATCGCGAACTCGCCGCTTCTACGATGAACCTGATTAAAAAGAATGAGTTTTTAAATGAGCTGAAGAAAAAATTGACTTCGGCAAAAAATGAAGACGATATTCAAAAAGTTATTTCAGTAATTAATAAAAATATTGCCGAAAAAGATAATTGGAAATTATTCAAAGAAGCATTTGATAATGCCGATAAAGATTTCCTGCAATCGGTAAAGGAGGCACATCCAAATCTTACTTCTAACGATCTCAAACTTTGTGCTTATTTAAGACTTAATTTATCTTCAAAAGAGATTGCTCCATTGCTAAATATTTCGGTGCGAAGTGTCGAAATAAAACGATATCGTTTGCGTAAAAAGATGGATCTAGACCATGATCAGGGTTTAGTAGAGTACATCCTCAAGTTTTGAGTACTTAACATTTAACCATTTTACCACAACATCGCCTCAACATTCTTGTTAATAGCCCCAAAATCAATACTTCAGGTAATTTTTTTTGAAACTGCGTAATCTTCGGTTTCAGAGCGCTATAATAACAAATTCACAAAATTCTGTCCTTAAAATTTTCATGTTGAAGTATTGTAAAGGCGCTTTTTCCATGGCCTTAACAATTAATTAATAAATTGATTTCGAATTAAAATCTCAACAAATGAATCGAATACTTGTACTAATTTTGTTTTGTATTGGAACCTTTTCCTTGCAAGCACAAAACTTTTCGGTTTCGGGAACCGTAGATGAAGCAGACACCGGTCTTCCGCTCCCCGGAGTGAACATTATTTTAAAGAATACTACTAATGGTGTGGTAACCGATTTTGACGGTAATTATACCATTAATAATATTACCGCTGGAGATGTTCTGGTCTTTTCTTATGTAGGTTTTTTACCGCAGGAAATTACCGTAGGGGAAAATCAAACAGAAATTAATGTTATTTTAAAAACAGATTCTGCTGCTTTAGATGAAGTGGTGGTAATTGGTTATGGAACGCAGCAAAAGAAGGATATTACAGGAGCTGTTTCGGTAGTATCAAATAAAACCATTGAGCAGCTAAATCCTATTAAGGTAGAACAAGCCTTACAGGGTACTGCGGCTGGGGTTAATGTAACACCATCCTCTGGTGCACCCGGTGCAGGTATTAATATTAATATTCGTGGTATTGCATCCAACAGTGAAAATGGACCGCTTGTACTTATAGACGGTTACCAGGGTGATCTAAATACTATTAACCCTAACGATATAGAATCTATTTCTATTCTAAAAGATGCTCAGGCGGCTATATATGGTATTGCCGGTGCTAACGGGGTTGTGTTGGTATCGACTAAATCTGGTAAAAAGAATACCGCTCCTACTATTCAATATGATGCTTACGTAGGGGTTCAGGAAACTTCAAGAGAACTTCCTTTGCTTAATGCTACGGAATATGGCTTACTTTTGAATGAAAGCTACGCCAACAACGGGCAGGCTTTGCCATTTCCAAATGTTAGCGAATTAGGTAGAGGTACCGATTTTCAAGAAGAAGTTTTTGATACTTCTCCAATTATGAGTCATAACCTAACCTTGAATGGAGGTTCAGAAAAAGTGACTTACTCTTTTGGGGTTTCACACCTTGATCAGGAAGGTGTTATTGGCGCTAAAAAATCTGATTTCCAAAGAAGCACCGCCAGGTTTAATATTGGGGTAGATATTTCAGATGCATTCACTTTTACCGGGAATACTATTTATACAAGTATAGACAGGAGATCAATAAACGAGAACGGTTTAGGATCAGTTCTTTTTAACGCCCTAAACATTCCACCAACTTTTGGTGTAGATCAGGAAGATGTAGATGGAACCCTGGGTAACGAGATCATCAACCCGCTTTCGCAAATTGAAAACACGTTTAATGACTATAATCTGAATAAATTCAATGGTTCATTTAGTCTTGACTATATGCCGATAGATGAATTGACATTTACCTCAAGAATAGGGTATAGTCTTTCTACTTCAAAAGGAAAAGATTTCGCGCCAATTATAGATTATGGTCCGGGTAAGGTTTTCAACAATGTGCGTAGTACAGTAAATCAAAATAGAATTAACGATAATTCTTATACGTATGACCTTTTTGGAACTTACGAAAACACTTTTGATGAGACACATCACCTAACAGGAACTGCCGGTATGACGGTAATTAGAAACTGGGGAGATGGTTTATATGCTACCGGTTATGATGTGCCTAACAATTCCTGGGATTTTGCAGATATAAGCTTAACCACAGGAACAAACGATGGTTTAAACAACAGTGCTTATAAATATGATATTAGAAAATTATCTTTCTTCGGAAGACTACAATACGATTATAAAGGAAAATACCTTTTTTCAGGTATGCTTCGTAGAGATGCTTCTACCAGGTTTGGACCAGAAAATCGTGTAGGTTATTTCCCTTCTGCAACTGCAGGTTGGATTCTTTCAGAAGAATATTTCTTAAGTGATTCTAACGTGATTTCTTTCTTAAAATTAAGAGGTAGTTTTGGTATTCTTGGTAATGATGAAGCCGGTGGCGCCGAGTTCTACCGTTCTTTATTAAATGGTGAAGCTACTTATGTTTTAGACGGAAACTTAGTGAACGGTACCGCTTTAGGTAGAATTGCCAATCCTGCTTCAGGATGGGAAGAAGCCGAAAAAACTAACATTGGTATAGATCTAAGGCTTTTAAATAATAGAATCGATATCTCTGCCGATGTGTTTAGAGAAGATCGTAAAGATCTATTGGTTGCCGGTATTCCAGTTTCAGGAATCTTTGGTGGCGGTGCACCGGGCTCTGGAGCGCCAACCATTAACGCGGGAACTACCCGGAATGAAGGTTTAGAATTTGCTATAAATTATAAAGAGAATTTTGGGGACGATATTCGAGTTGGAGTTGGTTATAATGCCACTTTCCTAAGAAACGAAGTAACCGAAGTGAATGGAACCGAGTTCCTTCCAGGCGGGCAATTTGGTGTGGGACAACCACAACCAGCACGTTTCCAGGAAGGTTTCCCAATTGGTTATTTCTACGGATATGAAACTGACGGGATCTTCCAAAATCAGGCAGAAGTAGATGCGCATCCTTCTCAGGAAACTTTAGGTGCAGCAGCTTCTCCCGGAGATATTCGTTATGTAGACACCAATGGTGACGGAGTTATAAATGTAGATGACCGTACTAATATTGGTGATCCTATTCCTACCGCTACCATGGGTCTAAATCTTAATTTTAGTTATAAGAATTTTGATTTTACCGCTTATACCTACGCTTCTTTAGGAAACGATATGGTAAGAAATTACGAGCGTAACCAACCAAATGTAAACCGTCACGCTTATTATTTAGAAAGATGGACCGGGCCGGGAACCAGTAATGAAGTACCACGTGTAACAACGGGTGCAACTTCTAATGTTGCTTTTTCAGATTTTTATGTGGAAGATGCTTCTTATGCCAGGATCCAGAATGTTCAAATAGGTTATAGCCTACCTGAAACATTCCTTGAAAAAACAGGAATTAACCGTTTAAGGATTTACACTTCGGTACAAAACCTTTACACATTTACCAATTACAAAGGTTTTGATCCTTCGGCCTCAACCGGGGAAGCCATTGGTGGTGGAATTGACTACGGTTTTTATCCAGTCCCAAGAATTTTCCTTGCCGGATTAAACCTTAACTTTTAAAAAATCGCACAATGAAGAGATACAATAACATATTCAATAAGATGCTTCTGTTGCTCCTGTTGGCTTTTAGCTTTGGATGTACCGAAGATTATTTGGATGAAACTGAAGAATACACAATAGATTCAGAAAACTATTTTAATTCTGAAGAAGATTATTATAACGCGATGATTGGCGTTTATGATATTTTACAATCTACTTACGTAAATGTATTGCTGGGCGAAATTGCTTCAGATAATACATTAAGTGGAGGTGAAAGCGCCAATGATGTTATAGGCTTTCAACAAGTAGACGAGATGACGCACACTCCTGTAAACGATAACCTGGACGATGTTTGGGATTGGAATTTTGCCGGGGTACAACGCGCAAACTATGTTTTGGAATTTCAGGACAAAACAGATTTTGAAGGTCGCGAAATGATTATTGCTGAGGTTCGCTTTTTACGAGCTTATTTTACTTTTGAATTGGTAAAATGGTTTGGGCCAATTCCAATAAAAGGAGATGAGCGTTTTGTGTTGGGAGACGAGAATTCTGTACCAAGAGCTTCTACTGAAGAAGTTTACGCACAAATTGAAAGCGATTTACAATTTGCTATAGAAAACCTTAATTATACCGCACCCGAAACTGGTCGCGCAACCAAAGGAGCTGCAATGGCTTTGCTTGGTAAAGCGCATTTGTATCAGGAAGAATTTGACGAAGCTGCAAATGTTTTAACAGATTTGATCGAAAATGGTCCTTACGCTTTAGCAGATTTTGATACACTTTTCTTACAGGAAGGTGAGAATAATGAAGAATCGGTTTTTGAAGTACAATATACCGGGGAAGAGGGAGCAGGATTTGACTGTTTGCCGTGTAGTGAAGGTAATGTAGCCGTAGGTTTCCAGGGAATAAGAAATTATTCGGGACCTGTTTTTGAACCTGGTTTTAGTTTTAATGTTCCTACTCAGGAAGCTTACGATATGTTTACTGAAGATGATATTAGAAGAGAGCCTTCTATCTTAGATATAGAAGCCTGGGCAGCCGAAACTGGCGCAACTTATGCTGAAGGTTATAAGCATACCGGTTATTTTAACCGAAAATATCTTCCAAGAGAAAATGATAACGTAGGTGATGCTAACCTTACCCAGCCTAATAATTATCGCTCTATTCGTTACGCCGATGTTTTGTTGATGGCTGCTGAAGCTTTGAACCGTGGTGGAATAGACGATAGTGAGGCTAGAACTTATCTTAATGAAGTTCGTGAGAGAGCAGGATTAGATGGAGTAGATGCTGCAGGAAATGCACTTACCGAAATTATCTACGAAGAAAGAAGAAAAGAATTAGTAGGCGAAGGTCACCGTTTCTTTGATTTGGTAAGAACCGGCAGAGCCGCAGATAACATTGAAGGATTTACTGCAGGGAAAAACGAACTTTTCCCTATTCCGTTAGAAGAAATAGAATTTTCTCAGGGCAACTGGGAGCAAAATCCGGGATACTAAAACATTAGAATTATGAAAAGACATTATAAATTAATTTTTGCATTCCTTCTTGCTTTGCCATTTTTTGGCTGCGAGAGTGATGACGATGCCCTTGTAGATCTTGAGCAGGTACAGGCACCGGCAAATTTGGGTGCAACATTTCAAATAACTCAAGATAATTCCGGTTTGGTAGAGATTACACCAACCGGTGAAGGAGCAGCGGTGTATACCGTAGATTTCGGTGATGGTTCTACTCCTGCAGAAGGGATTAAAGTAGGTGATGCTGTAGAACACGTTTATGCAGAAGGTGAATATGAAGTAGAGGTTACCGGGACTAATATAAACGGTAAAATGGCTTCGGGAATTCAGCCTTTAACCGTTTCTTTCCTTGCACCAGAGAATTTGGAAACTGAAATTGTAAAAGATGCCAATAATAATTATTTGGTAACTGTTTCAGCCAGCGCCACAAACGCTGCAATGTTCGAAGTTTATTTTGGTGAAAACGAAGATGAAGAGGCAACTCTTCTTATGCCGGGAGAAACTGTTTCTTATACTTACAGTAGTATAGGTACTTACAATGTTCGCGTAATTGCCCTTAGTGGTGGTGCGGCAACTACTGAAGTTGAGCAGGAAATTACTATTACAGATCCGCTTTTCCTTCCTATAGATTTTGAATCAGAAACGCTTAATTATACTTTTAATAATTTTGGTGGAGGCGAAGGAGCAGGAGCACCCGTAATTGATAACCCAGATCCTTCTGGTGTAAATACCAGTGCGAGAGTAGCTTCTTATACTAAACCTGCAGGTTCTGAAATATGGGCAGGAACAACTATTGGTCTTGATGAACCTATAGATTTTTCTTCAGATAAGTACATTAGTGTAGATGTATGGTCTCCAGCTGCCGGAACTCCGGTGATATTTAAGATAGAAAATCTTGATAATGCCGATCTTTTTGTTGAAAGTACAGTAGAAACTACAGTTAGTAATGCCTGGGAAACCCTGACTTTTGATATGTCGGCGGTAGATTCAACCATTGATTACGGTAGACTGGTATTATTCTTTAACTATGGAACTCCAGGAAATGATGAGACGTATTATTTCGATAATATTCAAACAACCACTTTAGAGCCATTAAAACTTCCTATAGATTTTGAATCTGAGAACCTTACCTATGCTTGGGGCGGATTTGGCGGCGCAGGCGCAGGTGTGATAGATAACCCAGATATGTCTGGCATAAACACCAGTGCTAAAGTTACCGAACTTTCTAAAGGAGATGGATCTGAAGTATGGGCAGGGGTTTCTTTAAACCTTGACGAAGCTTTAAGTTTTGAGAACGGAACTACCGTTAAAATGAAAACCTGGTCTCCAGAAGCGGGAGTACCAATTCTGTTGAAATTTGAAGACTCAGATTCAGCACCGGACAATAACGGAAACCCTTCAGTATTTGTTGAAGTAACTCAAAATACTACGGTTGCTAACGAATGGGAAGAACTTTCTTTTGATCTAAGTGCTTTTGACGCTTTTGACGAAAGTGTAGATTACGACCGATTGATCGTATTCTATGACTTCAACAGCCCTGGTGAAGGTACTAGCTTTTACTTTGATGATGTTACAATTGGCGAGGTGCAAACCGAATATATTTCACTCTTTAGTGATATGGCCGATGATGTGGCAGTTGATACCTGGAGAACTAGCTGGTCTGTTTCAGACTATGAAGAAGTAGAGTTTGACGGAAAATTGTCTAAACATTATTTCAATCTAGATTACGTTGGAATTGAAACAATCGCCAGCCCTGTAGATGCTTCAAATATGACGCATTTCCATACCGAATTCTATACCGATAATGCTACTGTTTTTAGAGTGAAGTTGGTGGATCTTGGTCCTGATGGTGTTTTTGGAGGAGGAGACGATTCTGAATCAGAAATTGTTATAGAGAATCCTGCTCAGAACGAATGGGTAAGTTTGGATATTCCATTATCAGAATTTGAGAACCTTGATGGAATGACCAATATAGGGCAGCTTATTTACTCTGGTTTACCTGCCGGAGGAGTTAATGTTTATGTGAACAACATTTATTTTCGTAATTAAAAAGCATAAAAATGAAAAATATATTTAAAACAAGTCTTGCGGTACTTTCGCTGGTTTTTTTCAGCGCCTGTTCCAACGACGATTATGATATAGGTGATATTACCACACCTTCTAACCTTAGTGTTACCGCTGAAGTGGTAGGGCAAACTGAAGAAATGCCTAATGGCGACGGTAGTGGCGCGGTAAGCTTTACCGCCAGCGCCGATAACGCCATGACCTACAAGTTCATTTATGGCGATGGTTTTGAAGAAGTTTCTGCTTCTGGAGAAACCACCCATAGTTTTAACGAGAACGGTGTAAACGATTATACGGTAACAGTTGTGGCATCTGGTACAGGGGGAGCTTCCTCGAATATGACCACCACCGTAACTGTTTTTAGTAACTTTAGCGATCCTGAAACTAAAGAATTACTTACCGGCGGAAGTTCGAAAACCTGGTATGTAGCAGCTTCACAGCCAGCTCACCTTGGTGTAGGGCCAAGCGCTGGAGAAGGATTTACGGCTCCTATATATTATGCAGCTGCTCCTTTTGAAAAGGCCGGCGCAGATGTTAGTTCTTGTTTCTATACCGATGAAATGACGTTTAGCCTGAACGAAAATGATAATATAATTTATAATTACAATAACAATGGGCAAACCTTTGTAAATGTAGCTTACACGGGTGATTTTGGTGGAGATGGTTCTGAAGACCAATGTCTTGATTTTAGTAATACTGGAGACTTTAGTGCTTCTCTTTCTCCTTCAACTTCTGGGTTGCCGGAAGATGCTACTACCGGTACGGTAATTAATATCGCTGGTGGTGGAACGATGAGCTATTATGTAGGTTCAAGTTCTTACGAAGTTCTTAATATTACACCAACAACAATGGATGTTAGGGTAATACCGGGTAACGATCCTGCTTTGGCGTGGTATTTAAAATTCACTACTTCCCAGGATGAAGAAGAAGAGGAAGAGTTTGAGAGCCAGTTTAATACCGAGATCTGGTCAGATGAGTTTGAGGGTGATGCCCTTGACACCGATAACTGGAACTATGAAACTGGTAACGGTAGCAATGGCTGGGGTAATAATGAAGCTCAGTTTTATACCGATGAGCAGGATAACGTAAGAGTTGAAAATGGAAACCTTGTCATAACAGCAAAGAGAGAAGCTGAGAGTGGTTTTGATTTTACTTCTGCTAGAATAACCACTAAAGATAAATTCGAATTTACCTTTGGTCGTGTAGAAGTTCGTGCAAAATTACCTGCAGGAGGAGGAACCTGGCCTGCAATCTGGATGCTTGGCGCTGCATTTCCTGAAGAATCCTGGCCCGGAGTTGGCGAAATAGATATTATGGAATTTGTAGGAAACGATCCTGATAGAATTTCATCTGCCTTACATTTCCCCGGAAATTCAGGAGGAAATGCTATTGTAGGTGACACAGAAGTTTCTGACGTAACCTCAGAATTCCACATATATGAAGTTGAATGGACCGCGGAAAAAATTACTTTCCTAATGGATGGTGAGCCGCATCTTGAGTTTGATAATAATGATTCAACTCCCTTCCAGAGCGACTTTTATTTACTGCTAAATATTGCCATGGGAGGAACCCTTGGAGGAGATATTGCTGATGATTTTCAAGAGTCTACTATGGAAGTGGATTACGTGAAAGTTTACCAGGAATAATATTATTTTAAAAATCAGACTGCCTGATTACTATGTAATTTTTACGGTTGAAGATAATTTGTTTGTAGGCCACAAACTTAATTACCCCACATAGTCCAGGCAGTTTTTTTATGCTCCAAAAAATGAAAAAGCGTTATCTGTTAGGTGTTTTCCTGTTGAGCTGTTTTATAGCAAAAGGGCAGGATTCAACCATAAAAAGTTCGGTTAAAAATGTAGAAGCTAAAGTAGATTCGGTTTTAGCATTAATGACCCTGGAAGAGAAAGTTGGACAGCTTGTTCAATACAACGGTAGCTGGGATCTTACGGGCCCGGCTTCTGAAATGAATAACAAACAAAAGGAAGAAAATCTTAAAGCCGGTAAAGTAGGCGCTATGCTAAATGTGCTTTCGGTAGAAGCTACCAGGGAGGCACAGAAGTTGGTGATGGAAAATTCTCGGCTAAAGATTCCTTTAATGTTTGGTTATGATGTAATACACGGGTATACTACTATTTTCCCTGTGCCGCTGGCAGAAACAGCTAGTTGGGACCTGGAAGCTATGGAGAGAACAGCAGAAATTGCTGCAGTAGAATCTGCGGCTAATGGGGTTAACTGGACCTTCTCGCCTATGATAGATGTCTCTCGAGATGCGCGTTGGGGAAGAATTATGGAAGGATCTGGTGAAGATCCTTATCTAACCTCTAAAGTAGCGGTTGCCAAAGTAAAAGGTTATCAAAGTAATGATCTTGCCAATCCGCGTAGTATAGCTGCTACGGCAAAGCATTTTGCAGGTTACGGTTTTGGAGAAGCAGGAAGGGATTATAATACCGTACATATTGGAGAGAACGAACTTCATAACACCATTCTTCCGCCTTTTAAAGAAGCTGCCAAAGCGGGCGTTGCTACCTTTATGAATGCTTTTAATGATATAGATGGTACTCCAGCCACCGCACATAAAACCCTTCAGCGAGATATCTTAAAAAAAGAATGGGATTGGGATGGTTTTGTAGTTTCAGACTGGGGTTCTATTCCAGAAATGATCGCCCATGGATTAGCGCGTGATAAAAAGCACGCAGCCCAAATTGCTTTAAATGCAGGTAGCGACATGGATATGGAAGGTGGTGCTTACGAGTCTAGCCTGGTAAGCCTTGTAGAAGAAGGAAAAGTAAGTCAGGAATATATAGACGATGCGGTAAAACGTGTTCTTCGTGTAAAATTTAAACTAGGACTATTTGATGATCCTTATTTATATTCTAATCCAGAGCTTTTAGAGAATATTTCTTTTGAAGAGCATAAAAATGTAGCTCGAGATGTAGCTAAAAAATCTATTGTTCTGCTAAAGAACGAAAATGATTTGCTTCCAATTCAGGATTCGATCAAAAAGATCGCTGTTATTGGTCCATTAGCTGATGATAAGGATACGCCTATTGGAAACTGGAGAGCGCAGGGAGAGGCTAACTCGGCTGTTTCTTTACTGGAAGGTTTAAAAAACAATATGAATGAAGATGTAGAAATTAGCTATGCTAAAGGTGCAAATCTTGGTATGGGGGAAAGAAGTTTTTTAATGCCCTTAAAGATTAACGAAACCGATACATCTGGATTTCAGGAAGCTATTAATAAAGCTTCTGAAGCAGATTTGGTAATTATGGCACTTGGTGAAGATGCATTTCAAACCGGTGAAGGAAGAAGCCAGGTAGATGTTGGTTTAGCTGGCGTTCAGCAAGACTTACTTGAAGAAATTCGCAAAGTGAACAAGAATATTGTTTTGGTGCTTATTAACGGTAGACCAATGGAGATCACGTATGCTTCAGAAAATATTCCGGCTATAGTGGAAGCCTGGCAATTAGGTTCAGAAAGCGGAAATGCTATTGCCGATGTTTTACTGGGAGATTACAATCCTTCAGGAAAACTTCCGGTTTCATTCCCCAGAGCTGTAGGTCAGGAGCCTCTTTACTATAATCAAAAAAGTACGGGACGACCTTCTAACCCTACCCACGTGACTTATTCCGGATATACCGATGAGAAGAAAGACGCACTTTACCCTTTTGGATTTGGCCTTAGTTATACCTCTTTTGAATACGGCGATTTGACAATTTCTGAAGAAGAATTTACTCCTGGCAGCCCTATTGAAGTTAGCTTTAGTCTTAGCAATACTGGTGAAAAGGAAGGTAAAGAGATCGTTCAGTTATATATAAAAGACATAGTAGCGAGTACTACGCGCCCAATTAAAGAACTTAAAGGTTTTGAAGCGGTAAGCCTAGCTCCTGGAGAAACAAAGACCGTAACTTTTGAAATTAATGAAGAAATGCTCCAGTTTTATACTGCCAATGAAAAATGGGAGTCTGAGGCCGGTGAATTTGAAGTTATGGTTGGCGGAAATTCTAGAGACCTTCAAACAGTTAAGTTCAGTTTAAAGAAATAATATGAAGAAGAGAAGTATAATATCAGGCCTTTTCCTATTTGTAGGTCTACAGCTTGCTGCACAGGAATTGATTTGGGAAGAAAATTTTGAAGGTGATTCCCTAAATATGGAGAACTGGAGCTACGAAACCGGTGACGGCTGTCCCGATCTTTGCGGCTGGGGAAACAATGAGCGCCAAATTTACAGCGAAGATTATGTAGCTGTAAAAGATGGGAATTTAGTAATTACCGCCGATAAGGTTGGAGATGCTTATTACAGCGGAAAAGTAAACAGTAAGGATAAGTTCGAGTTTCAATATGGAACTGTTGAGGTTAGAGCTAAGTTGCCCGATGGGCACGGACTTTGGCCTGCAATCTGGATGCTAGGTAATAATATAAATGAAGTGGGTTGGCCTGCTTCAGGTGAAATTGATATTATGGAATTTGTAGGCAGGAAACCTGATACTATTCATAATGCGTTGCACACACCGGCAAGCCACGGCGATACTGAAAATATTGAGACTACTCGAATAGAAAATGTAACTTCAGATTTCCATGTTTTTAAAATGAATTGGACTGAAGATGCAATAACCTTCTATATAGATGGTGAGAAAACCTATACGTTTTCACCATCAGAAAAAAATGAAGAAACTTATCCTTACAGGCATCCGTTTTATTTTTTACTGAATCTTGCAGTAGGTGGTAATTTTGGTGGACCGGAAGTGGACGATTCCATTTTTCCAAAGCAATTTTTAATAGATTATGTAAAGGTTTATAAATAAAAAAGGTCAATTACTGAATTTTTTGACTTGGCCCTGTAGATTTAGGTTTGCAGGGTTTTTTATTTTCATTTTTAGCTATTTTTAGAGATAGGAAATATAGTTCTTGATTTTCAGTAAATTCACGGTTAATACCATTCTAAGGCTTCCTTTTTTAATATATTTGCCATTCATAAATGCCCCTTATGAATATTACTAGTACTGAAGATATTAAGGAAATAAAAAGGCTTCAAACCTTGCTATCCTACAATATTTTAGACACTCCCTACGAAGAGGATTTTGATGAATTAGCGCAGCTCATTGCGCTTATTTGCGATGTGCCAATTGCTGTTATCTCTATGATAGATGATAAAAGACAATGGTATAAAGCAAAGGTGGGTATAGATGGGAACGAAACCCCTAAAGAAGAGACCTTCTGCCAATATACCGTATTGCAAGATGAACTTCTTGAAATATCTGATGCTTTGTTAGATGAACGCGTTAAGAATAATCCTTATGTAACTTCAGAAAATGGAATTCGGTTCTATGCCGGAATGCCATTAAAGGCCGAAAACGGTTCCAATATTGGGACGGTATGTGTGGTTGATGGTAAGCCGAAAGAACTAAACGACCGGCAAAAAAAAGCATTGAAATTGCTTACAAGGCAAGCTATGCACCTTATAGAAGTTCGCCAGAAAAATAAAAGCCTGGGGGCCGAATTGAATAGTATTCTTGAGAAAAAAATAGAGCAGACCCAAAGGAAACTTGAGCTCAAGGAAATTGAGAATAAAGACCTAATGAAGGCGGTTAAAAACTCTAGCGGAGTTGTAGAATTTAACCCAGATGGCACAATAATTTCCATAAATAAGAATTTTGAAGAGGTTTCCGGTTACTCTGAAAGTGAACTCTTGGGCAGTCATCACAAAATGCTAATTACCCCAGAGGATTATGCAGAAAGCCACCGATTATGGAGATCTTTAGGCCAGGGCATATTTAAAACCGGCCGGGTGCGCAGAATACACAAAGACGGATCGGAATTTTATTTACAGGCGAGTTATAATCCTATCCAGAATCTTGAGGGAAAAGTGATAAAAGTGGTAAAGATTTCCCAGGATATTACCAAAGAAATTGAGGCCGCTATATCACTGCAAAAAGCCAAAGAAATGGCTGAAAATCTCAATGAACAAAAAGACAATTTTATCGCCAATGTGAGTCACGAGATTAGAACGCCGATTCACGCAGTGCTTGGATTCACAGATTTGCTCTTGGAGAATGAAGAAGATAAGCATAAGATTAATTACTTAAATGCGGTAAAAATTGCCGGGGATTCCCTGTTGTTTATTGTAAACGATATTTTGGATCTTTCAAAAATGGAAGCTGGTTTATTGCAAATAGATAAGGATGTTTTTAATGTTAGAGATGTAGTTAGCAGGGTTTTTTCAATTTTACATCTTAAAGCACACCAAAAGAAAATTGAATTTGAACCCTTTGTTAGTAGGGATGTTCCAAAACTATTGATAGGTGATAAAAACAGGCTATCCCAAATACTTATTAATCTTTTAGGAAACGCAATAAAATTCACCACAGAGGGAAGCGTAAGGCTGAAAGTGACTGTAATGAAGGACATTTCAGGAAAAACGGTATTGAATTTTAAAGTTTCAGACACCGGAATTGGAATTCCGCAGTATAAATTAGATACTGTTTTTCAACGTTTTTTACAGGCAGAAGAAACCACCTCGCAAAAATACGGCGGTACCGGCCTCGGACTTAATATCTCCAGGCAGCTTATAGAAAAACAGGAAGGAAGTATTGAGGTGAAGAGTGAGCATGGGAAGGGAACCGATTTTATTTTTGATATTCCTTTTGAGAAACCTTTGGAACAGGTTGAAATTTCCCAGGCTGCGGCAGACGAGATTTCTCAGGATTATAAGGGTAAAATACTGGTTTGTGAGGATAGTGAATTAAACCAACGCCTGGTAAGAGCTATTTTAAAGCGTAAAGGCTTAAAGGTAGATGTGGCCTCAAATGGCGAAAAGGCACTTTCGTTTTTAAGAGAGAAAAGCTACGACCTTATTTTTATGGATGTACAAATGCCGGTTAAAAATGGTTATGAAACTACTAAAGTTATTAGAGATCAATTAAAACTATCTATGCCTATTGTTGCGTTAACAGCAAATTTTATGGCGGCTGAAAGACAAAAATGCAGAGAGGTAGGAATGGACGATTATTTAGCAAAACCATTTGAAAAGAAACAGTTATTTGAAAAAGTTGAAAAGTGGGTTAATATAAAAGAATAGTATAAAGCTGAGTGAAATTTAATGAAACAAAGTTGGAAAGAGATTCATCTTAATACCGTATCAGTACATGTTAATGTAAAGCGAATTTTTGTTATATTTATAAAGTGTTGCCCCCACACAAAACCATCTTACCTATTTTTACGTTATATAACCCAAACCAAAGTTTTTGGGAGATAATATTATTGTGGTACATTACGCACGAATTATGAGGGAGAAACGAAATTATTGTAAATATATATTTGTGGTAATACTCTTATTAAGTGTTCGGGTAGTTATGGGACAGGAAAATCCTCCGGAACCCACTCCTCTACCTCCTCCTCCTCCCGGCCTTCCTATAGATTTTGGAATTTCGGCCTTAATCGCTGCCGGTTTGGGATTGGGGATTCATAATATTAGAAATAAGAAATAATTACTTTAATTCCTGAATACGCTTTACATATTTTCCTATTACATCAAATTCCAGGTTTATAACATCTCCTTCTTTAAAATATTTAAAGGTAGTATGCTCGTAGGTATAAGGAATTATAGCCACGCTAAATTCGTTCTTCTTTGAATTCACCACAGTAAGACTCACGCCATTTACCGTAATAGATCCTTTTTCTATGGTGATATTCTGCAAAGTAGTATCATATTCAAAAGTGAATTCCCAACTCCCGTTTTTCTCCTGTACTTTTTTACAAACTGCTGTCTGGTCTACGTGTCCCTGTACAATATGACCATCAAGTCGGTCACCAAGCTTCATTCCACGTTCCAGGTTTACCGGTGAGCCTTCAGCTAAATTCTTCAAATTCGTTTTTTCCAGGGTTTCGGCTACTGCAGTAACGGTATACTCGTTATCATTAATTGAAACCACAGTTAGACAAACGCCATTATGCGCTACACTCTGATCTATTTTTAATTCTGGCGTCATTGCTGCTTTTATGCTGAAATGCATATTTCCACCTTCCGGGTTGATGCGGCTTATTTCTCCTACTTCTTCAATAATTCCGGTAAACATATCTTTGGATTATTCTTACATTTGTGATGTAAAAATAGAAATAAACAGGGGAAGTTTAATGAAATATCCAGGAACAAATTTAGATTTATACCTGGGTTGAGATTGATAAAAGTCGTAGAATAGCTAACCCAAATAATTTGAGCAGATGAAGCACGCAGAAAAGGTGAAATTAGGAATAAGTATAGGAGATTTGAATGGAATTGGTAGTGAAATAGTGCTTAAAACCTTTGATGATTCCCGAATGCTGGATTTTTGTACACCGGTTATTTTTGCTTCTACCAAGGTGCTTACTTTTTTAAAGAAGCAATTTAATCTTTCTTTAAATTACCAGGGCATAGATGATGCCTCTAAGGCGATTGACGGAAAAATCAACGTGGTGAATGTCTGGAAAGAAGGCGTAAATATTAATTTTGGGGAAGAAGATCCAAAAATTGGAGAATATGCATTTAAATCTTTGCAGGCTGCTACAACTGCACTTAAGGCAAATGAAATAGATGTTTTGGTTACCGCACCAATTAATAAACATAGCATCCAGTCGGCAGATTTTAATTTCCCCGGGCATACCGATTATTTGGCAAAAGAACTGGAAGGCGAAAGCCTTATGTTTATGATTACCGATACCCTGAAAATAGGTTTGCTTACAGACCACGTGGCTCTAAAAGATATCGCGAACACCATCACTCCTGAACTAATTGAAAAGAAACTGAAGATTATTCAGGAAACTTTAAAGCAGGATTTTAGAATCCAGAAACCTAAAATAGCCGTTTTAGGTATAAATCCTCATAGCGGGGATAATGGGGTGATTGGAAAAGAAGATGAAGAAATCTTAAAACCAACGCTTCAGAAATTACGCGATAAAGGCGATCTGGTTTTTGGTCCATTTTCAGCAGATAGTTTTTTCGGCTCAAAGAATTATGTGAATTTTGATGCGGTAGTGGCTTCTTACCACGATCAGGGCTTGATTCCGTTTAAAACTCTATCTTTTGGAAACGGAGTTAATTTCACCGCAGGATTGAGCAAGGTGAGAACTTCGCCAGATCACGGTACCGCTTTTGAGATAGCCGGCACTAATTCGGCAAATATTAATTCATTTAAAGAAGCTGTTTTTCGTGCTATAGAAATATATAAGTGCCGCGAAGAATATAAGGAGCTCACTAAAAATCCTTTAAAGAAACAGGGTAAAAAGTTATAAACAAAAATTTGTTTATAACAGCGCTCTAATTTATTAATTTTTATATATTTGCACCCGCCTAAGCAGAAGCTGCTCGGGCAAGAAACTGATGATGAGATGAGGAATTTAGCAGCGTATACGATCCCTTTTGTAGGGTTAAAGCTGGGAAAACACCAGTTTGAATACGATATTGATAATGAGTTCTTTGAGCATTTTGAGTACGACGATCTAAACAGTGCCAATGTAAAAATTGATTTGTTGTTGGAGAAAAAAACAACAATGATGGAGCTTACTTTTGAAGCATCCGGTTCTGTAAACGTAAATTGTGACATTACCAATGAGCCATACGACCAGCCAATTGATGGAAGTTTGTTTTTGGTTATAAAATTTGGGGATGAGTTTAATGATGAAAATGAAGATTTACTAATTTTGCCGCACGGTGAATTTGAGGTAAATATTCAGCAATATATTTACGAACTTATTGTGCTGTCTATACCATTGAAGAGGGTTCATCCCGGAGTAGAAGACGGAACTTTAGATTCAGAAGTACTTGATAAACTTGAGGAATTAAGTATTAATAATAACGAGAATAAAAATGATGAGGATGAAATAGATCCTCGCTGGGATAAATTAAAAAACTTATTAAACGATAAATAACAGCAAGCCATGGCACATCCAAAGAGAAAAATCTCTAAAACAAGAAGAGATAAAAGAAGGACACATTATAAAGCTTCGGTACCAAAAATAGCTACAGATCCTACAACAGGAGAAGCTCATTTATACCACAGAGCACACTGGCATGAAGGTAAATTATATTACCGAGGCCAGGTATTAATTGATAATACTGAAGAAATAGAAGCTTAATTTAATATAGAGCTTTAACTTTTATAAAAACTCTCACCTCGTGGGAGTTTTTTGTTTTAAGTTGAATAAGTGCTAAAAAGGCCTTAATTTGCACGCCCAGTCAAAGAAAAATTAGTACTTTTCTTTAGATATTTTTGCGTTTTTATAAGCGTAGAAGGGGTTTAAAAGTCAAATCTATGAATAAAATCACAGCAGCCATTACCGCTGTGGGCACCTATGTGCCCGACGATGTGTTGACCAACAAAATGTTGGAGAAGATGGTGGAGACCAATGACGAATGGATCTTCAGCAGAACCGGAATTAGAGAACGCCGAATACTTAAAGACCCTAATAAAGGAACTTCATACTTAGGAATTGAAGCAGCCAAAAACCTAATAGAAAAATCTAATCTAGACCCAAAAGAGATAGATTTGGTAATTCTTGCTTCTGTAACTCCAGATCTACCAGTAGCTGCTACAGGTGTACATATTGCTACCCAAATTGGCGCTACCAATGCTTTTGCATACGATCTTCAAGCTGCCTGTTCAGGATTTTTATATGCGATGTCTACAGCATCAGCCTATATAGAGTCTGGTCGCTATAAAAAAGTTTTGGTAATTGGAGCCGATAAAATGTCTTCTATAATTGATTATACCGATAGAACTACTTGTATTATCTTTGGTGATGGTGCAGGTGCGGTACTTATGGAACCAAATGAAGAAGGTCTTGGTTTACAAGACGAGATTCTTAGAAGTGATTCTATAGGAAGGGAATCTCTAAAAATAGAAGCTGGTGGCTCATTAATGCCTCCAACCGAAGAAACTGTAGCCAAAAAACTACATTATGTAAGACAGGATGGTAAAACCGTTTTTAAATTTGCGGTTTCTAATATGTCTAGAGTTAGTGAACAAATTATGGAGCGCAATAAATTAATGAATGATGATGTAGATTGGCTTGTTGCGCACCAGGCAAATAAAAGAATTGTGGGAGCAACGGCTCAGCGCATGGGACTTGATGATAAAAAAGTGCTTATGAATATTGAGCGCTATGGAAATACTACATCGGCTACTTTGCCTTTATTGCTTGGAGATTATGAAAAGCAATTCAAAAAAGGAGATAATTTAGTTTTTGCTTCATTTGGAGGCGGCTTCACCTGGGGAGCTACTTACTTGAAATGGGCATATAATTCTTAAAAAACCAACACCCTAATATTATGGATTTAAAAGAAATTCAGAATTTAATTAAGTTTGTGGCCAAGTCTGGTGCCAGTGAAGTAAAACTGGAGACTGGCGATGTAAAAATCACTATTAGAACAGGCTCAGACGAGAAAGAAACTATTGTTCAACAAGTGCCTATGGGTGGCCAAATGCCACAAATGCCTGCACAGCCACAACCGCAGCAACAACAGCAAGCGCCTGCTCCTTCACAGGAAAGTGCACAGCAGAGTAGTGATGATCAAAAATCGGCTGGTGAGGATAATTCAAATTATATCACGGTAAAATCTCCTATTATTGGAACTTTCTACCGCAAACCTTCTCCAGATAAACCAACCTTCGTAGAAGTTGGTGACTCGGTTAAAGAAGGCGATGTACTTTGTGTGATTGAAGCTATGAAACTCTTTAATGAAATAGAGAGCGAAGTTTCAGGAAAAATCGTAAAAGTACTGGTAGATGATGCCTCTCCGGTAGAGTTCGATCAGCCTTTATTCTTAGTAGATCCATCATAAATTACTGCCCATTTAGCTTAAGGTACTTTTTCCTGGGCCAAAAAAACAATAGGTATGTTTAAAAAAATATTGATTGCAAACAGGGGCGAGATCGCTTTGCGCGTAATTCGCACCTGTAAAGAAATGGGAATTAGCACAGTTGCGGTTTATTCTACTGCAGATGCTGAAAGCCTTCACGTAAGGTTTGCTGATGAGGCCGTATGTATTGGGCCTCCACCAAGTAATTTATCTTATCTTAAGATTTCAAATATTATCGCTGCCGCGGAAATCACTAATGCCGATGCAATTCATCCCGGTTATGGTTTCCTTTCTGAAAATGCTAAATTTTCAAAGATTTGCGAAGAGCACGATATAAAATTCATTGGAGCTTCTTCTGAAATGATTGCCAAAATGGGCGATAAAGCGACGGCTAAAGCTACAATGAAAGCTGCCGGAGTTCCCTGCGTACCAGGATCAGAAGGGATTATAAAAGACTTCACCGAATGTAAAAAGCTAGCTAAAGAAGTTGGCTACCCGGTAATGCTTAAAGCTACTGCCGGTGGTGGTGGTAAAGGAATGCGTGCCGTATGGAAAGAGGAAGATCTCCAGGCTGCCTGGGATTCGGCCAGACAGGAATCTGCAGCCGCTTTTGATAATAACGATATGTATATGGAGAAGCTTATTGAAGAGCCTCGTCATATAGAAATACAGGTTGTTGGAGATAGTAGAGGTAAGGCCTGTCATCTTTCTGAAAGAGATTGCTCGGTACAACGCCGTCATCAAAAATTAACCGAAGAAACTCCTTCTCCTTTTATGACCGATAGTCTCCGGGAAAAAATGGGAGAGGCCGCAGTAAAAGCTGCAGAATACATTAAGTATGAAGGTGCCGGTACAGTAGAGTTTTTGGTAGATAAACACCGAAATTTCTACTTTATGGAAATGAATACCCGTATTCAGGTAGAACACCCTATTACCGAGCAGGTAATAGATTACGATCTTATTAGAGAGCAAATTCTTGTAGCAGCAGGAGTGCCAATTTCCGGAAAAAATTATTTCCCGCAATTACACTCTATAGAATGCCGAATTAATGCTGAAGATCCCTATAATAATTTTAGGCCTTCTCCCGGGAAGATCACTAATTTACACGCGCCAGGTGGGCACGGGGTGAGAATAGATACACACGTATACAGCGGGTATATTATTCCGCCAAACTACGATTCTATGATCGCGAAATTGATCACTACCGCCCAAACGAGGGAAGAAGCTATCAACAAAATGAAACGTGCATTAGATGAGTTCGTGATAGAAGGTGTGAAAACTACCATTCCATTTCATAGACAACTTATGGATCACCCAGACTATGTTGAGGGGAATTATACCACTAAGTTTATGGAAGATTTTAAAATGAAACCACTCGAAGAAGATTAAGTTTCACCGTCATTCTGAACTTGTTTCAGAATCTAACATCTAGAATATTTATAAGACCTCACAGATTTCTAAACCTGTGAGGTCTTTTTTTATTTAAGCACTTTTCTTTAGTCACCCTGAATTTATTTCAGGGTCTAAGTTCTTGAAAACCTAAATGCGTTGAAAACTTAAAAAAAGATCAAATTATAGCGATTAGAGTTTTTATGTAGCCTCATTATTTATTTCGTATTTTCATTGAAAATTAACCAATTTCATGAACCTATCTTACTGGGAAACCAAAACCTGGTTTTCAAATATTGATTTTTGCATTGTCGGCAGCGGGATTACGGGTCTAAATTGTGCGTTAAACTTAAAAGCACGTTTTCCAAAATCTAAGATCCTGGTTTTAGAACGTGGCACCTTACCAAACGGAGCAAGTACAAAAAATGCCGGTTTTGCCTGTTTTGGAAGTGTTTCTGAGATCCTGGATGATCTAAATTCGCATTCTGAAGAAGAAGTCTTAAAACTTATTCAAAAGCGCTTAAAAGGCTTGAATTTGCTTCGCAAAAATCTGGGAGATAAAAATATAGGCTATAAGGAATATGGCGGTTACGAACTATTTACAAAAGAAGATCAGCTACTTTTCGAAGATTGTAAAGCAAAGTTGCCTGAACTCAATAAAATGCTGAAACCGGTGTTTGAAGAGGCCGTTTTTAGTATTCAAAAAGACAACTTCGGTTTTAGAAATATTCAGAAAAAACTCATTTTTAATCAATTTGAAGGACAATTAAATACCGGGAAAATGATGGAAGCTCTGCTACATAAAGTGCAGAAGGCCGGCATCAAAATTCTGAATAATATTACCGTAGAAGAATTCACCGAGACCAAAAATTCTGTAAAGATCAAAACTGATAAGTTAGAATTTTCAGCAAGTAAATTATTGATCGCCACTAATGGTTTTTCGAAAAAATTGGGAATTGCTCAGGTAAAACCGGCACGCGCCCAGGTATTGATCACCAAACCGATTAAAAATCTGGAGATCAAAGGCACATTTCATTTAGATAAAGGCTATTATTATTTCAGGAATATTGACGATCGCATTCTTTTTGGTGGTGGCAGAAATCTCGATTTTAAAACCGAAGAAACCACTGAAATCGCTCAAACGGAACTTATTCAGCAGAAACTGGAAGAATTGCTTAAAACCACAGTTTTACCCGAAACTTCCTATGAAATCGATCAACGCTGGAGCGGAATTATGGGCGTTGGAAAACAGAAAAACCCCATAGTAAAACAAATTTCAGAAAACGTAGTTTGCGGAGTGCGATTAGGCGGGATGGGCGTTGCCATTGGCAGTTTAGTAGGAAAAGAACTTTCAGAAATGATAGAATGATCAAGAAAATATTCAAATTTATCCTGAAACTGATAAGTGGTTTAATCCTATTTTCTATTTTTATGGTTTTGCTATATAAATGGCTTCCGGTACCATTTACCCCTTTAATGGCTATTCGATATTTTGAAAATCCTGAAGAAGAAATTCAACATTCATGGGTGGCAAGGCAAGATATTTCGAGGCATCTGCAACTTGGTGTAATTGCCAGTGAAGATCAAAACTTTGTAAAACATAATGGTTTTGATTTTCAGGCCATTGAAAAAGCGGTTGAGGATAATCAAAAAGGAAAGCGGGTTCGTGGTGCCAGCACAATTTCGCAGCAAACCGCAAAGAATGTGTTTTTATGGCCGGGGAGAAATTGGATTCGAAAAGGCCTGGAAGTTTATTTTACATTTTTAATCGAAACTTTTTGGAGTAAAGAACGAATTTTGGAAGTTTATCTCAATAGTATTGAAATGGGCCGGGGAGTTTACGGCGCAGAAGCTGCTGCGCAGCATTGGTTCAACAAATCGGCGGTGAATCTTTCTATTTACGAAGCTGCTGCTATTTCAGCTGTTTTACCGAATCCCAGGGAATACAAAGCAAATCCAGCCAGCAATTATATTAATCAACGAAAAAACTGGATTGTAAGGCAAATGCAGAATTATGGAAGATTTACTTTGGAATAAATTTTACAATAATTTTATTTATCGTCAATCTGAACTTGTTTCAGATTCTAACATCTTAGATCCTGAAATAAATTCAGGATGACCACTGAAAAAACTATTTGTGGCTTTTAGCTAAAAAATCTTATGAATTCAATAAAAGAAAAACTTTATAAAGCTTGCGAGGCTTATGTGGAAGAACGTATAAAACGTATTGAAGCTGCTATGACCGGACTTGAAAGTGATCTGGAAAACGAAACCAAAAGCAGCGCTGGCGATAAGTATGAAACCGGGCGGGAAATGATAAACCTGGAATGGAATAAACTGGCCGAACAGCTACAGCAATTTAAAAATCTTAGAAATACGCTTAATATTGCAAAAAGCAGAACTAACAACGGTTCCGCTCAATTGGGAACTGCTGTAAAGACCAATATGGCTAATTATTTTATCGCGATCCCGGCAGATCGTATTATTGTAGATGGCGATGAATATTTTGCCATTGGCGCCAATTCCCCGATCGCGCAATTATTGCTTCATAAAAAAGCCGGAGAAGAAATTACTTTCAATGGAAAAAAAGCTAAAATCCTAGAGGTGTTTTAAATTAAAATGATTAGCCACGAATACACGAATATTCTTATAAAATGGTTCCATACTTTTAAAGGAGAGCAAAGAATTTAGAGCAGCTGAAGAAAGGGGTGGTTGACGATACTAAAACAATGCGTCATTGCAAAGAAGGCACGACTGAAGCAATCTGCTCAACTGAAACTCACAAACTCTCATTCAAAAGATTACCGCGCTGCTGCGTCGCTCGTAATGACAATAGTAAAGAAGAAAAGAACAAGAAACAAGTTCAAACCTCTTCGGTCTGCGGACTTCTCTCCTTGAAAAAATTTCGTTTATCCCTGGCTAGTAGGCTTGGGTTTTTGGGCCATAATTTTATGTCTAACGGCTAATGACTACAGTCTATCGACTAGAATTATTCGTGTATTAGTGGCGAAACTTACTTTAACCTTGATTTGATTAATTTCTCTGAAACTTTCAGCTTGATTTTTTTTCCTTCTTTTAATTCCTGCGAATGATTAAAATACACAGTTTTTTTATTCAAACTGGCTTCAATTAGCCAGGTTTTGCCTTTAAACCAGGATTTTTTTACTGTTGCTTCTATTCCGGAAGTTTTGGAAAGCTTTATTTCTTCAGGGTAAAGAATTACTTTTTTTCGGCTGCTTTCATCTTCAACAAGATCCTTTAGCATTAGTTCATTTACATCGCCAAAAAGGGAAGCCACATATTTATTCGGCGGATTTTGATATAATTCCGCCGGGGAATTTTCAGCATAGATTTTCGCGTTTTTCAACACAATGGTTTTATCAGCGAAAGAAAGTGCATCGGTGCTATCATGAGTGGCAACTATACAGGCGATATTGTGGTCTTTTAAGTAAGCAAAAAGTCTTCGGCGTAAATTATTTTTCCTGAAATGATCTATATGGCTAAAAGGTTCGTCCAGCAAAAGCAATTCTGGTTGCTTGGCCAGTGCCCGGGCTAAAGCTACCCGTTGTTGTTGGCCGCCGCTTAAAAGTTTTGCTTTCTTATCGGCTAGCTCGGTCATTTCAACAACTTCCAGCAATTCTTTTATACGCTTCTTCTTTTTCTGTGGATATTGATTGCTGAGGTGTTTCCCAATATTATCTGCTGCGCTTAAAGGAAGCATGAGATCGAAATCCTGTGCCAGGTATTTAAAAGACGGCTCTCCCGGGACCAGGTTGAATTTTGGCCCTAATAATTCCTTTTCTCCCCAAAAAATCTCTCCATCGGTATGAAGCAAGCCGTAAATAAGTTTAAGCAATGTGCTTTTTCCGCAGCCACTTTCTCCAATTACCGAGAGATTTTCTCCTTTTTCAAGCTTAAAACTTATGTTTTTTAAAACCGGTTCTTCAGCATAGGCAAAGGAGACATTTTTGAGTTTCAGCATAAAATTGATTTGTTCTTAACAAGATAATCTTTTCAGCCTTTCTTGCCAAAGAAACTATACATCGTCGTAGTCTACTTTTAATTTTGGAGTTAGCGGTTGTGCCTGGCAGGTAAGGATTAGGCCTTCTTCGATCTCTTCATCGGTTAAGATCTGATTTTTACGCATTTCGGCTTTTCCTTCTACGATCCTGGCAATACAACTACTGCAAATCCCGCCCTGGCAGGAATATGGTACATCTAGATCGTGCTCTAAAGCGGCATCCAATACTGTTTCTTTGGTGTCCATCGAGAAAGTAGTTTCCTCATCGTCTACCATAATGGTAAGCTCGGTTTGGCCTTCTACATTGGTTTCTATAGCTCCTGTGTCTTCAGAAGTAAAGAGTTCATAAAGAATTTTGTCTCCGGTAACTCCATTTTCTTTTAAAACATCGCTTACCTGGTTGATCATTTCTTCAGGTCCACAGAGGTAGAAAGCATCAAAAGCCTGGTCTTTAAATTTATTTTTAACTACAAAATTCACCGTGCTGGTCTCAATTCTTCCGAAATGAGAATTGTCTTCCCTGGTGCGGCTATATACGAATTCAATAAAAAGCCTATCTGGGAATTTGGCTTGCAGTTCAAGTAATTCCTTAAAGAAAATAGTTTCTTCAGGAGATTTATTTCCGTAAGTAAGAACAAACCTGCTTTTAGGTTCTTCGGCTAAAACAGTTTTTATGATAGAAAGCACTGGTGTAATCCCACTTCCCGCGGCAAAGGCCGCATAAGTCCTGGCTTCACCGGTAGGTTTAAGTATAAATTTGCCTTCTGGTGGGTGAACTTCTAAAATATCTCCTGCAGTAAGCTTGTTATTTGCTATTACCGAGAATTTTCCGCCTTCTACCTCTTTTACGGTCACTTTAAATTCTCCCGAATTTGGTGCCGAACAAAGGGAATACGCACGTCTTAATTCTTCGTCGCCTAATTTTGTTTTTATCGTGATATATTGGCCAGCGTCAAACTTAAACTCTTCTTTTAAGTTTTCTGGAATATTAAAAGAAAAACTCACTGCCTGTGGGGTTTCCCTAATTACTTCTTTTATCTCTAATGGAAAAAACGTACTCATCAAAAAATTATTTTTGGCAAAAATACAAAGTATGTGAAATTAAAGAGTGTAACAAATGCCTAAATTTCTATACTTGTAAGGTAATCGATATTGGTAATATGGAGATGAACAATATTTTAGTCTAAACACTCCTTAGTTTTTGGGTAGATGCCAGTGCGTTTTAATCCCAATTACCGGGTAAATTATAAATTATGTTTAAACGATTTTTATGGTTAGAATGGAAATCTTTCTTCCGTTCTGCGAGTGTTGGGAAGAGTATTGGGTTAAAAGTCCTGCTAATTTTCCTGGCCTTATATTTTTCGGTGGCATTTCTTGCTTTGGGAATTGGACTCTATCCTTTATTGCAGGAATACTTTCCTGATCAGGATCCTCTACGGCTGGTAAATCGGTTTGTATTATTATGGCTGGTGTTTGAGCTTGGTTTTAGATTTTTTGTGCAAACCTTGCCGGTCCTAGACATAAAACCGCTTTTAAATTTACCAATTCACAGACGCAAAGCAGTGAATTTTGTTTTGAGCAAGTCTATGTACTCTTTCTTTAATTTCCTGCCGTTATTTATCATAATTCCCTTCGGAATTTTTTGCATCTACAAAGCCGATTATGGAACCTGGAATCTTTTAGGCTGGATGCTAGGCATGATTGCCATTACCCAATGTGTCAATTTTCTGAATTTTATTTTTAAAAAGAAATTTACTGATGATCTAAAGGCTTTAATTCCTGCTATTCTTACCGTGGTTGTATTATCGGCTCTGGAATATTTCAAGGTTTTTGAAATTAGTTTCTGGTTTGGGAAAATGTTAGATTTCCTGGTTCTTAACCCTTATTTGGTAATTATTCCTATAGTTCTGGCAGTAGTTCTATTTAAATGGAATCAACATAACCTGGAAAGTAAATTTTACCTGGATGCCGGTTTAAAGCAGAAACAAAAAGATGCCGATACAAAAGACTTTGGATGGACCAAAAAATTTGGAGCTCTTGCACCTTTTCTTCAGCAAGACCTAAAACTGATTTGGCGAAACAAAAGACCAAAAACCACAATTTATATGTCTTTTATTTTGCTGGGTTACGGGCTTTTTGTCTATCCTAGTGATATGTATGAACATTCAGTTTTTTATGTTTTTGTAGGAATTTTTATGACTGGTATTTTTATGATCAATTTCGGGCAATTTATACCATCGTGGGATGCTTCATATTATTCTATGATAATGTCGCAAAACATTCCTATGAAAGATTACCTGTCTTCTAAAGCGCTATTGCTTAGCTTTAGCGTAATAATACTGGCTATTCTTACTACACCTTATATTTATTTCGGCTGGAATATTTTATTGATAAATATGGTAGCCGCTATATATAATATTGGGGTAAATGTTCCTATTTTACTCTATTCAGGGTCTTTTAACAAAAAGAAAATAGATCTGGATAAAAGTCCGTTTATGAACTACCAGGGAACAGGAGCTGCACAATGGATTGTAGGGCTTCCGTTAATGTTTTTACCAATTTTAATATACTGGCTTTTAGACTTTTTTATAGGCTTTAAGGCGGCATTAATTGGTCTTTCAAGCTTAGGTATAATTGGCTTAGTTCTGCGCCCGCAGTTAATGGAATACATTGCGGGAGTTTACCGAAAAAGAAAATATGCAATGATTAACGGCTTTAAACAAACCGGTGAATAAAATTTTATAATTATGATAACAGCTACGAATCTTAGTAAAATATACCGCGGAACAAAAGTTCTAAATATAGATCACCTGGACATCCCAACAGGAGAAAGTTTTGGCCTGGTTGGAAATAACGGGGCCGGAAAAACAACTTTCTTCAGCTTATTGCTGGATTTAATTAAACCAACTACCGGTAATATTTTTAATCACGAGATCACGGTAAGCCAAAGCGAAGACTGGAAACCTTTTACCGCTTCTTTTATAGATGAAAGTTTTCTTATTGGATATTTAACCCCTGAAGAATACTTCTATTTTGTCGGCGAATTACGCGGTGCCAACAAAGCTGATATCGATTCATTCTTAGCCAATTTTGAAGATTTTTTCCACGGAGAAATTTTAGACCGAAAAAAATATTTACGCGACCTTTCTAAAGGAAACCAGAAAAAAGTTGGCATTGTGGCGGCTTTAATAGGAAACCCAAAAGTGGTGATCTTAGATGAACCTTTTGCCAATTTAGATCCTACCACTCAAATTCGCCTAAAAAAGATTATTAAAGAACTTACTGAAAACAGGGAAACTACGGTGCTAATTTCCAGCCACGATCTTATTCACGTGACCGAAGTTTGTGAGCGTATTGTAGTTTTAGATAAGGGCGAACCGGTGAAAGATATTAAAACTTCTGAAGCTACTTTAAGTGAATTAGAGAGCTATTTTTCGCGTGAAGTTGGCGCCACTCCGGTAGAAGAACTATAATGAATTGGTTTGCGTTTGCAAAAAGAAGCGTATTTTTGCACACTAAATAAGCTGATTTTTAGTTATAAAGCCATCGAGAAACGGTTAATTTTGAATATAATTACCAAACTTATTCTACTATTGCTCCTGGTGGGGAGCATCGCTGGCTGTTCACGCAAAAAGAACACCTTTGTAAATCGAAACTGGCACGCTGTTACTACAGAGTATAATACACTCTATAACGGCAATCTTGGCCTGGAACAGGGAAAGGAAGAGCTTAACCAAAACTACGCCGATAATTACTGGGATATTCTCCCCATTGAACGTATGCAAATTGATGAAAACATCGTTTTGCCCGATAGTGTTCGAAATCAGAATTTTGGTTATGCCGAAGAAAAAGCGGTAAAAGCGATTCAGCGTCACTCGATGCTGATAGAGGGGAAAGAAAGAAATCCGCAAATAGATGAAGCTTATTTATTGCTGGGAAAAGCCCGGTATTTCGATCAGCGTTTTATTCCTGCCCTGGAAGCTTTTAATTATATCCTAAGACGTTATCCTGCCAGTAATAATATTATTCACGCCCGTGTTTGGCGCGAAAAAACACATATGCGGCTTGAAAATAATCGTCTTGCCATCAATAATCTTAAAAAAGTGCTGGACCTGGAGTATCTGGAAGAGCAGGATATTGCAGATGCCAGTGCTACAATGGCCCAGGCCTATATCAATCTTAGACATTTAGATAGTGCGGTGGTTCCGCTAAGTAATGCTGCAGAGTTTACCGGTAAAAATGAAGAAAAAGGTCGCTATTTTTATATACTGGGACAGCTTTATAATCGTTTAGGGGAAACTGGGGAGGCTAATGCTGCTTTTGATAAGGTTATAGAGCTAAACAGGAAATCTCCCAGGATTTATATGATCAATGCTTACGTACAAAAGGCACGTAATTTTCAATTGGGGCAGGGAAATAATTATGAGTTGCGGGAAATGCTTCGGGAGCTGGAAGAAGACCGTGAGAACAGGCCGTTTTTGGATAAGATCTATTTTCAAATAGGAGAATATTATAATCGTTTAGATTCTACCGAAACTGCAGTAGATTATTATAAGAAATCTCTAAGAGAACCCGCCAGCGATATTTATCTGCGCTCTATCAATTATGAAATTCTTGCAAATATTAATTTCGACCAAAGCAATTATGTGTTGGCAAGCAAATATTTTGATAGTACCCTGGCAGAGATGGATCCTAAGCTTAGGGAATTTAGAACTATAAAGAAAAAAAGAGATAATTTAGAAGACGTTATAAAATATGAAGGCGTAGCTTACAAAAACGATAGCATCCTGCGGTTAAGCCAAATGACGCCAGCTGCGAAATTAGATTATTTTAAAGATTATACTTCCGGTTTGCGTGCCCAGTTAGAAGCCGATGATGCTAAAGCTGTATTGCCGGCAACTTTACCTGCGATAGCTTCAAACCAGCAAAATTCGGCTCGTACTTTTTATTTTTATAATGAAGCCAGAGTTCAACAGGGAAGGCAGAAATTTTTGAATCAGTGGGGAGATCGGCCGCTAGCCGATAACTGGCGTTGGGCAGAAGTGAATTTTGAAAACGAAGATGCGGTAGCAGAAGAAGCCGGGCTTTCACAACAGGTTTTAGATAATGATCCAAGGCTTGATCCTTATACTTATATAGATCAAATTCCGACCGATTTGGCGGTTTTAGATACCATAACCCGGGACAGGGATTTTGCGTATTATCAGCTGGGAATAATTTATAAAGAAAATTTCAGGGAATATAAAATGGCGCAAGATAGATTGGAAGCTGTTTTAGAAATGTCTTCAGATGAGCGCCTTATTTTGCCTTCCATGTATAATCTATATCAGATTTATCAAATCACAAATCAAAGTTTTAGGGCTGAAGAAATGAAGCAGGAAATTTTGGAAAAGTACCCAGATTCCCGTTACGCTGCATATATTTTAAATCCTGAAAGCATCCTGGAAGATGAGAATTCTCCAGAAGCAATTTACGCTGAACTTTATCGTGATTTCGAAGCGCAAAATTTCACGGAGGTGATTGCAGAAACCAATAAATATAGTTCTGAATTTGCCGGGGATGCAATTGTTCCTAAGCTGGAACTTTTAAAAGCCCAGGCCAGCGGTAGACTTTTAGGTTTAGAAGCTTATAAAAGCGCATTGAATCACGTGGCTTTAACTTATCCACAAACTCAGGAAGGAAAAAAAGCGCAGGAGATTTTAAATAAAACAATTCCGCAGTTAAGTGGTTTAGAATTTAATACCGATAGTCTTCAGCAAAATTATAAACTGCTTTATAGGTTTGAGGCTTCAGAAGAGGAAGTAGCTTTAGCCTTAAAAGAGAAGATAGCGGCAGCGATTTCAGAAATTAAGTACGATCATCTTTCGGTTTCCATAGATGTTTATGATCCGGAAGCCGTTTTTGTAATGGTACACGGCCTTGAAGATCTTAACAGGGCAAAAGGTTTTGCTGAGTTACTTGAAATTAATGAAGATTATTTAGTCGAAAAAGAACCAATCGAGATTTCAACAGAAAATTATAGAATTGTACAAATTCAGAAGAATTTAGAGGAATACCCGCAACCGATCAATTAAGATTTTTTCAGCTTAAATTATGAAAAACGATAATTTAAATAAATACCTGGGTTTTGTGAATATTGCTTTCCAAATGGGAATCATTATTGCCGGCGGTGTATTATTAGGGATCTGGTTAGACGGGAAATTTCCGAATAAATATTCTGCATTTACAATTAGCTTATCACTTTTAGGGGTTTTTATAGCGCTCTATCAGGTTTATAGAAGTGTAATTAAAATGAGCGAAGAAGACGAAAAAAATGAAAAATGATCTACTGGCTTTTTTAAAGCGATTGCTTCCTTTTACTTTAATGTTATGGTTAATTCAGTTTCTGTTACAGCGCTATGTTTTAGAAATGGAATTCTATTATAGCAGTTTCAGTATTTACCTATTCCATTTCCTGGCTACATTTCTTATTTATTTAAGCCTGGTTTTTGTTTATCGAAATTTTACCGAGAATACCGGTTTTGCTTTTATGGGATTAAGTTTATTTAAGATGGTGGCAGCGGTAATTTTTTTGCTTCCCTTAGTCTTAAGCGAGATTAATGCAGTGTTTGCTAATATTCTTGCCTTTTTTATTCCTTACTTTTTGTATTTGGTCTTTGAGACCCTGTACGCGGTGAAACTAATAAACAAAGCTTAAGATGCTGTTTATCAGTTATAATAATAAAAATAACGCTTTTGCTAAAATTTTAGTTGGGGTGCTTTCAAATAAAAATTAAAAGTATACCTTTGCACCCGAATTTAGAGCCCATAATTTTAAGCAGAACAGGTACTATGATAGCACATAAATCTTTAAAGATTATAGTGACGTTTACACTAGCCTTAGCCTTACTTCCTTTTAACGCTTTTGCCAAGGACGATTCTCAGGCAGAAGAAAGCAAAGATGAGTTTAATCCTACCGACATGATTATGCACCATATTGGTGATTCTCACGGGTGGCATTTTTTTGGTGAAGGAGACAGTTCTTTCACTTTACCGCTTCCGGTAATTCTTTTTACTGAAGAAGACGGTTTTGTTACTTTCATGTCTAGCGAATTTCACCACGATACCGAAGGGCAGCACGTGGTAGAGAAAGATGGGATGCGTTTTGTAAATTATCACGAAGATATTTACAAATTAGATGCAGGTGCTGAAACTGTTGAGTTTGATGAAGAGCATAATGTCTTAAATGCCAGTAAACCCTGGGATTTTTCTATAACAAAGAACGTGGCTGCTATGTTCTTAACCGTTATCTTGATGTTGGTCTTCTTCTTCGGTTTGGCCGGTCACCACAAAAAGAATAAAAAAGCTCCTGCTGGTTTCAATAATATATTAGAGACTTTAGTGCTTTTTGTTCGCGATGAGATCGCAAGACCTCAAATTGGTGATAAGAAGTATATGAAGTTTATGCCGTTTTTATTGACAGTGTTCTTCTTTATCTGGATCACTAATCTTTTAGGTTTGTTGCCGGGGGCTGCAAACGTAACAGGTAATATTGCGGTTACCGTTTCTTTAGGTTTATTTACCCTTGCTTTAATATTGATAAACGGAAATAAAGATTTTTGGCAACATACTTTATGGATGCCGGGAATACCTACTTTTGTGAAGCCAATTTTGGCGGTGGTAGAGGTGCTTGGTTTAATCATTAAGCCGGTAGCACTTATGATTCGTTTATTTGCGAACATTACCGCGGGTCACATTATTATATTAAGTTTAATAGGATTGATATTTATACTGGAAAGTGCTGGAGTTGCCGGGATTTCGGTTCCTTTTGCCCTTTTCATCACAGTACTGGAATTGTTAGTAGCATTCCTTCAAGCGTTTATTTTTACAATGCTGTCTGCCCTGTTTATCGGGATGGCAGTTGCGGAACATGAACATCATTAATTTTAATTTTTAATTTTTATACTATGGAATTATTACACGTAGGTCTTGCAGCTTTAGGAGCTGGATTAGCAGTTGTTGGAGCCGCTATTGGCGTTGGTAAAATTGGTGGTTCAGCAATGGACGCTATTGCCCGTCAACCGGAAGCTTCTGGAAAAATCCAGACTGCAATGATTATTGCTGCTGCACTTGTAGAGGGTGTTGCTCTTTTTGGAGTTGTAGCTGCATTGTTAGGTGTTTTGACCACCTAAGAAGATTTCAAAAACCCATTCGTAACGGTTGGTTGCGAATGGGCTTTTTAAAAAATGATGTTAACAGGTATTATATAAATAAAGAATTATGGATTTAATTACTCCGGAAGTTGGTCTGATTTTTTGGCAAACCATCGTATTTTTAGTGCTGATGCTTATTCTTGCCAAATTCGCCTGGAAGCCAATTCTTGGTGCGGTAAGAACTCGGGAAGAGTCTATTAACGAGGCTCTTGCTTCTGCTGAAGATGCACGTAAAGAGATGCAAAATCTAAAGGCGGATAACGAAAAGTTGTTACAGGAAGCTCGTGCAGAAAGGGATGAGATTCTTAAAGAAGCACGTCAGTTAAAAGAAAAGATGATTTCTGAAGCTGAAGGAGATGCCCAGAAAAAAGCTGATAATATTGTAGCTAAGGCTAAAGAGAGCATAGAGATGGAGAAGCGTGCAGCTATGGCCGATATTAAAAATCAGGTAGCTACTCTTTCTATAGAAATTGCTGAAAAAGTAATTGGAAAAGAATTGTCTACCGAGGAGAAGCAACATCAGATGATTGATAAGATGTTGAACGATGCTACCTTAAACTAAGAAGTAATGAAAGGAACCAGGGCAGCAAAACGTTACGCCAAAGCCATTTTAGACTTGGCAAAAGAGAAAAATACTGCAGATATCGTTTTTACTGATATGCAACAGATTTCTCAAACCATCGCAAAAAGTGAGGATCTTTCGGCTATGCTTAAAAGTCCGGTTGTAAACGCAACGGTTAAAAAAGCCAGTTTAAAGGAGATTTTTAAGGATGCTGGTGAAATCACGCTAGGTGCTTTTGATGTGCTTATTGAAAACGGAAGAATTAATATTCTTGATTTAGTAGCGAGAAATTATATAGTTCGTTACAATACAATGAATCGTTCTCAGGAAGCTGTGGTAACTTCAGCAGTTCCATTAACTGCAGAGCTGGAAGAAAAGATTTTGGCTAAGGTGAAGGAATTAACAGGAACCGGAGCGAAGATTAAAAATGTTGTCAATAAAGATATTATAGGAGGTTTTGTTTTAAGAGTTGGCGATCTGCAATATGATGCCAGCGTATCCCGAAACCTTAATAGGCTAAAAAGGGAGTTGAAAACAAACTCATATATTTCATCTATATAAATGCCCATAATGGGCTTGCAAAAAGTTAATAAAAACCGTCACGCAATTATCGTGGCATTTTATCTTAAATAATTATGGCAGAAGTAAATCCTGCTGAAGTATCAGCAATATTAAAGAAACAATTATCAGGTTTTGAAAGCGGAGCCTCTTTAGACGAGGTGGGAACTGTACTTACTGTTGGTGATGGTATCGCTAACGTTTACGGTTTGGCAAACGCACAATACGGGGAATTGGTTCAGTTTGAAAGCGGCCTTGAAGGAATGGTTTTAAACCTTGAGGAAGACAATGTAGGTATCGTATTACTGGGACCTTCTAAAGATATTAGAGAAGGGTCTGTAGTAAAAAGAACCGAAAGAATTGCTTCTATCAACGTTGGAGAAGGAATTGTTGGTCGTGTAGTAGATACTTTAGGAGATCCTATAGATGGTAAAGGTGACATTGAAGGGGAAACTTTTCAGATGCCATTAGAGCGTAAAGCGCCTGGTGTAATTTATCGTCAGCCGGTAAGTGAACCAATGCAAACAGGAATCAAATCTATTGATGCGATGGTACCTGTTGGTAGAGGGCAGCGTGAGCTTGTGATTGGTGACCGTCAAACTGGTAAGACTACCGTTTGTATTGACACCATTCTTAATCAAAAAGAATTTTACGATGCGGGGGAACCTGTACACTGTATATATGTTGCGATTGGGCAAAAAGCTTCAACTGTAGCAGGTATTGCAAAAGTACTTGAAGATAAAGGTGCAATGGAATATACTACCATCGTAGCCGCAAACGCTTCAGATCCTGCTCCTATGCAGGTTTATGCTCCTTTTGCAGGTGCTGCTATTGGTGAGTACTTTAGAGATACTGGTCGTCCTGCTTTGATTATCTATGATGACCTTTCTAAGCAAGCTGTTGCATACCGTGAGGTATCTTTGCTTTTACGTCGCCCACCGGGACGTGAAGCTTACCCTGGGGATGTTTTCTTCTTGCACTCAAGATTATTAGAGCGTGCTGCAAAAGTTATTGATGATAACGATATTGCACAAAGTATGAACGATCTTCCTGAGTCTCTTAAAGGAAAAATAAAAGGAGGAGGTTCTTTAACCGCACTTCCAATTATTGAAACACAAGCAGGTGACGTTTCAGCATATATCCCAACCAACGTAATTTCTATTACCGATGGGCAGATTTTCCTAACTTCAGATTTATTTAACTCTGGGGTTCGTCCTGCAATTGATGTTGGTATTTCTGTATCACGTGTAGGTGGTTCGGCGCAAATTAAGTCTATGAAGAAAGTTGCCGGTACTTTAAAATTAGACCAGGCACAATATCGTGAACTTGAAGCTTTTGCTAAGTTCGGTTCAGATCTAGATCCTACTACTTTAAGAGTTATTCAAAAAGGTAAGCGCAACGTGGAAATCCTTAAGCAGGCTGAAAACGATCCTTACCCGGTAGAAGACCAGATCGCAATTATTTATGCAGGTTCTAAGAACTTGCTAAAAGATGTGCCGGTAGAGAAAGTGAAGGAATTTGAAAAAGACTACCTGGAATATCTTAACGCTAAGCATAGAGATATGCTAGATACGCTAAAAGCCGGTAAATTAACCGATGAGGTTACAGATACCTTGGTTTCAGTAGCGAAAGAGCTTTCAGCTAAGTATAAGAAATAGTATTGAGTATTGAACTTAGGCAGTTAGAAACTTAAGTTCATATTTAAACTTTAAATAAATTATAGGTATCGAGTATTTATTTTGTCTAAAATCTAAATACTCGATACTCAATACTAAATAAAATGGCAAACTTAAAAGAATTACGTAGCAGGATTACTTCGGTATCATCAACGATGCAGATTACCAGCGCCATGAAAATGGTGTCGGCAGCAAAGTTGAGCAGGGCTCAGGATGCGATCACGCAAATGAGACCTTATTCTGAAAAATTAACTCAGCTGTTACAGGATTTAAGTGCAACCCTTGATGATGATACCAGTAGCAAATACGCCGAAGAACGCGAAGTGAAAAACGTGTTGATGGTAGCTATATCTTCTAATAAGGGCCTGGCGGGTGCTTTTAATACCAATATTGTAAAAGCCGTTAAGTACAAAGCTAAGAACGATTACGATTCTAAAAAGATAGATCTTTATACGCTTGGTAAAAAAGCCAACGATGTTCTTAAAAAGGACTATGAGGTTTATAAGAATAATAATGCAATTTACGACGAGCTTTCTTTTGAAAACGTATCGGAAATCGCAGAAGAATTAATGCAATTGTTTTTAGACGAAAAGTACGATAAGATCGTATTGGTGTACAATCAGTTTAAGAATGCAGCTACTCAAATTGTACAGCACGAACAATTCTTGCCTATAGAACAATTTGAAACGGAAGAAGAAAAGCAACTCGATTACCTTTTTGAGCCTTCAAAGATCGAAATTGTAAAAGAGCTTATTCCTAAATCTCTCAAAATGCAATTGTTTAAAGCATTAAGAGATTCTTTCGCTTCAGAACACGGCGCGCGTATGACGGCGATGCACAAAGCAACCGATAACGCAAAAGAACTTAGAGATGATCTTAAATTGTCTTACAACAAAGCCAGACAGGCTTCTATTACCAACGAAATCCTTGAAATTGTTGGTGGTGCCGAGGCATTGAATGGATAAAACCAAAGAATAATATTCCGGAAGTAATTCCGTTCTAAAAACCCGTAAGTTAACTACGGGTTTTTTATTTGGTATGCGTTTTGTTTTTGTACTTTTAAACAACAAACTTTCTATTATGAAGAAACTACTATTTTTATTCAGCAGTATATTCGCTTTAACCTTAATTACAGGCTGCGGCAGCAATAAGGAATTGCAGGAACGCGCTCCCGCCCAGTTTCAGGATATTTATTACACACAGGGTGAAAATGGGTTAGATCTCCACATTCCTGTGGCGGTTATCCAGGATAATCGGGTAAGTATGGATAGTGTTTATTTTAGAGGAATGAAATCTCCATTGGTTCAGGATAAAGAACAAACCAATCTCTTTACGGCTAATTTCAGCACTGGAGATGGAATGGATATTATGAGTTCTGATCCCACCGAAGAAAACAAAAACAGGGTGCCACAAAAAACGGAAAAAATGCCGTTTGAGCTTGAAGACGATGAAGCTATTCTCGTGTTTTCTCAAAATGATAAAACCAAGTATTACAAGCTAACAGGAATAGAAGCGCAGAACTAAGCTTAAAATCTAATTTATCCTTCGGTTGGGTACCTTTAAAAAACTATTTCAGCAAACTTTTGTTTACGGTCTCGCCACGGTGTTGCCGCGTATGCTGAATGTGATTATGGTGCCGCTTTACACCCATGTTTTACCTAAAGAAGAATATGGCGAAGTTTCTATAATCTTCGCCTATTTTGTGTTTTTTAATGTCATCCTTGCTTATGGGATGGAAACCGCTTTTTTTAGATTTTATAATAAAATGAAGACCAGTAGGGAAGTACTAAGTACTTCCGGCTGGTCTATTGTAGCAACTTCTATACTATTTTTTACAGCAGCTTTTTTAGCACAGGATTTTATTGCTGAAATGGCAAATATCCCGGTTAAATACATTCAACTGGTTATTTGGATTCTGTTGCTGGACGCCCTGGTTATTATCCCTTTTACCTGGCTTCGAGCAGCTGAAAAACCTATGCGGTTTGCAGTAATTAAAATTATAAATGTTTGCATAAACCTGGGGCTTAATATTTTCTTTTTACTGTTTTTAAAAGATTTGGCAATAGAGAATTCAGTTTTTCAAAGTATCTATATTCCAGATTTTGAGATCAGCTATATCTTTATTTCCAACCTGGTGGCCAGCGGTGCTACGCTGTTAATGATGCTGCCTTTCTATTTTAAAATAGATTTTAGCTTTAATGCCAAGTTATGGAAATCCATGATGTCCTATGCTTTTCCGGTTTTAATCGCCGGTCTTGCTTTTTCGGTAAACGAAGTTTTCGATAGGATTATGCTGGATTATTTACTTCCGCAGGATATAGCCCGGGCCGAGATTGGTGCTTATGCTGCTTGTTATAAGTTAGCCTTATTCATGACTCTTTTTGCAACGGCATTTAGATTGGGAATAGAGCCTTTTTTCTTTAGCCACGCCGAAAATAAAAATGCACCGGAAACCTATGCGATAATCACCAAGTATTTTGTGGTTTTTGGAAGCTTCATTCTTGTGGCCGTGATCGTTTTTATAGATGTTTTAAAGCAACTATTAATTCAGGATAGCTCTTACTGGGAGGCAATGCATATTGTTCCGCTCATTCTGCTGGCGAACCTTTTCCTTGGGATATATCATAATCTCTCCGTTTGGTATAAGATTACAGACCGAACCCGTTTCGGCGGTTATATCTCTGTAGTGGGAGCTTTATTTACCCTTGCGCTCAACATTATTTTAATTCCGTATATAAGCTACACCGGTTCTGCGATTGCAACTTTGGTGGCTTACGGTGTAATGATGCTGCTTTCTTATTTCTACGGAAGAAAATATTACCCTATTCCATATAACCTTAAAAAAATAGGCGGCTATTTAGTACTTTCCGTCTTATTTTCGGTATTTTCCTTTTATGTTTTCCGGGGAAATTATTTCGTAGGAATTAGCTTATTAATAGTCTTTCTCGGAACAGTATATGTTTCTGAAAGAAAACAACTAATTAAAATATTACAATCTTAACTATGCAAGTAAAGATCATCAATAAATCGGCGCACAAACTGCCGCATTACGAAACTGAAGCTTCAGCAGGAATGGACCTTAGAGCCAATATTTCTGAAGCTGTTACGTTAAAACCATTAGAGAGAACTATCGTTAAAACCGGACTTTTTATTGAGCTTCCGGTAGGTTACGAAGCGCAGGTGAGACCAAGAAGCGGCCTGGCTGCCAAAAAAGGAATCACAGTATTAAACGCCCCCGGCACCATAGATGCCGATTACCGTGGAGAAATAGGGGTGATTTTGGTGAACTTATCTAATGAAGAATTCACTATAGAAAATGGCGAACGTGTAGCTCAAATGGTGATTGCTAAACACGAACATATTTCCTGGGAAGAAGTTGAGACGCTGGAAGAAACCACTCGTGGTGCAGGTGGCTTTGGAAGTACAGGAAGTAATTAAGCTATCTAATAAGCTTATATTATATAAAATTAATTTTAATCAATGATTTCCGCCTGCGCGGAAATGACAAATATTAAATAAATGAAGATTATAGTTCCTATGGCGGGTCGTGGTTCACGACTTCGTCCTCATACGTTGACAGTACCAAAACCTTTAATACCCGTAGCTGGAAAGCCAATCGTGCATCGCCTGGTAGAAGATATTGCAAAGGTTCTTGACCAACCAATAGACGAGATCGCTTTTATTTTGGGCGATCCTGCTTTTTTTGGAGACGATATTGTAGAAAGTTTAAAAGGTCTGGCAAAAAGCTTAAATGCAAAAGCTTCTATTTACCGTCAGGACCAACCTTTGGGGACTGGTCACGCTATTATTAGCGCGAAGGAGTCACTTTCCGGCCCTGCAGTTGTAGCTTATGCCGATACCCTGATAAAAGCTGACTTCAAACTTGATAAGGATGCCGATGCGGTGATCTGGACTAAAAAAGTAGCTAATCCCGAAGCTTTTGGGGTGGTGAATCTTAACGAGAAGAACGAGATTATAGAACTGGTTGAAAAGCCAATAGAATTTGTAAGTGACCAGGCAGTAATTGGTATTTACTATTTTAAAGATATTGCGGTTTTAAAAGAGAAGCTGGAAGAAGTGCTTAATGAAAACCTGATGCATGGCGGCGAATACCAGATTAATGACGGTATTAAGAAAATGATGGCCGAAGACAGGATCTTTAAAACCGGAACCGTAGATGAATGGATGGATTGCGGAAACAAAAATGTAACCGTAGAAACCAATGGGAGAATGCTGAATTTCCTTCACCAGGATGGTGAAAAATTGATTTCAGATTCTGTGAAGATCACTAATTCTGAAATTACCGAGCCTTGTTATATTGGCGAAAATGTAGAGCTGGTAAATGCTAAAATTGGCCCGAATGTTTCAGTAGGCGACGGAACTAAAATTACTGATGCTGAAGTGAAGAATAGCTTAATTCAAACTTTTGCTGAAGTGAGAAATGCAAAACTGGATAACGCGATGATAGGTAATTTTGCGAAATTTGACGGGAACTTTACCCAAATTAGCATTGGCGATTATTCAACTTTAGAATAAGCTTATTTAAGAGGCTGTTTGAAGAATTTTTAAGATCGTCATCCTGAATTTATTTCAGAGCTTGCCCCGAATTTTTTCGGGAATCTAATTTATTGTTCGTCAAAACATGTTAGAAGCTGAAACCAGTTTTCAAACAACCTCTTTATTTCAATTTTTAGCCTGAAAATTATGAAAAAGTACTTCTTCATTATAGCTATGCTTTCAGGAGCCTTGTTTTCATTTCAGGTAAGTTTTGCCCAGGAAAAGGAAGTGGAGCTCGAAGATGTTAATCAGGACGATCTTGGAAATGTAACCGACGAATTTCAGGAGCAATTCTTTGAAGCCTTAAAACAAAAAGGCATTGAGAATTACGAAAAAGCCATAGTTGCTTTAGAAGAATGCCAAAGACTGGAACCAAATAATCCGGTGGTCTATTTTGAAATGGCCAGGAATTACAATGAATTAGAGAATTATGATAGAGCGATTGCAAATCTTGAAAAGGCCCATCAATTAGCGCCTAAAAGGGAAGGTGTTCTAGATCAACTTTATAAAACCTATACGCGGGCAAAGCAATATGATAACGCCGTTGAAACCCTGTTGAAATTACTGCGCTTTGACGAAGATTATAAAGAAAAGCTTGCTAATATTTACCTGTTAAACCGCCAATTTGAAGAAGCGCTTCAAACTATAGATGAACTGGACGAGCAGGAAGGCCCCAGTACTTATCGAAACAAATTACGCCGGCAAATTTATGCCCGAACGGGCGACACTGCCGCACAAATAGAGAACCTGGAACAGGGCATTGCTAATAATCCTGAAAACGAACAGAATTATCTCAATCTCATTTATATCTACAGCGATATGGGAGATCACGAACAGGCTTATAATACCGCTTTACAATTGCTGGAAGCCAATCCGGGATCTACCTTAGTGCATCTGGCATTGTATAAATTTCACCTTGAAAGAGAAGAACCGGAGGAGGCTGTTAATTCAATGAAAATTGTTTTTGAAAGCGAAGAAATTGATGCCGAGTCAAAATTTAAAGTACTTAATGATTTTCTGATTTTTGTAGATAACAATCCCGAATATGAAGAAGATCTAATGCAGGTAAGTAAAATGCTTAGCGAGCGTGAAAATGCCCCAAAACTCTACAGTCAATTAGGTCAGTATTATATGAAACGCGGGGAACTGGAAGATGCTTTAAATTTCTTTAAGGCCGGCCTGGCAGAAAATACTGAAGATTTTCAGTTGGTAAAAAATACTATTTTTCTTCAATTAGAGTTAGAAAAGTATAAAGAGGCCCGGGATTTGAGTAAGGAAATGCTAGAGGTATTTCCGGCGCAGCCTGTTTTGTTTTTATTGCAGGGAATTGCACTAAACCAATTGGAAGAGTATCGTGAAGCTATAGAAATACTTACATTTGGACTGGATTACTTAATTGATAACCCAAGAATGGAAATCGATTTTTACACACAATTAAAAATGGCCCAGAAGGAACTCGGAGAAGAAGAGAAATCGGCTGAATTTTCGCGTAAAGTCGAAGCTTTAATAAAAGAAATAGAATAGATGTATAGAAAGATTTTAGGAGTAGTGTTATTAAGCCTTTTTATTGTTTCCTGCGGAAGCCGGAAGGGAGTAAAAGGAATTGCTACTAAAAATGCTGAAGCCGCAAACATTATAGAAAGTCACTATAATTCTGAAACCCGCTTTACTACGCTTACCGGTAGGTTAAAAACGGTTTATCAAAACGAAGATCGCACGCAATCGGTTAATCTGAGTTTTAGAATGGAAAAAGATAAAGCGATTTGGATGAGTGCTTCGGTATTAGGATTTCCAGTTGCTAAAGCTTATATCACGCCTTCTCGGGTAAGTTATTACGAAAAGGTGAGTCAAACCTATTTTGACGGTGATTTTCGGCTGCTAAGTGATCTTTTAGGCACTCCTTTAGATTTTCAAAAACTGCAGAATTTACTCATAGGTCAGGCAATTTATGATCTTAGGGAAGAGGAGTTTGAATTTTCCCAAACCGCAAAAGGCTTTCAATTTATGCCTTCAAATGGTGGATTAATAAGAAAAATGTTTCTTTTGAATCCTAAAAACTTCAAAACCTCTGCCCAGCAGCTGGCACAAACAGAAGAAAATAAAAGTGTGACCGTAACTTATTCTGATTACCAGGAAGTGGAAGGAAAGATTTTTCCGGAAGAAATAAGTATTATTGCCAATGAAGCTGGAAGCAGCACGAAAATAGAACTTACTTACCGCTCACTGGAATTTGATAGGGGAGATCTAAGTTTCCCATTTGATATCCCATCAGGTTATGAAGAAATTAGTTTATAATGAAGTTTAAGAAGTTTTCTAGATTATTATTCTGTTTTATATTCTTACTGCTTTCCGCGGGAAATTTGTCGGCTCAAACAACACGAGAAAGCCTTGAGAAAAAGCGTGTGGAACTTCGGAATGAGATCCGGAGAATAAATGAGCTAAGAAGCAGTAATAAACAAAAGGAGCGTTCGGTTTTAAGTCAGGTAGAAGACTTGGATCAGCAAATAAGAAGTACAGAAAATTTAATAAAAGTAACCAACCAGCAGGCGAATCTTCTAACCAATCAAATAAGCGCGAATACCAATAAAATTTCCAGGCTTAGGGAAGAACTGGAGCAGCTTAAGGAAGATTATGCCAGGATGATTGAAAAATCTTACAAAAGCAAATCTTCACAAAGTAGGATAATGTTCTTATTATCTTCCGAAAACTTTTTGCAGGCTTATAAACGTCTGCAATATATGAAACAGTATACGAATTATCGCAAGCAGCAAGGAGATGAAATTAAATTGAGAACTGAAGAGCTGCAGGAGCTCAATGCCGATTTAGCCGATCAAAAAGAAGCTAAGGATGCACTTATTGCTGAAAACAGGCAAACCAGAACTCAACTGGAAAAGAACAAAAAAGCGCAGCAGGATTTGATGCAGAATATTAGAAGTAAAGAAGGTGAATTCGCTGCACAGATTAGGCAAAAACAACAGGAGATCAATAAAATAGACGCACAAATTGAGAAAATGATTCGTGAGTCTATTGCAAAATCTAACGAGGAAAGCGGCTCTACCGAAAGAAATGTTTATGAATTAACTCCCGCTGCAAAAGCTCTCGCAGCAGATTTTGTAAAAAATAAAGGCCGTTTACCCTGGCCCGTGCGTTCGGGTGTGGTTACTTCCCGCTTCGGCAGGCAACCGCACCCGGTGGTGAAATCTATTAGCATAAATAACAACGGGGTAAATATCGATACCGATTCGGGAGGAAAAGCCCGCGCTGTTTTTAACGGTACCGTGAGTGAGGTTCAGGTGCTAAAAGGAGCCAATAAGGCGGTTATGGTGAGGCACGGAGATTATATTACCATATACGATAACCTTGAAAAAGTTTATGTAAAAAGAGGAGATGTAGTGAATACAGGGCAGGAACTTGGCGCTGTGGCTACCAGCCGCACCTCTGGAAAAACTACTTTGCACTTTTTGATCTATAAGAATATGCAAAAGATGGATCCGGCAGATTGGATTCTGGAAATGTAGTTTTCCCACGCAACCTTTTTCGTTTTTTGCATCTTAAGAGTATAAGCCTGGTTATTTGCCTATGAAAAAAGTAGTACTTCTTTTTAGTTTGGTTTTGCTTGTGAGTTGTTTCGATCATAGTGTTTCGGTGGTTGGCGACAAAAGAATGCAGGTTTCAGGAAATATTCTTGATACCCAAAATATACCTTTAGAAAACTTAAATGTTATTGCCTCGGGTTCTGAAAGTACTATGCTAAATGCCAGGCCTGAAGAGATCCTGGGCGAAGGTTTTACCAATGTGGCCGGGGAATTTTCTTTTGTAAGTTTAGATACCGATAATAGTTTTTACGGTGTAAGTATAAATCATCCAGATCACCAGAACTACGATATTGATTACGCCACTGTACATTTTTTAGATTCCATAGGAACGCGAGAAAATTCTTTTGAGTTTGTAAATATAAACCTACCTAAAACGCAAAGGTTTGAGCTTAGGATTAAAAATACCACCGCGAGAAGCGATACCTTGTTTTATAGATTTTCATATCCGGCTACCGAATTTTATCAGGGCTTAAATAGTAATACCATTGACGATAATTCTTACCGGTTTCAAACAGAAAGAGAATATTGGAATCGTTTGTTACCTGGTGAAGGTGAAATGACCATAGTAACCCCAACTCTAGCGAATAGCAGTATTCAGTTTAAATATAAATTTAGAGCTGAAGCGGTTTACGATACAATAAATGTTGAAATAACTCCTGAAAATCCGGTTTATGAATTCAACTTTTAAACTTTTTCTATTCGCTATCATATTTCCGCTTTCGTTAACTGCGCAAGATAGTATCCCCGAACCAAATCCAAATCAATATGTAGCTACAGATCCTGAAACCGTATTTTTTGTCGGGGAATTTTTTAGAGGTTATAGTGTAAATAATTCTAGCTGGGAGAATTATTCTCAGTTAGGTTTCGGCCTGGATTTTAACTGGTTTGTGCTTCCGTTTCTAACTATTGGTGGAGAATATAGTTATATGAGCGGAGACTTAAAAGAGGGAGATCTGAGCAATACCGGTGCCATAAAAAGAATTAATTCACATTATTTAGGACTTCATCTTGGTTATTATCACGCTTTTAATAAAGAATGGAATTTACATACCCTGGCCGGTTTTGGGGAGGTTAATAATGTAAACCGAGCCCCAGATTCTCGTTTTACTGAAAATGGAAACAGTTTAATGTTACGAAGCGAGTTAGGCTATAGGTTTGATAAAACTGGAGCTATTTTTATTAAAGCAACATTACGTTGGGACAGAATGGATATTGATACTCCGCCAACCCTACACGATTATATCAACAAACACAGCTTATTATTACTTGGTTTTGGGGTAAGGCTTCATCTACAAAACCCGAATGGCTAACTCTCAAATAAAGCTTTGAGTTCTGTAGCTTCATTAGGCTTCATTTTTCCTGCAAGTACCAGGCTAAGTTGCTTTCTTCGCAAAGCAGCTTCATAGCGCTCTTTTTCCAGCTCTGTTTCGGGATCTAAAGGAGGAACGGCAACAGGAGAACCCGTTTCGTCCACAGCTACAAATGTGTAGATGGCTTCATTGGCTTTAGAACGGTTTCCGCTTTCGCGATCTTCCACCCAAACATCAATAAAGATCTCCATAGAAGATTTAAAAGCTCTGGAAACTGCAGCTTCTACAGTTACAACACTTCCTAAGGGAACAGCTTTATTAAACGCTACGTGGTTTACCGATGCGGTAACCACAATACGGCGACTGTGCCTTCTTGCAGCAATGCTGGCAGCACGATCCATTCTGGCGAGTAGCTCACCACCAAATAAATTATTTAGGGGATTGGTTTCACTGGGTAAAACCAAGTCGGTTAAAGTAGTTCTGGATTCTTCTGGGTGTTTAGCCTGCATTTTGCCAATTTTTGGCAAAAATAAGGTGCTTTGGGCAATTTACAGCTTAAAGAACTATTAAAGTTCCTGTACTAATAGCCACGCAGCTTCATTAATGGACTTTACCTCACGCAACATATTTATGGCGTCTCGTCTTTTTTCGTGACTGGCATAAACTACCTGGTGTAATCCATATTTGTTCTCGCCAAGAAGATGTGCTTTAAAACCTTCTTTTCTAAGTTCAGCAACTTTAGTTTTCGCATTTTCTTCTACACGGAATGCCCCGGCTACAATATGATAGCTTCCGGTTTGTTTAGCTACGTTAAAAGTAACTGCCGGTAAAGGATTATCAATAACAAAGGTGGCCTGTTGAATTTGCTCCTGGAGCTGTTCCTGGGCCTGTTGTTGCTCGGCTATATTGTGTTTAGAAACCTGGCTGCTATAAATATTCAAGCCTGCAAAGCCCGAAATTCCCAATGCGATAAGACCTATAGCGGCATATTTAAGATAAGCAGGAGCTTTTCTTCTTCTTTCAGGAGTAAATAGTATAGGAGCTTTTTCTTCCAGCTCTTCCACTTGCTTTTTATAAGTTTCCCTGCTAATTGCTGAAGTTTTAAAGCTATCGAGCCCAAAAGAATCGGTTAGATAATTTACGTGTTCAAAAGGTTCAAACTGAAGTTTTTCTTCCGAATAAAAGAATCGTCCAATATTTTCCAGCTCAACCTTACCATCTTCTTTAAAAGATTCTTCCAGTTTTTCTACAAATTCAGCAATCATATTGACTGAAGTAGTATAAGATACTTTTTGCGCTGCAGCAATATAGTTTGCCAAAAGCCCATCGTTCTTCCTTAACTGCGAATTAAAAGAAACCACTTTTTTGGGTGGATGGAAAGTTTGGGTGTCTTTGTCTATAAATGCCGGTTCTTTTTGGGATAAAAAAGCCCCAAAGCCTGGTAGAATTACGCATTCGTAACGATAAAGTAAATCCTGGATGTAGTTAGCTATCTTCATTGCCGCAAAAATAAGGGGTTATTTTATTCCTCCTAAAGTTACCCAAAGAAATTTTATTAACAAATCTTTTTTTCTGTAATTTTAATGAAAATCCAATTATGTCTTCTGAAGAATTACAGTATGTCCTGGCATTACAACATATTCCAAATCTGGGAGATACACTTGCCAAGAAACTGATCAGGCATTTTGGTTCGGCTAAAAATGTATTACAGCAGAAAAAGCAGGATTTATTAAAAATTGATGGGATTGGTGGCTACCGTTTACGCGAATTTTTTGATGCCTCTCATCTTAAAGCTGCAGAAGAAGAGCTAAAATTCATTGAAAAGAATCAGATAAAAGTACTTTATTTTAAAGATCAGGATTATCCAGACAAGCTAAAGCATTGTATAGATGGCCCGGTGGTATTTTTCCAAAGAGGGAATATCAATTTAAAAAATCAAAAGATTATTAGTGTGGTGGGTACGCGTAAAATTACCCAAAGCGGTGTGGCTTTTTGCGAAAAGTTTATAGAGGAATTGAGTCCATTAAACCCGGTAATCGTTTCTGGCTTCGCCTATGGAGTTGATATTACCGCGCAAAGGGCCGCAGTGGCCAATAACCTGCAGAATATAGGTTGCCTTGCACACGGCTTAGATCAAATTTATCCAAAAGTGCATCAGAAATATGTAGCTTCAGTGGAAGAAAACGGTGGGTTTTTTACCGATTTTTGGAGTAGTGATGATTTCGACAGAAATAATTTTTTAAAACGAAACCGAATAATCGCAGGTCTAAGCGAAGCAACCGTTGTCATAGAAAGTGCCGAAAAAGGCGGCTCGTTAGTTACTGCAGATATTGCAAATTCTTATAACCGGGAAGTCTTTGCTGTGCCGGGAAGGCCTTCAGATAAATTAAGTAAAGGTTGCAACGATCTTATAAAATCACAAAAAGCGCATTTATTGAATTCTGCAGCAGATTTGGTTTATATGCTCAATTGGCAACCGGAAGAATCAGCGAAACCGGTACAAAAACAATTGTTTGTGGAGCTGGATGAGGAAGAAAATAATGTTTTAGATTTTCTGCAAAAGGAAGGGAAAGCCCAGTTAGATAGCATTGCGATAAACTGTAACTTTCCCTCTTATAAAACTGCGGGTATTTTAATTAATATGGAATTAAAAGGCGTGGTACGCCCATTACCCGGTAAATTATTTGAATTAATCTAGTAACCTACTTTTTTCCTTACCCTGTTTATAACCTCATTGGCTACATTTCTGGCTTTTTCGGCACCTACTTCCAGGGCTTTGTCAATCTCTTCCAGGTTATTCATATAATATTCATACTTTTTTCTTGGAGTTTCAAACTGCTCTAAAAGTACTTCGTATAAAGCCTGTTTAGCGTGCCCGTATCCAAAGCCACCGGCTTCATAATTCTTGCGCATTTCAGCGATTTGTGCTTCTGTAGCCACTAATTTGTAAAGTGCAAAAACATTACAGGTGTTTGGGTTCTTCGGTTCTTCCAATGGCGTACTGTCAGTATCAATAGCCATAATTTGTTTCCTAAGCTTTTTATCGGTTACAAACAGGTTTATGGTATTGCCTTTAGATTTGCTCATTTTGGCGCCATCGGTTCCAGGAACGTACATCGTATTTTCCTGAACTTTTGCTTCAGGAATTACAAAAGCCTCACCCATTTTTGAATGGAAACGGGAAGCTACATCGCGAGTAATTTCCAAGTGTTGAAGCTGGTCTTTTCCTACCGGTACAATTTCGGCATCGTAAAGTAAAATATCTGCAGCCATTAACATGGGATAGGTAAAAAGCCCTGCGTTCACATCTTCTAATCTATCTGACTTATCTTTAAAAGAATGTGCTAAGGTTAAGCGTTGATACGGAAAAAAGCAGCTTAAATACCAGGAAAGCTCTGCCGTTTGTGGAATATCACTTTGTCGGTAAAAAACGGTTTTTTCAATATCTATACCGCAAGCCAGCCAGGTTGCCGCTACAGAATAGGTGTTGTTTCTTAAAGTTTCGGCATCTTTTATTTGGGTAAGCGAGTGCATATCGGCAATAAAAATAAAAGAATCGTTATTGGGTTTATTGGCCATTTCTATAGCCGGTAAAATTGCTCCCAATAAATTTCCCAAGTGTGGAGTTCCTGTGCTTTGTACTCCTGTAAGAATTCTGGACATCTGCTTTTTTCGGTTTTCTGCAAAGGTAATTTTTTTACCGAATTCCCTCGGTTCAATTTAGTACTTTTGGCTTCTATGAACATCCTACGCACAATACTTACTATTTTATGGCGAATCTGGTTTTATATTCTACTTGTATTACCAATTTTGGTAATGTTTCCGGTACTTGTTGTGTTTTCTTCCGCAGAAAGACTTTATCCTAAATATTATGTTTGCGCCCGTATTTGGGCTAAGTGTATCTTATATGGAATGGGTTTTTATCCTGAAATTAAAAGGATGCAGCAACTTGACCCCAAGAAGAACTACATGTTAGTGGCAAATCATACTTCTATGATAGATATTATGATGATGCTGGTGATCATTAAACAACCATTTATTTTTGTAGGGAAAAGGGAGCTTGCTAAAATTCCTGTTTTTGGATTTTTCTACCGAAAAACAAATATTACCGTAGATAGAAATTGCGCGAAAAGCAAGCAGGATGTTGTAACTGAAGCCCGCCGAAGATTAGATATGGGAGAAAGTATTTGCATTTTTCCTGAAGGCGGTGTGCCCAATGACAGGTCTTTGGTTTTAGATAGTTTTAAAGACGGAGCCTTTAGATTGGCTATAGCTCATCAAATTCCTATTGTTCCCATTACCTTTTACGATAATAAAAAGCGCTTTTCTTATAAATTCGTTTCCGGAGCGCCGGGGAAACTTCGCGTGAAAATTCATGAATTTATTACTACCAAAGGAATGCAGCCTGCCGATAGAAAAAATTTAAGAAACCAAACACGCCAGGTAATTTTTGACGAGCTTACTAAAGACTTGGAGCAAGAAAATCCTTCAAAATAAAACTTCTGAAGGATTCTACTCCTTTCATAGGTGCTAAAAATTGAAACTTATTCCGGAATAAACGCCAAAATAGAATGGGCGTACGCCTGGAGCATCATCAAAAGTATCTAGTTGATATTTAAATATTGGTTCTAAATTCAACTGAAAACTATCGGTAAGTTTGTAATCTAATCCCACTCCCACATTGGTGCTAAAACTAACTTTATTAATATTGTTTGCTTCGCCAATTCTGGTGTTTTGATTATTGGTATTTACCTTTATACTATTTTCATCTAAAAACAGGCTGCTTCCGCCGGCAATTAGGTTAATACCAATTTTACGATCTACAAGATTATATTCAATTTCCAGCGGAACTTCAATAAATCCAAACTGTTGATTGATTTCGCCTGGTAAGGCCATATTGGTGCCAGAGAAATTACTTCCGTCGCTATTTCCGAGCTGGCTGCCGGGAAGTCCCGATGGCGCGCTATCTAATTGCACATTATCTGACTCATAATTTATGGAACTAATACTATTAGGATTTACAGTGGCAGAAAACATAATATCTTCTACATCGTAACTCATAGATACTTTAGAAATCCCACTCCTAATCTTTATTTTATCTGAAATAGCATAGGCCAAATTCATTCCATAAGCCATACTAACCTGGGAGCTGGTGTTGTTGCCTGCAAATTGTGGTGCTATCGCGTTTCCTTTTCCAATATTATCATAAAAAACAGGAGCGGCAAAAGTGCTTAAACGCAGTTTCTTTTTGCCTGTTTCTGCAATAAGATCTTCCTCTTTTTCCAGGTTTTTATCTTTTTCAATCTGCGCCAATTGTTGGGCTACTTCCAGGCTGTCTTTAGTCGAAAATTGCTCTTCTATTTCAGTTTTATTCGCTTCCTTTTGAGCAATAGCTTCAGGTTTCTGCTGTTCGTTTTTTGAATTTGGATTGATGAAATCCTGATGTTGAATATTTTTTTCTACGGAATTTTGATGATCTTCTCCCGCTAAAGCTGAATTTTGTTCGCCTGACTCATCCGTAATTTTGTTCGCATTATTTTCTTTTTCTTTTTCTTTTTCTTTTTCAGTTGAAGTGATTTGTGACTTGCCAGATTCAACATTTGTATTTTGAGAAGCTAAAGCTGAATTATTATTTGATGATGAGCTTTTTGCATCTTTAGATGTTGAATAAATTGTTTCATCCACATTGTTTTTCAATACTTCTGAGGCATTTGTAAACTGTTCGTTTTTATTGATTTCTGGTAAATTTATTTGAGGTTTTGCACTTTCTTCTACTTCAAAAACAACTTGTGTCTCTGTAAAATTATTTTGGCTAAAGAAATATCCGCCAAGAACCAGCGCTAAAACTGCGGCAACTCCGCCAAGTTTTATCCATAACGGAATGATAAAAGGCTTTTTTCGATCTTTCTCCTTCAGTTTACCGGCAATGTTATTCCATAACTCAGGACTTGGTTCGGGGGCAAAATCCCTAAACTTTTCCTGGTATAGCCGGTCTATGTTTTTTCTTTCTTTCATAGCGATTGCACCTTATTGTCGTTGAGGTGGTTTTCTATTTTAGACTTCAAAATATGCCTGGCACGGGCCAAATTAGATTTTGAACTTCCCACACTTATATTCAGCATTTCTGCGATCTCTTTATGTGAAAATCCGTCTAATGCATAGAGGTTAAAAATTTGCCGGTAACGTTCTGGCAAATCCTGAATGCTTTCTAATAGAAAATCGGTTGTAATTTCTTCGTCATCAACTTCTATTTCCGGATCTTCCAGAAGGTTTTCGTTGATGATCTCAAAATATTTCTCTTTTCGGTGCTTTTGTAGGGTGGTGTTTATGACAATACGTTTCATCCAGCCTTCAAAAGAACCTTTATCTTCATATTGGTTGATTTTATTGAAAATGGTAATGAAACCCTCCTGCAAGTTGTCTTCAGCTTGCTGGTAGTTATTAGAATACTTAAGGCACAGGCCAAAAAGTTTACCGGAGTACAATCGGTAAAGCTTTTCCTGTGCCCTAATATCCTGCTTTTTACACTGATGTATGAGTTTTTCTAAACTCACTAACTTAGATTGTTATGCGTTAGTATTTTCTTCTGGTGTTTCTGGTTCGGGCTCTCCAACCGGAACATCAATAATTAAAAACTCTGCTTCTCCATTTTCATCTTCTCCCGTGAGTAATTTAAATTGGTAGTTATTGTAATCTTCACTACTAACTCTTAAATCTCTTATAGTCCGACTATCAGTTAATTCTCCTTCTTCTGTACAGTCTGTAATGTTCGCATCGTATGAGATTAATGCAGCGATTTCTATTACAAATGTAGAGTCGGTTTCCTCATCTACATAAGGATTTACGCTAAAATTGGAAAATTGATGACACGCATTGGGTAGCTCGTAAGTTACCTCTAAATCATAACTTTCACCAATTTCAAAATATTCCGGTAAATCAGTACCGGTAATTTCTGCGATCGTGAAATTCAAATTTGGACCGTCATCATCTGTGTCGCAACTGTAAAGACTTAGGGCCAGGACCATTAACAGGGCAATTCTTTTCATTTCAAATTTATTATTTAGGTGTTATCTATTTCATAGATGCAGCTTTATTGAAATGGTTGCGTGCCGAAACAAAAAAATCCCTTTTTTTAAGGGATTTTTAAGACTTTGCTGTTATTTAGCCTGGAACTTAAGCTTCTTTGGCAACTTTAATAGCATTCTTTATTTTTTCTTCTAGCTCTTCCATTAAATCTGGATTGTCTTTAAGCAGAATTTTCACCGCATCACGACCCTGACCTAATTTAGTGTCTTCGTAGCTAAACCAGGAACCGCTCTTTTTCACGATCTCATAATCTACACCAATATCTATAATTTCTCCAATTTTAGATATTCCTTCGCCATACATAATGTCAAATTCAGCCATTTTAAATGGTGGGGCAACTTTGTTTTTCACCACTTTTACACGGGTTTTATTACCCATAACATTACTATTGCTATCTTTTATTTGGGTAGAACGTCTAATATCTAAACGTACTGAAGCATAGAATTTTAAGGCATTACCACCGGTAGTAGTTTCGGGGTTTCCAAACATAACCCCAATCTTTTCCCTTAACTGGTTAATAAAGATTACGGTACAATGGGTTTTGCTAATAGAAGAGGTGAGTTTTCTAAGGGCTTGAGACATTAAACGGGCGTGTAATCCCATTTTAGAATCTCCCATTTCACCTTCAATTTCACTTTTAGGGGTAAGCGCAGCAACCGAGTCTATCACAATAATATCTATTGCTCCAGACCGGATTAAATTATCGGCAATTTCCAGTGCCTGTTCTCCATTATCTGGTTGCGAAATAATAAGGTTCTCTATATCTACACCAAGTTTTTCTGCATAAAAACGGTCAAAAGCATGTTCTGCATCAATAAAGGCAGCGATGCCTCCTTTTTGCTGAGCTTCAGCTATGGCGTGTAAGGTTAAAGTTGTTTTACCCGAAGATTCAGGTCCATAAATTTCAATAACCCTTCCACGGGGATATCCTCCAACACCCATGGCTAAATCTAAACCTAAAGAACCGGTAGAAATGGCATCTATATCTACTACGGCCTGGTCACTCATCTTCATCACGGTACCCTTTCCGTAGGTTTTATCCATTTTGTCGAGGGTAAGCTTTAAGGCTTTTAATTTTGCTTCTTTTTCTTTATCGTTGCTCATAATTTGAATAATCTATTTAGAGAGTTGCTAAATTACTATAAGTTTTCCTGCATCACAATTTTATATGAGCGGCTTTTGTATATTTACGATATATGAAAGATTTAAAATGCTGAAACAATTTTGTTGAAGTATTTTAATTTTTTGAGCCATATGCCTCGCTGTACTTGCAAAGAGGTAGTAAACCAAATAGAAATTTAAAAATTAACTCTGCCTATGAGATTTTTGAAAAAAAGTCTGCTTATGCCTGGTGTTTTTGATGCTTCAGCGATTATTTTGCTGAATGTGAGTTGCCGGGTAGATGGTGGCTAGAATTTTAAAATCTAATTTATGAAAGAATGTAAAAAAGATTACAAACCGAATTAGCCACACAAAAAATGCCCTGGGAATTCAATTTTCAGGGCATTTTTTCTTCCTTGAAATTTAAACGTATCTTTGCAAAAAATTTCTTTAACCTTAACTAATTAGTATAGCATGCAACTGTACAATAAATTAAGCGCTAAAGAGAGGGAAACACTTATAGACGAAGCGGGAGAAGACCGTTTAACGCTCTCTTTTTATGCCTATGCCAGAATTGGCAATCCACATTTATTCAGAAATCATCTTTTTATCGCCTGGGACCAAATGGATGTGCTTGGCCGCATTTATGTTGCGCACGAGGGGATTAATGCCCAACTTTCTGTTCCGGCAACACGATTTGAAGAATTTAAAGAATTTATAGATAATATTTATTTTCTTGAAGGCGTGAGACTAAATATCGCTATTGAACACGATGCTAAGGCTTTTTTAAAGCTGAAGGTTAAAGTTCGTGATAAAATAGTAGCTGACGGACTTAACGATAGCACTTTTGATGTTACCAATAAAGGTGTTCACGTAGATGCTTTAAAATTCAACGACCTTATTAGCGACCCTAATACAGTATTGGTAGATATGCGTAACCATTACGAGAGTGAAATTGGTCATTTTCAGGGAGCCATAAAGCCAGATGTAGATACGTTTAGAGATTCTTTGCCAATTATAGAGAACGATCTTAAAGATTATAAAGAAGATAAGAACCTGGTAATGTATTGCACCGGTGGTATTAGGTGTGAAAAGGCTAGCGCATATTATAAGCATAAAGGCTTTAAGAATGTGTATCAACTGGAAGGTGGAATTATTGAATATGCCCGCCAGGTTGAAAAGCAAAAACTGGAAAACAAGTTTATAGGTAAGAATTTTGTTTTTGATCATCGGCGTGCCGAGCAAATTTCAGAAGAAGTGATCGCAAATTGTCACCAGTGCGGAAAAGCTTGCGATACCCATGTAAATTGCGCTAATGAAGCCTGTCACTTACTGTTTATTCAGTGTGAAGAATGTGCCGAAAAAATGAATAATTGTTGTTCTACAGATTGTATGGAGGTTGCTGCATTGCCGTACGAAGAGCAAAAAGCCCTTAGAAAGGGAAAAGGAAATAGCAATAAAATATTCAAAAAAGGGCGTTCGGAGGTTTTAAAATATAAAAGTTAACACAGCGTTCTAAAAAGGGAGTGCCAATTAATATTGGTATATTTACCTTTTTAGAATCTCAATATAAACCCAAAAGTCTGCAAATTAGTTTGCAAGACTTACAACATATAAATATTTATGGCTTGTAGCAGTTGCTCAACCAAAGACGGTCAGCCAAAAGGATGTAAAAATAACGGAACCTGTGGTACAGATTCCTGTAATAAACTTTCTGTATTCGATTGGCTTTCAAATATGTCTATGCCTAACGGTGTAGAACCTTTTAATTATGTAGAAGTTCGCTTTAAAAACGGAAGAAAACACTTTTTTAAAAATACCGAAAACCTTAGCCTTAGTATGGGAGATGTAGTAGCTGTAGAAGCTTCTCCCGGCCACGATGTGGGAATGGTAAGCCTTACCGGAGAATTGGTTAGGGTACAAATGAAGAAGAAAAAAGTAAAACCCGATAGCGAAGAAGTTTTAAAGATTTACCGAAAAGCCACCCAAAAAGATATTGATGTTTGGGAGGAAGTTCGCAGCAGGGAAGAAGCGATAAAGAAACGCGCTCGTGAAATTGCCATTCGCCTTAATCTTAGTATGAAGATTAGCGATATCGAATTTCAGGGGGACGCTTCAAAAGCAACTTTCTATTATACAGCAGATGATCGCGTAGATTTTCGTCAGTTAATCAAGGAGTTTGCACGAGAATTTAATACGCGTATAGAAATGCGCCAAATTGGATTAAGACAGGAAGCTGCCCGCCTTGGTGGAATTGGCTCTTGCGGCCGGGAACTTTGTTGTTCTACTTGGCTTACAGATTTTAGATCGGTAAGTACTTCTGCAGCGAGATATCAGCAATTATCCTTAAATCCGCAGAAATTAGCGGGACAATGCGGAAAGTTAAAATGTTGCCTCAACTACGAGCTGGATTCTTACCTGGAAGCTTTAAAAACATTTCCAAGAACCGATACTAAACTTTTTACCAAAAAAGGAACTGCAGTTTGCCAGAAAATAGACATTTTTCAAGGTGTACTTTGGTATGCCTACGAGGGTGAATGGATGAACTGGCATAAATTAACCGCAGAGCAGGCCAATAAAATTATAGCTTCAAATCGTAAGAAAGAAGATGTTGGTAGCCTTGAAGAGTTTGAAGTTCAGCTTCAAATTGAAGAGAAACCAGATTTTAATAATGTGGTTGGGCAGGATAGCTTAACGCGTTTTGATAAGCCTAAAGGTCAGCAAAAAAAGAACAAGTCAAAAAAACGAAAAAAACGTAAAGGAAAACCTTCTAAGAATGCGTAATGCCTGGGTATTTTTAATTTTTATTGGCGCCTTTGCCTTATTGACTTCCTGTGATAAAAAGCGGGTTTATGACGAATACAAACCTGTAACCGACGGTTGGGATAAAGATTCTACCCTGGTTTTTAAATTGGGAAAGTTAGACTCGCTACAAAATTATAACCTGTTTATAAACGTTAGAAATAATAAAGATTATAATTACAGAAATTTATTTTTAATTACCGAGATGCGTTTTCCGCAGGGAAAAGTAATTACTGATACCCTGGAATATGAGATGGCAGCGCCAGATGGAACCTGGCTTGGTACAGGTTTTGGTGATGTAAAAGAAAGTAAGCTCTGGTATAAAGAAAATGTGAGTTTTACTGAACCCGGTGAATATAGGATTGCCATAAAACAGGCAATGCGTAAAAACGACCAGGTTGATGGAATAGAAAATTTAGAAGGAATTACCCACGTAGGTTTCAGGATAGAAAAAGACCTGCAATAATATTTTACATAAATGGCCGGAACAAAAAAGAAGCAGCAAAAGACCAAAACCAGTAAAAGGCCTTATATTATTGGATTTTGGACACTTTTTGGTATTGGATTATTAGCTGTAGTTTTAATTTTCCTAATGGCAGGCTGGGGCGCTTTTGGTAAGATGCCCGATTTTGAAGAGCTTGAAAACCCTGAAACTAATCTTGCTACCGAAATTTTCTCTTCAGATGGGGAAACTTTGGGAAAATATTATAGTGAAAACCGCACACCTATAAAATACGACGATCTTCCTGACCACCTGGTTGAAGCTCTTGTTGCTACTGAAGATGAACGTTTTTATAAACACGCCGGGATAGATGCAAAGGGAACAATTAGAGCCGCGGTTTACCTGGGAACAAGAGGTGGTGCGAGTACAATTACCCAGCAGCTTTCCAAATTATTATTTACAGATCAGGTATCCAATAATCCTTTTGCCAGGATCTTACAAAAGGTAAAAGAATGGATTATTGCTACAAGGTTAGAACGCCAGTACACTAAAGAGGAAATTATTACCATGTATTTTAATAAATACGATTTTGTGTACCAGGCAGTGGGAATTCGTTCAGCTTCAAAAATTTACTTCGGAAAAGAAGCTAAAGATCTTAATATAGAAGAATCGGCGGTATTGGTGGCTATGCTTAAAAACGCTGCTCTATACAATCCTGTGCGTAGGCCAGAACTAGTAAAACAGCGTCGTAACCAGGTTTTTGTTCAAATGCATAAAAATGGATATTTGTCTGAACAGGAAAAAAATTCTCTTCAGAAATTACCATTAAACCTCGATTTTTCTCCTGAAGGGCACGATGAAGGTATGGCAACCTATTTTCGTGTATACCTGCAAGGATTTATGAAAGACTGGATAGAAAAAAATCCAAAACCTGACGGGACTGAATACAGTCTTTACCGTGATGGGCTAAAAATTTATACCAGCATAGATTCTAAAATGCAACAGTATGCTGAAACCGCTGTGGAAAAGCATATTTCTCATCTTCAGAAAGAATTTGACAGGCAAAATGAAAGAAATAAAACCGCACCGTTTCGGGATTTAGACCAGGGACAGATCAATAATATTGTAAAAAGTGCTATGCGACGCTCCGTAAGATGGCGGGAAATGGAAGATCAGGGCAAATCTGAAGAAGATATTCTGGCCTCCTTCGATAAAGAAACTAACATGCGTGTTTTTTCCTGGGATGGTATTAAGGACACTATTATGACGCCTAAGGATTCTATATTCTATTATAAAGGATTTTTGCAAGCAGGTTTAATGTCTATGACGCCACAAACAGGAGAAGTGAAAGCCTGGGTTGGTGGAACTAACTTTAAACATTTTAAATACGATCACGTAAAACAAGGGAAACGCCAGGTAGGTTCTACCTTTAAGCCATTTGTTTATGCTACGGCAATAGATCAATTAAAGCTTTCTCCATGTGATATGATGCCTAAAAACAGGTTTACTATTGAAGCCGGTAAATACGGGAATGTTAAAGATTGGTCTCCAGGAAATGCTAACGGAAAATACGACGGGATGATTAGTTTAAAAAATGCGCTCGCGCAATCTGTGAATACCGTAACAGCCAGGCTAATTGATAAAACAGGTCCGGGGCCGGTTCTTGATTTGGTTAAGAAATTGGGTGTGGATACTGAAAACTTTTCGAACGGACCGGCAATTGCTTTAGGTACCGAGGATATGAGCCTTTTTGAAATGGTTTCTGCTTATAGCACTTTTGTAAATGAAGGTGTTTATGTGAAACCGGTGATTGTAAACCGAATTGAAGATAAAAATGGTACGGTGCTATATCAGCACGTACCGCAAACTCGCGATGTACTTAATAAGGAAGCTGCTTATGTGACGGTAAATCTCTTAGAAGGCGTAACACAAAACGGTTCTGGAGTTCGTTTACGTGGAACTTATGCTAAAGAATTTGACCATTACAAACGCGGGGTAACCGGTTATCCTTACGATTTTAAGAATCCTATTGCCGGGAAAACCGGAACCACACAAAACCAAAGTGACGGTTGGTTTATGGGAATGGTTCCTAACCTCGTAACCGGCGTTTGGGTTGGTGCAGAAGATCGTGCCGTGCATTTTCCATCACTAAAATACGGCCAGGGTGCTACTATGGCGTTACCAATTTGGGGAATGTATATGAAAGATCTTTATGCAGACGAAGAACTTGATGTTTCACAAGAAGCATTTCCAAGACCTGATAATCTTTCTATTGCGACAGACTGCGAGCAGTATAATCAGGAAAATCAATCTCAAACCGATAGTGTACCAGACGAACTTGATTTTTAAGCCCTCTAGAGGGTTTAATTCCTCCAGGCGAATCCCGTAATTTTTATATCCCGATTCATACCTCTAGGTCTTGGCTTGTGGTTTTTGATTATTTAGCAAAAATTCAGCTTTATTTTTCAGGAAAATATAATCTACAAGCCTAAAAGCATTGTAGCAGCATTTTTATTTTCGTATTTTTCGGTAAAATTTAATACCGATGATTAGAAAAACTGTAGCAAATGTAAAGGATGCTTTGCAGGGCGTAGAAGATGGTATGACGTTTATGCTGGGAGGTTTTGGCCTTAGCGGTATCCCAGAAAATGCCATTTCAGAATTAGTTCGTCTTAATGTAAAGAACCTTACCTGCATTTCCAATAACGCCGGGGTAGATGACTTTGGCCTCGGACTTTTACTTCAAAAGAAACAAATATATAAGATGGTTTCTTCCTATGTGGGAGAAAACGACGAGTTTGAGCGCCAAATGCTTAGCGAAGAGCTGGATGTAGAGCTTATTCCGCAGGGAACATTAGCTGCGCGTTGCCAGGCTGCACAACAGGGTTTTCCCGCTATATATACGCCTGCCGGTTACGGTACCGAGGTTTCCCAGTTTAAGGAAACACGCGAGTTTGATGGAAAAATGTATGTATTAGAAAAAGCCTTTAAAGCAGATTTTGCATTTGTAAAAGCCTGGAAAGGTGATAAAGCCGGAAATCTTATTTTTAAAGGAACTGCCCGTAATTTTAATCCGCTAATGTGTGGTGCCGCTAAAGTGACTGTTGTTGAGGTGGAAGAACTGGTAGAACCGGGAGAACTGGACCCGAACCAGATTCATATTCCGGGAATATTTGTACAACGCATTTTTGAAGGAAAAAATTACGAAAAGCGAATTGAGAAAAGAACAGTTCGAAAAGTGAGTTAAAGGTTGATGGTTAAAAGTGACCATTGAACAAATAACTAATTGACGAATGTTTTATAAACTATGATTTGAAGATTTGAAAATGTGATAATTTGAGAATCATTCATTTTTCAATAGTGATTTTATGGTCTTTTCGAATCTGGTTTTTTGAAAAAATATAGATTTCCGCCTTCGCGGAAATGACAAAATTAGAATTATGTTAGACAAAGAAGGAATAGCAAAACGTATTGCCAAAGAGGTGAAAGATGGGTATTATGTGAATTTGGGAATTGGAATTCCTACCCTCGTAGCCAATTTTGTACGCGATGATATAGAAGTAGAATTTCAGAGTGAAAACGGAATCCTGGGAATGGGACCTTTTCCACTGGAAGGAGAAGAAGATGCCGATCTTATTAATGCTGGAAAACAAACCATAACTGCACTTCCCGGTGCGAGTTTCTTTGATTCAGCAATGAGCTTCGGAATGATTCGCGGCCAACACGTAGATCTTACTATTTTAGGAGCTATGGAAGTTGCCGAAAATGGCGACATCGCCAATTGGAAAATACCGGGGAAAATGGTAAAAGGTATGGGTGGTGCTATGGATCTTGTAGCCAGTGCTGAAAATATTATCGTAGCGATGATGCATACCAACAAAGCAGGGGATTCTAAATTGCTTAAAAAATGTTCGCTGCCTTTAACCGGCGTGGCCTGTGTAACTAAAATTGTAACTAACCTGGCGGTTATTGAAGTTACTAAAGATGGTTTTAAATTGCTGGAAAGAGCTCCCGGAGTAAGTGTAGAAGAAATTCAAAAAGCAACTGAAGGAAAGTTACTTGTAGAAGGTGATATTCCTGAAATGCAGTTATAAAAAAATCCGGCAGTAACTTTAAATTACTGCCGGAAAATATTTCTATTTTAATTCGTATTTAAGTTAGTGAAGTAGATTCAGCTTCAAGATCTACCAAGAAATCAATAGCTTCTTTTTGCGAAATAATTTTTCCACGCGTATTGGCCTGGGAGAAATAATCGTACCAACCTACTTTCTTTAAGTTCTCTTCCAAAGTTTCTACATTATCTATAGAAGGCATTTTCCAAACCGTAACGTAGCGGTACTGGCTTCGGTAATGAGTGTGTTCATCATTTAAAGCCCAGCCTAGATTTTCTACACCATTCTCTTTCAAACCGGTAATTCTATCTTGCATATTTTCCATGAGCTCCCGTCTTTTATCTTTAGACAGGTCTATCCACTTTCCGGTTACATTCCACATTTCAATATACAAATACATAATTTTATGGTTTTAATAGTTATATACTTCAAGTTAGTGAAAAAATTAAGAGAAATTCTTTAGCTTAGGTTAAAATGTCTTAATAGCTGATAAAACTCATCTGCCGAACGTGCTAATTTTATACACTAACCACTTCTGGAGCTTCCAATAGTTTTTCCTGCCGCAGTTTTAAAATAACCTGTGCAATGGCGAGTACATCTTTTTCACAGTAACTAACAATACGGTCCAGATCTTTATCGTTGTAGAAAACGTTTCTTACATCACTACCTGAAATATCATCTTTAGGAGAAGGAATTTTTAGAACGTTGGTCAATAATTTTAAAGAAGTAAAGTGTTTATAATCTCCAAATTTCCATAACTCCAAAGTGTCCAAATGCGGCACTTCCCAGGGCTTTTTTCCAAACAGATTTAGTTTTAAAGGTAGTGGGAGATTATGAATTAGCATTCTGCGTGCAATGAAGGGAAAATCTAATTCCTTGCCATTGTGTGCACAAAGTAAATGCTGAGGTTTTGAGAAATGTTCTTTTAATAATTCTGAAAACTGTTGAAGTAGAATTCTTTCTTCATCTTTAAAAGTGGTAAGTCTAAAAGTTCTGTCGCCATTTTTAAAGCTGAAAAAACCAACGGAGATACAAACAATCTTACCAAACTCTGCCCAAATTCCGGCACGGTCATAAAACTGTTCTGCAGTAAATTCGTCTTTGCGCTGGTATTGAGTTTTCTCTTCCCAGAGTAACTTTTTTTCTTCAGAGAGTTCATTGAAATTTTCAAATTCTGGTACGGTTTCAATATCTAGAAAGAGAATATGCTCTAGCTTAATTGTTTGCAACATCATTTAGCATTTTATAAGTCTCATCAATATACTTATAGAAATCGGGCGCGTGCTCTTCGTCTTCGTCTTTTTTAATCAGGTTTTCCCCCAATCTTACAATAATTAGATCGTCTTCGGGAATAACGATAACGTATTGACCGTGAATGCCACGCATATAAAAAATATCTTTGTCTTTATAATCGCTAAGCCAAAAACCATAGCCATATTGGGGACTATCTTCAAAACGTGGCTCAGTAGATTGCTCAACAAATTCAGGGCTCAGCAACTGTTTTCCATTCCATTGCCCTTTATTTTTATAAAGTTTCCCAAATCTTGCAAAATCCCGGGCGTTAGAAGCTATGCAACAATAAGCCTTCTCCATCCCGCTTTCTTCGCTGTCTAATTGCCACAGCGCGTCGTGTTGCATATTCATTGGTTTCCATAAATTCTCACTTAAATATTCTGAAAGATTCTCTCCGGTGGCTTTTTCTATAACCATCCCAAGTAAAATAGTATTGCCACTAAGGTATTTAAAGCTCTCTCCGGGAGTTCCGGTTACTTTTAGGCGTAGTACTAGTTCACGAATGTTTTCATCGAAATAAGCCCTTGCAGTCATACCGAAGGGATTGTAGTAATTCTCATTCCAGTTTAGGCCAGAAGACATAGAAGCCAGGTCTCCTACTTTTAAATCAGACTTAAACTGAGGGAAAAAATCGGAAACCGGTTGCTCTAAACTTTTAATATACCCATCTTTAATAGCGCTCCCCAGTAATGCCGAAACAATACTTTTGGCCATAGAAAACGAATTTGTTTTAGAATCTGGGCCATATTCCTGGTAATATTTCTCAAACCAAATACTGTCATTTTTAATAATTAAAAAAGCAGCGGTTTCCAGTTCTTGGTTTAATTCTGTTAGATCTTGAGTTGATGAAACAGAGTTATAATTTGAATGTTCCGGCCATTTATCGTTTCCGGTTCCTGCTTCGATCAGCCTGTTTTCAAAATGCGGATAATCATCTATAAAAGCTGTATTGTGCCCTTGAAAATATGTGGCTTGAATTCCGCGGAAAATATAACCGAAATCAAAAATAATTAGAATAACAATGGCGATGGAAAGTACGAGTATTACCGAGCCAAGAATCTTTAAAAATCTAGTCATAAGGCTGAGGTTTTAGAACATTGATAGTTGTGAAGTATTGTTTTCGTGGTTTAAAAGCCATTGTTTTCGCTGCAATCCACCGGCATAACCGGTTAGCGAACCGTCACTACCAATTACGCGATGACAGGGAATTACCACCCAAAGCGGGTTTTTTCCATTGGCTGAAGCTACTGCCCGTATTGCTTTTTCATCACCTAATTTCCTGGAAAGTTCGAGGTAGCTACAGGTTTTTCCGAAAGGAATTTCGTTAAGTGCTTTCCAAACTTTCTGCTGAAAAGCAGTTCCTTGCGGATTTAATTTTAAACTGAATTCTTCCAGTTCTCCGTTAAAATAATCGTTTAATTGTTGAAACGCGGATTGAAGAAAATCGGGAATTTCTGTGGAAGTTGGAATTTTTTCATCCAGAATTTGAATGGCCGAAACTCCCTCTTCGTCTCCGCTAATTTTGGCTGTTCCCAGCGGAGTTTTCAGAAATATCTGATTTGGCGTCTTCGTTTTCCTCATTGTCTCTCCTTTGAATTAACCCAAGGCGTTTTGCTCTTTTTTCCCAGTTTTGTCGGGCCAACATTTGCATATCTTCAATACTATCGCTTTCGTCCATTATTTCAAGCCCCAGTAAAGTTTCAATAATATCTTCCATGGTTACAAGGCCAACGGTATTCCCAAATTCGTCTACAATCATGGAAATATGTCCTCTTTTTTGAACAAAATTTTCAAAAAGTTCGGGGATTGGAGTGTCTTCAGCACTCATAAAAATATCTCTTTTTAGAGTGCTCAAAGGTTCAGCACCTTTATCGTCTATCATTTCCTCCAACACATCATCTTTCAGAATAAAACCGGTAACATTGTTGGTTTGGTTTTTATAAACAGGAATTCTGGAAAACTTAAGATTTTTATGAGTTCGGTGAAATTCTTCTATGCTGGTATCTTCATTTTCAATAATTGCCACAGAATATGGCGTCATCACATCTTTTGCCTTAACCGATTTAAATACCAGTAGGTTTTTAATAACCGTGGTTTCACTTTCGTCAAACACACCTTCCTCTTCGGCAGCATCGGTAATTGCAGCAAATTCTTCACGGTTCATAGAAGAAACGTGAGCCGATTTTCCAATTAGTTTTGTGGTAAGCATCATAAGCCAAAGTATTCCAGTATACTTCAGCGGAAAGATCATTATTTTAAGTGTTTTTGCGGTAAAATTCCCCAGGGCTTGCCAGTATGTGGCGCCTATGGTTTTCGGAATAATTTCAGAAAGAACCAGAATAGCCACCGTCATTACTGCAGAAACTATCCCAACAGCATTTCCGCCATCGCCATAGATCTTTTCGGCCTGTACACCTACTAAAATTGCTCCCACGGTATGGGAAATAGTATTTACCGTTAATATTGCAATTAGTGGTTTGTCTATATCTTGTTTAAAATTTGCCAGGGTCGTGGCATATGCTTTTCCTTCCTTATTTTTTATTTTGATATAAGAAGGGGTTACGCTCAATAAAGCTGCTTCCAAAATTGAACACATAAAAGAAAAGAAAATGGAAAGAACAGCAAATAAAATTAGTAATCCCATATTGGTTTTTAGGCTTGTTTGAAATACTAATTTAAAGATAATTCCTGCAAACAAATGCAAAGAAATGATAAAGTATAAAAAACAGCCCCGATAGATTAAAATCGGGGCTGGATAAGAGTTACTGATTAAGCCTTAAGCTGAGAGTTTTGCGCTAATTATACGCTGCCACTTCTGGGCGGCAATTAACCTTTCTGATGCGTTATTATTCTCATTATCATCTTCATCATAAAAGATAATTTCAGTAGGTTTTTGGTTCCTATTTTCTTCTGAAAGATCTAAGCTAACACTTTTAATTAATTTCTGATTCTCCGGAAAAGGATGAGAATTTACTTTGCTATTCTTTATTTTGTTGAGATCCAAAACCCGATGTTGCATATTATTGGCAGGCTCTATAATGAGCAGCTTATTTGCTTTACTGTCTAAACCCAGCAATAAATTGGCGGAAACCTCAACAGTGTCAGTTGTTAAGTTATTTTCAGCACTTATTTTTTTAAGCTTGTTAAGCCTGTTTTTTTCTTTGTTGTTCTGTTGCCAAATCAGGTATAGTATTGGCATAATAAACACTGCTAAAAGGCCAAGGCCAATTAGTGTAGATACGGTATCCATTTTTTGTAATATTTAGGTGAATTTTAATTTGTTTGCTCTTTTTTTGAGCTAAATATGAATTACGAAAAACCTTAAGTTCTTCGGAAATCAAGCAATTCACCAGAAAAAATGGAATGGATAAATTTGTTGAAGTATTAACCGCCTTTGGTCTAAACAATTGAAAAATGATTTTTTCTCAATTGGAAGCAGTAATGGTTCTTTTGAAGTAAAAGTAGAAGCTGAATTCCCTGCAAAAACAGAAAAACTTTCTTCTGAAATGGTATTTTCAGAAGAGATAATTTCAGAAAATAGTACCGCCTGTTTATTTTGATCGGCCTGAAGATAATCGTAATTACGGGAATCAAGATTATGAGCAGAAAAACCAGAAAAAGCGAAGCCCTGCCCTGAAAAGGACATAAACAATATGGCAAACAGCGCATATAAAGCTTTCAAATTTTTCTGGTTTTTCAACCTGTAAATGTATATAACAACCTGATTGGTTATCGCTAAATTTTAGTTATAAAATTAGGAGATCAATTTCACCGCATCTTTAGCAAAATAGCTGGCAATCATAGAAGCGCCGGCTCTTTTTATAGCGGTTAGTTGTTCTAAAACTACCGCATCGTGGTCTAACCAACCTTTCTCGGCTGCAGCTTTAATCATCGCATATTCGCCGCTAACCTGGTAAACCGCCACCGGAACATCTACCGCATTTCTAATATCACGAACAATATCTAAGTAGCACAAGCCCGGTTTTACCATCACAATATCGGCACCTTCCTCAATATCCATAAGGGTTTCTTTAACCGCTTCTTCGCGGTTTGCAGGATCCATCTGGTAGGTTTTTTTATCCTTCGGAATGTTTTCGGCATCAACGGGTGCGGAGTCCAAAGCATCGCGAAAAGGCCCGTAAAATGCTGAAGCATATTTTGCGCTATAACTCATTATGCCCGTTTCATGAAAACCTTCATCTTCCAATAGACTGCGCATTTCAATAATTCGGCCGTCCATCATATCGCTGGGAGCGAGAATATCGGCGCCGGCTTTTACGTGAGAAAGTCCCATTTCAGCTAAAACAGCGGTAGTGTCGTCATTGATCACTTTTCCATCGGCAATAACGCCATCGTGTCCATAAGCAGAATAGGGATCCAGGGCAACATCGGTCATTACCAGCATTTCCGGAACCGCATTTTTTACTGTTTTAATAGCGCGTTGCATTAGTCCGTCAACATTCAAAGCTTCCGTTCCGGCATTGTCTTTTAGATTTTCCGGAACTTTTACAAAAAGCAAAACCGATTTTATCCCTAAACTCCAAAGCTCTTTAACTTCCTTTTCCAGCAAATCAAGGCTAAACCTAAAATAATTAGGCATAGAAGCGATTTCTTCCTTTTTGTTTTTTCCTTCAACCACAAAAAGTGGCGCTATAAAATCGTTTGGAGTTATTGCGGTTTCCCTAACTAAGCTTCTTATTGCCTCGCTAGTTCGTAATCTTCTATTTCTTCTTAGTGGATACATTTTTTTGGCTTTAAGCCAATAGCTATGAGCAATTAGCTGTTGGCGTTTAATTTAATTTTTGAATTAAAGAGTTGAGCATTTTTTTGATTTCCTCTACTTGAAATATTAATGGTGTGCCTTGTTCCTCTGTTATAAAATTAAGATCAATACTTAATAGAATTTGGTATTCTAATTCATTGGCTGAACCAAATGCAATGTAGAGAAATCTTGCAAAATCTTTGTCACTTTTCCTTCTGCAACCTTCAGCAATATTTGTGGGAATAGAACTGGAAGAACGTTTCATTTGGCTAACCAAACTATAAAGCTCTTCTTGAGGGTAATTGGCTACTATTTGATAAACATCAAGCGTGAGTTTATGACCTTTTTCCCAAACTGAATAATTTTTATAGTTTCTCATATTTCCCTGCTTAATGCTAAAAGCTAAAGGCTGATAGCTATTAAACCCAATTTCTTGGTTTTTCCAAAACCTTCAATATTTTCTCTTCTTCGCTGCCGGGTTCTGGATGATGATCGTATATCCATTGCACATGCGGAGGTAAACTCATTAAAATACTTTCTATTCTTCCGTTGGTTTTTAAACCGAAAAGCGTGCCTTTATCGTGTACCAAATTGAATTCCACATACCGGCCACGTCTTATTTCTTGCCATTTTCGGTTTGCTTCAGAATATGATAACTTTTTACGTTTTTCTACAATGGGTGCATAAGCTTCCAGGAAGCTATCACCAACTTCGGTTACAAAATTGTACCAGTCTTCAATACTTTTTTCTTCGGATGCTTTTAAATAATCAAAGAACAATCCTCCAATTCCGCGCGCTTCGTTTCGGTGGGAATTCCAGAAGTATTCATCACATTTTTTCTTGTATTCCGGGTAAAACTCCGGGGAGTGTTTATCACAGGCTTCTTTTGAAACCTTATGAAAATGTTCGGCATCTTCTTCAAAAAGATAGTAAGGCGTAAGATCCTGCCCACCGCCAAACCACTGGTCTAAAACGTTTCCTTCTTTATCATACATTTCAAAATAGCGCCAATTAGCGTGAACTGTGGGTACCATTGGATTTTTTGGATGGATCACCAAACTGAGTCCGCAGGCAAAAAAATCTACATCGCCAATTTTAAAATATTGTTGCATTGCAGGAGCTAAAGGCCCGTGCACTGCCGAAATATTTACGCCGCCTTTTTCAAAAACAGCACCGTTTTCTATAACCCTGGTTCTGCCACCACCACCTTCTTCGCGCTCCCAAAGGTCCTGTTGAAATTTCGCCGTACCGTCTATCTCTTCCAGTTTTTCACAAATGCGATCCTGTAAATCTTCGATATATTTATAAAACTCCACTCTCATTTTCAATCTTCAATATAAACCAGTTTATCTTTCGTTTTTCCTATTTCTTCTACTTTGGAAACCTTAATTGCCACTTTCATTTTTTGCTGCAAAAGATGAATGATTTCTTCAGTTGGAATTTCATTTCCTTTATATAAAGCCTGCCCAAACCGGTTGTTGTGTAAATCCATGGTTTTGGCTAGTTTTTGGTTTGGAGAAAGTTTTTCGTGCAAACCAGTAAAATGGTCGCTCCAAATTCTGGCAGCTTCAACCGATCCGGAAATTTTAAAACATTGCTGGCAAATTAAATAATTCCATAGGGCGTGTCTAAAGGCATTTTCTTTTCCATTTTTGTGATGTTCCTTTTTATAAAGGTCGTCACAAATTCTTATGGTTTTAATCGTTGCCCGGTAGGTTGGTAAAATATAGCGCGGTTTACTTATAAAAATTTTAGAGACTGCGAACAGTTCCGTAAAGTTCATATTTTTAATCCGCGCCCAGACTGCCACTAATTAGCTTTATATTCTTTTACCGCATCTACAAAAGCTTTTGCGTTTTCTACCGGAATATTAGGTAAAATACCGTGCCCCAGGTTTACGATATAGCTATCCTTTCCAAATTCATTGATCATTTGGGTTACCATTTTTTTGATCTCTGCCGGAGGGGAATATAATCTTGAAGGATCAAAATTACCCTGTAAGGTGATCTTACCGCCGCTTAAATAGCGTGCATTTCTAGCGCTAAGCGTCCAGTCTACACCTAAAGCTAAAGCTCCCGAATTTGCCATTTCGTGAAGGGCAAACCAGCATCCTTTTCCAAAGGCGATTACCGGGATTTCATCTTTTAAGGCATCAATGATCTGCTGAATATATTTCCAGGAAAATTCCTGATAATCTACAGGACTTAACATTCCGCCCCAGGAATCAAAAATTTGTACCGCATCAACTCCGGCAGCAACTTTTGCTTTAAGGTAAGCGATAGTTGTATCGGTGATTTTTTGTAATAACTGATGGGCTGCCACTGGATTAGTAAAGCAAAATTTCTTCGCTTTATCAAAGTTTTTTGAACCCTGCCCTTGCACGGCGTAGCATAGAATTGTCCACGGGGAACCGGCAAAACCGATTAGCGGAACTTCGTTATTTAATTCCTGTTTGGTCATTTTAATAGCGTCCATTACGTAACCTAAAGTTTCCTCGATATCTGGAACAATTACATTGTCTACATCTTTAGAGGTGCGAATTGGATTTGGCAGCCATGGGCCAACACCGGGTTTCATTTCTACCTCGATATTCATCGCCTGTGGAATCACCAAAATGTCACTAAATAGAATTGCGGCATCTGTCCCTATTTGATGAATAGGCATCACGGTGATTTCTGTAGCGAGCTCTGGAGTTCGGCAACGAGTGAAAAAGTCGTATTTTTCTTTAAGCTTCATAAAATCGGGAAGGTAACGGCCTGCCTGTCTCATCATCCAAACTGGTGGACGTTCTACCGTTTCTCCTTTTAAAGCTTTTAGAAATAAATCGTTTTTTATCATTTTTTAGAATATTTTACTCGATAATCGAGATTAAATGTTCCGAGGCTTGCCTCGAAATCAAATTATATTTTTCAATATTAAATGCTTCGTGAGCTTGCTCCGAAGTAGTTTACTACCTGCACAATCACATTTTCAATAGTTGGTTTGGTAGCAATTATTATGTTATTTGTATGTTTTTGGGCTTCTGTAGCCGTGGTATTACCTATACAAAAAGCCGTAGTGTCTTTTAACCGATTTTTTGCTGTAAAACTCTGCACCGCACTTGGGCTAAAAAATAAAATCCCTTCAAATTCCTGCGGAAATGGCTGCGGATTCAAGCTTGTTTTGTAAACTTCAATTTCGTTAAATTCAATATTTTCTTTTTGTAAAATCTCAGGAAGTTCATCTCTTCTTTTATTTCCGCAGAAAAAAGTAAATTCTTCAGCCGCATATTTCTTAGTAATAATTTCGGCTAAATCCTTACCATAATTTGCTATTTCCTGAATATGGAATCCATTATCACTTAAAAGCTCCGCAGTTTTTTCTCCAACACAAAAACAGTTCTTCAGTTCAATTTTTTCAATAACCGAGTTTACTGCATTTTTACTGGTAAAAATGGCGTTTTCAATTTTTTCTGAAGGAAGTTTAAAATTGCTAGTTTGGGTTACTATGGCATTATATTCTACCAGGCTTAATCCCGAATTTAGAAACAATTGTTTCTGGGAATTACTGAGTTTTTTGGTAGAGAGAATGCTCTTCATTCATAGTTATTTAAATGAGAATCAGCCTTCGGTATTTATTTCAGCTTTAATTTGCTGCATCAATTTTGCACCGCCATTATTAAGAATTTCTTCAGCACAACGCCTTCCAAGATTTTCAGTTTCGTTTAAAGAAACAGTTTTTTCAACTCCAATTTTCTCTTTTCCATCCAGGCTAAATAATGCGCCTTTAAAGTAAACCAAATCTTTGTCTATATTGGCTAAAGCACCAATTGGCGCAGTACAACCGCCCTCTAATACCTTCAAGAATTCCCGCTCAATATGTACGGTAATTTCAGATTCTCTATGGTTTAATAAAGCAAGTGCTTTTCGGGTAAATTCATCTTCTTCCATGGCCACCACAAGCATTGCGCCTTGTGCCGGGGCAGGAATCATCCAGTTAAGATCTGTGAAATTATCTGGTTTTAGAGCGATGCGTTCCAAACCGGCAGCTGCGAAAATTGCGCCGTTCCAGTCGTTATTGTCTAATTTTTTCATCCTTGTATTTACATTTCCACGTAAATCTACCACCTTATGATTAGGATGCTTATTAAGCCATTGCGCTTTTCTTCTAAGGCTTCCCGTAGCAATAGTACCTTCACTTTCTAAGAAATCTAGGCCTTTATGGATGAGAATATCCTTAGTATTGGCTCGTTTTAAAACCGCTGCTTCAACAATGCCCTTGGGTAGTGCTGTAGGTACATCTTTCATAGAATGTACTGCGATATCAATCTCGCCTTTAATCATAGCAACATCCAGGGTTTTGGTAAAAATCCCGGTAATGCCCATTTCGTAAAGTGGCTGGTCTAGATTAAGGTCTCCTGTGGATTTTACAGGAACAAGTTCGGTTTTATGGCCGGCCTTTTCCAATGCATTTTGCACTGTTTTTGCCTGCCAAAGCGCGAGTTCGCTATCCCGGGTGCCAATGCGAATTACTTTGTTCATTTGGCCTGTTCTTCTAGCTGAAATACTTTCTGGATCAATTCCAGGCTTTCATCGGTAGTTTCGGAATCTCCTTTTAAATGATTAGCGAAATGCTTCATTATTTTTTGAATGATCCTGTCACTAACTATTTCAGCTTGTTCATCGTTGAAATCTGAAATTTTCTTGCGCTGAAAATCTAACTCGGCATCTTTCATACTTCTAAGCTTTTTCTTTAAAGCTTTTATGGTAGGTGCGAATTTTCGGGTCTCAAGCCATTTATTGAAATCGGTTTCCACCTCTTTAATAATTACTTCGGCTTCAGGAATAAATTGCTTTCTTCGTTCTAAATTCTCGTCGGTAATTTTTGAAAGCTGATCCAGGTGCACCAGTTTTACATTCAGTAAATGCGCTACATCTTCTGAAACATTCTTTGGGATAGAAAGATCTAAAACCAGTAGATCTTTATTAGAATAGATCAATTCTTTAGAAATAGTAGGGTTTTGCGCTCCTGTAGCCACAATTAGGATATCGGTATTTCTTATTTCTGCCTGTAAATCGGCGTAATCTTTAACGATAAGATTGAATTTCCCTGCAATTTTTTCCGCTTTATCTTTGGTGCGGTTAATAAGGGTAATATGCTCGTTATGTGTGTGTTTTATAAGGTTTTCGCAGGTATTTCTACCTATTTTCCCTGTTCCGAATAGTAAAATATTCTTATCAGAAACATTCGGTACATTTTGCAGAATGTATTGTACAGAGGCGAAAGAAACTGAAGTAGCACCTGTAGAAATTTCGGTTTCATTTTTAATGCGCTTACTAGCCTGGATTACTGCGTTAACTAATCTTTCTAAAAAGGCGTTGACAAGTCCAAGCTTTTTAGAACGGGTAAAGGCAACTTTTAACTGACTAATAATTTCGAAATCCCCCAGAATCTGGCTATCTAGCCCGGTGCCGACCCTGAACATATGAGAAATAGCCTGTTTGTTTTTATGAACATAGGCTACTTTTTCAAATTCTTCTACGGTGCCGTGTGTATGTTCACAAAGCAATTTAATAAGTTGAAATGGGTGTTGCGCAAATCCGTAAATTTCAGTACGGTTGCAGGTAGAAGTTACCAAAATAGCTTCAATCCCTTCGGCACTAGCTTGCTGAAGTAAACGTTTCTTTGCTTCTTCGTCTAAGCTAAAATGTCCTCTTATCTCTGCATCAGCCTTTTTATAGCTAAGGCCTATTGTGTAAAAATGTTTTCCGCTTGCGATGTGATAATCTTCCATGTACCTATTTAGGCTATTCGGTGGCAAAATTAAGCTAATGTTAAATCAAAAAGTAACGCTCAAAGTACTTTTTGTATCGCTTTCAGTTATTTTAGGTTTTTTATATCTTCAAAAAATGGTATTTGCTTACATTTGTAGTAGTGATAGTCGATTTGGAGGCAATAGTTTAGAACAATTCTAAATAGTTTAAAAATTAAAAGTATGATTTTAGAAGATAAAAATAACGCTGAAGGATTTACGGAAGAATTAAAAGTTGAAGATGGTTTTTATCTTTTAAAGTTTCAAAACGAAACTTCTGATAATCAAAAAATTATTCGCGATATAGATAGTAGTTTTATCCAGTTTCACTTCAATTTAAAAGGAAATTGCAAGTTTCTGTTTAATAACAGCAATTACGAGCTTCCGCTTAATGAAGAAAGTTCATTATTACTTTATAATCCGCAGCAGGATCTTCCGCTTAACTTAGTTTTAGAACCAAATTCCTGGTTAATTTCCCTGGTGATTTCTATTAAAAAATTCCATTCCCTGTTTTCACAGGAAGCCGGATACATTACTTTTTTAAGCGCCGATAATAAGGATAAAAAATACTATAAAGATGCTCCCATTTCGCCTTCTATGGCAATTGTGCTTAATCAGGTAATGAATTTTAATCTTACCCAAAGCATTAAAAATCTTTATTTAAAAGGTAAAGCTTATGAGCTGCTTAGTTTGTATTTTAATAGAACAGGAGATCCAGATGTAGAGCAATGCCCTTTTCTTAGTGACGAAGAAAATATTATTAAGATTAGAAAAGCTAAAGATATCGTGATCTCCCGAATGGCCGAACCACCTTCGCTACAGGAATTATCTGATGAAATTGGATTAAGCCTTAAAAAGCTTAAAGAAGGTTTTAAGCAAATTTATGGCGATTCGGTTTACAGTTTTCTATTTGACTATAAAATGGAATTCGCAAGAAAACTCCTGGATAGTGGCGATTATAACGTAAACGAAGTTGGTTTGAAGGTGGGCTACAGTACTTCCAGTCATTTTATTGCGGCTTTTAAAAAGAAATTTGGTACTACGCCAAAGAAATATATTATGTCTTTAAATCCAAACGTTTAATTATGTCTAGATTAATGCTGACTTTTTTCCTTTCGCTTTTTCTTATTTCCCAAAATTCTGGTTTTGCTCAGGAAGTTGAAGGTCAGGTAAACAAAGAGAAAAATGAAGTACTGGTTTTTTATAAAACCGAAGGCTTTTGGCATAAATCGATTCCTACAGGAAAATCTTTTATTTCTGATCTTGGAGAAGATCAAGGTTTTGAAGTTACTGCCACTAAAGATGCAGATGATTTTAATGAAAAGAACCTGGCGAAATTTGATCTCGTAATTTTTCTAAGCACTACCGGAAATGTATTAGATGAGAAAGAGCAGGATGCTTTCAAAAAATATATAGAAAACGGTGGTAATTTCTTCGGAATTCACGCCGCAGCAGATACTGAATATGAATGGCCGTGGTTTGGCGAATTGGTGGGAGGTTACTTCGCTGGCCACCCAGAAATACAGGAAGCCGATATTCATGTAAATATGCCTGAACACCCTGCTGTTTTGCACCTGCCAAAGATTTGGACACGAACAGATGAATGGTACAATTACAAAAATCTAAATCCTGAAATGCAGGTTTTGCTTTATCTTGATGAGAATTCTTACGAAGCCGGAACAAACGGAGAAAAGCATCCCATAGCCTGGTTTAGGGAAACCGGTTACGGCGGGGTTTCTATTTATACAGGTTTGGGGCACACCATTCAATCATATATAGAACCCGGTTTTAAAGAGCATATTTTAAAAAGTATATTGTATGCGTTAGACAAAACAAAAAACTAATTCCTCTATTAAGGCATAAAAAAGTGCAATAATATAAAGCTTTGTTACACTTTTAATAAGCTTATTTTTGATGTTGAAAAAGAAAAACTATGAGTAAAGGCGTACTATTGGTTAATTTGGGATCCCCAAAAAGCACCGACCCAAAAGATGTAAAAGAATACCTTGACGAATTTTTAATGGATGAACGTGTAATTGACGTTCCTTATTGGGCCAGGGTACTTTTGGTAAGAGGAATTGTTCTAAATACAAGGCCTAAGAAATCGGCTGCAGCTTACCAGAAGATCTGGTGGGACGAGGGTTCTCCGCTTATTGTGTTATCAGAACGCCTTCAGGAAAAAATGGATAAAAACACATCTGTGCCTATTGCTTTAGCAATGCGTTATGGAGAACCTAGCATAAAATCAGGACTTCAGGAATTGTATGATAAAGGCGTAAACGAAGTTTTACTTTTTCCGTTATATCCTCAATTCGCGATGGCTACCACAGAAACTATTCTTGTTTTAGCCGAACAACTTAGAAAAGAACATTTTCCGAAAATGCAATTTACTACAGTGCCTCCATTTTATAATCATTCAGATTATATTAGGGTTTTAGCTGAAAGTATTGCTGAAAAATTAAAAGGAAAAGATTTTCAGCATTTATTATTTTCTTATCACGGCGTACCGGAGCGACATATTAGAAAAAGCGATGTTACCAAATCTCATTGTAAAATAGATGGTAGTTGTTGCCAAACGCCTTCTGCAGCACATCAATTTTGTTATCGTCATCAATGTTATGAAACCACAAGATTGGTTGCCGAATATTTAGAATTAAAAGAAAATTCTTACAGTGTTTCTTTTCAATCTCGTTTAGGTTTTGATCCATGGTTGCAACCATATACCGATAGAACCATAGAGCGTTTTGGAAAACAGGGAATGAAAAAACTTGCTATTGTAACTCCCGCGTTTGTTTCAGATTGTCTTGAAACTTTAGAAGAAATCGCTATGGAAGGCGAAGAAATCTTCCACGAAGTAGGAGGGGAAGAATTTACCGTGGTTCCGTGTTTGAACGATCGGGATGATTGGGTAAAGGTGCTTTCTCGCTGGGTAGATGAGTGGGCGCACCAAAAGCCCGTTGAAGCATAATGGCCTCGGCGAATTCTCAAAATCTTGGGAGAAAACCAATAGGTAAATTACTTGTGCAGCAAGCGGCACCGGCTTCCATAGGAATTCTGGTAATGTCGCTGAATATATTAATCGATACTATTTTTGTAGGAAACTGGATAGGTTCTACCGCTATTGCAGCAATAAATGTAGTACTGCCAGTTTCATTTTTTATTGCCGCTTTGGGAATGGCTATTGGTATTGGTGGTTCGTCTATAATTAGCCGGGCCCTTGGTGGTGATGACCGGAAAAAAGCTTTAAAGACCTTCGGAAACCAGATTAGTTTAACACTAATTCTCACCATTGCATTAGTTATTATTGGGCTTATGTTCGTGGATTCCCTTATTCCTGCTTTTGGGGGAAAAGGCGATATTTTTGAACCTGCAAAAGTATATTATACCATAGTCCTTTACGGCGTACCATTTTTGGCGCTTTGTATGATGGGGAATACCGTGATTAGGGCAGAAGGGAAACCTAAATTCGCGATGATCGCCATGATAATTCCATCTGTTGGGAATTTACTTCTGGATTATATCTTCATCAATCAAATGGGGCTTGGAATGTGGGGTGCAGCCTGGGCTACTACCGCTTCTTATCTTTTTTGTTTTGCCTATGTTTTCTGGTTTTTTGTCTCTAAAAATTCTGAGCTTAAAATCAGTTTACCAGATTTCGGACTTAATAAACCTATACTTTCTGAAATGGGTTCCCTTGGTTTTGTCACTTTATCGCGACAAGCTGTAGTTAGTATTATTTATCTACTGATGAATAATATTTTATTTGATCTTGGCGGGGAAGATTCAGTGGCGATTTATGCGATTATTGGTAGAATGCTGATGTTTGCCCTTTTTCCTGTTCTTGGAGTGACACAAGGTTTTCTGCCTATTGCCGGGTTTAATTATGGCGCTCAAAAATACCAGCGAGTTAAAGAAAGTATCAATACTGCTATTTTATATGCCTGCGGATTGGGATTATTAGTTTTTGGAGGAATTATGTTTTTTGCTGAAGAGATTGTTGAAATCTTTACTCAAAATCCAAAGATTATTGCTGAAACTCCAGATGCCATGCGCTGGGTTTTTGCGGCTACTCCTATTGTCGCTATTCAACTAATTGGTGCAGCATATTTCCAGGCGGTCGGAAAGGCAATTCCGGCTTTATTGCTTACGCTTTCCCGGCAGGGATTCTTTTTTATTCCGTTAATTCTGGTTTTACCTAATTACTATGGAGAAATTGGAGTTTGGATCTCTTTCCCCATCGCCGATTTACTTTCTACCCTGGTTACGGCGTATTTTCTAAATAGAGAGACCAGGCTGAAGTTGAAGCCCCAAACCTCCCGATAATTTTTCCGAAGAAAATTCATAAATCCCTATCTTTGTTAGAAAGCTGGAAATACCATGGATGCAAATGCTTTAAAAATAGAATTGATGCAAAAGATCATTGCCTGTGATGATGAGGATTTGCTAAGTAAAATTGAAGGCTTATTGAAAAATGTAAAATCTGGGGCCAGTGAGCAGGGAGAAAGCTATGAAGTAGAAGGCCGAAAGAGCGAACTTTCAAAAGGACAATTGAAGGAAATTGATGAGCGGAACAAGGCTTATTTGAAAGGTGATTTGGAAACCGAATCGCTAGAAACCTTCAATAAAAAAATATTTGAAAAATATGGGGTTTAAGCTTAAAATAAGCGTAAAAGCCCGTTTAGATGTTCAGGAAGCTATGGATTGGTATAACGACCAATTACCTGAATTAGGAATAAGATTTTTAATTGATTTTCGAAGTACTATAGCGTATATCACTGAAAATCCATATTCATTTAGAAAATTTGATGATAATAACAGGGAAGCAGGATTGAAGATTTTTTCTTATTTAATAATCTATAAAATCGAAGATTTTAAAATTACTGTTCTCGGTGTCTTCAATACCCATCAAAACCCAACCAAAAAACCATAATTTGTGATAGAATATTACCAGTATATAAAAGCTTTACATCTTATTTTTGTGATCACCTGGTTCGCCGGGCTTTTTTATATTCCGCGCTTATTTATTTATCATATTGAAGCCACGCAAAAACCTGAACCTGAAAAGAGCATTTTAGCTACTCAGTTAAAATTAATGACCAAAAGACTTTGGTGTATCATCACCTGGCCTTCGGCTATTTTAGCGAGCTTGTTTGCTTTTTTACTATTGCATTTGGCCCCGGGTTGGCTTTCACAAGATTGGATGTTGGTAAAATTAGGATTTGTGGTTTTACTCTATGCTTATCATATAAAATCTCATCTCATTTTTAAAGAACTTCAAAATGATATTGTAAAATGGACTTCAAACCAAATGCGCCTTTGGAATGAAGGCTCTACCTTAATCCTTTTTTCAGTAATATTCTTAGTAATCGTAAGGGATGCTTTAAACTGGATTTACGGAGTTCTGGGAATTTTTTTACTAGCCGCAATGCTAATGTTGGGTATTAAAATGTATAAGCGATTTAGAGCTAAAAACCCCGAGGCTTAATTGGTGTGATAATTGATCAATTTGGGCTAATTATTATTTATGAAGCTTTCAAAACTTTCTTTAAGTACCCGCATTTTTATCTCCATGATCCTATTGGTGCTGGGAGCTTCTATTTTAATTGTGGGAATCACCGTTTATCAATATAAACTTGAAGCTGAAAATTATCACCGTGAACGCCTGGAAAGAAAAGAGCAGGCTATTACAGAAAATATTAAATTCATATTGGCCAGTACAACCTTCCTGGTAAATACTGAGAATATGGATATTATTTTAAGGGAGCGGGACAAAATTCACGAAGTGGCCCAGGTTCACGAGATGCAGATAAATATTTATGATCTGCAAGGTGAACTTTTAATAAAATCAGATCAATCATTTTTTAGAGATACCACAGATAATCAGTTAGATCGCCATATTTTGCGAAAATTGGAATTATCTGAAAACAAAAGGTATATAGAAAAGAACGAAATTAATGGGCAAAAGTTTCAGTCTTCCTATACTTATATCGTAGATGGAAAATTTAAGCCACTTGCGATTCTTTACCTTCCTTATGTACAGGATGATACCGTGCTAAACCGGGACCTTAATAATTTCCTCTTAAGAATGGGCGAGGTTTATTTGTTTATGCTGGTTTTGGCTATAATCCTGTCTTATTTTCTTTCAAAATATATCACCAAATCCTTAAAGATCATTTCAGATAAGATCACTGAAACCAGGCTGGATAAGCGTAACCAGAAAATAGATATCACGAATGCTTCCGAAGAGATCTACACGCTCGTAGCCGCTTATAATAGTATGATAGACGAGTTGGAAGAAAGTGCGGTTAAACTCGCTGCAAGTGAACGGGAACAGGCCTGGAGAGAGATGGCTAAACAGGTGGCGCACGAAATTAAAAACCCTTTAACCCCAATGCGTTTAAGTGTACAAAGTTTTGAACGTAATTTTGATAAGAACGATCCTGAAATTGAAGATAAAGTAGCCGAATATTCTACTACCCTCATCAATCAAATAGATACCATGAGCTCTATTGCAGAGGCCTTTTCAAATTTTGCGAAAATGCCTGCTCAGCAAAATGAGATGCTAAATGTGCCAAAAATAGTAAAGCTGGCGCTGGATATCTTTAATGAAAATTATATTCAATTTAGCAGTGAAAAAGAAGAGATTCTGGCCAAATTTGATCGTACACAGCTAATTAGAGTAATCACCAATTTGGTGAAAAACGCGATACAGGCAATGGAAGGTCAGGAAAATCCGCGAATAATGGTAAGTATTCACGAAGAAGAAAACAATGTTTGCGTAATCATTTCTGATAATGGAACGGGAATTTCCGAAGAAAATTTAGAGAAGGTATTTGAACCTAAATTTACTACCAAAAGCAGCGGAATGGGACTTGGGCTGGCTATGGTAAAGAATATTGTGGAAACCTATAATGGAAGTATTACCTTTACCTCTAAGCACGGAAAAGGGACTACTTTTAGAGTACGTTTTCCGAAGTAAAATAAGTAACGAACCAAAATTTTAAATATGGAATTCGAAAATATTTTAACCGAAAATAACGACGGAATTTTACAAATCATCATTAACCGTCCAAAGAAATTAAACGCTTTAAACAGGAAGACTATCCAGGAACTTCACGAAGCTTTTTTAGATGCAAAGGACGATGAGGAAGTAAAAGTGGTGATCTTAACAGGAACCGGAGAAAAGGCTTTTGTTGCCGGTGCTGATATTAGTGAATTCTCCGATTTTTCTACGGAAGAAGGTCGGGAGCTTGCAGCCGATGGACAGGCGAAATTATTCGATTTTGTAGCAAACTTTCCAAAACCGGTGATTGCAGCGGTAAATGGCTTTGCACTTGGCGGTGGACTCGAATTGGCGATGGCTGCTCATTTTAGAGTAGCAAGCGATAATGCAAAAATGGGTCTTCCCGAAACTTCACTTGGGCTAATTCCCGGTTATGGCGGTACTCAGCGACTTCCGCAACTTGTAGGAAAAGGTCGTGCTATGGAAATGATCATGACCGCAGGTATGATAGATGCTAATCAGGCGCTTCAATATAATCTGGTGAATCACGTTTGTGAGCCGGAAGAATTAATAGAATTTACCGAAAAAATTGCTCAGAAGATTATGAAAAATTCTCTGGTAGCTATGAGTGCTGCAATTAGGGCGGTTAACGCAAATTACGAAGATGGCGTAAATGGTTTTGAAGTTGAAATCAGCGAATTTGGAAGTTCTTTTGGAACCGAAGATTTTAAAGAAGGAACTTCAGCCTTTTTAAATAAATGCAAAGCAGATTTTCCGGGAAAATAATATAAAAGCTTTGACATTCAGATTATATCTTTTGAATGTTAAAGCTTATTTTTTATTCTATTAATAGGATATATTCCATAAATTTGTAATATGTCCAATAACAATGAATTTATCTACGGAAGAGGTGCGCAATTAAATGTCTCTAACCGATTTGATGCGCATAATCACGAGTTTAGGGATGATTTTTTAAATCATTGCGCTACTGAAGGGGATGAGGTGCAAAATTCCAAAACCGTTTTAATAGATACTTTTCCTAAAAGTATTGTGAATAAAGTGACCAGCCCAGATGTGGGAATGGGTTTTTCTTTAAATCCTTACCAGGGTTGCGAACACGGTTGTATTTATTGCTATGCCAGAAATTCTCACGAGTACTGGGGCTTTAGTGCCGGGCTTGATTTTGAACAGAAAATTCTTGTAAAAAGAAACGCGGTTCAGTTGCTCGAAAAGAAGATTAGCGGTAAAAAATGGGAAGCTGCACCCATTGTACTTTCCGGAAATACCGATTGTTACCAGCCTATTGAGAAAAAACTGAAAATTACCCGCCAACTACTGGAAACGTTTCTGAAGTATAAACATCCGGTAGGAATTATTACCAAGAATGCCCTGGTGCAAAGAGATATGGGTATTTTACGAGAACTGGCGACAGATAATTTAGTGCACGTAAGCCTTTCGGTCACATCACTTGAAGAAAAAACCCGTAGGATTTTGGAGCCCAGAACTGCAAGTATTAAAAAACGCCTTGAAACCATAGAAAAACTTTCAATGGCAAACATTCCTGTTAGTGTTATGATGGCTCCTATAATTCCGGCCATCAATTCGCACGAAATTATGCCTTTGGTCAAAGAGGTTTCAGAAAGGGGCGCACTGGGCGTTGGCTATACCATTGTGCGTTTAAATGGCTCGATCGGTGCAATTTTCACCGATTGGATCAAGAAAACAATGCCAGATAGAGCCGATAAAGTTTTAAATCAAATTGAAAGTTTACACGGCGGAAGTTTAAACGATAGTAGGTTTGGAACAAGAATGAAAGGGGAAGGCGAGTTCGCAGATCAGGTAAAGCAACAATTTAAAATAGCGCGAGCTAAATATTTAAAAGGAAGAGAAAGACCATTGCTAAACTGCGATCTCCATGAGGAATTCAAAGACGGACAAATGAAGCTGTTTTGAGAGACTGCCTTATTGCTAAATCCGGTTCACTTTGATCATAAATTTTATGATGAATTTATAAGCTTAAAGCTGAAATCATTAATATTTTAAGGGTAAGAGAAAAACTGATAACTCAGAACTCATAACTGAAAACCGAAAATATGCCAGAACTACCAGAAGTTGCTTACCAGAAAAAATATGTTGATGCTACTATTTTACATAAGAAGATCGTTAAGGTAGAAACTGGGGATAAAAAAATCTACCAATCAGATAAAAGTGATTTTGAAGAAACGTTGGCAAACAATCAATTTACCGGGAGCGAACGCCTGGGAAAATACTTATTCCTAAATTTAGAAAAGAATGGTGGTTTGGTGGTGCATTTCGGAATGACGGGAAAACTGGAATATTATCAGCACGATGAGGTGCCAAAATATGCGCAACTCACACTTACCTTCGAGGACCATTCCAGGGTTTCCTTTACCTGCCCGCGTAAATTCGGGAAACTTTATTTAGCTGAAAATTTAGCTGAATTTCAGAAAGCGAACGATCTGGGAGTTGATGCACTTGCCCTTACCAAAGAACAGTTTTTCGAAATTTTAGAAGGTAAAACCGGAACGATCAAAGGCTTGCTAATGAACCAAAAACTAATCGCTGGAATTGGGAATTTGTATGCCGATGAGGTGCTCTTTCAGTCCAAAATTCATCCAACAACCAAAGTTGATAAACTTTCGGAAGAAGAGAAGCAGGAGATTTTTAAAGAGATCGAAAAAGTTCTGGAAGTGGTAAAAGAAGCCAGGGTAGAAGGGAAGAAACTCCCAAAATCTTATCTAACTACGGCGCGCAAAAAAGACGCAGAATGTCCCAGAGAAAACGGTGAAATTGAGCAAATTAAAGTTTCTGGGAGAACCACCTATTTTTGTCCTACCTGCCAAAAGGAGAGATCTTAGAATTTAAACTTTTCCGTTCCACTCCGCATAAAATTGCTCCAGATAAAGTTCCATGAATTCGTGGCGCTTTTGGGCGATCTCCTTTCCTGTTTCAGTGTTCATTCGGTCTTTTAGTAAAAGCAACTTTTCGTAAAAATGATTGATGGTTGGTGCAGTAGAAGCTTTGTATTCTTCTTTGCTCATATTCAGATCTGGCTTAATTTCTGGATCGTAAAGGGCACGGGCTTTAAAGCCTCCATAATTAAAGGTTCGGGCAATTCCTATTGCACCCAACGCATCTAATCTGTCGGCATCCTGAATAATTTGAAGTTCTATCGAATTAAATTCCTGCTGAATATTACCACCTTTAAAAGATACATTTTCGATGATTTTTACCACGTGATCTATAACTTCAGCGTCAACCTGTTCTTGCTGAAGAAATTTTGATGCCACGTTAGGTCCAACACTTTCATCTCCATCGTGAAATTTTGAATCGGCGATATCGTGCAGCAGAGCGCCTAATTCTACGATAAAAAGATCAGTATTTTCATTTTTTGCAATCAGTTTCGCATTTTTCCAAACCCGCTGAATGTGAAACCAGTCGTGACCACCTTCAGCATTTTTAAGGGTTTCTTTTACGAAGGCTTCGGTGTTTTTTAATATCTGGGGTTTATTCATATTTGAAATCAAAGAATATTTGTGGAAGTGTCGCTTCGTCAAGCTGAACTCGTTTCAGCTTCTAAGACGCTATTACAATTTAAGATCTTATATCTCCGAATAAATTTCGGAGCAGGCTCTGAAATAAATTCAGGATGACGTTTTAATATACCTACAGGCGGTTATTTTTTATATTTACTCGATAATCGAGATTAATTGCTCCGAGGCTTGCCTCGAAATCAAATTATATTTTCCAAGTATAATGCTTCGTGAGCTTGCTCGGAAGTTGTTTACTTTATATCTGCAATAATAGCTCTTTCTACTTTTGCCGCTAAACTTTCAGGATCGCCTGATGCTACAGGAATGGGCTCCTGCACTTTTACTTTAATATGAACGCCGGGTTCCATTGGGAAATTACCGTGTTTAAATAGTTTCCAGGAATTATTTATGGTTATGGGTACAATTAGTGCTTCCGGCATTTGCTTAAAAAGCATTTGCATTCCACTAACAGCAAACTTTTTTGGAGCGCCTGTTCGGCTACGTGTTCCTTCAGGGAAAATTACTGCTGAACGATTTGTTTTGTTGAGGTATTTCGCGAATTTACCCATTTTAATAAGCGATTCCCGCTTATTTTTACGGTCTATTAAAACCGAACCTCCGTGGCGTAAATTAAAAGAAATACTGGGAATTCCTTTTCCTAATTCTTTTTTACTTACAAACTTTGGATGGTGCTTTCGCAAATACCAAATTATTGGAGGAATATCATACATTCCCTGGTGATTTGATACAAAAATGCAGGGTTTCTCGATAGGGATATCCTGGAGATTTTCAAAGCTAAACCGTGTTCCCAGAACGTTTAGGCAACGCATTAAAAAGAAATTAAAAATATCTACACTTTTTTTATGAGCCTGGTATCCGCCAAGGTTTAAGCACAACCACTGAATAGGATGAAAAACCAGCAGATTTAAAAAAAAGAAAAAATAGAATAAAACCGTTAAGGGGTATGAAAGTATTTTTTTCATCACATAGATTATGCGGCTAAATTAAGTATTTAAGCCGAAAACCTACAAATACTAATGTGGGAAAGGGAAATAAAAAATGGCTGGTTGAAAAATTGTTTTTGATCGTCATCCTGAACTTGTTTCAGGATCTAGTTTCAAATTAACTTAGAAGCTGAAACAAGTTCAGCTTGACGTAATAAGACTTTTCAACCAGCCATTGAATAATTTATACTAGCTGCTGCTTAACAGAACTCGTTATAAGCTCCGGTAAGGTTTTCAGCAATCATTTCAGCCGGGCGGCCTTCAATGTGGTGACGCTCTAGCATATGTACTAATTCACCATCTTTAAAAAGTGCCATAGAAGGCGAAGATGGAGGGAAAGGTACCATTAGGCTACGAGCTTTATCTGTAGCTTCTTTGTCAACCCCTGCGAAAACAGTTACTAAATTATCTGGTTTTTTTGCATTCTGTAAAGAGATTCTGGCGCCTGGTCTTGCATTAGCGGCAGCACATCCACAAACCGAATTTACAACTACCAGGGTAGTTCCTTCTTTCTTCATTGCGTTCTCTACATCTTCTACAGTGTGTAATTCTTCAAAACCAATGCTGGTAAGGTCTTCACGCATAGGTTTTACTAAATCTGCTGGATACATATATTTTGTTTTTTTGTATTAAACTTTAGTAAGTAACAAAGATACCAAATTAACTTCAGCTGCCCATATTCCAATTAATTATGTGCGAATAGGTTAAATCGATGAACTTAATTAAATATTTGGTCGAAATTCACGACTCAAGCTAACAAAATTTTGGGGCGAAGGCTTTGGGGGTTTTAAATCTCATTTAATGAGTAAAATAGTATCTTTGCCGCTTATTTAAAATTTTCTTCATGTTTAAATGGATTGCCGCTGTAATAGGCTATATGTATTTCCGGTTTCCCGGAGCCATTTTAGGTTTTATAATAGGAACGCTTATAGATAACTGGACTCGTGGTAGTGGCGGTGCGTTCAAACAAATGTTTGGACAGCAGCAGGAAGAGCAGAAAGTTTCTCCCGGTGATTTTGAGCTGAATTTACTTTCGCTATGTTCCCTGGTGATTAAAGCCGATGGCCAGGTTTCACAGTCTGAAATGGATTATGTACGCTCCTATTTTGTGCAGGCTTATGGGAAAGAACGCGCTAATGCAACATTTAGAACGTTTAATGAACTAATTAAAAATCGTGAAATTTCAGCTTCGAGAATTTCACAATATTTGGCTGCCAGAACAAAGTATCCTGCACGTTTACAAATAATTCACTTTCTCTTTGGAATAGCGCAAGCCGATGGTCGCGTTAGTGAAGCTGAAGCTCGCGTAATCCAGGAAATTGCCGGCTATCTTAGGATTGGCCGAATGGATTTTGAAAGCTTAAAGGCTATGTTCTTTAAATCTGCCGATAATGCTTATAAAATCCTTGAAATTGAAAAATCGGCTACAGATGCTGAGGTGAAAAAAGCATACAGAAATATGGTTAAAAAATATCATCCCGATAAATTAGGCCATATGGACGAAGCTTATAGAAAAGGAGCTCGCGAAAAATTCAATAAAGTTCAGGAAGCCTACGACCAAATTCAAAAGGAACGCGGACTTTAGAAATTATATTTCAAATTCAGCATAAAATTCCTGCCGGGGCTACTCACGTTAAACGCCCTTAAAATTGACATATGGTCTACATAGTTTTTATTTAAGGCGTTATAAACCGTAATTCCTGTTTCCAGCTGATCGTTTCCTAAATTAAATTTCTTACTTACTCCCAAATTAAGCAAAGTATAACCGGCTGTAGTTTCCTCGTTGAGACCGGCCCTGTTTTGGTCGCTTACCAATCTTAATTTTGAGAAAGCATAGAGCGATCTATCTTTTAAACCAAAATAGCCAACTTCCAGGTTAAAATTATCTGGTGGAATAAAACTTAAGTTTCTATCGTTTTTAAGATCTTCTGCCCTTACAATAGCTCCTGAAAATTTTGTTTCCAGGCGTTGTTGATCAAGCCAGGTATGTTTTAGCTCAAATTCAAATCCGTATAAGTTAGCATCGGTTTGGAGGTAAGACCATACTTCAAGGTTTTCATTTGGTAATGTTTCATCGGTAGCGGTGAAATAAATATAATTGTTTACCCGGCTACCAAATGCTGAAAAAGTACTTTCAAACCTGTTGTTTCGGTAAGTATAACTTAAATCTGCCTGTAAACTTTGTTCTCTCCCAAATTGATCGTTCCCTTTTTCAAATCGGCTGGTGCCGGGATGTGGACCGTTAGAGAATAATTCAGCCAGATCTGGAGCTCTAAAACCAGTGGAGAAATTAAACTTTAGTTGATTTTTGGCATTGAATTTTTTAGTGGCACCAATTGAACCGGTAAAACCGTTAAAGGTTCTGGTGAGTTTTCGATTTTCAGGATTCCCAGGTAGAATAAAGTCGTCTGCAATCAATTCTTCTGAACTGGCATCCGCGGTAACATTCCTGTAATCATAACGAAGAGCTCCCTGAAAAAACCAACTGTCAATATCTAAACTGGCCAGGTAGTAAATTCCGTTTTCAAAGATTTCGGCATCAGGAATTAGAAATTCCTGCGAATTTTTAATATTCTGGGTTTTTACAAAACTTCCCTGGGTTCCTAAACTATGCTTTATTTTTCCGTTAGGGAAAGTTATTCTTGCATTGTAGAAGCTATGGTTTTGCTGCAATCCCAAATCTACAAGATCGAAATCCTGCTCCACTTCCTTTCTATTATTTGAGTGGTGTGAAAGGTGCAAAGAGGTCTCAAAATTCTCGTGTTGCGTGGTTTGGTTATAAGAAAGCAAATAATCTTTTACTTCCTGAAACGGCAATTGCATATCCCTGTCGTTTCGGCTAGTGGCGAGGCTTTTTGAATCCTCCATTTCTTCATCCAGGATAATTCCTAAGTTCTGGTCGTTAAAGGAAAATGATAATTTATTCTGAAAGTTTTCTTTTTCAATTCCGGTATGGAGCCTTAATGTCTTCGTATTGAATCGGCTGTTTCCAATTAATCTACCATTACCGTTTTTATAATCGGCGTGATTTTCATAAGCAAGATCGGTAGCTATAAAAATCCCATTTTCAAAAGATTTACCTAGAGAAGCATAGGTGCGAATTCCGGTGGAAACGCTATTAAAAGTAGTACCAATATTTCCGGAAAACTTAGTGGATTCTTTGTAAAATTCGTCATCCTGGGTAAGTAGAACGCCGCCCAAAGCACCGGAACCATATAAAACTGAAGCAGGACCTTTAATAACTTCTACTTTTTTAATGCCAAGATCATTAATTCCCAGGCCGTGATCTGCGCCCCATTGGTGATTTTCCAGTTTATTGCCCTGGTAAATAGTAACCACCCTGGAGAAACCGAGCCCGCGGATAAAAGGTTTTACGATACCCTGGCCGAATTCTGCTCCATAAACACCAGGAACTTCCCGTAAACTTCCCATCATCCCGTTAGGGTTTCCTTTTGTTTCAATCCCCTGCATATCTATGCTGGAGACATTATAAGGCGTGCGGCGGGTAAGCCCGGTTTGTGTATCTACAATCAAAACCTCATTAAGTTCTTCAGAAGATTTCTCCAGTTCAATATTAAGCGTTTTGCTTTGCCCGGAATTTATAAGAATATCACGGCTAAACTTTTTAAAACCAATAGCGCTAATCTCAATACGATGATTTCCTGCCGGAATATTTTTCAATAGGAATTTACCGTCTTTATCTGCAGTAGTACCAAGGTCTGAAGCTTTGATATAGACATTTGCAAAAGCCACAGTACTGCCTTCTGAAGTTATTTTTCCCGACAGTTTCCCCTTTTGGGCAAACCCAGAAAAACTGATTAGTGTCAAGAATATTATTGCTAATGTTTTCATTTTCTTATTTTTGACAAAACTATAAAATAAATTTAGATAAGTCTAAAAATAGGTTTTTAATTTTAAAAATGTATTTTTGGAAATTGCAAACTGCCTCGGAGTTAGCTAACGAGGTGCTATTGGTTTTAAATCTCGATTATCGAGCAAATTAGAAGTATGTTTAGTTTTTCAGAAGAAAATTATCTTAAAGCGATTTTTCATTTAGAAAGAAAATACCAGGCTGGTGTGAGCACCAACGCACTGGCGGAAGAAATGGAGACCAAGGCTTCCTCGGTTACTGATATGATTAAAAAACTATCGGAAAAAGAACTGGTGATCTATAAGAAATACCAGGGAGTAAAACTGAGTGAATTAGGAGACAAGACCGCTATCCAGGTAATTAGAAAACACCGGTTGTGGGAATATTTTCTGGTAGAAAAGCTCAATTTTAATTGGGATGAAGTACACGATATAGCCGAACAACTAGAACATATTAAATCTGAAAAGCTTACCCAGGAATTAGATAAATTTCTTGGTTTTCCTAAACGTGATCCTCACGGAGATCCTATTCCTGATGCAGAAGGAAACTTTAGTGTAGCTAATAAAATGCTGCTTTCTGAATTGGGGAAAGCAGAAAAGGGAATTTGTGTGGGCGTAAAAGATTCTTCATCGGAATTTTTAAGGTTTTTAGACAAGAATAATATTTCCCTGGGGAAAGAAATTAAAGTACTTGAAAAGGAAGCCTTTGATGGATCTATGCTAATTCTAATAGAAGAAAGAGAATTAAGAATTTCACAACTAATATCAAATAATCTATATATAAAAATACAATAGATGGAAGAATTAATCGCTTATTTTGAGCAATTAGACCCGGTAATGGCAGCATTACTGGCTACAATTTTCACCTGGTTACTTACCGCTGCTGGAGCTTCCCTGGTTTTTCTATTTAAAAAGATGAATAGAAAATTATTTGACGGGATGCTTGGGTTTACCGGTGGAGTTATGGTGGCTGCCAGTTTTTGGAGTTTACTGGCGCCGGGGATAGAAATGAGTCCCGGAGAAGGTTTTGAAAAAACAGTTCCGCCGCTTGTTGGATTTGGATTGGGAGCCCTTTTTCTATTCGGACTTGATAAAGTACTGCCTCACCTACACGTAAACTTTAAAATGAGTGAGACTGAAGGAATTAAAACCCCCTGGCATAAATCTGTTCTACTTACCCTGGCTATTACTCTGCACAATATTCCTGAAGGTTTAGCCGTAGGCGTGCTCTTTGGTGCTGCGGGTGCAGGTCTGGAAGGGGCTAGTATTGGTGGCGCTGTGGCTCTTGCCATAGGAATTGGTTTGCAAAACTTTCCTGAAGGTTTTGCGGTTGCCATGCCGCTTCGAGGGCAGGGAATGAGCCGTTGGAAAAGTTTTAATTTTGGTCAGCTTTCGGCTATTGTAGAGCCTTTTGCTGCGGTGCTTGGTGCCTGGGCGGTAATGACTTTTGAACCTATTTTGCCATATGCACTTTCTTTTGCTGCCGGTGCGATGATCTTTGTGGTGGTGGAAGAAGTTGTGCCGGAATCTCAAAAAGGGAATTTTACCGATATTGCTACTATGGGCTTTATTGTAGGTTTTATGGTGATGATGACCCTGGATGTTGGCTTAGGTTAAAATCTTTTGCAACATTTAAGTTGAGGTGTAGTCTTTATAATAAAGAACTATGCAAATAAACCCAAGAAATATAAAATTGACTTACACTAACAGCGTTTTTCACTTTTTAAAACCAGCTTTATTGGTTCTCAGTCTTTTTCTTTTTGCCTTTTCTGCATCAGCGCAAGATGAAGCTGAAATTGAAACATATTTTGCGGAAACTAAGTTGGGAGAATCTTTTAATTTTAATGAAAGAATAATCCGATTTAAAGAAGTGTTGGTAGATTCAAGATGTCCTAGCGATGTAACCTGTGTGAGAGCAGGGGAGGCAAAAATTCTGGTAGAAATATTTAAGGATGAAAAATCTTTAGGGAAAGAAATTATTACCCTGGGAGCAAATGTGAATTCCTTTAAAACCAACCTGGCTAAATTTTTTGAGAAAGAATTAGATATAGAAATCCTATCGCTTTCCCCGTATCCAAAGACTTCAAGGAAGATAGAAGCTTCAGATTACCAGCTTAAGTTGAAAGTGACGAAGAGATTGGAAAATTAGTCACAACCACAACCTGAAACACCGTAGGCTTAGCCCATAAAATCAAATTATATCATTTAAGAGATTTATTACAAATGAGAAATATCTCTTATCTTGTAATTAAAAATTTATTATGGAATCAGTAATTTTAAAAGGAGAATCAAAAGAAGATTTAAAGTTGCTTGTAAAACTTGCCCATAAACTTGGTATCGAAACTCAATTTTTAAAGTCGAACGAATTAGAGGAATTTGCGTTTGGATTAGCAATTGAAGAAGGAGTGAATGAAGAAGAAATGGGCCTGGAAGATTTTAAACAATCACTTTTAAAAGATGAAGGTTAGAATCAGTAAAAGCCTGGCAAAAGACACTGCAAAAATCACTGATAAAAAAGTTAAAGAAAAGCTTTTTAAATAATTGAACAGCTTCAAAATGCCGAAAATTTAAGTCAACAACCGATTAAAAAGCTTAAAGGATTTAAAGATTTTTATCGAAATCGGATAGGTGATTATAGATTGGGGGTTAAAAAAGTTGACCGAACAGGAAATTCTGCTTGTTCGTTTTTTGCAGCGAAAAGAAATTTACAAATATTTTCCGAAAAGAGATTAACTGCAACCACAACCTGAAACTCCGCAGGCTTTAGTTTTTTCTGATTTCTTTTTTAGAAAAGCAGGTTTCCAAATAAATTTTGTCAGGATATATCCCAACGCGATAGCGAAGGTTATAAAAACGAGAATTTCTTGTATTAACTCCATAGTATTTAGGTCGTTTTATAATATTTAACTTACATTTATTTCAATAATTGAAAAGCCGCTAATGCTACAAAGTAGGCGAACAAGGTCATTACCACTAACTGCAAAACAGGCCATTTCCAGGTATTGGTTTCTTTTTTTACAATAGCCAAAGTACTCATACATTGCATAGCAAATGCGTAGAACAGCAACAAGCTAACCCCGCTGGCAAAAGTAAATAGCGGGCCACCCAAAATTGGATTGATCTCCGCGGCCATCCGGTTTTTAATGGTTTCTTCTTCGTCGCTGCCTACACTATAGATTGTTGCCAAAGTTCCTACAAAAACTTCACGAGCAGCAAAAGAACTTATTATGGCAATTCCAATTTTCCAATCATAACCCAAAGGCGCCACAACCGGCTCAATACCTCTTCCCATAATCCCGATATAGGAATTTTTTAATTTGAATGAGGCAATTTCTTCGTCAAGCTCGTCTTCTGTGATATTGCTTTGTTCATCGTATTGTTCGCTCACAATTTCACTGGCATTATTAAAATTATCTCCCGGCCCATAACTGGCTAAAACCCATAATATAATTGAAATTGCGAGAATTATTTTTCCGGCTCCAAACACGAAAGATTTGGTTTTTTCAACCACGTTGATGGCAATGTTTTTTCCCATTGGAAGTTTGTAATTGGGCATTTCAATTACAAAATGACTTCGGTTTTTTATATTTAGAATTAAATTCAAAATCCAGGCAGAACCAATAGCTACACCAAATCCTAAAAGATACAGTAGCATTAAGGTCAATCCCTGGAGGTTAAAACCCCACACGGCTCGATCTGGAATTACCAACGCAATTATAATTAAGTAAACCGGTAATCGTGCTGAACAAGTTGTAAATGGCACCACTAAAATGGTGATTAAACGCTCTTTCCAACTTTCAATATTACGCGTGGCCATCACAGCAGGAATTGCACAAGCCGTTCCTGATACTAAGGGCACGACGCTTTTTCCGCTAAGTCCGAATTTCCGCATTATTCGGTCCATTAAAAATACTACCCGGCTCATATAGCCGGTTTCTTCAAGGATAGAAATAAAGAAAAACAGGAAAGCGATTTGGGGTATAAAAATAACAATACCGCCCAGTCCGGGAATAATACCTTCAGCAATAAGATTGGTAAAAGCTCCAGCCGGCAAAGTAGTTTTTGTCCATTCGCTTAAAAATGCAAAAGTCTCATCTATAAGGTCCATTGGGTAACTGGACCAACTATAGATGGCCTGGAAAATCAATAACAGAATACCAAAAAATATGGTATAACCCCAAACTTTGTGGGTGAGAATCCGATCTAAACGAGAACGCAGGTCTTTTGCAGAACTTGCATCAACCTTCATCGTTTCCTTTAAAACACCGTTAATAAACTGGTATCTTAAAATGGTTTCTTTATGTTGAAGTTTCTTTAGCTCGGTATGAGATTTAGTATCAAAATGATCGGAATTTGTAATTTCTTTCCGATTGATATTACCAAAGTTTACATCTTGAGTAATTACCAGCCAAAGTTTATAAAGTGATTGCTTCGGAAATGCTTTTCGTAAGCGATCAAAATATTCAGGAGCAATAACTGATGCATTTACGCAAGGCTCGTCTGAGATATGACGGTAATTGATTATCGCTTCTTTGAGCTCATCAATCCCGGTATTTTTTCTGGCGCTTACTAAAACTACTTTAGTATTTAATCGTTCTTCCAGCAAATCCACATCCAGTGAAATTCCTTTTCGCTCCATCCTGTCGGCCATGTTTATAACCAGAATAGTAGGAATTCCAAGATCTTTAATTTGGGTAAAAAGGAGTAAGTTTCGTTTAAGGTTTTCTACATCGCTAACTACAACCGCAACATCTGGATAGTCTTTGTCACTTTTATTCAGCAATAACTCTATTACCACGTTTTCGTCTAAAGAAGAGGCATTAAGGCTGTAGGTTCCCGGAAGGTCTAAAATATGGGCTTTAAGGCCACGCGGAAGTTTACAAATTCCTTCTTTTTTTTCAACCGTGATGCCGGGATAATTACCCACTTTTTGATTAAGACCGGTGAGCTGATTAAATACAGAGGTCTTACCGGTATTGGGATTTCCTATTAACGCAACATTTATTTGTTTAGCCATGTAAGCTTATAAGGTCAATTTCTATAAGTAAAGCGATCTCTCTTCTAATGGCCAGGTGGCTGCCGTTAATGTTTAAATACATAGGATCTCTAAAAGGAGCCATTTGTAACATTTCCACTTCATTGCCAGGCAAACAACCCATTTCGAGTAATTTTAGCGGAATATTTTCTTCTGAAAATTCTTTGATAATTCCGCGTTCACCACGTTTTAAGTCGGCCAGAGTTCGTTTCACTTTTTATTTAGATTGATTTTAAACAAGACAAAAGTAAGGTAAAATTTCAGCAGTAAAAAATTTCAATAGAAAAACTCCCTTTTAACGATATTCCCGTTTTAAAACCTTGATATCGTGCATTAGGTTTTCTATGGCTTCGGCATCGGTACCGTCATAAAAACCTCGAATTCGTTTTTCTTTATCTACGAGTACAAAATTCTCGGTATGAATCATATCGTAAGGTCCGCCATCGCCATTACTTTTTGAAGCGAGGTAAGATTTTCGCGCCAGGTCATAAATATGTTTTTTATCACCCGTAACAAGATTCCATTTTTTGTCTAGTACACCTTTTTCTTCAGCATAAGCTTTTAAAACCGGCACTGAATCAGTTTTTGGGAAAACAGTATGGGAGAGTAATAAAACTTCAGGATCATCCTTAATTTCCTGCTGTATTTCTAGCATATGATCGGTCATTACCGGACAAATGGTGAGGCAGGTGGTAAAAAAGAAATCGGCTACATAAATTTTATCCTCGTAAAAATCCTGGGTTATGGTATCGCCATTCTGGTTAATAAGTTCAAAATCTTTTACGGTGTGGTATTTTCTAACATATTGCACCGTAGAATCTACAAGTTCGGCATTTACCATATCTGGTTGATAAACAGGTAAAGTTTCTTCGGGCTTTAGAAGAGAATAAATACTATAAATAATAATTACTGAGAGTATAAACAGTACAATGGCAAATTTCTTAAGCCAGGAAAAGAGATTACGCATACTATTAAATTTACTCGCTAATCGAGATTTGAAATATTCCAACTCAGGTTGGAAGATCTATTTTTTGAACTTGGTCTTCCTGAGATTTGATCTCAGTAAAATCTAATGCAAAATTAAGTGCTAGCAATCAATTAGTCGCAGTTTAAAACCTAAAATTTCAGCTCACTAAAACAGGAGGGCTTTTAACTTTTGTAGGAGATTATAAAAGGTTACTTTTGTGCGATTTAAAATTTGAAGCATTACGCATGGATCCATTTATAGTTAAAGCCATACAGTTACTGTTAAGCTTATCTTTATTAATAGTCTTACACGAACTTGGGCATTTTATTCCCGCCAAATTATTTAAAACCAGAGTAGAAAAATTCTTTTTGTTCTTCGACGTGAAATTCGCGCTTTTTAAGAAGAAGATCGGCGGAACAGAATATGGTATTGGATGGCTGCCTTTGGGTGGTTATGTGAAAATATCGGGAATGATAGATGAAAGTATGGATAAGGAGCAAATGGCAAAACCGCCAGAGCCCTGGGAATTTAGAAGTAAACCGGCGTGGCAACGGCTTATTATTATGCTTGGTGGGGTTACGGTAAACCTGGTGCTTGGTTTCCTTATTTATATGATGATCATGTTTGTTTGGGGAAAAAACTATGTAGGTCCAGACGAAATGCCTAAAGGTTTTGCAATTGCCGAAGAATTTAAACAATATGGATTTCAGGACGGGGACCGTGTTTTGCAATTAAACGGAGAAGATTTACAGAACAGTACCGATGTGAATAGGTATTTGTTTATGCGAGATGTAAATAACATCACGGTTTTACATCAAAATGGGGAAGAAGAGACTATTGAAGTTCCTGAAGATATTGGAGAGCAAATGTGGGAACAGGGAGTTATGTTGCCTTTTATTCCTATTCAAAATCCGGTTATAGAGAAAGTTACCGCCGATAAGGCTGCAGAAATTGCCGGCCTGCAAAAAGGTGATAGTATTATTTCTGTAAACGAGCAGGAGATTGGTTATTGGCATGAGATAGGTGAGATTACCAAGGATAATAAAGAAAAAGAAATAGAGCTGGTCTTTAAGCGAGATAATGATATAAAAAGCATCATGATCACACCAGATGAAGAAGGAATGCTTGGGTTTAGTATAAAATCTAATTATGAAATAAAGCAGCAAAAGTATGGTTTTGTAGAAAGTATAAAACAAGGTTTTGATTATGGTTACTGGACACTACACGATTATGTAGCTCAATTTAAATATGTTTTTACACAAAAAGGCGCTACACAGTTAGGCGGATTTGGAGCCATTGGCGGGATGTTTCCCGATACCTGGGATTGGAAAGGTTTCTGGCATACCACCGCGCTTATTTCTATAATCCTTGCCTTTATGAACATTCTACCTATTCCGGCTTTAGATGGTGGGCACGTAATGTTCCTGCTATACGAAATGGTAACCGGAAGAAAACCTAACGATAAATTTATGGAAGTTGCTCAAATGGTTGGCTTTTTCATCTTAATTGCCCTGGTGCTTTATGCCAATGGAAATGATGTATATCGCTGGTTATTTGAATGATAGAATACCAATTGGATTTTATTAGAAAAAAACCTGAAAAAAATTCAATTTTTGTTTTGCGGTGATTTAAAATTTGGTTTATATTTGCAACCGCAAAAGAGCAAAACACTCCTCCTTAGCTCAGTTGGTTAGAGCATCTGACTGTTAATCAGAGGGTCCTTGGTTCGAGCCCAAGAGGGGGAGCAAAGCAGAAGAAACCAGTCTTGAAAAAGGCTGGTTTTTTTGTTTTTATCCCTTTGCTAATAAAGCTTTCCAGGGATATTAATAAAATTCAAATGGATCAAGCCCAATTGTTGTGTTTAAGCAAAAATTGTGGTTAATCTATATAAGAAGAATTCAACATTTTTCACTCCTCTAAACTGAGCCCTAAACGCTTTTATTTTTGCATTAAAGGATTCTGCTGAAGCGTTGGTACTTCTGTTGATAAAGTAATTGAGAATAGATCTGTAATTAAGGGTAATGGTGTTGGCTATGGTATTAAAAGCCTTAAACCCCGTCTCCTCCACATCCTTGTACCAGTGAGCTAGTTTTGTATAAGCCCCTTCTTTTGATTTAGCATTGTTAAATATATTTCTAAGTCTTTGTGTAAGCTTAAATGCCAAC
>NZ_FVZF01000029.1 GCF_900168265.1 Salegentibacter salarius | reverse complement strand
TCATTAAGAATATCTACAAAAGAAGAAGCGCTTCTCTCACAAAAACTTTTATCAATAAAAAAGGCCATCTAAATACTTTTTAGACGGCCTCTTCTGATTTTATAAAGATTGAAACTTCTTAACGCTCTATTGTTTGAGTTCTATCGGGACCTACTGAAACCACCTTAATCGGGATTTCCAGTTCTTTCTCCAAAAACTCTACATAGTCATTAAACTCTTTAGGAAGTTGGTCTACTTTCGTCATTCCGGTAAGATCGGCAGCCCAACCTTTAATTTCGGTATAAACGGGTGTTACATTTTCTGCTTCGATATTATATGGCAAATGCTGAATTTCCTTTCCCTTATAATTATAGGCTGTACATACTTTTAGGGTTTTAAATCCGCTAAGTACGTCACCTTTCATCATAATTAACTGGGTAATTCCGTTTACCTGTACGGCATATTTTAAGGCTACTAAATCTAACCAGCCACATCTACGTGCACGTCCGGTAGTAGCACCAAATTCATTGCCAACACGGCCCATAGTTTCTCCATCTTCATCAAAAAGTTCGGTAGGGAAGGGACCGCTTCCAACTCTAGTAGTGTAAGCTTTAAAAATCCCATAAGCTTCGCCAATTTTGTTTGGTGCAACGCCAAGGCCTGTGCAGGCTCCGGCAGCTGTAGTGGTAGAAGAAGTTACAAAGGGGTAAGTTCCAAAATCTATATCAAGTAAAGAGCCCTGCGCACCTTCAGCTAAAATGGTTTTTCCTTCTTTTTGCGCTTTGTGCAAATAAGCTTCACTATCTATAAAGGTTAGTGATTTAAGTGTTTTTACTGCATTAAAAAATTCCTTTTCCAATTCAGCAAGATCATATTGTACATCTACATCGTAGAATTTGATCATTTTCTCGTGCTTATCGGCAAGGGTTCTGTATTTCTCTTTCCAGTTTTCCAATTCCAGGTCACCTACACGAATTCCGTTTCTCCCGGTTTTGTCCATATAAGTGGGGCCAATACCTTTAAGAGTAGAACCAATTTTTGCTTTTCCTTTTGAAGCCTCAGAAGCCGCATCTAATAACCTGTGTGTTGGCAGGATTAAATGAGCTTTTCGTGAAATAAGCAATTTAGATTTATAATCTACATTGTTCTTGCTAAGGTTGTCCAGTTCCTTTTTAAAGATCACGGGATCTATCACCACGCCATTACCTACAAGGTTTATAGTTTCATCGTGAAAAATTCCGGAAGGAATAGTGTGGAGTACGTGTTTTTGCCCGTCGAATTCGAGGGTGTGCCCTGCGTTTGGTCCTCCCTGAAATCTAGCAATAATATCGTATTTAGAGGTGAGTACATCAACAATTTTTCCTTTGCCTTCGTCACCCCATTGGAGACCGAGTAGTAAATCTACCGCCATTGAAATCTTAAGTTAATTGGTTGTTTTTTTATTACCGTAAAAATATAAAGAATGTTTGGTAATTTCTATGTCAAACACTTCTTCGATTGTTTTTTTAATAGACTGAATACGTGGATCACAGAATTCTATAACCTCACCGGTATCAGTTAAAATAACGTGATCGTGCTGCCGGTCAAAATACGATTTCTCGTACTGTGCCTGGTTTTGCCCAAACTGGTGCTTTCTTACAAGTCCGCATTCCAGTAATAGATCGATGGTATTATAGAGGGTTGCACGACTTACCCGGTATTTTTTGTTTTTCATTTTGATATAAAGTGATTCAATATCAAAATGATCGTCGTTATTATAGATTTCCTGAAGTATCGCAAAACGTTCGGGGGTTTTTCTATGCCCTTTTTCTTCCAAATACTTGGTGAAAACGTTCTTAACTACTGCCTGATCGTTCTTATTTACAACTTTTTTGCTCATAGTTCTTTGTAGCTTACAAAGGTATAGGATTATTCACGGCTAACCTTATCGATGCCGTTAATTTTTTTGAGGCGATTAATGATTTTTGTGAGTATGGCATTGTTCTTTACCTTAAGCGTTATTTGCCCGCTAAAAACCCCGTCTACACTTTCAAAACTCACCTTTTGCATGTTCACGTTCAGGTTGCTGGAGATCTCTTTAGTAACTTCGCTTACAAGTCCTAAATTATCAATTCCGGTTAATTTTACTACTGCTTTAAAATCTTGTTGGGAAGAATCTATCCATTTAGCCGGAATAATTCTGTACGCATAATTACTTTGAAGCTGAAGCGCATTTGGGCAGTTTTTCTTATGAACTTTAATTCCATCATTTACCGTTACAAAACCAAAAACCTGGTCACCCGGAATTGGATTACAACAATTGGCCAGTTTATATTCTAAGGTTTCATCTTCATCTCTTCCAAAGACAAGCTGGTCGTATTTAGAAGTGATCTCATCTTTATTAAGATCTTCAGCAATAACAGGCTTGGTGATCTTTCGCTTAATGTAACTTACCAGCGCATTACTCCTGGAAGAAGCAAATTCTTTGAGTTTCTGATTATCTATTTTACCAATGCCAACGCGGTAAAATAGATCCAGGCTGGTTTTAAGGTTAAAGTGAACCACCAACTCATTAATTACCTTTTCATTAAAAGGTATTTTCTGAGCCCGTAATTTTCGGGTAAGAATTGCTTTTCCTTCTTCTGCTATTTCGCGTTTTTCGTCTTTTAAAGAAGATTTTATTTTGGCGCGAGCTCTCGCAGTGGTTGCATAATCAAGCCAGTTTACATTTGGCTGTGCATTTTCAGAAGTAATTATTTCAACCTGGTCTCCGCTTTTTAATTCGTGACTTAAAGGAACCAATTTATTATTAACGCGGGCTCCACGGGTTTTTAAACCAATTTCGGTATGAATGCTAAATGCAAAATCTAAAGGCGTAGAGCCTTTGGGTAAAGATTTTAGATCACCCTGCGGTGTAAAAATAAAGATCTCTTTTGAATAGAGGTTGAGCTTGAACTGCTCTACGAAATCTACCGCGTTTACATCGGGGTTTTCCAAAGCTTCCTGAAGCCTGTTCAACCATTCTTCAATGCCACGTTCTTCCTGGGCATCGCCTTGTTTATATTTATAGTGTGCTGCATAACCTTTTTCAGCGATTTCATTCATTCGCTGACTCCTAATTTGTACTTCTACCCATCGGCCTTTTGGCCCCATTACGGTAATATGCAAGGCTTCATAGCCTGTAGATTTAGGCGAAGAGATCCAATCCCGAAGTCGGGTAGGGTTGGGTCTAAAATGGTCGGTAACTATGGAATATATTTTCCAGGCGAGGAATTTTTCGTTCGCCGGGTCACTTTTATAAATAATTCGAATAGCAAATTTATCGTAAACCTCATCGAAACTCACGTTTTGAGCTTTCATTTTACGATTTATGGAATAGATAGATTTTGGTCTTCCCTTTATATCGTATTTAAGATCTTCCTGGTTTAGTGAATCTTCAATTATCCGCGAGAATTCCTTAATATAAGCATCCTGCTCTTCCTTGCTTTCCTTTATTTTGGTGTGAATTTCGTGATATACTTCGGGTTCGGTATATTTTAGACCAAGATCTTCAAGTTCGGTTTTAATATTATAAAGCCCTATCCTGTGAGCCAGCGGAGCATAAATATAAAGTGTTTCTGAAGCGATCTTTTCTTGCTTATCACGGCGCATCGCATCCATAGTTTGCATATTGTGCAACCTATCGGCAATTTTGATGATAATTACTCGAATATCATCATTTAAAGTGAGCAGCATTTTACGGAAGTTCTCTGCTTGCAGCGAAACATCCTTATCTTTTTTTAAGCTGGAGATTTTTGTAAGTCCGTCAACGATGGTCGCCACGGTCTTTCCGAACATCTTTTCGATATCCTCAAGCGTATAGATCGTATCTTCAACCACATCGTGCAAGAGCGCAGCAACAATAGAAGTGGCATCCAAACCAATTTCTGAAGCCACGATTTTTGCCACCGCAATTGGGTGAAAAATATAGGCTTCACCAGATTTTCTGCGCTGGTCTTTATGTGCCTCTACAGCAGTATCAAAAGCTTTTCTAATTTGCTTTTTATCTTCGTCACTTAAGCTTCGGTAACTTATGCGCAGCAGTTCTTTATACTGCCTTGCAATTTGCTTATTTTCTTTCTCTATAGCAGCTTCTGTCATAAATTAAAAGTACAATTAAGATTATAAAGAAACAACTACTAACTGCGCTTTAAGTTCCTGAACCTTTGCAGAAGCGTAGGATGAGAAAAATGCATAAAAACATAAGCTTTATGCGGCGTAAGATTGCTTAGACTGTTTTTGGTAAGTTTCTTTAAACTTGAAATTAAAGGGGCTGCACCATAAGTTTTCTTCGCATAGTTATCTGCCTGGTATTCAAATTTTCGAGATAAATAATTCATTAATAACCCTGTAATTTCTGAAATAGGACTGTAAAGTATCCCGAAAGCAATTAAACCAATATGAAAACTGGGTTCTTCTACTCCCAGGGCTTGCGATAGGACAGGGCTGCCTACAAATAACGAAAGAAGCCACAAGGTGAAACCTGTGGTTAAAATGGAAGCGGCCAAATTTACGATGATATGATTCTTTTTATAATGACCAACTTCGTGTGCCAGTACTGCAACAATTTCCTCTTCTTCCAGATCTTTTACCAAAGTATCAAAAAGTGTGATACGCTTTTCTTTTCCAAATCCTGAAAAATAAGCATTGGCTTTGGTACTTCTTTTAGAGCCATCTATAATAAAAATATTATCTAGCGTAAAGCCTACACTTTTGGCGTAAGTTTCAATTTTAGTTCTTAGTGAACCTTCTTCCAACGGGCTTTGTTTATTGAATAATGGCACAATAAGTTTGGCGTAGAACATATTGAGAAATACAGAAAAAACGGCTACGAGGATCCAGGCATACCACCAGAAATCGTTGCCGGCAAATTGATAAAACCAAACGATAAGAGCCAGGATTCCACCGCCAAGAACAGCCATCATTAACCAGCCTTTTATTTTATCCAGGAAGAATGTTTTTTTGGTAGTTTTATTAAAGCCATATTTTTCTTCGATCACAAAAGTGCTATACCAGGAAAATGGTGTGGTAAGGATATCGCTACCAATCATAATTATTCCGAAGAAAATTAGAGCTACCAGGATTGCGTTATCGGTAAAATTTCTGGCAATATCATTTACCCAGGCGAATCCGTCGAAAATGATAAAACCTAAAGTGAGCAAGACGGAAAATGTGGAAGTAAAGATTCCAAAGCGAAAACGCTCTTTCTTATAGCGTTGTGACTTCTCGTATTCCTCCTTATCGTAAACATCATTGAGTTCCTGCGGAACGGGGTCATCAAAATGTTTCGCGTTTAAAGTATCCAAAATTTTATCGACGATAAAGTCGATAATAATAATGGCTATGATGATATAAAATAAGGTTTGGGGATTCAAAGGCTTTTATTTAATGCTGAATTATACTTAAGGCCTTCGGTCTTTTTTCTTTAAAAACCGCGTTGTCTTTTGGCTTCAAAAATAAGTATTCCTGCCGCAACAGAAACATTCATAGAATCAATTTCACCGCTCATTGGAATAATAATATTTTGCGTTGAATTTTCGCGCCATTCCTGACTTAATCCGGTTGCTTCAGTTCCCACTACAATAGCTGCCGATTGGGTGAAATCTATTTGATGATATGGTTTAGAAGCTTGCAATGCCGCAGCGTAAATTGAAATATTATTTTTCTTTAGAAAATCAATGATTTCTGAAGTGCTTCCCGTGGCGATTGGATTGGTGAATACACAGCCAACGCTCGAGCGGATTATATTGGGATTATAAAGATCGGTTTTTGGATTCGCGATAAAAACAGCATCTACTTTTGCAGCATCGGCAGTTCTTAATATCGCTCCTATATTTCCCGGTTTTTCAGGGGCTTCAGCGATAAGAATTAAAGGATTTTTAGTTTCAAATTTAATGCTTTGCAAATTGTTTTCTTTTACTTTAAAAATTGCTAAAACACCTTCGGTACTGCTTCGGTAGGCTATTTTTTCATAAACTTCGGCAGAGATTTCAGTAATTAAAACTTGGTTTGAAATAAGTTCTTCAATTGCTTGAAAATCGATCAAATCTCCACAAAAATATATTGATTGCAGTTCAAAATCTCCCTTCAAAGCCAATTGAATTTCCCGTTGGCCTTCTACCAGGAAAACACCTTCTTTTCGGCGTAGCCGGGATTTTTCCTGCAGTTGGAGCAGGTGTTTTATTTCTTTGTTCTGTGTACTGCTAATTTGCTTAACCATGAGTGTAAAAATAGAGAGTTTAAACCTATTGCAAAGAAAAGAGGTCAACAAAATACCTGTGCTGGTAAAATTGTTAACCTCTAGATAAAAGTTAGAGAAATACGGCTACTTACTCGCGCTATCGTATTTCTTCATATAACGTTCGTAAAGTTCTGTTTGGTGAGTATCTAAACTTACCTGGCGGCCTTGTATAAAAGCGTGGGTTAGAATATTTCCCCTCATATCTAATGCGTCTCCTTCACTTATAAATAAGGTAGCGGTTTTTCCTTTTTCCAGGGTTCCAAGCATATTATCTATCCCAAGTATTTTCGCCGTATTCGAAGTGATCAATTTAAGGGCTTCTTCTTTTCCTAAACCATAAGCACCTGCTGTACCAGCATAAAACGGAAGATTCCTGGTGTTCATTCTTTCCATACTACCGCTACTTTCCAGGGCAACCAAAACTCCCTGGTTATGTAAAATTCCGGCTAATTTATATGGAAAATCATAATCGTGATCTTCGCTGTTTGGCGTGTCGTGAGGGCGTTGCACCAATACCGGAATATTATTTTCCTTTAAATCCTGAATTGTTTTATGTGCCTCGTAGCCGCCAACAATAACTAAATGTTCCAGTTTCTGGTCTTTTTTAAATTCAATAACGTCCAGGATCTCCTTTTTTCCATCAACGTGAACATAAACCCTTTTATCCCCTGTAAAAACGTTTTGCATCGCATCATAAGCCAGGTTAGTTTTCTCTTTGCTACCTTTTAAATAAGCTTTAGCCGAAGCGAAAAATTCTTCCAGTTTTAAAATTTCATCCTGGTAGTCATCACTCACTTTTATTCCGGGATCTTCACCGGCCCACCAGCGTCCTCTTGTAAAACTACTTGGCCAGTTAATGTGTAAACCATCGTCTTCTTTAATTACTGCGTCTTCCCAATTCCAGGCATCAAACTGCACAATAGAAGAAGTTCCTGAAATCCTGCCGCCACGAGGAACAATTTGCCCCATGAGCACGCCATTTGGGCGCATGCTTTCAACGATCTTACTCTCGGCATTGTAGGCAATTAAACTTCTAATGTGCGGAAGCATAGAACCTATTTCATCTTCATCGTCTGTAGCACGAACAGCGTCGATCTCTACTAAACCTAAAGTGGCGTTTGGCGCAATAAAGCCCGGGTATACGTGTTTTCCTTCGGCTTCAATAATTCGGCCGCGGTATTGCATTTTTGTAGCGGTAGCATCCATCACCTGGGTGATCTTGCCGTCTTCGAAAATTATTAAACTATTTTCAATCACTTCTCCGTTCCCCAGGTGAGCGGTAGCCCCAACAATAGTTACTGCTTCAGTTTGTTTAGAAGCCGGGGTTTGCTGGGCAAAAGAATTTCCTATGCAGGTAAATAGCGCAAGTATTACTAAATATTTCATCTTCATTTGTCTTTTAATGTATTTCCTCCAATAGGTTACAATGGATATTTTGTTCTTCTTTCTTAGTCACCGGCTGCGTTCTCAAACCTTTATTTTTGGCTTGCAGCATTTGCGTGATAAGTGCACTTCTTTGTTGCTGAATCTCTTCCCGTAGTTTTTTGTCTTTTTCAATATCAAAGAAAACTTTTCCCTGAATCAGCGTTTTTTCTGCTTTAGCGTAAATAGATAATGGATTATCTGACCATAGCACAAGATCGGCGTCTTTTCCTGTTTTTATGCTTCCAACTCTATCATCTATATGCAATAATTTTGCCGGGTTCAATGTTACAAATTTCCAGGCATCTTCTTCAGAAACTCCTCCGTATTTTACAGATTTTGCTGCCTCCTGGTTTAATCTTCTGCTCATTTCTGCATCGTCACTATTAATTGCCGTTACAATTCCCTGGCTATGCATAATTGGCGCGTTAAATGGAATGGCATCATTCACTTCATACTTATAAGCCCACCAGTCAGAAAAAGTAGAACCGCCGGCACCGTGTTCTTTCATTTTATCGGCTACTTTATAACCTTCTAAAATATGCGTAAAAGTATTAATTCTGAAATCAAAACTTTCCGCAACTTTCATCAACATATTAATCTCGCTCTGAATATAAGAATGCGCTGAAACAAAGCGTTCGCTGTTAAGAATTTCAACGAGCGTTTCCATTTCAAGGTCTTTTCTAAAATCCTTATCGTTTTTTCTGGCCTCTTCATATTCTCTTGCCCTGGTGAAATAATCGGTAAAAACCTGCTCTACACCCATACGGGTTTGTGGAAACCTGGAGCGGCTTCCCCAGTTAGATTGCTTTACATTTTCACCTAATGCGAATTTTATAAATTTAGGGGAATTTTCAAAAATTAAGTCTTCAGCATTTTCCCCCCATTTTAACCTCAAAATCGCAGAACGCCCTCCAATGGGATTCGCCGAACCGTGTAATAACTGCACGGTAGTTACTCCACCGGCAAGGTTTCGGTAAATATTCATATCGGTAGGATCTACCACATCTTCCATACTTACTTCGGCGGTAGAATTGTGGCCGGCCTCGTTAATGGCAGATGCTGCAATATGGGAATGCTCGTCTATAATTCCCGAAGTAAGGTGTTTTCCGGTTGCGTCAATTACCCGGGCATTTCCGGCCTTAAGGTTTTCTCCAATCCTGGAAATTTTTCCATCTTTTACTAAAACATCGGTGTTTTCTATAATTCCTTCTTCTTCATTGGTCCATACCGTAGCATTTTGAAAAAGAATGGTTTCCTCTTTAGGCATTTCCGAAAATCCGTAAGCTTTATTCGGAAAACTTACCGGCATAATTTCACGGATTTCTTCCTCTTTATCATCATCTTTCTCACCGTTTTCTTCTTCCTCTTCAGTTGTTTCGGTGATTTCTGCGGAAGAATTTTTAACAGCGCTAAAAGATGTTTCTGAACCATCACTTAAATAAGCTGTTCCGGAAATATCCTCAGTATTTTCATCGGTTTTGGCGACTAAACGGGTGAAGCCTGTTTTTGTAGTATCTGCCGAAGAAAGTAATAAATTCATCCAGTTATTAGAAAAACTAAGCTTTGCGCCCAATTTTGTGTCACCAGACTTTACACTTGCTTTTGGCGCTTCCGGTTTCCCGGTTATTTTAAGTTCGTAATCTTTTCCATCTACTTTAAGAGTGTAAGTTCCAGTAATATCGGTAGTCTTCATTTCAGTGATCACTGCCTTTTTTCCCTGGATCCAGTTTTCATAAACACTGGTTTCTTTATCAAAATAATCTCCTGAAGTAATTATGAAATTCGCCCAGGCGCCTTCCTTTAAAGTTCCCAAACGATTTTCCTCACCTAAAATTTTTGCCGGAGTGGTGGTTAAAGCGGCAAGTGCATCTTCTTTGCTTAAACCGTATTTAACCGCTTTTAATAAGTTGTTTCTAAAATCTTTTTCAACATCCAGGTCGTGTGTAGTTATGGTAAACGGAATGTTATTTTCTGCAAGCATTTTTAAGTTTGCAGGTGCCTGGTTCCAGGTTTTCATTTCTTCTAAAGTCACGTGTTCGGCCATAAAAGGATCTTCCACATCGTAAGCATCAGGGAAATTAAGGGGAACAATAAAGGTGCTTCCGATTTCTTTAATTTCCTGAAGGCGTTGATATTCTTTTCCGTCACCTAAAATCACATAATCAACGCTGAATTCGTTGCCTAATTTTCCGGCTCTTAAAGCATCCAAAAGATTATCGGTAGCAAATATTTGCGTTAGATTTTTATTTCGGTTTAGTGCTTCCAGGGCTAAATCTTTGTTTTCAGACTTTCCTTTTCCATACCATTCTGCATCTAAATAAGTTTGGCGAATTAAAGCCATGGCGCCCATTGTTGAGGTAGGGTAAGATTGTCTGGACAATTTGCTTTTGTCTAAAGAAAGGTATTGTGCCGAACGATCTTTAAGAATACGATCTCCCTCGGTTCCGTCGGGATTTAAAGCTACAAGCATTCCGGTGCCACGAATAATACCATCGGGAACGTGTGTGTTTACCACGCTAAATCCTGCTTTGTGAAGAGAAGTGGCGGCTTTTTCATCGTAATTAAAAGCTGCTACAGCTTCAGTTTCAGGCCTAATATGGTCGTTCCAGTAATACCCTTCCCGGCTAGCCTCATATTGCGGCTGGCCATTTCCTCCTTCAACTTCCTTAGGTTCTTTTATTCCAAAGCTGCTGTAAAGATCAATAAAAGAAGGATATACTTCTTTTCCTTGCAGATCTATCACTATACTATTAGCAGGTTCGTTAACCGATTTACCGATGGTGCTAATTTTACCATCTTTTACCACGAAACTTCCGCTTTCAATAATTTCCTGCGGACTTACGTGAATTTTGGCGTTTTTAAATACCGTGTGGTTGGTTTGGGGATTTTTTACCCCATCATTTTTGGGGAAGTATTCCTGCGCCTTACTTTGTAGATTGACCAGAAATACCAGACATAGTAAAAGTCTTAATTTCATAAATTGTAGTTGGATTAAATGTGGTTTAGCACTTAAAGTGCCGTAAATTAAGAAAATTATAACAAAGCTGAAATTGGTTTTAAAACTATGTGAGATTTTATTTATGTCTGTTTACTCATTAAATTAAAATTATGAATAAATCGTCATGCTGAACTTGTTTCAGCATCTAACACGAACAGTCTATACATTTAACTTAGACCTCCGATAGAAATCGGAGCAGGCTCTGAAAAATCCCAAAGCGTCGGGACAGGGTGACGTTCAAATTTTAAAGTATCACTGTTTGCGGATATTTAATTTATTTTCTCCATCCTAAATAATTATTAGGTTAAAGTCTGTTCTTTTCTTCTGAAAAGTAATTAACCAAGAGTGCGACCACGTAACTGTAGCTTTTCATTCCGTCGGCCTGATTGTTCACTATTAGAAAACGATTGTAAAAAGCCTGAAAAAGCGGTTCAAATGGATTTTGATGAGCCAGCCAAAAGTCTTCTACTTCGCGGTAGTTTTCTAATATCCCCAGGTTGATCTTAGCTTTTAAAGTTTTAAACTTTTCGGGATCTCTTCGGTATAATTCACTTAGGCAGTAGCGCAAAGCAAAGGTGTAGCCCGAGTATCTAAAATAAGCATCGGGATGGTTCATAGTGCTTAGACAGGCAATAAAATTTGCTTCGTTTTCTTTAGCAAATCCTAATTGATGCCCAATTTCGTGACTGGCAGTGGTGGGTATTTTATAAGAAACAATTTGGGTATTTACCTGTGCCTCGCCGGTAAGCGGGTTCAGGTAGCCGTTAAAACCCATATAGGAAAGCGGAATGCTGTATAATGAACGTTTTAGCGATTCTCCTTTATAAGTTAATTCAGGATAATCTTTGCTAATATTAGCGTACCCGTCGATAGTTTTTTTAAAGATTTCATCTTTAGAATAGGGAATCACCACGCTAACCGAATCATTTTCGGTAAGCTGATTATGGAGCTTATTAGATTCAGTAATTAAAATTTCAGAAAGAGAATAAAGCTCTTCGGTAGTATAATCCTTTTCAATTTCTAGAGCTTCGTGAAGGGGTAGGCGGTAATAATTAAAACCCCAGAAAATATGAAAACAGGCATACACTATAGATAAGCTCGCCATGGCGTCTATTATCCAAAACCTTGGATTTCTAAACTTCTGTTTAAAACGTCTTATTATCCAAAGGACTATTAAAATTCCGAAGAAAGTATATAAAAGATCCCCGAGCGAAAATGGCAAAAAACCGAGCCCGTAACGCATTAACTTTGAGATTTCCGGATATAAAAGTCGGCTGTACCAGGTTTCCACCAGCTCGGGATAACCGGCCAGGAAAATGATAAAGACTATCTGCACCGGCAGCAGAAAAGCTAGAATATAAAGTCCTTTTTTCTTCACGATCTAAAAATACAATTAATAGCAAAACACGGCTTAAAATCTTAATCAGCTCATCCTGTATTGGTTAAATTAGTTTTAAAAATCCTGTAAATTTTCCTTCTTTGCTAATTACCAATACCTTTGTGAAAGACCAAAATATAAAACAATGAACGAAGAAATAAGGGAATTAGAGCCGAAAATCTTATGGAATAAATTTGCCGATCTAAACGAAGTGCCACGACCTTCAAAAAAAGAAGAACGGGTAATTGAGTTTATGAAAAAATTTGGTAATAATCTTAACCTGGAAACCCTGGTGGATGAAACCGGGAACGTGGTGATTAGAAAACCAGCTACTGCCGGGATGGAAGATAGAAAGCCAATCGTACTGCAGGCGCATTTAGATATGGTGCACCAAAAAAATAATGATACCGACTTTGATTTTGAAACCAGCGGGATCAATATGTATGTAGATGGAGATTGGGTAAAAGCTAAAGGAACAACACTTGGAGCCGATAACGGTTTGGGCGTTGCCAGTATGATGGCAATTCTAGAAAGTAAAGAGATTGAGCATCCTGCCCTTGAAGCTTTGTTTACTATAGACGAAGAAACGGGAATGACAGGTGCCAAAGGTTTAGATCCTAGTTTACTTCAGGGTGATATTCTTTTAAATTTAGATACTGAGGAAGACGATGAAATAGGTATTGGTTGTGCCGGTGGAGTAGACATTACCGCGGTAAGAGATTATGAAGAAGAGCATACTCCAGATAATTCGGTAGGATACCTTATTAAAGTTAAAGGGTTACGAGGTGGTCATTCCGGGATGGATATTATAAAAGGCCTGGCTAATGCTAATAAAATAATGGCCCGCGTACTTTTTGATGCTAATCGCGATTTTGGCTTGCGTGTTTCCAGCTTTAATGGTGGCGGATTAAGAAACGCCATTCCTCGAGAAAGCGAAGCTATTGTAGTGGTAGATAAATCGAATACCGAAACTTTTTTAACTGAAATTATTCAGCAGGTTCGTGAGATTAAAACTGAATTTGCTTCTCTGGAACCTAATATGGATATTGAAATTTCTGAAACCGAAGTTCCTAATAATGTTATGAAGGTTGAAGATCAGCAGGAAGTAGTAAAAGCAATTTCTGCGGCGCATAACGGAGTTTATAGAATGAGCCCTGATATTGATGGTTTAGTGGAAGCTTCTAACAATATCGCCAGCGTAAAAGTAGGGGAGGGGAAGGTGAAGATTAATTGCCTAACAAGATCATCGGTAGAATCTTCTAAAGACGATCTGGCTAATAGTTTGGAAGCTACATTTGAACTGGCGAAGTTTAAAGTGAAACTTTCCGGAGAATATCCGGGATGGGCGCCAAACCCTAATTCAGCTATTTTAAAAGTTGTAGATGGATTATATCAAAACTTGCATAATGAGAAGGCTGATGTTGCAGCCTGCCACGCAGGATTGGAATGTGGAATAATTGGTAATCATTATCCTGAAATGGATATGATCTCTTTTGGGCCAACAATTAGAGGTGCGCATTCCCCAGATGAAAGAGCTGGCATTTCTTCAGCTCAGAAATACTGGAAATTCTTATTAGAAGTTTTAAAGAATATTCCGAAGAAATAATTCGGAAATATTGAAAAGTAAAAAGGCTGTTTGATTAATAATCTTTCGTCATCCTGAACTGGTTTCAGGATCTAGTTTCAATTAAACTTAGAAGCTGAAATAATCCCGAAGCTTCGGGACAGCTTAACGAAAAGAAATATTTTCAAACAGCCTTTCTTATTTTATTCAGGGAAATTACTTTTTAATCCCTGCTAATTCAACCCTAAATACAAGGTCTGTGTTTGGAGGAATAACACCGCCACCGGCACCACGCTCACCATATCCTAAATGACTTGGGATATAAAGTAAAGCGGTATCGCCAACACTCATTTGTTGAATACCTTCCTTAAAACCTGGGATCATTGGAGCATCAGGACCGTAAGGCACTACCATTGGATTGGCATAACCACCCTGGGCTTCGCGAGTTGGGTTAAAAAGTCCCATTTCTTCTGCAAGCTCTTTTTTATTGGTGTCAAAAATATCACCATCTTCAAAATAGCCTTCGTACCAAACTTCTACCATCTGACCTGTTTTTGGCGTTTCACCATCTCCTTTTTCTTCAAAGTAGATCTTTAGGCCACTGTCTAAAGTTTCAGCTTTTTCTTTATTGCTGCTAAAATATTCAACATTTTCATTTTTTGCTTCCTGGCGTTTTTTGGCTTCGGCTTCTTCCTTGTCTTTTATAGCCTGCAGTTCTTCTTCAAAAACCTTGGGAGCTTCAAAATTCTTAGCCGATTTGCCCTTTCTTACGATGTTTACTTCTTCCATAGTAACCGTTTTTACAGGCTTATCACGCTCTGCGGTTTCTACTTTCCCAATAGCATCAACAACATCCTGGCCTTTAATAACTTTACCAAAAACGGTATGTCTGCCATCAAGGTTTTGGGTTGGACCAAGGGTTACAAAAAACTGGCTTCCGTTTGTCCCGGGACCGGCATTGGCCATAGAAAGAATACCTTTAGAATCGTGGCTTAAGCTGTCTACAATTTCGTCTGGAAACTTGTAACCCGGGCCACCGCTACCGGTTCCGGTAGGATCACCACCCTGAATTACAAATCCATCTATAATTCTGTGAAAAGTAAGTCCGTCGTAATAATTTTTCCCTTTGTGTGTACTGTCTACCATTTTGTTTGTGCCTTCTGCAAGGGAAACAAAACTGGATACGGTAATTGGCGTAGCTTCATAATAGAGTTCGGCTACAAAAGTTCCGTAATTGGTTTTAAATTCTGCGTACATCCCATCTTCTAGATCTGGATATTCGTCGTTACACGCAAACATGGTAAATACCACGGCAAAAAGTAATAAAAATTTACTGGTTCTCATTTAGTATAAAAATTAAAAGGCCCATTATGGCCCTGGGTTTAACTTATTGTTGATTTTGAGTTTCTTCCTTTTCTATGATCTTATTTAAGGTAACTTTTGTTTTTAAAGGCCAGTTAGTGCCTATTTTATTTTTATCGCCATAATAACCATAAGCTTTATAAGACGGAAACAAAAAAGTGACCGTTTCTCCTTCTTTCATAAGTTTAAGTCCCTGTCTTAAACCGCTAAATAACTTCTCCTGGTCTATTGCATAAGTTCTGGTTGCTTTTTCGCCTTCGGCATAAATTACCTGCCCATCTAAAGTTTTTATACTATAATCGAACTCTACAACATCTCCAAATTCAGGTTTAACCACGTTAGCAGTATCTTTACTTTTTTGGTTGTAAGTATACCAGAAACCGTCTTGTGAAGATTGGTATTCGCTGGTAGAATCTTTGGCGATTATGGCTTTAATTTGTGCTATTTCCTTTTCCAGGAGTTCCTGGTTTTTAACTATAGATTCACTAATATGCGAGCCCGATTTTTGTGTAACAGGATACCTGGCCTCTGGAGATTTACAGGCCGCTAATGCTAATATGACTATAAGGATTAAAGCTTTTTTCATCCTTTTAATTGTTTATAATCGGGAAGAATGCTGTTTAATTTAGTAACGGTGTCTTCCATAGAAAGTTCACTTTTTCCACCAGCGGCATTATTATGCCCGCCACCTTCAAAATGTGCCCTTGCGAATTCATTCACATTAAAATCACCTTTTGATCTAAACGAGATTTTAATGATTCCTTCCTGTTTGTTTTCAATAAAAATCAGGGCGAAAATAACATCTTCTATAGCAAGGCCATAATTCACAAAACCTTCTGTATCTCCTTTTTGAAAATTATGTTTATCCAGTTCTTCCTGTGATAAAGTAATGTAAGCCGTTTTATATTCAGGTAATACGCGTAGGTTTTGTAAAGCTGTTCCTAAAAGCTGTAACCGGTTTTCATTAAACGTATCAAAAATATTGTTGTGTATTTCATGGTTAACGGCACCTTTATCTATTAGTTGTGCGATAACCCGGTGTGTTTCGGCGCTGGTAGCGCTAAATCTAAATGAACCGGTATCGGTCATAATTCCTGAATAAAGACAGGTCGCGATCTCTGGTGTGATTTTTTCTACAGCACGCAGTTTATCTATAAAGTGATAAACCATCTCACAGGTAGAACTCATTTCAGCATCGCTATAAGTATAATTAGCAAAGTCAGAGGGTTCACGGTGATGGTCTATCATAATAAAAACAGCCTGTGACGCAGTTAATACTTCCTGCATATCGCCCGAGCGGTTTAAATGATTAAAATCTAAGGCAAAAACTATATCTGCATTTTCAATAAGTTGATCGGCATTAGATTTATCTTTTTCGTAGATCATCACTTCTTCGTTACCGGGAAGCCATTTTAAAAATTTCGGATAATCATTTGGTGCAATCACATCTACATTATGGCCTTTATTCTTTAAAAAGTGCATAAGTCCTAAAGAAGATCCTATGGCATCGCCATCGGGTCCTTTATGCGGAACAATTACTATATTTCTGGCCTGGGAAAGTTCGGCGGTAATCTCTAAAATTGCTTGTTCTATCATAGTGTAAAATAAAATACCCTGAAGCAATCCTACAAGGTATTATGTTGAAAAAATAGAAATGTTCTACCTTAATGCTGAACATTTCCAATCTCATTTACTTAGGTTAAGCCTAAGATTTTTTTAAATAGTCATAACATTTGTAAACAATGCATAGACTATTTTAATTCCCATTTAGCGGGAAGCGAGTAAAGATACAATTTATTAATATTGGCTTAAAAAACCAATCTGTATTTTTGTACTCAACAAATCAACGAAAAATGAAGGTAATTTTATCGCTCTTAATAAGCTTTTTTCTTTTTATTTCCTGCGGAAGTAATGCAGAAACTATCAAAAATGAAATTGAAACATCTGCTGAAAATTACGATTATGTAATTGCTTTTGGAAGTTGTAACCGCCAGGATGAAGCCCAGCCATTATGGAATGCTATTTTACAGGAAAAGCCAGATCTATTTCTTTGGGGAGGTGATAATATTTATGCTGATACCGATGATATGGATGAACTGGAAGCCGATTACCAAATCCAGAAAAACCAGCCCGATTATCAAAAATTAATGGAAACCACACCAATTTTAGGCACCTGGGACGATCATGATTACGGTAAGAACGATGCCGGGAGAAATTGGGAATATAAAGAGGAAAGTCAGCAGTTGTTTCTCGATTTTTTTGATGTTGCTGAAGACGATCCTCGCCGGGAAAGAGAAGGCGTTTACCACGCTAAAAATTTTAGTGAGGACGGGAAGACCATAAAAGTAATAGTTTTAGACACCAGATATTTTAGGTCTGAATTGCAAAAAAGCAAAGAAAAAGGAAAGCGTTATGAACCAGATTATAACGGCACCATCTTGGGAACAAACCAATGGGAATGGTTGGAAAACCAATTGAAGAATAGCACTGCCGATTATAATGTGATCTTAAGTTCAATTCAAATACTATCTGCGGAACACGATTTTGAAACCTGGGATAATTTTCCATCAGAAATAGAGAAACTGGAAAAGCTTTTAGAAACTTCTAAAGCAAAAAATGTAATTCTTCTTAGTGGTGACCGCCATATTTCAGAATTTTCAGAAAAAAATATTGAAGAACTGGATTATCCGCTTGTAGATTTTACTTCCAGCGGGATGACGCATTCCTATTCAGATTTTAGCGGTGAACCCAATCAATATAGAGTAGGCGAGGTGGTGAGCGATTTAAGTTATGGTTTGTTGAAATTCGATTTCAATTCAGGGGAAGTAAAGATGCAAATGCGCGGTGTTGGAAATAAACTTCAACAGGAATACCTGGTAAAGTATAAGGATTAAGAGCTTTAATAATGCAGCTCCCTGAAAGCTAAATTCATATAAAACCAAAAGGAACTTGTAAATGCAGCTTATTTAATTATTTTTGCCAAAATTTTAAAAACCATACAATGGCAGGAAAAAGAACATTCACCATGATAAAGCCCGATGCAGTTGAAGCCGGGAATGTAGGTGCGATATTAGAACAAATTACTACTTCAGGATTTAGAATTGTAGCTTTGAAAATGACTCAAATGACTACTGCTGATGCTGAAGAATTTTATGCAGTACACAACGAACGTCCTTTCTTTGGAGAGTTGGTAGAGTTTATGACTCGTGGGCCAATCGTATCGGCTGTGTTAGAAAAAGAAAATGCCGTAGAAGATTTTAGAGCTTTAATAGGAGCAACAAATCCAGAAGATGCTGCTGAAGGAACTATAAGAAAAAAATACGCGAAATCTGTTGGTGAAAATGCTGTTCACGGAAGTGATAGCGATGAAAACGCACAGATTGAAGCTGCTTTCCATTTTTCAGGTAGAGAGATGTTCTAAGCAGAACTTTTTAAGTTTATATAAAAGAGGCTGTCTGAAAGGTCTGATCTCGTCAAGCTGAACTTGGTTCAGCTTCTAACATGTTTTTTAACGATTACATCTTAGATCTCCGAATAAATTTCGGAGCAAGCTCTGAAATAAATTCAGGAAGACGATTTTCAAAACTTTTCATATAGTCTCTTTTTATTTTAGGGTATAAGCTTAGTATATTGCCCTACCAACACTTATAATTCCGTTTTTCATCTAAATAATAAGAACGCTATCGAATAAATAAGGTTTTTAGCCGGCTATTTTTTAAATTATTGTTCAACTTAAAAAGTAGAATTATGAAATTTATTGATAGCTATTTTGTCTTTTTTACTTTGTTATTAAGCACTTCAATTACCGCGCAGGAATTAGAAGGGAAATGGGTTATTTCAGGAAATAAAAGTTTTGGTGGTTTTCCCGGAATACATTTAATGGAAGTAAGTGAAGACTCCTTATCCCATTATAATTTTGATCAGTTTGTGACTAAAACTTCCTATGAAACTGAAGATAACAAGTTGAAAATTGATACGCTCGCTTTTGCTGAATTCAGCTTTAAAAATCCCAATAGGCTAAGTATTGCTTCCCCGAGGTTAGAGAAACCAGTAGATTATATACGTTTGGTTCCTACCGAAACCAATCTGAGCACTGAGGAAATTAGAAAAATAAAATATGATTTAGTCCGAGGAGGGAAAAACTTTATCATCGACTTTCAGGATCACGCTGATGGAAAAATAATGGAGTCTTACTTGAAGAAAGTTGATGACACCTTCTTTTTGGTAATTCATCGCCACGGTAATCCAATTACTGCTGTACCTATTGAAAAAATCACTCAGGAAAAAATGCATTTATATGGTTTTATGGCTGGTCCCAATAAATTGGTTGCTTCGGCAGTGGAGTAATTTAAATTTGAGCCATAAAAAACTGTCTGAAAAGTTGACTCGATAATCGAGATTAAATGCTCCGAGGCGTGCTTCGATATGGAATTATATTTTCCAATCATAATGCTTCGTGAGCTTGCTCCGAAGTAGTTTACTTCTCAGACAGTTTCTGTTTAATTATTAAATATAAAAGATCTATTCTTCTGCATCTTCCGGAACAGGGAAACCACGATCACGCATTAGTGCGTCAATCTTAGCATCCCTACCTCTAAACTTTCGGTAAGCTTCAGCAGGATCCATAGCATTTCTTGGCGCAAAAAGATATTTTACCAACTTTTCGGCAAGGTTTGCATCATAAAATCCGCCGGGAGCTTCTGCAAAAGCTTCCGAAGCATCAGAGGTTAACACATCTGCCCATAAATATCCGTAATATCCGGTAGCATAACCTTCCCCGGAAAATACGTGACCAAAATGTGGAGAACGGTGACGCATCACAATTTCATCTGGCATCCCTAATTCGTCTAATGTTTCTTTTTCAAATTTTCTCGGTTCAATTTTATCCGGATCTGTGGTATGGTATTTCATATCCATCAAAGCCGAAGCTAAAAATTCGGTAGTGGCAAATCCCTGGTTAAAGGTCGCCGCTTTTTTAATTTTAGCTACCAGTTCATCAGGAATAACTTCTCCTGTTTCGTGATGTTTTAAATAACGATTTATCACTTTATCTGTAGATAACCAACGCTCTAATAACTGCGATTGAAATTCGGTATAGTCACGAACACCGCTGTTTAGAGTTGGATATTTAATGTCTGCCGCCAAAAAGTGTAGCGCGTGGCCAAATTCGTGGAAAAAAGTCTCGGCATCATCCCATGAAACCAAAACAGATTCTCCAGGAGCAGGTTTTATAAAGTTAGAATTATTGGAAGCTAAAACGGGTTTAGCACCTTCTAATTCAGAATAACTTCTATAGGTAGTTGCCCAGGCACCTGAACGTTTTCCCTGGCGCGCAAAAGAATCTAAATACCATAGCCCAATAAGTTCCCCGGAATCTTTATCGGTTACTTCCCATACGTTTACATCTTCATGAAAAACAGGAACGCTGCCTTCTTTTACCGGTTTAAAGTCGAAATTAAAAAGTTCACCTGCGGTAAAAAATAAAGCCTGGGTAAGATTACCTAATTCCAGGTATTGTTTTACTTCTTCACTATCAAGATCATATTTTTCTTTTCTTACTTTTTCAGCATAATAGCGATAATCCCAGGGCTCAATAGTGATATCTGCACCTTCACGATCTGCAACGGCCTGCATATCTTCCACCTCTTCTTCAACACGGGCAAGTGCAGCCGGCCAAACAGCTTCCATAAGTTCCATGGCGTTTTCCGGATTTTTGGCCATTCGGTTTTGTAAACGCCATTGAGCAAAATTATCGTAGCCTAGCAATTCTACACGTTCATCTCTAAGTTTCAGGATTTTTTTAATCACGTCATTATTATCAAACTCATCGTTGTTATCACCACGGGAATAATAATTTCGCCATACTTTTTCACGTAATTCTCTTTCATCTGAATACGTCAAAAAAGGATCCATAGAAGAACGCGTGTTGGTTACGGCATATTTTCCGCTTTCACCATTGGCTTCAGCAGTGCTGGCTGCAGCTTTCACATAAGATTCCGGAAGGCCGCTAAGTTGATCTTCGGTTAAATAAACAATGTAGTTTTCTTCTTCTGCGAGCACATTATTAGAGAATTTAGTATATAGTTCAGACAACTCTTTGTTTATCTTAGCATAGCGCTCTTTGTCTTCTTTATTCAAATTGGCACCTTCCATTGCAAATTCTTCGTAAATAAGATCGATTACTCTTTGCTCCGGAGCCGGTAGCGGATTTTCCTGAGAATTCTCATATACAGTTTTAATCCTTTCGAATAATGCTGTGTTTTGGGAAATCTTTGAGCTGTATTCAGAAATTTCCGGAGAAAGTTCTCGCTGTACTTCTCTAAATTCTGGGCTGGAAATATTACTGCTAAAAATTCCGTAGTAGGTAAACACACGGTTTAAAAGATCACCAGAATCTTCGAATGGCACAATAGTATTCTCAAAAGTTGCCGATTCTGGATTTTCGGTAATTTTATCGATCTCAGCAAGATGCGTATCCATCGCTTTTAGCATTGCGGGTTTTACGAGCTCTACTTTCATTTCGTCAAAAGCGGGAACTCCTGCGTAGGGTCCGCTCCACTCGGCAAGTAAAATATTATCCATAGTTTTCTTCTCTTCGTTTTGTTCCTGAGAATGGGCTTGAAATCCTGCGACCAGTGCAAAAATCCCCAAGCTTTTTATAATTCCTTTTTTCATTGATTGTGGTTTTATTTTCAATCTATGAAGATAAGGGATTTTGGCAAAATAAGCACCTCGCAGAGCTTGTATATCTAATTGATTCCGCAAAAAAAGCTTTACGGAAATCTTTTAGCAATTAAAATTAATTTATCTTTGAGAGAGTATAAAAATTAAATACAAACATTAAATAATTAAGAATGAAATTTTTAAGTAAATCTGTTTTAATTTTAGGAGCCGTGGCGATGATTGCCTGCGGAGATAAGAAAGAAGAAAAAGAAGATAAAATAACAATTGGTGACGGTAACAGCCCACAAGCTGAAACGACTACTGAAAAGTCTTCTGCAAGCAGTGATTCTGCCGATGAAAATGTAGTGGAAGTGAGCATAGAAGGAAACGACCAAATGCGTTTTAATAAAGACGAAATTAAAGTAAAAGCCGGGCAAACCGTGCGTCTTACTTTAAAACACGTTGGAGAGATGGAAAAAAGCGTAATGGGTCATAACTGGGTTTTATTAAAACAAGGAACCGTGATTAATGAATTTGGTCAGAAGGCAGTTCAGGCTAAGGATAACGATTATATTCCTGAAGGAACTGATGCCGTGATCACTCATACCAAAATGATTGGTGGTGGAGAAGAAGTAACTATTGAATTTGAAGCTCCTGCAGCCGGTGAATACGATTTTATTTGTAGTTTCCCTGGTCATTATTCTGTTATGAATGGTAAGTTTATTGTAGAAGAATAGAGCTTTTATAATACTATTTTTAAAATGCCTTTACTGCGGAAAACCCGTTTGCTAAAGGCATTTTTTATGGGCGGATATTAAGAAATTTTAAATACTCCAGTTTTTGTTGAAAAGACTTTTTTATTTTAAAAACCGAGAAAACTTCATTTTTAGAACCTAAAATTTAAGGGATTTTATCAGCTTTTTATTTTATGCTACTTCATTTTGTCAAATATTAAAAATCTATAAGGAGTAAGATTTTCCTGCCTGTATTTTTATTGAAATAAGTGCCTTAAGATTCCTAAAAATAGTAGTTTTAGGGCTCATTTTAGAGTACCTTAACTATGAGTGAAAACAAGCACTTTGTAATAGATTTTGATAGTACGTTTACCCAGGTTGAAGCCCTTGATGTTTTGGGCGAAATTTCCCTGGCAAACGATCCCGATAAAAAAAAGAACCTTGCTGAGGTAGAAGCCTTAACCGATAAGGGGATGAAAGGAGAAATGTCTTTCAGGGAATCCCTGGTTGAACGCTTAAGACTTTTAAAGGCTAATAAAAATGATTTGCCGGCACTGGTAGAGAGTTTAAGCGAAAGGGTATCTTTTTCTTTTGTTAGAAACCGGGAGTTCTTCAACGATCATCACGAAAATATCTATATTGTATCCAATGGTTTTAAGGAATTTATAGTGCCTATTGTAGAACCATACGGAGTTAAGCCCAAGAATGTCTTTGCCAATACTTTTGAGTATGATGCGGAAGGAAATATTGTAAGTTTTGATCACGATAATGTATTATCCTCCAACAACGGTAAAGTAGAGCAGTTAAAGAAATTAAACCTAAAAGGCGATGTTTATGTAATTGGCGATGGTTATACCGATTATGAAATTAAAGCCGCCGGACTAGCCAATAAATTTTATGCCTTTACAGAAAATGTAGAAAGGGCAAATATTCTTGAAAAGGCAGACCATATCACACCAAGTTTAGATGAATTTTTATTTGTACACAATATGAACAAAGCGATCTCTTATCCCAAAAACCGAATTAATGTTCTTCTTCTAGAAAATGTTCACCAGGACGCGATAGACATTATGAAAAAAGAAGGATATAATGTAACCGTACATCCCGGCGCAATGGATGAAGATGAACTTTGCGAAAAAATTAAAGATGTTTCGGTAATAGGGATTAGATCTAAAACCCATTTAACCGAAAAGGTGCTTGAAAATGCAAATCGCTTAATTGCGGTGGGAGCATTTTGTATTGGTACTAACCAAATAGATCTGCAGGCCTGTTTAAAGAAAGGCGTTGCGGTTTTTAATGCGCCTTATAGCAATACCCGTTCAGTAGTAGAACTTGCCATTGGAGAGATAATTTTACTGATGCGTAATCTTCCTGATAAAATGCGCTTAATGCACGAGGGCAAATGGGAGAAATCTGCTAATAACAGTTTTGAAACCCGTGGGAAGAAACTGGGGATTATTGGCTATGGGAATATTGGCGCCCAACTTTCTGTAATGGCAGAATCTGTTGGTTTTGATGTTTATTATTATGATGTTGAAGAAAAATTGCCAATGGGAAATGTTACCAAATGTAATTCTCTTAAAGAGCTTTTAGAAACCGTAGATATTGTTACCCTTCATGTAGACGGAAGAAAGGAAAACAAAGATATTATTGGCGAAAAGGAGTTTGGTTATATGAAGGATAACGTGATCTTCCTGAATTTAAGCAGGGGCCACGTGGTAGATATTAAAGCCCTAAAAAAGAATATAGAATCCGGTAAAATTATGGGAGCTGGGATAGATGTTTATCCGCAAGAACCTAAAACCAATAATGAAGAATTTGTTTCTGAATTAAGGAACCTACCAAATGTGATCTTAACTCCCCACATTGGAGGGAGCACCCTGGAAGCCCAGGAAAACATAGGGAACTTTGTTCCGGGTAAGATTATTGAATACATCAATACCGGAAGTACTACCAACTCGGTGAACTTCCCTAATTTGCAGTTACCGGTACTAAATAAGGCCCACAGGCTTATTCATATTCACGAAAACAGGCCGGGGATTCTGGCAGAAATCAACAGGATTCTTGCCGAACACGATATTAATATTGAAGGGCAGTATTTAAAAACCAATGAGACCATTGGATATGTAATTACAGATATTGATAAACGCTACGATAAAGCCGTTATAAAAGATTTAAAAGGACTAAAAGGAACTATTCGTTTTAGAGTTTTATACTAGGAACCTTATTTCTAAAAAGAAATCCCAGGATTCATTTCTTAAAAATAAAAGAAATAAGTCTTGGGATTTCTTTTTGGTCTTTATCAAACCATTCGTTTATTTTCTTAAGACGAAAACCCGATTTCTCAGCGGCGCCAATATAATCAGAAACGTGGTGTAAGTATACCTCCAGTTCTTTAGTGCCATCTTTGGTTTCGAAGCGGGCTTTACTGCCCAGGTATTGTTTAAATGGGTGCAGTTCACAAAGATAAAACGATCCATTTTTCTTTAGTGTTCTGTTGGCTTCAGCAAAAATAAAATCAAGGTTTTTTATATGTTCCAGTACTAAACTGCAACTTATTAAATCAAAGTTTTCGCCAGGTACCGGCCAGGTTTTATTAAGATCGGTTTGCTGAAAATTGATTTTATTTTCCGGGTCAAGTTGTTTTGCTTTTTCCAGCATTTTTTCTGAAAAATCTAATGCTGTTAGGTTTTTAGAATGCTCTGCCAGCCAAAAAGTATTTTTCCCGGTTCCGCAGCCTAATTCCAGGCTATGCTCAAACCCTCCATTTTCTAAAGATTTTCTTATCGCCCTGGCTTCCAGATCTCGAGTTTTATTGGGAACTTCATTGTAAGTGTTGGCCCAGTTATTATATGCTTCTGCAATACTCATCATCTATTGGTTTAAAATCTCTAAAACTTCCTGCCAGTTTTCGGCACGTTGGTGATTATCAAAATCTATATTATGAAAGGCGCTAAACATAATCGTTTCTCCTTTAAAATAATCGAGGTTTTTGAGGTGGTCGTCTATCATAATATCTGTGCCAATCACACTTTTATCACCACAAAATATAATATTCTTCCAGTGAATAAAAGGGAAATGTTCACTTAACCAAGTTCGTTTTTCGACTAAACTCTACGGAAATTCCATTGCCGCTGAAACAATATAGACCTCGTAATTTTTCTGAAGTTCTTTTACTGCTTCTACCGCACCATTCATAACCGGAGCCGTGCTAAAGAAATTTTTTGTTGAAGCAAACTTTTTTACCATTCCCTTTTTAGGAAATGCATTTTCTTCGGTTTTTCCTTTCAGGTCGCTTTTGCTGAATCTTTCCCCGTATTCTTTTTCATACCAGGTAATAAAATGTGCTTCTACATCGGCCAGAACACCGTCCATATCTATTGCGATAGATTTCTTCATAACTCAATTTTTAAGAACTAAAATAAGAAGATTTTTAGTGAAAAAATGAAATATACCCTTATTTAGGTATTGTGATTAGTTTGGCTTATAAATATATTTGGTTAAATATTTCGTTTGGGGTAAAAAGGCTATGGCCTGGTTTAGGTAGGGGTAAACTAGGTTGTCGCCTTTTTTATTTAATAAATGTTAAGCCCAAAAAGCTCTGCTGAAAGTGGAATGTTAGAGAGTTTCTCAATCTTTTAGAATAAATTCAGTAGCCATTTCCGCGTGCAGTTTTGTGGTATCTAGAAGCGAGATTTCGGTATCTTTTTCTTGAATAAGCATGGGAAGTTCAGTGCATCCTAAAATAATGGCTTCAGCTCCTCGCTCTTTTAGTAATTGCATTTGTTCTAAATAGAAACTCTTTGCCGCATCGCTAAATTTTCCCTGGGTAAGTTCTTCTGAAATAAACCTGTGGGTTTCATCAATAAAATTATCAGCGGGGATCAAGGTCTCTATTTGATGTTTGTCCCGTAATCTTCCCTGTAGGAAATCTCCCTGCATTGTTGGCCTGGTTCCTAAAAGGCCTAATTTTTTATAGGATTTTTGTTTTGCTTCCCTGGCAACTGCATCAGCTATATGAAGTATTGATACATTAATTTTTGGTTGCACAAAATCATAGACCATATGTGGTGTGTTGGCGCAAATTATTATTGCTTTGGCGCCTGCACTTTCCAATTTCCGGGCAATTTCTAAATATGAATTTTTGATCTTTTCGGAATCGTTTTCGCGCATCAACTTTACATTTAGGCTGTACAAAAGTAAAGGCGGATTTTGTTGCGTTCCAATTTTATCACCTACCAGCTCGTTTAAAAGTCGGTAATATTCTATAGTGGAGTGCCAGGAGGTACCTCCAATCATTCCCAGTAAATTCATATTCTTTTGTTTTTGAAATTAGGCAATTTTAAGGTCTTCTTCTTTGTCGAATTTACGAAATGAAGTTAGAATTCCCACCGCCTCCAAAGCAGCAACTTCAGATTTATAAATAAACGAGATCCTAGACTCTTTTTCATCAGCCGAAATTTCATAGATATCCTTAATTTTAGAGAGTTTCTGGGTAATGTATGTTATACAATTTCCACAATTAAGTTCTTCTAATGAGATACTAGCTTTCATAATTCTTTGATTTTTAATTCTCTGTGATTCTATATTGCTGTAAAATTAACAGTAAAGCTTTAGAATATTTATGAGGAAGATCAGTTTACCACATATTTCCGATAGAAAATAGCAGTTGTTTGTTACTTTTATCAAATACTTTTAAGGAATGGTTAAAAGTAAGCTGGTACACGAAGTTAGGATATATTTTTCTTTACTTGCAAAGCTTAAATTTTGAAGAAATTGCGAAAGAAAAAACAGCCCATAAAATATACCGAAGGGAAGATCTTTAGCTCTCTGGCTAATTTGGCCTGGCCAATTATCCTGGCTAATATTCTGCAAACTGCCTACCAGTTAATAGATACTTTTTGGTTGGGTAGATTAGGGGCCGATGCTGTTGCGGCAGTAAGTATAAGTTTTCCTATTCTTTTTCTAATTCTTTCGCTTGGTGCGGGGTTAACGCTTGCAGGAACTGTGATAGTTTCACAATATAAAGGAGCAGAAAACCAGGATCAGGTGAATTATAGCTCTTCACAAACTGTTTTTGTGATCTTTTTTATCTCGGTTTTGCTGGCTATCGTGGGCTATTTTTCTTCCGAGCCATTGATGAAACTAATTGGGGCGGGTCCTGAAATTTTGAGTGATTCGGTAAGCTATTTTCAAGTTTCCTCATTCGGCTTCATTTTCCTGTTTATGTTTTACGTATTTCAGTCTTTAATGCGGGGGATTGGGAATGTGCTGCTGCCAATGTATATAGTTTTAGCAACTGTTTTTTTGAACTTGATACTAGATCCACTTTTTATTTTTGGTTTTGGACCTATCCCGGGATTTGGAGTTGCGGGCGCCGCAGTAGCAAGTGTAATTACCCAGGGATTATCTGCTCTAACCGGTTTAATTATTCTTTTCAGAGGAAATAAAGGGATTAAAATTAACTTCAGCAGGATGAAATTCGATTTCCCCTGGACAAGAAAAATGTTCAAGATTGGCATTCCTTCCAGTATGGAGATGTCTACCAGGGCAGCGGGAATGACGGTTATGGTGATGCTGGTAACTAGTTTTGGAAGCGAAGTTGTGGCGGCCTACGGGATTGGAAGTAGGATTTTAAGCCTAATAGTAGTTCCAGCCCTTGGTTTCGCTATGGCTACCACCACCCTGGTGGGTCAGAATATTGGTGCGGGTAAAATAAAACGTGCCGAAAGAATTGGAAACTTAAGTACTAAGATCGCTTTCTTTGGACTAACCGCGGTAGGGCTTCTGTTATTTGCTTTCGCCGAACCTATTACTGCCTTTTTTGTTCCCAACGATCCCAGCGTGATTAGAGACGGATCCTTATTTATTAAAATTATGGCACCCAGTTTTGGCGTACTTGGAGTGCAGCAGGTTTTAAATGGAGTTTTTAATGGCGCCGGATTTACAAAAGCTTCTTTGCTAATTTCAGTTTTTGCTCTTTGGATTATTCGTTTTCCCACCGCATTTGTTTTATCTAATAATACCGATCTTTCTTTTGAAGGTATCTGGTGGGCTTTTCCTATTTCTAACCTTATTGCTGCAATTGTAGCTTTTGCCTATTATAAAATGGGTTATTGGAAGCTAAGAACTATTCGTTATCGCCATCGTCAACTTTAATAATGATTTATCTTATTACTGAATTAGTAATTCTCAATTTTATTGATCTGAAAGTTTTGAAGAATGAAGACTGAAACGCAACAAAGAATTGCTTTAAGCACCTACTTTTTCTTATCGGGGTTTTGCTTTTCTACCTGGGCTTCGCGAATTCCCAACATCAAAATAGCTTTTGATCTCAACGAAGCAGAGTTGGGAAACTTGCTGATGGTAATGCCTATAAGTTCTCTTATAGGACTTCCGGTTTCAGGCTGGTTGGTTTCCCGTTTTGAAAGTAGACATCCTCTAATCGTCTCCTTTATACTTTTAGCTGTTTCCTTAAGCCTTATTGGACTAGCCGATAATCTTATCTTACTTATAGTAGGGATCTTTTCTTTCGCTTTTTCTATGCGAATTTTCAATATCGCAATGAATACCCAATCCATAACATTACAAAAAGCCTTTAAAAGAAAGATTATTGGTTCTTTTCACGGTCTTTGGAGTACCGGCGGCCTTCTGGGGGTGGCACTTTCTACCTTACTCGTAAAATTAAATATTCCTATTTACCAACATCTGCCGGCGGTAGCTATTTTCACTCTTATTCTAGCCTTTGCCGCTTTTTCATTTTTACTGAAAAAAGATCGTTCTAACCAGGGAAATAAACTTAGGCTTGGAAAACCAGATAAACCTACTATGTATCTTGGTTTTATAGTTTTTCTTGCCGCAATTACCGAAGGCGGGATGTTTGATTGGAGTGGTGTTTATTTTAAAGAAGTGGTAAATGAAGATGTTTTTACGCTGGGATACTTGATCTTTATGGTTTTTATGGCCCTTTCCCGTTTCTTTTCAGATAGAATTGTGGAAAGAATAGGAATGGAAAGAAATTACATTATAAGTGCCTCCCTGGTGTGTTTAGGTGTTTTACTTATGATTGTGTTTCCTTATTTCTGGCCGGCAATAATCGGGTGTTGTTTAGTAGGCATTGGAGTGGCGGCTGTAATTCCCATGACCTTTCTTCTCGCGGGTTCTTCAACAAAATATTCCCCGGGAATGGCCATTTCTATAATTACTACCTACGCTATTGTAGGAATGCTTTTAGGGCCGCCACTTATTGGATACCTAGCCCATATTTTTAATTTAAAAATATCTTTTATACTCTTTTTTACTTCAGCATTAATGCTAATCCCTATTTCGCAGCTTTTCTTTAAACAGAAAAAAGAGAATATTCAGGAATAACTTTTTTCAATAAAAAATGGCTAATTTTTATCAGCCGGAGTAATCATAATATGTGCGCGGTGTGTGCCTGGATCCATAAGCCAGGGCATTCCGGGAGTATGTGGCTTGTCGGGTAGTCCTGTTTCCTCTGTGGTGGCATAGGGCATATAAATTACGTAACGTAACTTTGCATCTTTAAGCTCGCCAGTTTCACGATTTAAGTTTTCTTCTTTTCCTGAAAGAATATAGGTCATACTAGGTGCATCGGGCATTTTTAGTTTTCCGCTTTCTACTTCCTGTTTACGAACTGCGCGGGTTTCCATCATATCTTTGCCTTCAGCTTTTAATTCCCTTCCGCGAGACATAAAAGGCTCAAGTTTTTTATTATAACAACTTACCGAAATACCATTCATACCAGGGTCGTCAGCAATGCAAACCAGGTTATTGGTACCTTCTTTTAGTAGAACTACTTTCCCATTTTTATCATAGCCATAAACTGTCACGGCATCTCTATCTTCTTCGGGCGCAGCCATGCTTGCCATTTTTATCTGGGTTTCTTCATAAATAAACTCTTCCTGTGCTATTCCGCTAAAACTAAAAGCCAGAATCATTAAACTATAAATTGCATTTTTCATTTTAAATTGATTTTAATTCGTAATCCTTTTAGATAAAGTTACTTATTTTATGTCACTTCTTTTCTTAGAACTTCTAATGGTGGTTTTCTAATTACACTTAAACTATTGCTTAGTCCAATAATTAGCACTAACAGCACAATTGCCGGGAATAAAACTAAAAATGGAATTAATGATGGGGTAAACGGCGATTCAAAAACCAACCAGGCGAGTAACTGACTGCTTATTAATGATAATAAAACGCCAGAAAGACCTCCAAGCACTCCTAAATAAATATATTCTAAAGCGTTAATATTTAATATTTGTTTGCCTTTTGCACCCAGTGTGCGCAGTAAAACGCTTTCCCTGATTCGCTGGTATTTACTGGTTCTTATGGCGCCTAAAAGCACAATAACTCCTGTGAGAATGCTGAAAAAAGCCATAAAATTAATGATCCAGGAAATTCTGCCTAGAATATCTTCTATAACGCTTAGCACCTGCCGAAGATCTATGATAGAAACATTGGGAAATTCTTTAACCAGTTCCTGCTGTAATTTAGCCGACTTTCCTTCTCCCGGAACTTTAGTTGTTAATACGTGAAATTGTGGGGCGTCCTCTAATACACCTTTTGGGAATACCAGAGAGAAGTTCAACTGCATTCGTGACCAGTCAACTGTTCTAACACTGCCAACAACCGTATTTAGCAAAACACCCTGCACATTGAAGATCAACTCATCTCCAACACCAACTTTAGCATCTTCCGCAAAATTATTACTTATAGAAATCGGCACGGGATTAATATCACCCGCTTCAGCCGTCCATTCTCCACTTTCAATACTTTCAGAAGCAATTAAAGAATCACGGTATGTAACGCGGAATTCGTGGTTTAAAACCCATCCGTTAATTTGGGAAGTGGTGTCTTTTCTTATTTCAATAACCGGTTTGCCTGCTATGTTTTGTACTCGCATGGTCACAATAGGAATATTGTCCAGAACCGGTAAATCGTTAGTTTTTATAGTTTTAGCTACAGCTTCCTGCTGGTCACTTTGCACATCTAAAAGAATCATATTAGGGCTATTAGCCTGGGATTCTATAGAAGCCTGGGCCAGTAAAAGGTCTTTACTAAAATATAACGTACTTATTAAAAAAGTGCCCACTCCAATAGCCAGCACAAGGGTTAGTGTTTGATTTTGCGGCCTAAAGAGATTTAGCAAACTTTGCCTTGCAACAAATTCCCAGTTGTGCGGGAAATATTTCCGTAGCGCTTGCATAAACAAATAAGCTACTCCCGCCAGGATAGAGAAAGTGACTATAATTCCACCTACAAATGCCAGGGAATATCTCCAGTCTTCTAATAACCAAAGCGAAAACAAAAAGATGAATAGAAAGATGCCTGCCGAAACCAGGATAATTGCCTTTCGCGATTTTTTTGTTTCTTCTTTTATTACTCGTAATGCTTGTAGGGGAGAGATATAAAGCGTCCCGATTAAAGGGTAAAGAGCAAATAAAACCGACATTAAAATACCCAGTAAAATTCCCATAAAAATTACCGGTAAGGAAAAATTGATCTGTACATCTACCGGGAGTAAACCTTCCAAAAGCCAGGGGAATAATTGCTGAAGTATCAAGCCAAGGGCGGTTCCTATAATGCCTCCAATTAAGCCCATAAACGCTACCTGGATAAGGTAGATTAGAAAAGTTTGTTTTTTACTGGCGCCCAAACATTTTAAAACTGCTATGGCACGTAATTTCTCTTTAATATAAATATGAATGGCACTAGCAATACCAACACAACCAAGAAGCAGCGCAATAAAAGCCACCAGGTTAAGAAATTTACCGAAATTTTCGTATCGTCTTCCCAGCCTGTCGCTGGTAGAGGTATGGGTATCTAAATCGGCGTCTTCAGTATCAAGAATGGGATCCAGAGTTTCATCCAGTTTTTCCATATCGGTATTGGAGGGCGCCGTAAAATAGAATTCATAATCTATGCGGCTTCCGGTTTGTACAAGACCAGATTCTTCAATAAATCTATATGGAATAAGTACCGGTGGTGCTATCGAACTAAATATAGCGGTGCTACCAGGTACTTCATTCAAAGCGCCGGCAATTGGTAAAGTGACTTTTCCGATCTTGATGCTATCTCCCGGTTTTATTCCTAATTGAAGCATTACGGTTGCATCAACCAAAGCAGCTCCTTCTTCCTGATACCTTTTTGCAGCATTTGCAGGCTGAGTTCCTAATTCCCCGTAAAAAGGAAACCCGCCTTCAATTCCTCTTACCTGCATTAATTTTGTGGCTTGGCTTTGAGGAAAAGCAGCCATAGAGGCAAATTTGATTTCCCGGGCTTCAGCACCGCCCAGTGAATCCATAATTTGCATTACGCGTTCATTGGGAGCATCGTCGCTGTCTATTTTATAATCTGCGCCCATTAAGGCTTTAGACTGCAGTGAGATATTGTCTTTTAAATTTTCTCCAAAAGATTGAATAGAAACTACCGCGGCGATTCCCAGCACGATAGAAGCCATAAAAAGCGTTAGCTTCTTGCCACTGGCTTTTCCGTCACGCCACGCCATTTTAAAGAGCCAGGAGAAGCCCGGTTTAAAAGTTTTGTTACTGCTCATTATACGTGCTTTTCCTGGTTTTCAACAATTCGACCGCCTTTGAGTCTAAGAATATGCTGAGTTTTTTCGGCTAGTTCAAGATCGTGGGTAACGATAATTAGCGTAGTTCCTGCTTCCTTATTTAGATCAAAAAGTAATTGTTCTACTTTCTCACCGGTTTCGGTATCGAGGTTTCCGGTAGGTTCATCTGCAAATAAAACTGAAGGTCGGGTAGAAAAAGCACGGGCTAAAGCAACTCTTTGTTGTTCTCCACCAGAAAGTTGGGAAGGATAATGATGAATACGATTTCCCAATCCTACTTTTGTCAATAATTCTTTTCCTATTTTAGAAGCATCTTGGTTGCCTTGCAGTTCTAGTGGCACGGCCACATTTTCTAAAGCCGTAAGCGTAGGTAGTAATTGAAAATCCTGGAATACAAATCCAATATGTTTATTACGAAGAAGAGCTCTTTTGTCTTCTCCTAGCGTGCTCAGTTCGCTTCCGCATAAATTAATAGAACCGGAATCGGGCCTGTCTAATCCGGCACAAAGTCCAAGAAGGGTTGTTTTTCCACTTCCCGAAGGTCCCACAATAGCAAAGGTTTTTTGTTCCTCAACTTCAAAGTTGATATCCTGTAATACTTTTAGTTTTTTGGATCCGCTGGAATAGCTTTTCTCCAGGTTGCGAACGTTTAATATCTTTGCCATCTTATAACTTGCTTAATGTCTTTTTTGAATTAAGGCAAAATAAGCAAATCATTTGATTATAAACCCTGTTGCTATGAGAAACTTAGTCTGCTATTGTGTGATTTTTTCAGTATTTATAATGTTTTCCTGCGGAGAAAATGCCGTAAAGAAATCAGAGAAAAATAACACTGAAGAAGCTCAAACTGAAACCGAAACTCAGGAGAGTGAAAAAGACGTGATTCTTTTCTTCGGAAATAGTCTTACTGCAGGAATGGGTTTAGATCCTTCTGAAGCTTTTCCGGCTCTTATTCAAAATAGGTTGGATTCTTTGGATTACGATTATGAAGTGATAAACGCCGGATTAAGTGGGGAAACCACCGCCAGTGGAAAAAACAGGATCAACTGGGTTTTAAACCAGGATGTAGATGTTTTTGTTTTAGAACTTGGAGCCAATGATGGTTTACGCGGAATTCCTTTAGAGGAAACCAGGAAGAATCTTCAGGATATTATTAACACTGTAAAGGAGAAAAATCCTGATACTAAAATAGTCCTGGCCGGAATGCAAATTCCTCCAAATATGGGAGAAGAATATACCACCGAATTCAGAAATATTTTCCCTGAACTTGCCGAAGAAAACAATGTGGAACTCATTCCTTTTCTTCTTGAAGGTGTTGCGGGAGATCCCGAATTAAACCAGCAAGACGGTATTCATCCAACCGCCGAAGGTTATGAAATTGTAGCCGACAATGTGTGGAGTGTTTTGGAAGATGTGGTAGAGAAGGAGTAGTATTTATTTCAGTTTTTTAACAATTACAGATTCTTCCCTTATTAAGGGGAGGTGGCCGTAGGCCGGAGGGGTACTTTATTAGAATTATATGTTATTTCACATCTGCCAGGGTTCTCAACCATCTCTTTCTTCAGCTAAGCCGAATTCATTCCCTTCTTGCTGGAACCCAAGTTGTAAAAACTTATTTCTTCTTTCGGGAAGGTCTATAATTTTTAATTTTCTTCAGCTTTTCACTTTTTGAAATCACCGCCAGGCTCAAAGAAACCAATACAGAAATAGCTGCCGTAGTACCCAAAGCACCACCATAACCTTTAAAAAACGGACTCGCATTTAGGTAGATAATAGAAAAGATAAACCCCGAAAAACCGACCAATAAATAGCTGGAAAGTATTTTGGAGGAGACCATTCCTATAAAAGTGGCTCCAATAAAAACAATAGGAATGTTTTTGGTTAAATACAGACTAAAGATTTCCGGAAAGAAATAGAAAAATAAGCCCACCAAAAGCGAAAGACCTGCTGAAGCACGAACAGCACCCTGACCATATTTGTTATTCACAATATATGTGAGCAAGGCAGAAATAATCCCGGTGAGAAAAAGAATACTGGTTTCCATCTAAAAGAGGGTATATAAAATTATTGAAGAAATCGCAATACTGGTAAAAGCGATAGTTCCAAGTTTGCCACCAAAGCCGTTAAAAATGTTTTTAGAGAGAATAAGAATACTACCCGCTATAAATTCCGCGAATAAAATAAACTTTAGATTGGGCGCTACATTAGCCGATGTCATTCCTACAAAAGCTCCGCAATAAACGGCTGGCGGCAACTCTTTTAAAAGTTTTGATTTTTTATTTATTGAAGGCACAAAAGAAGCCAGTGTTCCTATAAATCCTGCGGCGATCACCGGGCCTAATTTGAGTCCGGTGTTTATGTAGAAAGTAGTTATTGCTCCGGTTACTGCAAATAAAATAAGATAAAAGTCTTTTATAAAAAAACGTTCTTCTTCCCGGGGTGCTTTAAAATAGGCGATGCTTACCAATACCGAAATTACCCCGATAAAAATTAGCACCAGCGGTGCATTCATTTTATCAAAAAATATGGCCAGGAGAAATGTAAACTGCACCAGGATTAGAATAAAGAAAGATAATCTTCTGAATATTTTAGTCATACCTAGACTTGTGGGCTATTTTTTAAGTCGCCAAAATTACTAAAACTATAAGGTTTAGGCTATTGAATTTTCAAGGAATCAATAGGACTCATTTTCTAGAATAATCAAGCTAAAAATTCTTTTCAAAATTTAACGAAGCAGAATTATTTTGAGCTCAGATATTTTATAAATTTGGAAAATATCCTATAAAAAGGAAATAATCCAAATAATGAAGAATAAGTCTATTTTACATCTGGATCTCGATGCATTTTTTGTTTCGGTAGAACGTAAACAAAATTCTGAATTGAATGGTAAACCGCTTATTGTAGGTGGAATGGGCGATCGTGGGGTGGTGGCGGCCTGTAGTTATGAAACGCGAAAGTTTGGAGTACACTCGGGGATGGCGATGAAAGTAGCCCGGCAGCTTTGTCCGCAGGCTACCGTAATTAAAGGGAATGCCAGTACTTACACCCAACATTCGAAAGAAGTTACAGAAATTATTAAAAGCCAGGTGCCCAGTTTTGAAAAAGCCAGTGTAGACGAGTTTTATGCCGATTTGAGTGGGATGGATAAATTTTTCGGGATCAATCAATTTGCCAGTGAGCTAAGACAAACTATTATAAAAGAAAGTGGATTGCCAATTTCTTTCGGCTTATCACAAAATAAGGTGGTTTCCAAGATCGCTACGGGAGAAGCCAAGCCCAATGCCGAAATTGTAATTCCGCATGGAAATGAGAAAATTTTTCTTGCACCATTAAGCGTGAATAAGATCCCGATGGTGGGAAATAAAACTTTTCAAAAGTTATTGAGTTTAGGTGTTAGGGAAATAAAAACCATACAGGAAATGCCGGTGGAAATGTTGGAAAGCGTTTTAGGAAAAGCCGGACGAACTATTTGGAAACGTGCTAACGGTCTGGACGATACACCAATTATCCCTTATCACGAAAGAAAATCTATTTCTACCGAACGCACTTTTGGGCGAGATACTATAGATATGGTACGCCTGCACGCCACTTTGGTAGCGATGGCAGAGAGCCTGGCTTACCAGTTACGGCGAGGCAATAAACTTACCAGCGTGGTAAGTGTAAAGATCAGGTATTCAGATTATCAGACGCATTCGAAGCAGGTGAAAATTTCCTACACCAGCGCCGATCATATTCTGATTCCTAAAGTCGAAATGCTGTTTAAGCAACTTTATTCGCGTAGGTTATTGATTAGGTTAATCGGTGTGAAATTCAGCGGGTTTGTAGGTGGAAATTACCAAATTAACCTGTTTGATGATTCTGAAGAAATGCTGAATTTATATAATTCTATAGATAAAATTAAGGAGCGTTTCGGAGAACACAGTGTGATGCGCGCGGTAACCATGGGCACAAAAACCATTGGCCGAATGGGAAATCCGTTTAACGGCGAACCGCCAATTGTGTTGGCGCATAGAAAACAATGATTTATTTAAACTGTCATACCTGGTATTCGCTGCGCTACGGAACTTTTTCGGTAGAAAAACTCTGTGAACTCGCCCGGGAATTTAAAGTTGAAGCTTTAGCGCTTACCGATATTAATAATACTTCGGCCTGCCTTAATTTTATAAAAATCGCTTCAGAATATGGTATAAAACCAATTGTGGGAATCGATTTTAGAAATGGAGCAGAACAGCAATGTATTGGGATCGCTAAAAACAATGAAGGTTTCAGGCAGTTAAACGAGCATTTATCGCAGCAACTTCATTCAAAGAAAGATTTTAAACCTGAAGCTCCCGAACTACCTGATTGTTTTATTATTTATCCTTTTGAAAAAGTAGTAGCGCACAAAAAGACGAATTTCAAAAGCAATGAATTCATTGGAGTTTCAGTAGAAAGTCTGCGGAAGCTTAAATTCTCAAAATACCTTGAATTTAAAGATAAGCTGGTATTGCAACAAAGCGTGAGTTTTAGGAATAAGCGTGACTATAACGCGCACCGGTTGTTGCGGGCCATAGACAATAATGTTTTACTTAGCCAGCTTCCGGAAAGCGAGCAGGGTTCTTTTTCTCACCAGATGATAGCTTCAGAAATTATCACTTCAGAATTTGAAGATTTCTCCTATATTTTAGAGAACACACAGGAATTGGTAAATGCCTGCCGGGTAGATTTCAAATTCGGAAAAACCCAAAATCGAAATTTATTGGTTTCAGGTGAAAGCCCTGAAGCTGATGTTGACCGTCTAAGAAAATTATGTGAGGATAACCTGCCAAAACGTTATCCTGATGCAAATGAAAAAGTTTTAGAGCGGGTAGAAAAAGAACTGAATGCCATCATAAAACTTGGGTTCGTTTCCTATTTTTTAATTAATTATGACATTGTGAGTTATGCCCGGTCGCAGAATTTTCCGTTTATAGGGCGGGGGAGTGGTGCCAATTCTATTATTGCTTACATTATTGGAATTACCAATGTAGATCCCGTTGAGCTAGATCTTTATTTTGAACGCTTTATTAATGAAAGTCGAAGTTCTCCCCCCGATTTTGATATCGATTTCTCCTGGAAAGATCGTAACGAAGTAACCGATTTTATTTTTAGAAAATACGAGTTTACCGCTTTAATGGGAACTTACGTAACTTTTAAACGTCGCGCGGTTGCCCGGGAGCTGGGGAAGGTTTTTGGTTTGCCTAAAGAAAATATCGATAAACTTTCAGCAGGATTTTTTAGTATAAATGAGCTGGATCAATTGGAAAAATTGGTGTTACGTTATAGCGGTTTAATTGAAGGTTTTCCCAATTATTTGAGCGTACATTCCGGCGGAATCCTAATTTTAAATGACAGCGTTTATAATTATGCCGCCACTTTTTTACCGCCTAAAGGTTTCGAAACGATCCAGATAGATATGAATATTGCGGAAGAAGTTGGGATTCATAAATTCGATATTCTTGCCCAACGCGGACTTTCAAAGATCACCGATGCCATTGAAATTATTAAGGAAAATCAGCCAGATGCTGAAATTGAGGATATTGAAAATATTGCTGTTTTTAAGGAAGATCCACAAATTAATGAGTTACTGAAAACCGGGGATTGTATGGGTGTCTTTTACGTAGAATCTCCTGCAATGCGTGGCCTGCTCACCAAACTACAAACCGATAATTATTTGAATCTCGTAGCTGCAAGTTCTATAATTAGACCCGGCATTTCCAGTGGCGGGATGAAAGAAGAATATATAAAGCGACATCGTGATCCCGCAAGAAGAAAGCAGGGCCATCCAGTAATGCTTGAAATTATGGATGATACTTACGGGATTATGGTCTATCAGGAGGATGTGATGAAAGTGGCCCATAAGTTCGCCGGACTTAGTTTTGAAGATGCCGATGTATTACGGCGGGGAATGAGTGGCAAGAAAACTTCGAAAGGTCAGATGCAGCGTATTGAAGCTAAATTCAGGGAGAATTGCAAGCAAAAAGGCTATAATGAAAAGATTATTGATGAGGTTTGGGAGCAAATTTCCTCTTTTGCCGGGTATGCATTTCCAAAGGGCCATTCGGCTTCTTATGCGGTAGAAAGCTACCAGAGTTTATATTTAAAGAAATATTTTCCGCTGGAATTTATGGTGGCTGCGCTTAATAATGGCGGCGGATTTTATGATGTAGAAACTTATATTCAGGAAATTAGAAAATGCGGTGGGAGAGTGCATCCGCCCTGTATCAATAAAAGCGATCATCCAAATAGTATCTTTGGAAAAGATATTTACCTGGGATTGGGCTATGTCAAAGAATTAGAAACTAAAACCGTTCAGGAAATCCTGGAAAACCGGCAGTTTTTTGGTGTTTTTAAGTCGTTTGATGATTTTATAGATCGAGTTTCTATTTCTATAGAACAACTAAGTATTTTGCTGAAAATAGATGCTTTTAGATTCACACAAACAGATAAACATCATTTATTATGGAAAGCTCATTTTAAACTGAATGCTTCCAAACCGTTAGCTACACAGGAAAAGTTATTTAATACCGCTCACCGGGATTTTGAACTTCCGCAGTTTCAATATTCAGCATTGATAGAAGCATTTGACCAGATGGAATTATTGGGTTTTCCGCTTTGTTCCCATTTTAAATTGCTTAAAAATCCTATTGAAAAATCAGCACGAGCAAAAGATTTAAAACATTATGTTGGAAAGGAAATATTGATCTATGGCGCCCTGATTACCGCTAAAAAAACGGGCACTTCTAATGGGAAATATATGTATTTCGGGACTTTTTTTGATGTTGAGGGCGATGTTTTCGATACAGTACAATTCCCCGCTACCGCAGAAGAATATCCGTTGCGTAGCAAAGGAATTTATAAATGCTACGGCAAGGTAAATAATGAGCTGGATTATATTTCTATTAGCATAAAATGGCTGCAACGCCAGGACACCCTAACTGATCCCCGGTTGGTTGGCTATCAGTTTTCGTAGGGATTAACCTAAACGTCATCCTGAACCTTTTCAGGGTCTAACATGATTTGATTATCATTTAATTAGATCCTGAAACGAGTTCAGGATGACGAGAGTTAGGTCATGCTGAATTTATTTCAGCATCTAGTGTGAATTTAACAATTTTATGTTCGTTTAGACCCCGAAATATCCTGAGCCTTCGGGACGGGAACTATTTTACCAAACTTTCCTGCCGAAGCCTTACTTCAAATACTCCATTAAATTATTTTCAATACGGGTTTCAATACTGCTAATATCGCTTTTTACAAAAGCTTCTCCTGTGATCTTTTCGTATAATTCAATATACCGCTCAGAAACCGATTCGATATATTCATCGCTCATTTCGGGTAGAATTTGACCTTCTTTTCCCTGGAAATTATTTTCAATAAGCCATTGTCTCACAAACTCTTTAGATAATTGTTTTTGTGGTTCATCGTTATCCTGTCTTTCCCGGTAACCATCGGCATAAAAATATCGAGAAGAATCGGGAGTGTGAATTTCGTCTATCAGGACAATTTCCCCATCGGCATTTTTACCAAATTCATACTTGGTATCAACTAAAATCAATCCTCTCTTTGCTGCAATTTCGGTTCCTCGTTTAAAAAGATCTCGGGTATATTTTTCAAGAATTTCGTAATCTTCTTTAGAAACAATAGCACGTTTTAGAATTTCCTCTTTAGCAATATCTTCATCGTGATCGCCCTGTTCTGCTTTGGTTGCGGGAGTAATAATTGGCTCCGGGAATTTATCATTTTCCTTCATTCCATTAGGCATTTCTACCCCGCAAAGCATACGTTTTCCAGCTTTATATTCCCTAGCAGCGTGGCCCGCAAGATAACCGCGAATTACCATTTCAATTTTAAAAGGTTCACAAGCCTGGCCTACCGCAACATTAGGATCTGGAGTGGCTTCCAGCCAGTTGGGTACAATATCGCGTGTGGCTTCCATCATTTTTGTAGCAATTTGGTTAAGGATCTGACCTTTGTAAGGTATGCCTTTTGGCATCACCACATCAAAAGCCGAAAGCCTATCTGTTGCTACAATTACAAGTTTATTATTTTTTAAAGTATAAACATCCCGCACTTTACCTTTGTAAACATCGGTTTGGCCGGGAAAATTGAAATCGGTTTTTATAATGGTATTGTTCATTAGAATCTATTCTGAAATTTTGAAATTGAATTTTATTAAAATTGAAAAAGAATTTTACTCGATAATCGAGATTTAAATGTTCCGGGACTTGTCCCGCTATGTAAATTATTTCTTCTTAACGCTTCTTGGGTTTACCCGGAAGTAACTTATTCTGTATGTTCAATTTCTTTGTAGGCAGAAATAATCTTTTTCACCAGTCTGTGGCGAATCACATCTTTATCATCAAGGTAAATTATTCCTACGCCTTTAACTTCTTTAAGCACGAGTAAAGCTTCTTTTAAACCTGAAATCGTCCTGCGTGGTAAATCTATTTGCCCGGGATCTCCGGTAATCATAAACTTGGCACTTTTTCCCATTCGGGTAAGAAACATTTTCATTTGCGCGTGGGTGGTATTTTGAGCTTCATCCAAAATCACAAATGCATTATCTAAGGTTCGGCCACGCATAAAAGCAAGTGGTGCAATTTGAATTACTCCTTTTTCTATAAATGAATCAAGCCTTTCCTGCGGAATCATATCCCGAAGTGCATCGTAAAGCGGCTGCATATAAGGATCTAGTTTTTCCTTGAGATCGCCGGGAAGAAAACCCAGGTTTTCCCCAGCCTCAACTGCGGGACGGGTAAGTATAATTCTTCTAACCTGTTTTTCTTTTAAAGCCTTAACGGCAAGGGCAACACCGGTATAGGTTTTTCCGGTTCCCGCGGGGCCAATGGCAAATACCATATCGTTTTTGCGCATTAGCTCAACCAGTATTCTCTGGTTTGCGGTTTGGGCTTTTACCAAACGACCGCCAACCCCGTGAACCAAAACTTCGCCACTTTCGGCTGAAGTTTGATAATCTGAACTTTTCTCGCTGGTAAGCACTCTTTCAATCACATTCTCATCCAATTTGTTATACTTTCCGAAGTGATCCATGAGCATCGTAATGCGTTCATCAAATTCTTCCAGCATTTCTTCGTCCCCAAAAACTTTAATTTTATTTCCGCGAGCTACAATCTTCAGCTTGGGAAAATATTTTTTTAATAGTTCTATATGTTCATTTCCTTGCCCAAAAAATTCGCGGGGATTAATCTCTGAAAGTTCAATAACAATTTCGTTCAAAAGCTTATGGTTTTAGTTGAAAAAAGATGTTCAAAACATTTTTATTTATAGCGGTTCTTTATTTGTTGCTGCTAAGTTTTAATGCTAATTTTGACTGGCTAATTTTAAGTTTATTGCCATTGATTTTTAAATGAAAATTTAAATAAAATTATCTTTGCCTTCTATACAAACTTACATAAAATTAGCGCTTAAAAGTTAAAAAAATATCAACAATTACCTATGGCAATTATTACTTTAACTACCGATTTTGGAGAGAAAGATTACTTTGTGGGAGCGGTTAAAGGAGCTATTTATAACGAGTTGCCCGATGTGAGAATTGTTGATATTTCGCACTCGGTTTCGCCCTTTCATATTAGCGAAGCCGCTTACATTATTAAAAACGCGTATAAAAGTTTTCCAAAAGGCAGTATTCATATTATTGGTATCGATTCAGAATTTACCCCAGAGAATAAACATTTGGCTGTTTTGTTGGACGACCATTATTTTATTTGCGCCAATAATGGAATTTTATCTTTGTTGGCTTCAGAAATCAAACCCGAGAAGATTGTAGAGATCAATATTCACGAGGCTATTGAAACGAATTTTCCGGTTTTAGATGTTTTTGTGAAAGTAGCCTGCCATTTAGCGCGGGGCGGAACCCTGGAAGTGATAGGTAAGAATATTAATGAAATTAAATACCTTAAGCAGTTTGAACCTATAATAAATACAGAAAAGAACCAGATTATAGGCCTTGTTATTTATGTAGACAATTACGGAAATGTGGTAACTAATATAAGTCGGAAGCTTTTTGAGAGCGTGGGAAAAGGAAGAAATTATATAATTAGTGCAAGAATGGTTACTTTTCCAAAAATTTATGAAGCTTATTCTGACTGGATAAATTTTGATGTTGAAAAAGAGCAAAGAGGAGAAGAAGATGGTAAAAAACTTGCCTTATTCAACTCTGCCGGTTATATCGAACTTGCTATTTATAAAAGCAATCCATCTACGGTAGGTAGCGCTTCAACGCTTTTTGGCCTGGAGCACCGCGATACAATCACTATTAAATTTGACGAAAAATGATACACAGAATTGTGAAAATGGAATTTGATCCTTCAAAAGTAGAAGAATTCCTTTCTAATTTTGAAGAAAATAAAAGTAAAATAAGAGCTTTTGCAGGTTGTTATAAATTGAAATTGCTGCAAGATAAACACAATACAAATATCTTTTTTACGTATAGTGATTGGGTAGACAGCGAATCTCTAGAAAATTACCGGAATTCTGAACTTTTTAAAGGGGTTTGGGCAAAAACAAAGGTGCTTTTTAATGCTAAACCTGTAGCCTGGAGTACTAAAATAGTGGATAGTGAATAGTGAAGGGTGAAAAGTGAGGAGCGAAGGAAATGTTGTTAGAGTTTCGATTAGAAAAAAGTTACAGCAGATCAACACACCAAACCCTAAATTGTAATTAAACCTACAAACAAATCAACAACGATTATTCATAACTCACAACTGATAACCGATAACCGAAATTAATGCTGGCCATATTAAATAAGGAAATAAACTCTTTTTTTTCATCACCAATAGGTTACCTGGTTATTGGAATCTTTTTGGTGGTTTGCGGGTTGTTTCTATTTGTCTTCACTGGAGATTATAATATCCTGGATAATGGTTTTGCCGATGTAAAACCCTTCTTTAATCTTGCCCCCTGGATCTTTATTTTTCTTATTCCGGCAATTACCATGAAGAGTTTTTCTGAAGAGAAACGACAGGGTACTATGGAATTGTTGCTAACTCGTCCCATTGGTTTTAAACAACTTGTTTTAGGAAAATATTTTGGCGCCTTAATTCTGGTGCTTTTAGCTATTTTTCCAAGTATTTTATATGTAATTACTATTTATCAACTGGGAAGTCCGGTAGGGAATTTTGACCTTGGTGCGACCCTTGGCTCTTACTTTGGTTTAATTTTTCTTGGAGGCTGTTATACTGCTATTGGCATTTTTGCTTCTTCGCTTTCTCAAAATCAGATCATCGCATTTATTATCGCAGTTTTTTTATGTTTTCTAAGTTATTTCGCTTTTGAAGGATTGGGAGATTTAGACCTTTTTGGAAGTACTAATTATGGCGCAGAATATCTTGGGATCAGCTTTCATTACCAAAGTATAAGCAGAGGCGTGATAGATACGCGGGATATTATTTATTTTTTAAGTTTTATAGTTTTCTTTCTAAAACTTACGCAGTTAAGGTTAATAGCAATTCAGAAAAATTCTTAGGCTTTGAAACACCAAAACACCTATAAAAACGTTTTTCTGTGGCTTGTTGCAATTGTAGCGATCAACCTGCTGGCGGCTAACTTTTTTGAGCGCATAGACCTTACCCGAGATCAACGTTATACGCTGTCTCCTGCGGCAATGGAAATTGTTTCAGATGCTGATTCTCCCATTGTTATTGAAGTCTTTTTAGAAGGAAATTTTCCTTCAGAATTTAGAAGGCTTCGGAACGAAACCAGGCAAATGCTGGAAGAGTTTTCAGCTTATAACAGTAATATAAAATTCACTTTTACCAATCCGTTAGAAGAAAGTAAAGATGCTGAAGCTACCGCCCAGGAATTTTATAAGCAGGGAATGCCACCGGCAAGGGTAAGTGTTCAGGAGAACGGTAAGAGTTCTGAAGCTTTAGTTTTTCCATGGGCTGTAGCCACTATGGGAGACAAAAAGGTTCAAATTCCTCTATTAAAAAATAAACTGGGCGCTACCGATGAAGAACGGGTTTCCAGCTCGGTGCAGCAGTTGGAATATGTTATTGCTAATGCATTGAATAAATTAGTTTATCCACGGAAAAAGAAAATCGCGGTAATGCGTGGTAACGGGGAATTGCCTGATGCACAAATAGCTAGTTTTATAAAGACGCTTCAGGAATATTATTTTATGGCGCCGTTTACTTTAGATTCTGCTCCGATAAATCCTCAAAAAACACTTAAGCAATTAAAAGAGTACGATTTAATTATCGAGGCAAAACCTACCGAGGCTTTTACTGAAAATGAAAAGTATATTTTAGATCAATATACAATGAGCGGTGGTAAATCACTTTGGCTAACCGAAGCCGTTGCCATGGAAACCGATAGTTTGCTGAATCCTTCAGGTAAAGCTTTTGCTTTGCCGCGAGATCTTAATCTGGGCGATTTTTTCTTTTCTTATGGAATTAGGATCAACCCGGTTTTGATCAATGATATTTATTCAGCGCCCATTATTCTGGCTTCAGGGCAGGGAAATAATACACGGTTTAATCCATACCCCTGGTTTTATAGTCCGTTGACCACTTCCCCAAATGATCACCCTGTCATTAATAATATTGAAGCAGTGAAATTTGAATATGCCAATCAAATTGATACGCTTCAAAATAAGCTTGAAAAAACAATTTTATTAAGCAGTTCTCCACAAACCAGGGTAGAAGGTACGCCGCGGGAAATTAGCCTCGAGATGGTAAGCAAGGAACCGGATTTGGCTTCCTATAAAGATGGCGAGCAACCACTGGCAGTTTTATTGGAAGGAGAATTTACTTCGGTTTATAAGAACAGGATCAAGCCATTTGAAATTGAAAACTCTTTAAACCAAAGTGAAGAAACCAAAATGCTGGTAATTTCAGATGGAGATGTGATTAAAAATGATGTGCAGCACGGAAAGCCTTTAGAACTGGGGCTTGAACGCTACACGGGGGATACTTATGGAAATAAAGAATTTTTACTAAATGCAGTAAATTATATGCTGGATGACAGCGGACTTATAGATATACGCAGTAAAGAAATAAATATCGCTTTCCTGGACGATCAAAAAACGGCTGATGAACGCGAAAAATGGCAGGTGATTAATATTATTCTTCCTTTAATTATCCTGGGACTTTTCGCTTTCGGATTTAATTGTTTCAGAAAAAGGAAATACCTGAAATAGCTTTCTTAGACTTCAATTTTCAGGAAATAAAATCAACATATTAACAATTTCAAAAAGATTATACGTTGTAAGCGTCTGTTTTTTAATTATTTACTTCATATTTTTTTGTTTTTGATGTTAATAAAAACTGGCCGGCACAAGCTTTATTTTTAACAGATTAAAATATATTTGTAATGATTTCTAATTAATCACAAAGCCGATGAAATTTATTGTATCCAGCAGTTATTTGCTGAAACAGCTTCAGATATTGGGTGGGGTTATTAACAACACCAACACCCTTCCAATTTTAGACAACTTTTTATTCGATCTTAAGCAGGACGAGCTTACGGTTTCTGCCTCGGATCTTGAAACTACAATGTCTGCTAAACTTAAGGTAGAATCAGATTCCGAAGGGAAAATAGCGGTTCCTGCAAAATTGCTTTTAGACACGCTAAAAACTTTCCCGGAGCAGCCCTTAACTTTTGTTGCTGAAGATAACAACACTATAGAATTAAGCTCTAATCACGGTAAATATGCACTTGCTTATGCCGATGGCGAGGAGTTTCCAAATCCCGTGGAATTGGAAGATCCTAGCAGCACCGTTTTAGAAGGTGATATTTTGGCTACTGCGATTAGCAAAACGATTTTTGCTTCAGGAAACGACGATCTTCGTCCGGTAATGAGCGGAGTTTTCTTTCAATTTACTACTGAAGGTTTGACTTTTGTAGCAACTGATGCGCATAAATTAGTAAAGTATCAGCGTGAAGATGTTACTGCTTCACAGGCTTCAGACTTTATTATGCCGAAAAAGCCACTAAATCTTTTAAAAGGAATTTTGGCCGGTAGTGAAAGTGAAGTGCTTATAGAATACAACGATTCTAATGCGAAATTCACTTTTGATGATACGCAGTTGGTTTGTAGACTTATTGACGGAAAATATCCAAATTACGAAGCGGTAATTCCAAAAGAAAATCCGAATAAATTAACCATAGAGCGCAACCAGTTTTTGAGTTCAGTTCGTAGGGTTTCTATTTTCTCTAATAAAACTACGCACCAGGTGAGATTAAAAATTGCCGGTGCCGAATTAAATATTTCTGCAGAAGATGTAGATTACAGCAATAAGGCTGAAGAGCGTTTAACCTGTTCTTACCAGGGAGACGATATGCAAATTGGTTTCAACTCTCGTTTTCTTACTGAAATGTTGAATAATTTAACTTCCGATGAAGTTCAACTGGAAATGAGTTTACCTAACCGAGCTGGAATTTTAACTCCTGTAGATGGTTTAGACCCGGGAGAAAAAATCACGATGCTGGTTATGCCGGTTATGCTTAATAATTAAGCCCCCTTGCCCCCGAAGGGGGAAATTAAATATAAAAGCGTACCTAGTTTTAAAAATTCAAACCTCACAGGTTTTCAAAACCTGTGAGGTTTTTTTTATTCTAACTTGTAGGGGATGAAATTATAATAAAAAAGGCAGCCAATCAGCTGCCTTTTTGTTTGAAAATGTCACCAGTTTATTTTATAATTTCAATAGTTAGCGGATAATTTGGAATTTCCCCGTTGCTTACTTTAATGGCATTTATTACTGGTAAAATAAGCATAATGATAGCAATCCCAACAAGAGCGATTATCCCAAGTCCAAATAAAAAGATTAGCGGAATACATAATAAGCTGTATATAAACATACTTATTTGAAAATTGATGATCATTTTTCCATGAAAGTCCATTCCGGCAACTTTATCTTTTTGGGTAAGCCATAGGATTAACGGAACTATAAAGCCGCCAATTCCTGTAACTAAATCCAGTAACTGACTTAAGTGGGTAAGAACGAGCATTTGGTTGTCTTCTCTCATTTTTCTTTGATTGATGTGATGTCTCTTTATTAATAGACGATCTTTTTCACACGATGTTGCAAATTCTTTTGGTTCTTAAAATTAAAACCTTCTCACAAGCTACTGATTTTTTTACTCGATAATCGAGATTTAAATGCTCCGAGGCTTTTATAGAAATCAAGATATATTTTCCAATAATGCCTCTTGGGGCTTGCGCCGAGGTTGTTTATCTTTGCGCTATGAAATTAAACGATACTATTGTAGCGCTTGCCACACCATCTGGTGCAGGTGCAATTGCGATTATTAGGGTTTCCGGCCCCGAAGCATTTAATATTGTTTCACCACTTTTTAAAGCAAAGAGTAAAAAAAAGCTAAGCGAACAGCCTAGCCATACTTTGCATTTAGGAAATCTAATGGACGATGATCGTACCTTAGATGAGGTTTTAATTTCAATATTTAGAGCGCCTAAATCTTATACCGGCGAAGAAACGGTAGAAATTTCCTGTCACGGGAGTCCGTATATTCAGCAGGAGATTATACAGTTAATGATTAGAAAAGGTTGTCGCTCAGCCGAAGCCGGGGAGTTTACCATGCGAGCCTTCCTAAACGGAAAAATGGATCTTAGTCAGGCAGAAGCGGTGGCCGATCTAATTTCTTCTGAAAACCAGGCCTCTCACCAAATGGCGATGCAGCAAATGCGTGGCGGATTTTCTAATGAAATTCATAGGTTACGCCAGGAATTATTAGATTTTGCATCTTTAATTGAATTAGAATTAGACTTTTCTGAAGAAGATGTGGAGTTTGCCAATCGTGATCAATTTAAAGAATTGGTAGCCAGAATTCAACAGGTATTAAAACGTTTAATAGATTCTTTCGCTACCGGGAACGTGCTTAAAAACGGAATTCCCGTTGCAATTGTAGGTGAACCAAACGTAGGAAAATCTACTTTGTTGAATTCACTTTTAAACGAAGAACGTGCCATTGTTTCTGAAGTAGCCGGAACTACGCGAGATTCTATAGAAGACGAGATGAGTATTGGTGGCGTTGGATTTAGATTTATTGATACTGCAGGAATAAGAGAGACTGAAGATGTTGTAGAAAGCATCGGAATAAAGCGAACTTTTGAAAAAATAAGTCAGGCGCAGGTAGTTGTTTATCTTCTAAATGCAGAAAAGTTCAAAGTTCAAAGTTCAAAGTTTAAGGTTGAAATTAAAAAAATCTGCAATCAATTTCCTCAAAAACCCCTTGTTGTTATTGCAAATAAAGTAGATCAACTTACGGAAAAAGAGAAAGAGAATTTATTTGAAAATCTAAACGAACTGGAAGGCGCAAGTTTGCAGTTAATTTCTGCCAAAACAGGAGAAGGTGTAGAGGAACTAAAAAGTAAATTACTTGAATTTGTAAATACCGGTGCGCTTAGAAATAACAATACAATTGTGACCAACAGCCGTCATTACAATGCCCTTTTAAAAGCTTTAGAAGAGATAAATAAGGTAGAAGAAGGTTTGAATACTGACCTTTCGGGCGACTTATTAGCGATAGATATTCGAGAAGCTTTAGAATACTTTGGTGAGATCACTGGCCAGGTAACCAATGATGAATTATTAGGGAATATATTTTCTAATTTCTGCATCGGAAAGTAATAACTAAAACTGAATTTAAGAACCTAATCTACACTTGCCAAAATTTAGGTTTCTTCAAAATAGAAAATAGTTTCTATGGGAAGTTTAAAGAGTTTTGAAATCCTAAATGCAGTGGGTAAACTAGGATCAAACTTCTCTTTTTCTATGGCGTTAATCGTTTGCCGCGAAACACCAATAATCTCCGCTAAGTCTTCCTGTGTATAGCTATGTTCGGCTCGAAGCACTTTTAACCTATTTTTCATAAGTAGCGTCTGGTATTTATCGTGACCAAAACTAAATAACTTAAGCTTACAAATATTACTAGATTGCTTATTTCTGCATCGTAATTAATTAGGTTGGTAACATCCAGAAGAGAATACGATAGTCCCACCACAATTGCTAAACCCAGGGTTAAAGCCAGGGATTCTAAATGAATTTTACGTTGCAACTCATCTAGATTATTAAAGAATTTCCTGTTTGCAAAAATCATAAGAATACCGTGAACAAAATTTACTGAAACTGCTAAGGCCGTTAAAACGGAGTGACCATCCCAAATATATTTCGGTCCAAAGGTGGCAATTGCCATTGTGGCCACCCAACTCCAGGTCCATACGGCAAGGGTGTAAAGATTCTTTTTTCGTTCTTTTTTCATTTTAATGTAATTAAAGTTTTACTTTATGTAATGTTTACTTTACAAATATAACAAAAGAATTGAAATGTAAAGTTTTTGTTTACAAATTAAATTGATGAAGGAGAAGTAAATAACTATTCTAGTTTCATAAATTTGAAAGCACGGCTCTTAATTTAAACTATAGTTATGAAGAGAATATTTCAGTTTTTAATAATGTTTATGGGAATTACGGCGATGAGCCAGAATTCAGAATTGAACAAAGAAGATAAGATCAAAGAACTTATTTCAAACTCTTTTCAAAAGATATTTTCTGATTTGGATCCAGAGGCATTAGACACCTATTGCACTCAGGATTTTCTCCTGCTGGAGACCGGGGAGGTTTGGGATATGAAAAGGATGAGAAATTATTTAGATCGTGCCAGTGAACAAGAATCAAAAGTAGTAAGATTCAATTCTTTTGATTTTATAGAAATAAAAATTGAAGGAAAAATGGCCTGGGTGGCTTATCATAATAAAGCCGAATTTAAATCGGGAGAAGAAGTGGTAAGGGAGCTAAATTGGCTGGAAAGCGCAACCGCAATTCTCACGGAAGAAGGATGGAAGCTACAACTGCTTCATTCTACCATCGCTGAAGAATGAGAATTAACCAAACTGAACTTGCCAGGCGCTAACAATACCTCTACTAGAAATTCACGAAAATAATTAAAGAGTACCAGGGCGAACTCAGTCGAAAAAACATTTTATTGGTTTAATGTTGGTAAAATATTTCTTGCGAAATAATCAATTAAAGAAGGCTACATATTTACAACCTATCTAACCAGCTGGATTACATCTGGAACTCTTTAGAGAAAATGCAATTCTTTTAAAAAAAGATTCAATAATTTAACAATCTTTTAATTTTTTAGGGAACTTCAGAAATTTTCCTATTTTTAAAATCTCTTTGATAGATAGTTGGTTAAAGTATCTCCCTACAGACTTTTACCTAATTAATAAACCTCATAACCTCCATGCATTCGGAACAGGCAATTTATTCAGGGCAACTACTTCATTTGCAGACTCGAAAGGAACTCAATTATATTTTTTTAAAGATATGGCCTAACCAGCCCAGGATTGTAAAAGGTCAAGATGATCCGATACGATTGACTATTGGGGGAATTGATACAAAAAGCGATTGGTTTTGTAAAGCCAGGCAACGCTATATAATTAGTCAGTAAACAAGAATGAAAAAATTAATTTTGATTTTTTTGATGATATATTCCTTTGATAGTTATAGCCAGAATAAAGACTATAAATTTTACAATGAGGAAGGCTATCAAATAAGCAGGAAGGAATTTTATAATAAAAAAGAGAATTTTAAAAATTTTCCTCTTTATTTTGAGAATGATACGGTGAGATTTGGTGTGCTGTTCCACAGAGAAAAGAAAGGAGTATTAAGCGATTCCACATTTACATCATTAAAGAATTATCTGAATACCTTAAAAAGCGAGCATATTAATTCTAAGGATATAATTGTAATCAATTTCCTAACTGGAGTTCCTTTTGCTGAACAGATTAAAAAATCTAAAACTTCCTGGAATATTTTTGATAGAAACTATTTAAGAAAGTTAAATAAAATAACCGATGTTTCTCATTTTTGGATTTCTTCTTTAGAAAAGGAAAAGTTGAAATACTTCTATAGTAATAAAGTGAATTGGCAGAAGGATGAAGATAATATTATAAAAAAAATATTCTTCCCTCATGAAACTACTTATGGATATTACATTCTAATAAACCCTGAAGGTAAATATTACTATAGTTTAGGGGAATATGGAAAGTATAATGTTTGGGAAAAAACGGAAGAAATGACTAATTAAGGTTTACTGACAAAACATATTCGAAATTGTGGACATCTTAATAAAAAAGGATTATTACACTTAAGAAACTCAGGAAAATGAAAAGAATTCTATTTATTATTTACTTATCGGGAGTGACATTATTTGCTCAAAACGCAATTGAAACCAATCGAATTGATGAAAGTCAAACCGGGAAATTGTCTATTCCCACAGATGAATCTACCATTGAAGTAAGAATAAATAGTTCACTTGAAAATGAAGATTTGCGAACACTTTTTGAATTTGAAAATATAGATCAATCTGAATTTAACTTTAGTGGTGAATCAATTAAAGGTAAATTTTATGTGGTAAGAGTAAAGGAATTTCTGGACGGAGAAATTATTAATAATGAAACTTTATTTGATGAAAGAGGAACCGAATTTTTTAGAATAGACTGAAGAACCCCCATTTGTTAGGACAGCTTAGCTGTTAAATTAAGTTCTATTTTTCATTTTTTAAGCAGCTTTTCTATCTTGTTGCAAATATCGATTGATTGGTATTTCATTTTCTATTCCCTGGTGCCTTCTTCTATGGTTGTAAAAATCAAAGTAGTCCCGGAGTTGCCTGTATAAACCTACCCCGGATTCCGGAGGATTGAGATAGATGTTTTCGTATTTCACACTTCTCCATAAGCGTTCTATAAAAACATTATCGATAGCTCTTCCTTTACCATCCATACTTAACTTAATATCCCGAGAGCGTATGCTACCCGTAAAGATCTCTGAGGTAAATTGGCTGCCCTGGTCGGTATTAAAGATCTCCGGCTTCCCATGAAGACGGATAGCTTCTTCCACAGTTTCTTTGCACCAATGGGTATCCATGGAATTGGATACCGACCAGTTTAATACATAGCGGCTATGGAGATCGATAACGG
>NZ_FVZF01000027.1 GCF_900168265.1 Salegentibacter salarius | reverse complement strand
GAGATCTTTACGGGTAGCATACGCTCTCGGGATATTAAGTTAAGTATGGATGGTAAAGGAAGAGCTATCGATAATGTTTTTATAGAACGCTTATGGAGAAGTGTGAAATACGAAAACATCTATCTCAATCCTCCGGAATCCGGGGTAGGTTTATACAGGCAACTCCGGGACTACTTTGATTTTTACAACCATAGGAGAAGGCACCAGGGAATAGAAAATGAAATACCTATCAACCGATATTTAAAACAAGAAAGAAATGCTGCTTAAAAAATAAAAAATAGAACTTAATTTAGCAGCTAAGCTGTCCTAACAAATGGGGGTTCTTCAAGGTTCTTTCTGTTTTGTAATTATCGGTAAGAATTCTATAAACACTATATACCAATAAACATTGTCCGAAGAAGGTTAAATAGAAAACCAATGGGAAATTGGTATTAAAGTATACAAGTATGGTAATGATAACCAATAAAATACTGGTTAGAATTAAGTATGTAATACCATTATTTTTCATAATGCTTAAATTACGAAAGAGTCCCTAAAACCTGTCTTAAAATACCTATAAAATTTCGGTGCTATTGGTCAATATTTTGTTGCTATTATCCATTCCGGGAAACAAAAAAAATTATCTATAATAATAAAACCTTTTTAGGAAATATATTTAGAATCCCTTTTTTATCGAAACTTCCTGGTACTGCTCTTCAATTTCAAGAATGTCGTTTGATTTTTCTTTAAGGTATTGATCAAAAAAGTTTTGTACAATTGAGCTTGTGGCTTTATATGCTTTAAAGGGATCTATATTTCCCGCCTCATTTACAGCTGAAAGACTAACCATTAATGGAATGTCCATAAAACTTGAATGCCCAGAATTTTCAATTTTAATATTATAGAAATCGGCAGAGCTGCCCATATGAAATGCATGTTTATTAAAATTTGGTTGTTCGTCTGGCCAATCTGAAGAAATTAAGGCAAAAGGTTTATCTAAAGAATTATTTACCATAGAACCCCATTGGGTCCCATCAATATTTATTGCCGCTTTTACCCGTTCATCTTCAATTAAAACTTCTCCCGCCGCAGCTCCTCCGTGGGAATGGCCAAAAGCACCAATCCTTGAATTAATTATATGATTATTTAAAAAAGAGAAATCATCTTTATTTTCTAAATGATCTATTACCGAAGAAATATCCTTACTCCATCTTTTTATACCTTCAGCAGCAATATAATCCTGGAATAAATTTTCAACAGCCTTAAATTCTTCTTTATCGTTTTCAGCCTGTTTGAATTCTTGAGTAGCATTCCAGGCCATTTCAGCCATTTGCTGATTATTATTTAAGCTATCGTATGTTGTATTATAAAGCTTTACGTTACCATTGGGGAATACTGAGCCCGTACTTTCATAAGTATGATTAATATTTAAAACAATATATCCCTGGCTCACAATTTCTTCAATAAGCGCATAGTAGCCATAGGCTTTCGAATAGTAACCGTGAGAAAAAATTAAAACCGGAAATTTCCCTTGTGCAACTTTTGGACCTATATACGTGTGAGGTTTTATAAAGTCTAAATAATTCATTGTCCAGCCGGGCAAACCGTATTTAGCGGCAAAACCCAGTCTGTTTCCTTTGTCAAGATATTTTTCTAAATTTTCATTTTCAATCTGTGCCGGATACCAGACTTTAACCATTAATTCTCTTTTATCTTCTTTCGCTGAAGTTATTAATTCTGGCTGGTTAGTTTTTATATGAATATCTCTCGCTCCAATTTTAAAATTTCCGGTAGGAGTAGGCAACTCGAAAACCGGTAAGATGATGGGTAAAACCCAGCCTAAAACCAAAATAACGCCCGTGCCGGTTAAAATAAAAACCTTCAATAATAAACCTGATTTCTTCCAAGTTGGTTGTTTTAAAAGAAGAATAATCACTCCAATTAGCAATAAATACCCCGGAAACATTTGCCATCTTAATCCTTCAAATATTAAATGGAATAGGAAAATAATTCCTGGAACAACGGCGAAAATTTTCTTCCCTGGAACTCGGAATTTAAGTAATACCAAAATAGGATATACAGTAACAATTAGCAGTAAAATAATTTCGAAAAATCTCATCTTTTTTGTTTTGAACAAACATAGTAATGAGTTCGATAAAAATCATAATAATGCCAATGGACAAAGAATGGACGTCGATATTAAATATTGAATATCATATATTTATGAGAAATATATCCAGGTCTTCTTTTGGTTTGAGACCAATCTTTTTTCTTAATCTGTAGCGTGCTTTATTTACACTTTCAGGAGTGATGTTTAATATTTTGCTGACTTCTTTGGCGCTTAGATTTAGCCGTAATAGCGCACACAACTTTAATTCATTTGCCGTAATATTCGGATTTATTTTTTGAAGTGAAGTTGTGAAATCAGGATAAACTTTTTCAAAGTCGGAGAAGAAAGTAATTACGTCTAACTCGTTATTATTAGATTTTGCTATTTTTCGTAAAGAAGAACTTAAATCTGATTTCAACTTCCTATTGTTGTTTTCCAGGAATATTTCTTTGCGATGAGAAATGTTCTTTACTACTTCTTCGTAGCGGTGATTATTTCTCACGAACTTAAATTGAAGACGTTCAATTTGTTTTTTCCGAAGGAGATATGGAATAACTATAAACCCGGCTATAAACAGGCCCAGACCGCTTATAAATAGCGTGCTAAAAACAAACCAGGTATCGGGATCAATTCTAAAATCCATAGTTGCTATTATAGGTGCAAAATTAAGCCGAAGTTAGGGAAAGATAAAAAAAAACTTATAACCGATTAGTTCAAGTATATTTTATATTAGAAATGAGAAAGTAAAGGCGAGCTGGATATTAATGCAAATCTAGCTCATAAAAAAAGCCTCTCATTTTTAAATGAAAGGCTTGTATTTAGTCGGGGTGGCAGGATTCGAACCTGCGGCCTCCTGCTCCCAAAGCAGGCGCGATAACCGGGCTACGCTACACCCCGAGTAATTTTTTAATCGCGCTCGGCGCGATAATTGGGAAGATTTAATTTGGCAAAAGCCAGAAATAAATCCCAAAATTAATAGCATAAACTATTAACGGAAATTTTAGCCTTTTCCGATCCAAAATACTCTTTAAAAAGCAATCCGGGAGACGGAGGAAGATTATCCCTATCTTTTCCATAAGAAAAGGAGAATAAAAATCCGCAGACTAAAAAATCTTGCGGAGAGACCGGGATTCGAACCCGGGCATCCAAAAAGGATGACAGCTTAGCAGGCTGCTGCATTACCACTCTGCCACCTCTCCAATTTTAAAGAACGCGCAAACAATTTTGCGGTTGCAAATTTAACTTTTACTTACTTACCTTCCAAACTTTTTTAGGCTAAAGAACAGAATAAAATTCACCGTTTTTTTTAATCGCTTTGACATCAGAAATTTAAGCTTAAAATTTTCTAAATATTTATTTCTTCCTGATCTATCATATGGGCTATATTTCCTATAATTCGTTGGTGATTTTTCACAAAAGGATTGTTTTTATCCCAAACATATCCCGCCAGAACCGCACAAATTTGTTCCTTAATTTCAGTCCTGGGATTCTCGTGAAAAAATAATTTCTGTAAATTCCCGGTATACCATTCTTTTACATAACTGCTGAATACAGAAATTCCGGCTTGCATATATTCTCCATAATCTTTCTCCCAATCAACTTTTTCACCCTCTACTTCAAGTTTAGCCAATTTAGCGGCCTTTAATCCAGATTCGGTGGCAAAGGCAACTCCAGAAGAGAAAATAGGGTCAAGAAATTCTGCACTGTTTCCAGTCAATGCAAATCCTTCGCCATAGATCTTTGTTACATTTCGGGAGATATTTGGCATCTTAACCGGTTCAAATAAAAAAGGGTATGCGTCAAACCGGTTCTTATAATACTTCAGTTTGTTCAACATTTCTTTAAAAGCAACCGAATTATTTTTACTGAAACCTTCAAACCACTCATTTTCACTTACAAAACCAAGGCTGGAATTTCCGTTAGAAAAAGGAAAATACCAGAACCAGGTTTTGGTATCTAAAACTTCAAAGGTAATAAGTTCACCTTCTTTGCCTTTTGGTCGATTTGTTTCTTTGATATGTGTAAATATGGAAGAATTTCCTGTGATTTTTGGAGTAGCGTTTAAACTTAATTGCTTTGCCAAGACGCGACCGTTTCCACTGGCGTCAATTATAAATTCAGCTTGTATTTCAATTTTTTCTTTTGAATTTATCACAACTTCAGTCAAAGACCTATTTTCTTCAAAATTCACATTTTTGACTTCAGCATCAAAAAAGATTTTTACGCCTTTTCGCTGAATTTCATTCGCTAAAACAAGGTCAAAATCAGCTCTTGGAACCTGCCAGGTCCAATTCCAGCCTTCTCCAAATTTTTCAGAAAAATCAAATTCGCCAACTTTATCTTCTTTTATAAATCTGGCACCATATTTCTTTTGAAATCCTTCTGCTTTAATAGCCTCTAATAATCCTGCTTCCTTAAAGTTTTCCATGCTTTTTGGTAATAGGCTCTCACCAATACTAAAGCGCGGAAATGAACTTTTCTCCACAACTAAACAATCTACACCTTGTTTTTGCAAATACCCGGCTGCGACCATTCCAGAAGGGCCGGCGCCAATAATTAAGATCTGTGTATTAAGCTGTTTCATTTTTTGGGCTTAGCAAACTTGCGTTTACTATGAATATTCGTTCTAAATCTAAAATCTTCAATTTAAAATACGGCCTAAATATAGTACATTTGTTAAGATTCTTAACAATTACGCGGTCTATGCTCCAAATCAATAATACCCTTAGCCTCGATGATTTTCATAAGGTTTTGTTTGAAAATACTGAAATTCAGCCTACTTCAAAAAACCTAGAAAAAATTGATGCTAGTTTTAAGTTTCTAAAGGAGTTTTCCAAGAATAAGGTTATTTATGGCGTAAATACCGGTTTTGGGCCAATGGCCCAGTATAAGATCAAAGATAAAGATCGCATTCAGCTTCAGTATAACTTAATAAGAAGTCATGCCTCGGGCGCGGGTAAACCTATGGAGCCGCTTTATGTAAAAGCTTTAATGCTGGCCCGATTAAATACACTTTCCCTGGGAAAATCTGGTGTACATAGATCTGTGTCCGAAGTAATGCAGCAACTTATCAATAAAAATATTACACCACTTATTTTTGAACACGGTGGGGTAGGAGCTTCAGGAGATCTGGTTCAGCTAGCGCATTTGGCATTGGTTTTAATCGGTGAAGGCGAGGTTTTTTATAAAGGTAAACGCCGTGAAACCAAAGAAGTTTTTTCCGAAGAAAATATTAGTCCGATAGAAATTGAAATCAGGGAAGGACTGGCTTTAATGAATGGTACTTCAGCAATGACCGGCATTGGGATTGTGAATATTATTTATGCTAAACGATTGTTGAACTGGTCGGTTTTTTGTTCTGCAGCGATTAATGAAATTGTGCAGGCTTATGATGATCACTTATCTGAAGAACTCAATGCAGCAAAGCAACACCACGGCCAGCAAAAGATTGCAGAAAGAATGCGAGATCATTTAAAAGACAGTAAACTCACTCGCGACCGTAACGAACATTTATATAATGATAAGGCCGATAAAAACACGTATTTTAAAGAAAAAGTCCAGGAATATTATAGTTTACGCTGTGTGCCGCAAATTTTAGGCCCGGTTTACGATACTATAGAACATACTGCCAAAATCCTTATCGAGGAGGTGAATTCTGCCAACGATAATCCCATTATAGATGTGGAAAACGAACATGTTTATCACGGTGGGAATTTCCATGGCGATTATGTAGCCCTGGAGATGGATAAATTAAAACTCGTGGTTACCAAACTATCTATGCTTGCTGAACGCCAACTCAATTATTTGCTAAATAATAAGCTCAACGATATTTTACCTCCTTTTGTGAATTTGGGAAAATTAGGGCTTAATTTTGGAATGCAGGGAGCCCAATTTACCGCGGTTTCTACCACGGCAGAAAACCAGACCTTGTCAAACCCTATGTATATTCACAGTATTCCCAATAATAACGATAATCAGGATATTGTGAGTATGGGCACCAATGCGGCAAATATTACGAAAACCGTTATTGATAATGCTTTTGAAGTGCTTTCAGTAGAACTAATTACTATTGTCCAGGCTTTGCGCTATTTGAATTTCGACGAAAAATTATCGAATAAAACCAGGCAGGTTTTAGAAGAAATGAACCAGATAATTCCTGAAATAAAAGAAGATTCTCCACTTTATAAAACTAATGCTGAAGTAAAAGAATACCTTAAAAATAACGATGTTTATAAATAAAAACTAACTGCTTTTGCGAGCTTTTTTCAATCTTAACCAGAAAACAAGAACTCAATGAAATACGCACTCGTTACAGGTGCTTCCCGCGGAATTGGAAAAGCTATTGCTATTAAATTAGCAAGGGAATTACAATATAATATCTTGTTGAATTTCCATTCTAATATCGAGGCTGCTAATGCCACAAAAGAGCTTGTTGAGGCTGAAAATGTACAATGTGAATTGCTTCAATTTGATGTTGCTGATGCTGAAAATACCACGAAAGCTTTGGAGGAATTCAGTAAAGCTAATCCTGATGCAGAAATTGAAATCATTGTAAATAATGCTGGAATAACTCGCGACGGACTTTTTATGTGGATGAAACCAGAAGATTGGCATTCGGTAATCGATACCAGTTTAAATGGTTTTTATAATGTTACCCAAGCTTTATTAAAAAATATGCTGAAAAAGCGCTACGGTAGAATTATAAATATTGTATCGCTTTCGGGCTTAAAAGGTAATGCCGGACAGGTAAATTATTCGGCTGCAAAAGGCGCATTAATTTCAGCCACTAAAGCACTGGCACAGGAAATTGGTAAAAGAAAAGTTACTGTAAATGCTGTAGCACCCGGTTTTATAACTTCAGATATGACAGCTGATTTTGATGAAAAAGAGCTTAAAAAATTGATCCCATTAAATCGTTTTGGCGAAGCAGAAGAAGTAGCGGATTTAGTGAGTTTCCTGGCTTCTAAAAAGGCTTCCTACATTACCGGAGAAGTTATAAATATTAACGGCGGACTCTATTCTTAAATGGCAAAGTGGAAAGGTAAATCCAGGGGCAGCGTTTTGGGAATGAGGATTTATATTTTTATCCTAAAAACTTTCGGCCTTTATGCGTCCTATTTTGTTCTTCTTTTTGTGGCGCTTTATTTTGTGTTTTTCGCTTTTAATTCTACCAAAAGTGTATATTTTTTATTCCGAAAGCATCTTGGCTATTCCAGGCTGAAATCTGCCTTAAATGTTTATAAGAGCTATTTTACCTTTGGAAGAATTCAATTAGATCGGGTGGCCATTGCCTCCGGATTAAAACATAAATATACTTTTGAATTTGACGGAATTCAGCATATTCAAAACTTACTGAAACAGAATAAAGGCGGGATTTTGCTTACCGCACATATCGGTAATTTCAATCTTGCTAAACATTTCTTTGACAAAAAACATGATCATACTATTGTAAATCTTGTAGTAACCGATCTGGAACACGAAGAGATCAAAAATTACCTGGAATCGGTTACGGGAAAATCAGCTATAAAACTCATTGTTTTAAAAGAAGATCTTTCCCATATTTTTGAAATGAACAACGCGCTTCAAAATAACGAACTCCTTGTTTTTGCTGCAGATCGTTATACTGAACAAGCCAAAACCTATACTCAAGATTTTATGGGAAAACCGGTTAAGTTTCCACAGGGCCCATTTAAATTGGCTGCTCGTAATAAAATCCCAGTGTTGTTTGTTCACATTATGAGAGAGCAGAATTTTCACTATCATTTTTATGCCAGGCCTTATAATCCTGAGAAAAATGAGGCGAAAAATTTATTAAAAGCTTATCTTGAAAACCTTGAAAAGATGCTAAAAAAATACCCGCATCAGTGGTATAATTATTACGATTATTGGAACGATTTCAGCTAAAATCTGTTTATGGAAGAAAATTTATTAAAAGAACCAATTTTAGAATTAGATAGAATACTTCAGTTAATTCCTCAAAAGCCGCCATTTGTAATGGTAGACAGTTTGCTGGAGTATAACGAAAAGAAAGGAACCACGGGATTTACTATTCCGGCAGATAATATTTTAGTTGAAAACGATATCTTTTCTGAACCAGGCATAATAGAGCACATGGCGCAAAGTATGTCGCTATGGCGTGGTTACCAGGGATTTTTAAGCGGACTTGATAAACCAAAAACAGGGTTTATTGGCGCAATTAAGGCTGTAGAGATTATGGAACTACCAAAAGCCGGAATCAAACTCATGACTTATGTGGAAATTCTCCAGGAGTTTATGAACGTAACTTCTGTTGGCGCACGTACTTTTGATGAAGAAGGAAATCTTTTAGCCACTTCTGAAATGAAAACGGTAACCGTAGATTAATTATGCTATTATGCTGGAGAAATCCCTAACTACCATTACAAAACTTAAAGTTCGTTTTCACGAATGTGACCCGTTGCAAATTGTTTGGCACGGGAATTACCTGAAATATTTTGAGGAAGGCAGGGAAGATTTCGGTAGGGAACACGGTATTTCTTACCTCGATGCAAAAGCAGAAGGTTTTTCCACACCTATTGTAAAATCTGTTTGCGAACATAAATTACCTTTAAAATATAGTGATTCATTTAGGGTAGAAACCACTTTTAAAAATTCTGAAACTGCAAAAATCAATTTTTCTTACAAAATTTTTAAGGGTGAAGATTTGATCTGTACCGGGGAAACAACACAGGTATTTCTGGATGAAAAGCGGGAATTAGTCTTGAATAATCCGCCGTTTTTCTTAGATTGGAAAAAGAAAATGAAGTTGCTTTAATGAAGAAGCTCTACCTGTTAGACGATGCTATTATTTCTCCACTTGGATTTTCTACCGAAGAAAATATAAAGGCGATTCGAGAAGGAAGATCAGGTTTAAAACGTCAACAAAAACCTGAGATCACCGAAAATTCTTTTTACGCCGGAATTATTGATGAATCCCCATTAAATGATGATTTTAAAGCAATTGGAAACCCTAAAAAATATACCAAGCTTGAAAAAATGATGCTGCTGGCGGTACAGCAGGTTTTAAATAAAAATCCAAACTTGAATTTGGCTGAAACCGCCCTGGTGGTCACCACTACTAAAGGAAATATAAACCTTCTAAAAGATCCCGGCAACTTTCCCGAAATCCGAATAAAGCTAAGCGAACTCGGAAAAGTGATTGCCGATTTTTTCGGCTTTGCTCAAACACCTATTATTGTTTCTAATGCCTGCATTTCTGGTGGCCTGGGACTTGCTGTGGCGAGAAGATTAGGAAGTATAGGGAAAATTAAAAATGCATTTGTGGTTGGAGGCGATCTGGTTAGCGATTTCGTTGTTTCAGGTTTTAATTCTTTCCAGGCTTTAAGCCAGGAGGCTTGCAAGCCCTTTTCTAACGATCGCAACGGAATTAGTTTAGGCGAAGCCGCAGCGGCTATGCTTGTGAGTATTGATAAACCTGAAAGTTCAGGAAATATAGCTCTAATTGGAGATGCCACAGTAAATGATGCAAACCATATTTCGGGGCCTTCCAGAACTGGTGAAGGTTTGTATCAAAGCATTCAAAAAGCGCTAAAAGAAACCTCAATTTCCGCAGCAGAAATAGATTTTTTATCGGCTCACGGCACCGCCACTATCTATAACGATGAAATGGAAAGTATTGCTTTTCACAGGAGTGCTTTACAAGATACACCGCTTCACAGTTTAAAAGGCTATTACGGTCACACTTTGGGCGCTTCAGCTTTAATAGAGAGTATTATCACTAAACATTCTATGCTGAAAAATTACTTGTATAGTTCTAAAAATTTTGGAGAATTAGGAGTTTCTAAATCCTTGAATATAATCCAGCAAAATGAGGAGAAGGAAATTAATTATGGGCTAAAAACCGCATCTGGTTTTGGTGGTTGTAACCTCGCTTTGGTTTTAAAAAAGGAATAAATGCAAAAGGATTTCTCCATAAAAGATTGGGTTAAAATAAAAGATGGAAAGATCTCAAATTCCAAAAATGAGATTTTTAATTCTTCTGAAAAAAATCTGGATGTTTTCCTTAAATCGGTTTACGATTTTTTAGAACTGAAATACCCGAAATTTCATAAAATGGACGGCTTATCTAAATTAGGGATTTTAGGGACCGAAATTCTTTTTAGAGAAAATAGTTTTTCAACTGATACTGCGCTAATCTTTTCCAATAATTCATCAAGCCTGGAAACCGACAGGCAATTTCAAGAGAGTACAAAAACCTTTGCTTCCCCTGCGCTATTTGTTTATACACTACCTAATATTATTTTAGGCGAGATTAGTATAAAATTTAAACTACAAAGCGAAAATGCTTTTTTTATAGCGGAAAGTTTTAATGCTGAATTACTTAAGAACTATTCCGAAAGTTTATTGACTTCAGGAAAGACTTCAGAGGTGCTTTGCGGCTGGTTAAACTTGGAAAATGGCGAATATGATGTATTTTTGTGCCTCATTTCCTCGGAAATAAATATTCCTTTTTCCGAAGAAAGCCTTAAAAATTTATATTTTGCTGAAAATGATTAACCTACAAACCGAACTTAAAGAAAGTATCATCGAGCAACTTAACCTGGAGGATATGGAGCCGGCTGATATAGGAAACGACGAACCGCTTTTTGGTGACGGTTTAGGGCTGGATTCTATAGATGCGCTGGAACTTATTGTGCTTTTGGAAAAAGATTACGGTATAAAACTGACTGATCCTGCCCAGAGCAGGGAAATTTTTGTTTCCATTAATAAAATGGCAGAATTTATAGAAGCGAACCGTACCAAATAAATTATGAATAGAGGTGTTGCCGTAACCGGAATGGGAATTATTTCTGCTATTGGCAACAATACCGAGGCGAATTATAGATCACTCTTATCTAAGGAAAGCGGTATTAGTTTTCCTGAAATTCTTAATACCACCCATAAAAATATCCCGGTTGGAGAAATAAAATTTTCTAACAAATCACTTACCGAAGCCTCAGAGCTACCTAAAGGTCATAGTTTTACCCGTGCTGCTTTACTGGGTAGTATAGCAATAAAGGAAGCCCTGGAACAGTCAAAGGTTAAAATTGATGCTGAAACCGGTTTTATCTCTGGAACCAGCGTAGGAGGTATTGATGCGACTGAAAATCATTTTAAAGAATTTACTGAAGGTAAAACCGAAAATAATCGTTTTATACGCTCTCAGCATCCCGGATTCACTACTGAAAAAATAGCTGGACATTTCGGAATCACTGGTTTTGTTAGCACAATAAGTACCGCCTGTTCATCTGGGGCAAACGCAATTATGATGGGTGCCAGGATGATTAAAACGGGAAAATTAAAACGTGTTATTGTGGGCGGCACAGATTGCCTTACAAAATTCACCCTGAACGGATTTAATTCTTTGATGATCCTCTCTGATAAACATTGCCGGTCTTTTGATGAAAATCGCAACGGGCTGAACCTGGGAGAAGGTGCTGCTTATCTGATTTTAGAAGCCGAAGAAGAATTAAAAGGAAAACCTGTTTTAGGCAGAATTATGGGTTATGGAAATGCCAATGATGCCTTTCACCAAACAGCGTCTTCAGAAAATGGGGAAGGCGCACTTTTAGCGATGCAAGAAGCGCTGAAAATTGCCAAACTTAAAACAGGAAAAATAGATTATATCAACGCCCACGGTACTGCTACTAAAAATAATGACCTTTCGGAAAGTAGGGCGCTACAAAGACTTTTTGGTGAGAATGTACCCGATTTCAGTTCTACCAAGACCTTTACCGGGCATACCCTGGCCGCAGCCGGTGCCTTAGAAGCGGTTTATAGTTTGCTAAGCTTAAACAAGCAACAAATATTTCCAAATCTTAATTTCTCCCGGACAATGAACGAAACAGGATTGGAGCCGGTTACCGAATTAAAAGAAAAGAAATTGGATTTTATTCTATCAAATTCCTTCGGATTCGGCGGTAATTGCACCTCTTTAATTTTTGCTAAAGATGAAGGCTAAAATTTATATTAACGGGATTAGTAGTATTTCGGCTCAAAATTTAGATTCTGAGGCAAATCCGGTTTCCTATCATAAAACTATTTTCCCGGCAATTTCACCAAATTATAAGGAGTTTATAAAACCTATGGCCTTGAGACGAATGTCTAAAGCTATAAAAATGGGAATTACTTCCGCAAAAGTAGCTTTAAGCGAGGCAAAGATTGAAATTCCCGATGCTATTATTACCGGAACCGGAGAAGGTTGCAAGCAGGACACCGAGAGGTTTCTGGAAAATTTATTAGACCAGGACGAAGAATTGTTGTCGCCCACTTCATTTATACAATCTACGCACAACACGATTGGAGGTCAAATTGCTTTAAATTTAGGCTGTAAAAATTACAATGTAACTTATACACAAAATTCAGCTTCTTTAGAAAGTGCTTTTCTAGATGCAGAAATGCAGCTTTTAGAAACTTCAGAAAATAAATCGGTTTTGGTTGGTGGCGTAGATGAGCTTTCAGAAAAAATCACACAGTTTAAAAGTTTAGATGGACAATTAAAATCCGTAGATATTCATAACCTGGATTTATTGAAAGAGGATTCCCCTGGAACAATCACTTCAGAAGGCTCACATTTTTTTACACTTTCAACAGAAAAAAACAATAATTCCTATGCTGAATTTAAAGACGTTTCTATAAAAAATTCAATTCAGCCGGAGAAAATTAATGAAGAAGTTGAAATTTTCCTGATTAAAAATAATATAAATGCTGCTGCAATAGATGCAGTGATTTTTGGAAATAATGGCGATAACAGGTATGATCATTATTATAAGAATCTTCAGCAAAATCTATTTAAAAACACCACACAATTAGCTTATAAACATTTGGTAGGGGATTATGATACGGTTTCGGGATTTGCGCTTTACTCAGCTTGTAAAATTTTAAAAAACGGCAGAATTCCTTCTATTATGAACCTAAATAGTTCAACCCCAAAAAAACTGAAGAATATTTTAATTTACAATCAGTATCTTGGGAGAGATCACAGTTTAATTTTACTAAGTGCGGTTTAGAATTATAAACACGATTATCATTCTCTTGCTGTTTGCAGGCCTGGTATTAGCTTTTTTTGGGCTCGCATCATTTATGTATGTGCTGGCTTTTATAGTTTTTTACATCCTATTTTTACTCACAGTTTCTACCAATGTGCGTTTTAATTTTTTCGTAAAATCTTTTAGCGAAAATCGAAAGATCAAGGAAAATGAGATCGCCATTACTTTCGACGATGGGCCGGTGGAAAATACTTTGGAAGTACTTAAAGTTCTGGAAAAATATAATGCAAAGGCTGGCTTTTTTTGCATTGGAAAAAGGATTGAAAAATATCCAGATATCTTTAAAGAAATTATTAAAAAAGGTCACTTTGTTGGTAACCACACCTACACTCACACTAGAAAAATGGGAGCTTTAAGTGTTTCCAGGATTGTTTGGGAAATTGAAGAATGTAATAGAATTGCGGAAGAAACCGCAGGAATAAAAATGAAGCTATTTAGACCACCTTTCGGAATAGTAAGTCCAAAAACACAAAAGGCGCTTCAAAAAACCGGTTTGAAATCTGTAGGTTGGAGCATCAGGTCTTTTGATGCAGTTGTTTCTTCCGAAGAAATTATTTTAAATAGAATTAAGAAAAGAATTAAACCCGGCGCGGTAATTCTTTTGCACGATAATAATGCTAAAACCGTCAACATACTGGAACAGTTGTTGTTATTTTTGAAAAATAATCATTACGAGGTTGTTAGACCTGATAAATTATTGGAAATCAATGCGTATTCTTAGTCTCTTACTTTTCATTTTTAGCCTTAACCTGGCTGCCCAGCAAGATCTTTCTAAAGAGGAAGTTGCTCAATTCCAGGAAAAAATGACGGCTAAAGCAAACGAGCTTGAAACTTTACAAGCCAATTTCATCCAGACCAAGAGTATGGAGATGATTGCAGACGAAACTGTGAGCCGGGGGAAATTATACTATCAAAATCCTGAAAAACTAAAATGGAAATATACTGAGCCGCAAGATTATGTAATTATTTTAATAGAGGGGGAATTGCATATTAATGACGCCGGCGATAAAAGTGTTAGAAATACCGCTTCTAGTAAACTTTTTAGCAAAATAGCTAAATTAATAACAGGAACCATTAATGGCAAATTACTTCAGGATAATGAAAATTTTGATTTTTCATATATTAAAGAGAATGATAATATAATTGCGGTTATTATTCCTAAGGATGAGCATTTAAGACAAATGTTTGCTGAAATACACATGCAATTTAATGCTGAAAATTTAGTAGAAAAAGTAAGTTTAATGGAAGAGTCAGGCGATGCTACAGTTATTGAGTTTAGCCAAATCCAATGGAATAAAGAAATTCCGTCTTCTGTATTTCAACCTTAAAACTTACTATAAAGACTAAAAATCCTGAATTTTCTGTTTAATTTAGTAAAAAACTTCGGAGCAAGCTCACGAAGCAATTGTTATTGGAAAATATAATCTGATTTCGAGGCAAGCCTCGGAGCATCTAATCTCGATTATCGAGTAAAACACTAACAACCAACCAAGCTATGTTATTAAAGGATTTTTATTCAGTATTAAATTCTTCGCGGGAAGAGGGAAAATATTTTACACAACTCCAAATTAATAAAGATCACGCTATTTACGAAGGGCATTTTCCCGGCAGGCCGGTAACTCCCGGAGTAATTTTAATGCACTTATTCAAAGAAGAGGCGGAGCGTAGGTGTGATTGTAAACTGCAGTTTAAAAAAGGTTCTAATGTAAAGTTTATGGCAGTAGTAGACCCTAATAAAAATGCTTTATTAAACCTGGAATCTGAAATTGACGAATTAGACGGAGAAATAAAACTTAAGGGAATTGCCAGGAATTCGGAAGGTATCTCATTGAAAATCAATTCTTTTTATAAAAAGTTAGAATCTTAGTCATTTAAGATATTGTGCTTTCCTTTTTAATTTTACTTTTGCAATTAAAGCCATTTTAATTTGAACCAAAAACCTATATATCAATCCAGATTTGAAGCTTTAAATTGTTGTATTCTAATTCCTACCTACAACAACGAAAAGACGCTGGGCAGTGTGTTGCAGGATCTACTGTTATACACCTCCAACCTTTTGGTAATTAACGATGGTTCTACAGATACTACGGAAACAATTCTCAAGGATTTTCACGAAATAAACATTCATCACTTCGAAGAAAATAAAGGTAAGGGAGAGGCTTTAAAACATGGCTTTAAGCTAGCTGAAGATCTAGGTTATGAATATGCTATTACTATAGATTCAGACGGGCAACACTATCCCGATGATCTGGATATTTTTCTTACGCATTTAGAAGAAAAAAGTGCCGATTCTGAAATTTTACTGGTAGGAGACCGCAATATGGGCCAGGATGGGATACCAGGTAAAAGTACCACCGGAAATAAATTTTCTAATTTTTGGTTTTTAGTGGTTACCGGTACCCAACTTACCGATACCCAAAGTGGCTACAGGCTTTATCCTTTAAAAGTTGTTAATCAAATAAAACTTTATACCAATAAATTTGAATTGGAAATTGAGATTATTGTAAAGTCTGCCTGGAGAAAAGTAAAAGTTAGAAACGTACCTATTAAGGTTTTTTATGAAGAAAACCGGGTGACGCATTTTAGACCGTTTTGGGATATTACCAGGATAACCATACTTTATATTTGGTTTGTTTTGGTTAGTTTTTTCTATATCCATCCTCGCGATACTTACCAGGATTTTAGGAAGAAAGGTTATAAACGGTTTTGGAAAGAAAATATAATTAAAAGTCAGGAGCCTGCTCATAAAAAAGCAGCGGCAATAGCACTGGGTGTTTTTGTAGGTATCTTGCCGTTTTGGGGGCTACATACTCTATTAGTTTTTAGTCTTGCGGCTTTGTTTAAACTCAACAAAGTAGTAGCTTTTCTCTTTAGTAATATCAGTATCCCACCACTTATTCCTTTTATAATTTATGCGAGTTATCAGGCAGGTTCTTTGCTTATAGGGCGCGGTTTAGCCTGGGAATTAAGACCGGAAGATTTTGATTCTACTGCCGATATTTTCCTTGGGCTTTGGCAATATATAATTGGAAGTTTTGCCCTTGCAGGAATTGCAGCTCTGCTGCTGTGGATTGTCTTTTATTTCTTATTTTCGGTGACAAACCAAAAACAGGTGGTAAAACCTTAAATGCACACTCTTTTTCTCAGGCTTTATTATTTTTTCCGAAAACAGAAAGCAGTTGGTTTTTTGTTCCTGGCACTATTTGTAGTTGCCGGTGGATATTTTGCTACTCAAATTCAGTTAGAAGAAGATGTTACCAAACTGATTCCAACTGGAGAAAAACAGGATGTTTTAAGGAAGGTTCTGGATCATACCGAGTTTTCCGATAAACTCATTATTGCTATTTCTTCGGAAGAAAAAAATCCCGAAGCACTTACCCAGTATGCAAATCGATTTACCGATTCCCTTCATACTCAAATACCGGAATATTTTACTAAAATTCAGGGAAAAGTACCTGAAGAAGGAATTCTTGAAGTCTACGATTTCGTGTACCAAAACTTACCTTTATTTCTGAATAACAAAGATTACGCTGAAATAGAAGACCGGCTGGCGGTTGACAGTATTCGAGACCGGCTGGAAAAATCGTATAAAACCCTGGTTTCTCCAACCGGATTTGTTACCAAGCAATTTATATTTAAAGATCCACTTTCAATAACTAACCTTGGCTTACAGAAGCTTCGCGAGTTACAGGTTGATGATAACTTTAAGATCTATAACAATTATTTGATCACTAAAGATGAACAACATCTATTATTGTTTATTACACCCAAATATTCATCTTCAGAAACTAAAAACAATGAAGTTTTTATTAATGAATTGGAGCAAATTGTTTCGGGTTTAAATCAAAATTCGAAAGTTAATGCTCAGTATTTTGGTGGGGTTTTGTATGCTATTGCTAATGCAAATCAAATTAAAAAGGATATTCAAATAACGCTAAGTATTGCATTTAGTATTCTGTTTATTTTGCTAATCCTTTTTTACCGGAAGTTCTACGTTCCTTTATTGCTCTTTATTCCCAGTTTGTTGGGCGCTTTAACGGCAATTAGCATTTTATATATTACAAAATCTTCGGTTTCAGCAATTTCTTTGGGAATTGGTGCTATTCTTTTAGGAATTAGCCTGGATTACGCTCTGCATATTCTTACTCATTTCAGGAATAATGCTAATGTGGAATCGCTTTATAAAGATGTGGCCAGACCTATTTTAATGAGCAGTTTTACCACGGCTATCGCTTTTTTATGCCTTTTATTTCTAAAAAGTGAAGCTTTAAACGACTTGGGGATTTTTGCCGCCGTGAGTGTGGTAACTGCATCTATTTTTGCACTAATTTTAATTCCGCAGTTTTACAAAGTACCACAAGATCCCAAGGGAATAAAATCTAACTGGTTAGATAAAATTGCTGCAAAGCGGTTTTATCAGAATATGTTTCTAGTTGGTGGAGTGATCTTACTATTTATAGGTGGACTCTTCTTTTTTAATTCAGTTAAATTTAACGAAGATCTTTCTCAACTTAATTACGAACCGGAAAATGTAAAACAAGCTGAGGAAAATATTAAGAATATCTCCGGAAAAGCTGCCAACACTACTTACCTGGTTTCCTACGGAAAAGATATTGAGGAAGCCCTGGAACAAAACAACGAGCTCTACCAGGAATTACGGCTACTGAAAAATGAAAATAAGATCAAAAGCTTCAGTAGTATTGGTGGGGTAGTGCTTTCTACCCAAACCCAGAACGAAAAAATCGAAAATTGGGAAGATTTCTGGACCCGATCTAAAAGGGAAAATCTAAAGGAAAATCTTCTGAGAGAATCGACTGAACTTGGCTTTAAGGAAAAAAGTTTTACACGTTTTTATGAGCAATTGAATAAAGATTTCAGCGGAATTTTCCTTGATGATTATCGCAATGTCAATACACTTTATTTAGATAATTTTATAAATAGAAGTCCGGGGTTTGCTAGTGTGACGAGTACCGTTAGTTTTGATGAAACTCAACCAGAGGTATTACAAGAACTGGAAAAAGATAAAAATATAATAGCAATAGATAGAAAACAAATGAACCAGGACTTTCTGGGGAATTTAAAAAACGAATTTAACCGACTTATTTTATTTTCAGTCCTTGCGGTTTTCTTTGTTTTACTGTTCTTCTACCGTAGTTTACTGCTATGTTTACTTACGCTTTTACCTATTGCCATCACCTGGATTATTGCATTGGGAATTATGGCGATCTTTAGCATACAATTTAATGTTCTCAACATTATTATTTCCACCTTTATTTTTGGCCTGGGCTTAGATTATAGCATTTTTATAACCAATGCCTGCCTTAAGGAATATGAGACCGGTAAACCAGCTTTACAAACCTATCAAGCCTCTATTTTACTATCGGTTTTAACTACTTTACTGGGAATTGGGGCACTTGTTTTTGCTAAGCATCCAGCGTTGCAATCGGTTTCCATTGTTTCAGTAATTGGGGTTTTAACAGCGATGATCGTAGCATTTGTGCTGCAAACAAAAATATTCCAGATCTTGTTCTTCAATAGAAAAAGAAATGGAAAGCCAGCATTCAGTTTCACTTCTATTTTTAAAAGCAAGGGTTCAAAAGAAAAGCTATATTTTCAACAGAAAGTTTTATCGAATTATCGATATAAATCTGTTTATAAAAAAGCAAAAAAGGGGTTTTCCATCAATAGGGAACGGTTTCTAGTAATTTCTAGATTTATAGAACCAAATGAAAAAGTGTTTTTGCAGAACACTTACTTAGGACTTTTACCTGTGTTCTTATTTCTGAAAAATCAAAATACTCATTTTAGGGTTTTTGATCCGAATGGAGAAAATTTAGAGATTTCAAAAAATACTTTCAGCGCTAATTCTGAAAATTTGCAATTTCAGAAAGATTTTCCGTCAGAATTTAAGGATATTTCCGTGTTTATAATTGCTAAAAAACCGGAAGCAGCAATTGCTCAAAACCTAAAAGATGCGATAAAGAAAAACGCAGAGAAAGTAATTATTTTAACTTCGGTGTATGAGAGCAGGTGGCTAATAGACTATAACTTTGAAATTGCATATCGTCAAAATGATATCCTGGTTTTAAAAAGAATGGATTAAGTGAAATTGTTTTTTGTAAAAGTATCAGTTTTTATTGGAGTCTTATTTCTCCTAAATTCCTGCGGAATAAAGCGATCCATGCAGGATCGTCCCGATATTTCCGGAATAGAAAATATAGATACTACAAGAACTAAGCTCAGTGATACTCATTATAGGATTGGCAAAAATTCACTGTACAAAAATAAGTATGGTATTTGGGAATTATATATTGAAGGTGATGCTTTGGAGCGCGGTGTAATAAGTGGAAGCTTAACCCGGGAATTGATGCATAAGCAGGAAACTGCCTTTATGGACAAGATCTATGAACTTGTTCCCGGCACCGGATACCGTAATTTCCTCAAAAAAACCGTAGCCTGGTTTAATCGTAAAATGTATTTGCACGTTCCGGAAGAATATAAGCAAGAAATTTACGGTACTTCGCTTTTTGGATTAGAAAAGCATAATGAATTCGCTCCGGTCTATGTTAGAATGCTTTATTTTCACGGAGCACACGATATTGGTCACGCCTTGCAGGATTTGATGCTGGTGGGATGTACTTCTTTTGCAGCCTGGGACAATAAAACAGAAGATGGGCAATTACTTTTAGGCAGGAATTTCGATTTTTATGCGGGCGATGAATTTGCGGAAGAGAAGATTGCTGCTTTTGTTAATCCTGATAAAGGACATAAGTTTATGATGTACACCTGGGCAGGGATGATTGGTTCTGTGAGTGGTTTGAATGAAAAGGGCATCAGTGTCACCATAAACGCCGGAAAAAGTAAAATTCCGCTTCAAGCCAAAACTCCAATTAGTTTAGTTGCTCGCGAAATACTCCAATATGCGTCTTCAACTACAGAGGCCATAGCCATTGCTAAAAAGCGTGAAGTTTTTGTTTCAGAATCTATTATGGTGGGAAGTGCTTCAGAACATAAAGCTATTCTTATTGAAGTGGCCCCGGGGAATTTTGGAGTTTACGAGGTTGAAAATTCGAATGAATTAGTATGCAGCAACCATTTTCAAAGCGAAGCTTACGCGGAAGATAACCGAAATTTAAAAGCCATTGAGGAAAGTCATACGCAATATAGATTTGATAAAATGCAGGAATTGCTTTCTGAAAAAGAGAAATTAAACCCAAAAAAAGCAGCTGAAATATTAAGGAATAAAGAAGGTTTGGAAGGTGCTAAGCTGGGAATGGGCAATGAAATGGCTATAAATCAACTGCTCGCCCACCACGGGATCATTTTTAAACCTGAAGAAAGAAAGGTTTGGGTTTCTGCAAATCAATATCAGCTGGGTGCTTTTGTTGCTTACGACCTCGATATTGTATTTAAAAAGTTTGACGCTGGTAATGTATCATGCAGTGTTATGACTGATGAAACTATCGCTGAAGATCCTTTTGTAAATACCGAAGCTTATAAAGATTACGAAAAATATCGAAAACTAAGTCGGAAAATCTCTGAAGCTACTTCTAAAGAAAAGAAGATTTCAGAAGATGAAATTAAGCAATTAAAATATCTAAATCCTCATTTCTGGGAAGTTTATAAAATTGCCGGTGATTACTATTTTCAGCAAAAAGAATTTAAAAAAGCTGTGATCAATTATAAGCAGGCGAAAAGGAGGGAAGTGACCACTTTACCGGACGAAGGATACTTAGATAAAATGATTAAAAAATCTTACCGCAAAATCTAAATGACTAATTTCTACGATATAAATAAGAATGAGGAAGTGCTGAAAAAACAGCTAAGTTACGCTGCGGCAAACTCTCCATTTTATAAAAAGCGTTTTACAGATTGTAAAATTGATATTGAAGTAATTCAGTCTTATGAAGAATACAGAAAAATCCCGATTACTACCAAAGAGGATTTGCAAAATTATAATCAAGAATTTATTGCGGTTAGAAAAGATGAAATTATAGATTATGTGACTACTTCAGGAACTTTAGGCAATCCTGTTAGTTTTGCCTTAAATGACTCCGACTTAGATCGGCTGGCAGAAAATGAACGTCAGTCTTTTGAAATGGTAGGAGTCAGGAAATCTAGCGTGGTGCAACTTACTACGACTTTAGATCGCAGATTTATGGCCGGGATGGCTTACTTTTTAGGATTACGAAAACTGGGAGCCGGGATTGTAAGAACCGGCAGCGGTCTGCCCGGATTGCAGTGGGAATCTATAGAGCGCTTTCAACCTGATATTCTAGTTGCAGTTCCTTCCTTTTTATTGAAAATGATCGATTTTGCCAGGCAAAATGGAATTGATTATAAAAGCTCTTCGATTAAAGTTGCTGTTTGTATTGGCGAACCTTTGCGAAACCCAGATTTCAGTCTGAATTCTTTAGGACAAAAAATTAAAGAACTTTGGGATATAGAGTTATTTTCTACCTACGCCAGTACCGAAATGGGTACCGCTTTTACCGAGTGTGAATTCCATAAGGGAAATCATAGCTTGCCCGATTTAATTTTTCCCGAAGTTTTAGATGAAAATCAAAACCCGGTAGAACCCGGTGAAATTGGGGAATTAGTGGTTACGCCTTTACAAACCCAAACAATGCCTTTAGTGAGATTTGCAACCGGAGATATGGTAAAGTTTTACGGGGAAAATTGTGATTGTGGTAGAAAGTCAATTAGAATTAGCACACCGGTTGGGCGTAAAAAGCAAATGATTAAGTTGAGAGGAACTACCCTTTATCCGCAGCAAATCATCAATTTACTTACGGCTTTTCAATCCCTGAAAATATTTGTTATTGAAGCAAGTTTAAATGAAAATCAAACTGATGAAATCCTGATAAGGATTCCGAATGATTTTGCTGAAACTAGTAAGCTTCAGGAGCATTTGCAAGCTGGATTGAAAGTGAAAGTTAGCTTAGAAAAAACTTCCGTAGAAAAAATTGAAAAAATGAAGTTTCCTCAAGAAAGCAGGAAACCAAAACTTTTCCACGATTTTCGGTAAAGCTTAAATAATCTTCTTTATTACTCGTAATTGGTGGGTATGTCTTTTTAATTCGGCATTAAAAATTCCTGAATGATCAATGCGATCAATTCTAACTTTCCCATCTACGTGAATAATGTAGTTATCATTCATCATAATACCCACGTGATCTATTATTCCTTCTTTATCATCAAAAAAGGCTAGATCTCCGGCTTCGCTTTCTTCAATAAAACTAAGCGGTTCGCCTTGTTTCGCCTGATCGGCTGAATTTCTATTTAATTGGTAGCCGTTTAGCTTATAGACCATTTGTGTAAGTCCGCTACAATCAATTCCCAGCGGCGATTTCCCGCCCCAGGCATACGGACTGTTTAAATAAAGTAGGGCAGTTTTTACAATTTCCATCTTAGGTTTCTCTCCCGAAACCGAATGTCCCTCAAAATGATGGTTCAATAAGCCGGTGGCATTAAGCGAAGCACCAATAGGAATAGTAATAAGATGCCCGTTATGATCGGTCACAAAATCAAAAAGGTCTGCAGAATATTTTGGTGTAGCCCGGTCTAATTGGAAGTAAGTTTCTTCGGGAATTTTAAGTAATTGTTTATTTGAGATCCAGGCCTCAAAATTATCGAATGCAACACGAATCCTGCTCCATTGAGCACGTTCTTCAAGTATTTTAAAATGTTCTCCATAAAGAACCTGAGAGACCATTTCGCTATTATTAGATGTGGTTTCGCGAAGTGGCACAATGCTTAGGGGGCAAATTCCGTATTGCATTCAATAAAAAATATAAAATTAAGAGTTTCGCTCTATTACCATTGCAGATGCACCGCCACCGCCATTACAAATTGCGGCCGCACCTAATTTAGCATTATTTTGCTGCAATACATTTAATAAAGTAATAAGAATTCTTACTCCGCTGCAACCCAGTGGGTGACCAAGAGAAACGGCGCCACCGTGAACATTGGTGATCTCGTCGCTAATTCCTAAAATCTTCATATTCGCGAGGCCAACCACAGAGAAAGCTTCGTTGAATTCAAAGAAATCTATATCGTTTTGAGCAACACCTGCATTTTTAAGCGCTAAAGGTAAAGCTTTGGCTGGAGCAGTTGTAAACCATTTTGGTTCCTGGGCGGCATCGGCAAAACCTTTAATGCTAGCTAAAATCTCTACGCCTAATTCTTCAGCTTTTTCACGGCTCATTAAAACCACAGCACCAGCTCCATCGTTAATGGTAGAAGCATTTGCAGCGGTTACCGTTCCGTCTTTACTAAACGCGGGACGAAGTGAGGTTATTTTATCCATTCTCACATTCTTGAATTCCTCGTCTTCTTTTACTACTAAAGGATCTCCTTTTCGCTGTGGAACTTCAACCGGAACAACTTCATTATCAAATTTTCCGTCGGCCCAGGCCTGGGCAGAACGTTCGTAAGATTTAATGGCAAACGCATCCTGATCTTCTCTGGAGAATTGATGTTCGGTAGCACAAAGATCGGCACAGACACCCATGGCATTATGGTCGTAAGCATCTACCAAACCATCTTTTTGCATCCCATCTTCCATTTTGGCAGGACCAAATTTTTGTCCTTTTCTATGGTATAAATAATGCGGAATTAAACTCATATTTTCCATTCCACCGGCAACAACTATAGAATTTTGTCCCAGCATAATAGATTGTGCACCCTGCATTACGGCTTTCATCCCGCTGGCACATACTTTATTTACGGTTGTACAGGGAACAGTATCTGGAATTCCGGCTTTTAAAGCTGCCTGTCTTGCAGGTGCCTGGCCAACACCGGCCTGCACTACATTTCCCATTAATACTTCCTGTACAAGTTCAGGCTTTAAATTAATTTTATTTAGAGCTCCTTTGATGGCAACAGCACCAAGATCGGTAGCTTCTACGGTAGATAGGCTACCCAAAAAACTTCCAATTGGAGTCCTTGCGGCGCTTACAATTACTACTTCGTTATTCATCATTTATGTTTTAGTTATTTCTTCTTTTGCGAATTTAGTGATTTTATAAGGAACTTAACAAGAGTGCTCCTTTGGCCGCTATTTTTTAGTACATTTGAGCAATAGCACGATTTATATGAAGAAATTCGTAAATAACCTGTATAAGAATCAGGCATTATTTTACAAGGTATTTTTATTTGCGCTTACAGCAGTGCTAATTGTTTACCTGCTTCCTAGAGGTGGTAATTTTAAATATGAAATTCCTAAAGGAAAGCCGTGGCAGTATGAAAATCTTTATGCGCCGTTTGATTTCGCTATATTAAAATCTGAAGAAGAAATTCAGCAGGAAAGGCAGCAAATTCGAAATAATCACACTCCTTATTTTCAGTATAACCAGGAAATTCCGAAACAGGTAAAAGCTGAAGTACCCGATGTGGTATATGAAGTATTCCCTGATAGTCTTTTACGTAACAGGGAAATACAAATTATTGGGTTTGTGAATGAAACCCTTGAGGAAGTTTATGAATTTGGTTTATTACAGGCCAATAATCGCGTAGAAGATAATCAGCTTGTTTATTTAAGAAAGGGAAATGAAGCCTTTGAAATCTCTTATAAGAATATTCTTAAGCAGGATGAAGTAAGAAACTTCTTAAATACCGAAATCGAGCAGTCTAATCTTTCATATATAGAGAATGAATTATTGGAAGTGTTTTTCAACCTAATAGAGCCTAACGTAAGTTTTGATAGCGAATTTACCCAAAGAGAACTTCAAAGTAAATTAGATAATATTTCCTATACCCGTGGTAATATTGAGCAGGGAAGTAGAGTTATAGCTCGGGGAGAAGTGGTAGAAGGCAATAAATATAATATTCTTAGGTCGCTTAAAAATGAATATGAATCTCAGGTTTGGAGTGAAAGTAATTATAAGTGGATTATAGTTGGATATAGTGTATTAGTGGCACTGGCGCTTTTAATGCTACTTTTATTCATTAGAAAATATCGACAAGAAATCTTTGAGAATAATGTTAAGGTAACATTTATCTTCTTCAATATTCTCTTTATGGTGTTGCTCACCAAACTGGTAGTTAATTTCAATATAGATTACGTTTATGTAGTGCCACTGTGTATTTTGCCACTTACTTTAAAAGCCTTTTTTGATGCTCGTTTAGGAATGTTCACTCACGTAATTACGGTGCTGTTATTAGGGTTTATTGTACCTAACAGTTACGAGTATATGTTTCTGCAAATTATTGCAGGAATTGTCACTATTCTAACGGTTTCTGAACTTTATAAGAGGGCAAATCTTTTTGTGTCTGTAGGGCAAATAACACTGGTTTATATTATTTCATATTTTGCTTTCACTGTTATTCAGGAGGGAAATATCGCTGATGTGGAAGGTGAAGTCTTACTAACCTTCCTGCTTGGAGGATTGGCCACACTATTTGTGCAGCCTTTGATTTATATCTATGAAAAGATCTTCGGGATGGTTTCAGATATGTCTTTGCTGGAACTCTCAGATACCAATTCAAAATTACTGAAAGAACTTTCAGAAAAAGCACCGGGAACATTTCATCATTCTTTAAACGTAGCTAACCTGGCTGAAGCTGCCGCCAATGAAATTAATGCGAATGCCATGTTAGTTAGGGTAGGAGCACTTTACCACGATATCGGTAAAATGAAAAACCCAACATATTTTTCTGAAAATCAAACTTCAGCGGTGAATTCACATGATGAGTTGGCACCAAGAGAAAGTGCTCAAATTATTACCGATCACGTGATTAACGGAATTGAAATCGCTAAAAAACATAATCTTCCAGATAGGGTTATAGATTTTATTAGAACACATCACGGGACCACCACGGTTTACTTCTTTTATATGAAAGAGAAAGAGCAAAATGATAACGCAGTAGCAGATGATTTCAGGTATCCTGGCCCTATTCCTTTCAGCAAAGAAACGGCAATATTAATGATGTGTGATAGTGTGGAAGCCGCCAGTAAAAGTTTAAAAGAACCAACAGCGGGAGTGATAGATAATTTTGTAGAGAAGATTATCGATAAGCAAATGAAGGAAGAGCAATTTTTAAATGCTAATATTACTTTTAAAGAAATACAAGTGGTGAAAAAGATTCTTAAACGTAAGCTTAAGAACATTTTTCACCTCAGGGTAGAATATCCGGAATAGGTTTTTAACCTACTGCGGTAATTTTCACTTCTTCATCATTAAAGCTAAAGGTATCTCCTTCTTCTTTTCCTTCCATTTCCTGGTAAATTGGAGCTTCAGTAGATATTGCATACACGCTACTTCCATCTTCCATAGAAATTTCACCAATAGGAACTGAGATAAAATAATAGTTCCCGCTGGTTTCTACAACGCTACCAAAACTAATTTTATCGCTATAATGATCTGGATCTATGCGGCTTAAACTTTCTTTCATCTCACGGGCATCACTCAAACGACTGGCATTTTTTTCGAAATCGCTTAGTAATTCACCTTTATTATCCTCATCATAATCTGTTTTCACATCGTTGGCTTCCATAGATTCTTTTATGAGGTCCATTTCTTTTTGATATCGTTCTATTTGCTCATTTACAGCATCTAAACAGTTTAAATAGAGTTCTTTTTTATTACTTAACATATTATTTTTTTTGTTGATTTTTTTTAAAATTAAATAACCTAAACAGTCTACAAGAACATTTAGCAAAAGTTTAATAAGACCGGTTAATCTATATATAAGTCTCTGAGCTTATAACGCTAAAATATAAGTCTATAAGCTTATAAAAAGTTAATATAAGCTTACAGACTAATATTTTTATTATATTTGAAATATGATAGCCGTAATCACAGCCGATTTAGTGGATTCTTCCAATTATTCAGAATCGTTTTTAGATGAAATTTTAAAAAATCTAAATTCAGAATTTGAAAAATTGCAGCAGGATTATGCCGAAAATGAAATTGATTTTGAAATTTATCGCGGTGATAGTTTTCAGGGTGTAATTTCAAACTTTCAGGATTCATTAAAAATAGCTTTACGAATAAAGAGCCTTATTAATAAAGTAAAGTCGAAGGATCAAAAAACTTTAAGTAGTTTGGCCGATGTGAAAATTGCTATTGGAATTGGCAATTTCGATTATAAAGGAGATTCTATAGCCGAATCTAACGGGCAGGCTTTTCAGTTATCGGGAAGAACTTTAGACGAGATGAAAAACGATTCCAGGAAAATTCGTTTAAAAACACCTCTGGATAGCTTGAATTCTGAATTTGAGGCAAGCTTATTTCTATTAGATGCAGTACTGGAAAAATGGAGCCAGGCTTCAGCAGAAGTGGTTTATTTTCTTTTAAAAGGAATGAAAGAAACAGAGATTGCCAAAATACTTAACATAAGTCAGTCGGCGGTGAATCAGCGAAAAAAGGCTTGTGGCTGGGAAGCAATTTCTGTCCTACTGAAACGTTTTGAAAATGTAACTGCCCAGAGCTTTTAATTATGGAAGAAACTACCTTAATCCTGCTTCAACTTCTCGTGGCACATATTTTAACCGATTTTGTGCTGCAACCTACCAAACTGGTAAAACAAAAAAGAGAGAAAAAAGCAAGCTCCTGGTTTTTATATTTTCACTCATTTTTAGCAGGTTTTCTAACTTATCTATTCCTCCAGCAATGGCATTTATGGTATATACCCATTGCAATAAGTTTAAGTCATTTTTTTATCGATCTATGGAAACTTCAGCATAAAAAAGATACTTTAAAACTGTTTTTATTAGATCAATTATGGCACATCCTTATCATAATTTTGGTTTGGCTTTATCTTATTGAAGGCTTTTCAGAATTGATTCCTTTTATTGCTGAAATATTTTCCTCACAACAGATTCTTGCAATTTTCATGGGATACCTACTGGTTATTTTTCCAACCGGTTTTCTAATTGGGAAAGCTACCAGCCGCTGGCATAATGAAATTGAACCCAATGGCGAAAGCCACAGCCTGGAAGCAGCAGGAAGATATATAGGTATTTTTGAAAGAATTTTGGTTTTAACCTTTATTCTCACTCAAAATTTTTCGGCAATAGGTTTTCTGATCGCAGCAAAATCTATTCTACGCTTCAGCGATAAAACCGATGCCAGCGCCAGAAAGCAAACCGAATACGTACTTATAGGTACATTAATGAGTTTTGCGATCACGATCTTAATCGGACTTCTAGTACGCTACTTCCTCTTCTAGAAGCTGAATATTGCTTTGTAACCGCTCTTTTACAATATTCATCATACGTTTATTTAAGGCCGAAGAATTCTCAATATAGGTCGCATATTCCTCTAAAGTGAATTGTCCTATTATAATACCCTTTAAACTATTTCTGAATTTTATATCCTTTTGAATTGCGTTTTCAATATAAATAAAGCGTTTTTCAAGCTTTAGTTCATAGAATTTGTTCTTGTGTTTTTTGGTGTAATTTCTAAAGACTTCCAGTAACAATTCATCCTGAAGTTTGGCGATTGGCCGTAAAGTTCTGTTCTGAAATTGTTCGTCTAAACTCATGTTTTCTGAAACTCTGGCCGAAGGAATTTCTGGCCTAAGTTCTACTAATTGAAGGTCACGTGGTATCATAAGAACTGTGTTTTCTTAAATTTAATAAACTTTAAACCTCAAAAGTCGGGCCTCTTTAAAGACTTGTAAACTAGTTATAAACATTTCTGCACGTTAAAATCGTCTTAATCGGCCTGCCTAAGCCTATTCTTCTTTTTATCTTTAAATGAACGCCTAGATCAACCAAATTCTAAAACATTAATTAGCCAATGATAATTTCAAGGAATCCATATACAGGAGAGGAAATTTCTAACCATCACGAATTAAGTGATACCGAAGTTGAAAAATGCATACAAAAAGCTCATTCCAGGTTTAAATCCTGGAAGGAAACTTCATTTGCTGAGCGCAGTAATTTAATGATGAAAGCTGCAAAAGAGCTTAAGGATAATTCTCAGGAATATGCAGAAGCTATTACCAAAGAAATGGGGAAACCTATTACCCAGGCTGTTGCAGAAATTGAAAAATGTGCCTGGGTTTGTGAATATTACGCTGAGAATGCAGAATCTCAATTAGAAAATGAAAAGATAAAAACCGATGCTAAAAACTCTTATGTAGCTTATGAGCCTTTAGGAGTTGTTTTGGCGGTGATGCCGTGGAATTATCCATTCTGGCAGGTATTTAGGTTTGCGGCGCCGGCACTTATGGCCGGGAATATTGGAATTCTAAAACACGCTAGTAATGTGATGCTTTCTGCCAATAATATTCAAAAAGTATTTGAAAGGGCAGGTTTTCCAAAGGATTGTTTTCAAAACCTGGTAATTGGAAGTAAAAAAGTTCAAAATATAATACGTCACACATATGTAAAAGCCGTAACCTTAACCGGTAGCGGCCGTGCCGGAAGCAGTGTAGCTTCTATTGCCGGTGAAGAAATAAAGAAATCGGTTTTAGAGCTTGGAGGAAGTAATGCCCTGGTAATATTTAAGGATGCTAATATTACTGAAAGCGTTAAAACCTGCGTGCAAGCTCGTTTTCAAAATACAGGACAAAGCTGTATTGCCGGGAAACGTTTACTATTACATAAAGATATCGCTGAAGAATTTCTGGATGAATTCACCAGGCAGGTTCGCGAACTGAAAAGTGGCGACCCTATGGATAAGGAGACTTTTATTGGCGTCATGGCTAAAGAAAGTCTGGCCGAAGATCTGGAAGACCAGATCAAAGATTCTGTAAAAAAAGGTGCAAAAATTATCCTTGGCGGAAAACGCGATGGGACTTACTTTGAACCAACTATTATAACAGGAGCTAAAGAAGGAATGCCAATTTTTGATGAAGAGACTTTTGGCCCTGCGATCTCTGTAACCGAATTTAAAGATGACCAGGAAGCGGTAGATCTTGTTAATTCTTCCAATTTTGGTCTTGGTGTTTCTATTTTTACAGAAGATGAAAAATTTGCCCTTAAGATGGTTCCCAAATTTGAAGATGGAGCCGTTTTCGTGAACGAACTTGTTAAGAGTGACCCCAGACTACCTTTTGGCGGCACTAAGATTTCTGGTTACGGAAGAGAATTATCGCATCACGGGATCAGGGAATTTACCAATAGAAAAACGGTTTACTTTAACAAATATTAGTTTAGAATGAAGTTTGGAAAAGTAGAACATCCCGAAAACATAGACTTTAACCTACCTAAAACGCATCCCGATACCATTAAAGTTCTTAATGATAAAGGAGATAATGGAGGATTTAAAGATGTAAGAATAGGTTGCGCTAAATGGAATAGAAAAGATCTCAAGAATTTCTATCCGCGAGGTACAAAAGATGAGTTGAAATATTACTCTTCGCAATTTAATAGCATAGAGTTCAACGGATCTTTTTATAGGATGTACGAGGAAGAGCAGTTTAAAAAATGGTATGAAAAAGCTGATAACGATTTTAAGTTCTTCCCAAAAGTGCCAAGGCTTATTAGTCATTTAAAACGTTTAAATGAAACCGAGGAATTAACAGATGATTTTATAAAAAACCTGCTTCAGCTAAGAGAAAAATTAGGAACGGTTTTCTTGCAAATGCCAGAAAATTTTGCTCCCAAATTTTTAGAAAGACTAGATGGTTTTTTCGAGCATTGGCCAAAAGAAATTCCGCTTTCTGCAGAAGTAAGACACGAAAATTGGTATGCCGATGAATCAATGGCTAACGAATTTTATGATGTACTAAAGAAACGAGATGTTGCACATATAATTACCGATACCGCCGGAAGACGTGATCTTATTCATATGAGATTGAGTAATCCTACCGCTTTTATCAGGTATAATGGTGCTAATCACAGCTCAGATTATACGAGGCTGGACGATTGGTTGGGTAAATTGGAAGAATGGCATAAAGAAGGCCTGGAGAATGTTTACTTTTTTATACATCAAAATGTTGAAGAAGCCTCTCCTTTACTTTCGGCATATTTTATAGAAAAATTCAATAAAAGATTTAAAACAGATATACAAATACCTAAAACTTTAAAATAAAATGAAACAGCAAGAAGTAGCAGTAACCGTAGATAGTGTAGTTTTTTGTAATGCTAACAGTGAATTTAAGGTTTTGCTTATAAAGAGAAAAAATGATCCTTTTGAAGGCCAATGGGCATTGCCAGGAGGTTTTATAAACGAATCTGAAGATTTGATAACAGCGGCCAAGCGAGAACTTAAAGAAGAAACCGGAGTAGCGGTGGAAACTATGGAACAAGTGAGAGCTTTTGGGGCCCCGGGACGAGACCCTAGGGGAAGAACCATTTCTATAGCTTTTGTAAGTAGAATCTTTTGTGAAGAAGACCTTAGTGCCGGCGATGATGCGGCAGAAGCATCCTGGGTAAGTATAGACGATTTACCTAAACTTGCTTTTGATCACGCCGAAATCATTGAAGCTGCAAAAAACTACTTATAAGATTTTACAATTCTAATGCCTTATTTTTAGGGATAATAAAAATAACTTATCTAAATTTTATGGGTTTGGTAAATCTTTAAAAAGCTTTTACCAGCCCATTTTTAATGGTTAATTTTAAAAGAAAAAGATGAGATTTCATACCAGAAAATGGATCAAGCCCGAAGATTTAAATCCCAATGGCACCTTGTTTGGCGGTAAATTATTGGCCTGGATAGACGAAGAATGTGCCCTATATAGTATTATTCAACTAGAAAATTCGAAATGTGTCACTAAATACATGAGTGAGATTAATTTTCAATATTCAGCTAAACAGGGTGATATTGTAGAGATAGGAATTGAAGTATTAAAATTTGGGACTACTTCCTTAACGCTAAAATGTGAGGTTAGAAACAAAATGACCCGTTCTACGATAATTACTATAGACAAAGTAATTATGGTGACCTTAGATGAAGCAGGTAAACCAACACCTCACGGTAAAACAAAGGTAGAATTCGTGAAAGACAGACTTCAGGATAAAGCCTAAATCTTCTCACAAAACAGTACGATTTTTTCGTTATTTATATTGGTGGTAAAAAATAAATAATTTTTACCGCCATCTTTTATTTTAAATTTTTTCCTTAGCACGGCTACACTTTCAGGAAAATTTCTAACGCTAATATTGGCTTTATAATTCTTAATTTTTTTCTTTAAAACACCTGGCTTATATTCCTGTACCTCAATAATTTTAAATTTTCTGCCGGGAAAAACAACTTCTTTCTCTGAGGTGTACAAATGAGAGTTTGGATGAAGTTTTGAAGTTTGAGTTTGAACAGCAACTTCTTCGAACAATCCACTTTTCATAATTGCTGAATTGGGTTCAAAAAGGAATTTTTTTGGAACCGAATAATTTACATCAGAAGGATTATTATTAAAAACCCCATCAAATTTTTCAACCTCATTTTTTGTAAAATTCAAGGTTTTAATCTTGGGTGAAACAGACTCTTCTTTCTTCAAAAACCACAATAATTCCTTTACTTCATTATTAACTGCTACAATATGTATTTCGGTTACAAATTTTAATTCGGATATTCCAGCCTGCAAATCGAGTAGTGGAGAGGTTTTGATTAGAATTGTATCTGATTTACAAAAAAGTAATTCCAGGTTTTCGGGAATGTTTGGTAAACAATCTGCCAGTTTAAAGACTTTTCCCCCAGAACCATCACGTCTGGAGGGATCAGCATAAATACAATCGTATTGTCTATTGGAATCTTTAAGGAAATCAATGCTGTTTTGATTCTTAAAACTAACATTTTCACAGCCTAATTGCTTTAGATTATGCGCAGAAATTTCAGATAATTCAGCATTTAATTCGCAATGAACTACTTCTTTAAAGTTTTGGGCAAAATAATAATCATCTATACCCAGTCCGCCGGTTAAGTCTATTAATTTTTCTCCCTTTACGAGTGAAGCTTTATATTTTGCTGTAGTTTCAGAGGAAGTTTGTTCTAAGTTAACTTTTGGAGAATAATAAATTTTTTCCTTCTCAAACCAGCTAGGCAGTTTCTTTTTAGCCTTTTGTAATCCGGTTAACTGTTGTGCCAACTCTGAAGAAGAAATACCGGGAAAAGGGCTTCCGCGAAGCGCTACTTCAGCTGGAGACATTTTCAGGTTCTTCCTTAAAAATTCCTGGACTTCGGGATCTAATAAGGCTTTATTCAAAATAATGGTTTAAAGGTCTCGTGTAAGTCGTTTTACGATCTTGTATTCGCTTAAAGATTCTTTAGCGATCACTTTTAGGGCGGTGTAAAAAGGAACTGCTACAACCATTCCAGTAATGCCAAAAATAATTCCTGCAATTAGAATAATTAGAAAAATCTCCAGCGGATGCGACTTTACGCTGGCACCAAAGATCATTGGTTGTGAGATCATATTATCTATAAGCTGGCAAATGGCATAACCCAGCATTATATAGCCTAGTTTCGGTAAAATAATCAGTTGAAAATCTGCTCCCAGGTTGCTCGAGATCACGAACAGTGCCATTAGAATCCCGGCAAAAAGTGGCCCCAAATAAGGAACCAGATTTAGGAAGGCACAAATAAAAGCGATCGCTATAGGATTATTGATCTCAAAAACACTCAGCAGAATAGCGTAAAGCACGAATAAAACCGTAATCTGCAATGTTAGCCCAACAAAATATCTGGATAATAGAATTTTAATTTTATTAAAGACCCGCTGAAACTTCTGTTCATCTCCACGGTTGGCAAAAACCAAAATGCTATTTAGCATTAGTTTACTGTCTTTTAAGAGAAAAAAGGATATAAAAAGTATAGAAAAAATTGCTATTAATGTAGCTCCTAAAATGCTGAAAACATTGTTAAGCAGTGTGGGAACTGCGCTAATATCAAAGTTTCTAATGAACTCACTTTGCTTTAAGCCTTCAATTAAATTGATTTCTTCTACTCCCAGGTAATTGTTTACCTGGTTATTAAGCTCATTAAGATCGCTTCTAAAAGCATCCATATCTATTCGGCTTAAATACTGACTTTGCTCAATAACGATTGGAACAAATACCAATATAATGCCCGCGAATATGGAAAGAACCAGAATAAGTACTAATACTACCGAGAGTTGATTGGGAATTTTTAATCGTTGCCTTAAAAGGATAACCACCGGGCGTCCTACAAGTGAAATTACCGCGGCAATAGCGATATAAACCAATACCGATTGGATTTCATATAAAAAATAGAGTAAAAGAATAATGCCAATCATTATTCCTGTTGCTCTTAAGATTCCTAAAGTAATTGATTTTGAATTCACGAGGTAAATATATTATTTCTTATCGAATGCCGATATTGTTTTTGATATTTCATATAACGCTATTCCTGTGGCTTGAGCAACATTCATGCTGCTATTTTGCCCAAACATATTGATATGCAAATGTTTATCAGAAGTATCCAGGAAATCATTATTTATTCCTGAAGCCTCATTGCCCAGAATTAGAATAATTTTCTTTTTCTCCCCGGAATATTCAAAATTCTCAATAGGAATGCTTGCTGAAGTTATTTCCAGTGAAAAAATTTCAGAATTTGTCTTTGCATTTTTGAGGAAATCAGTCGCGTCTTCGGTTAATTCGTATGTTATGGTCTTATGTGTATTTCTGGAAGTTTTTTGAAGTCTTCGGCTTTTAAGATTAGGTTCAATTCCAGAAAAAATAATTTTTTCAACGTTAAAAGCATCGGCTAGCCTAAAGATGCTGCCAATATTTGCTTCCCCAGTAATATTATCTAAAACAAGGGTAATAGGAAATTTCTTCTTGCTGAATTTTTCATCGAAATGCGAGAGCTGTTCCATTAATTTTCGAAAACGTATTTTAAAATATTTGCTCCCATTTTTAATGCTTTTAATCGCACTTCTTCAGGATCATTATGAACTTCGGGACTTTCCCAGCCATCACCAAGATCACTTTCTACAGTAAATAATAAAATCAATCTATTTTCATCGAAAATGCCTAAAGCTTGCGGTGGTTTATTATCATGTTCGTGAATTTTAGGCAAACCCGAAGAAAAATTAAAAGCTGTAGAAAATATAGGATGATTTGCAGGTAATTCTTCCAATTTTTTCTCCGGAAATATTTTCTCTAACTCTTTTTCTAAATATTGCTGCATGCCGTAATTATCATCTATATGCAAAAAACCTCCACTCAATAAATAGTTTCGAAGGTTTTCAGCTTCTTCCTGGTTAAAGATCACATTTCCGTGTCCCGTCATATGTACAAAAGGATATTGAAAAATATCTGAACTCCCGGGTGTAACGGTAACAGGTTTACTTTTAATACTGGTCCCGATATTGTTATTTGAAAAAGTGATTAGATTGGGTAGGGAAGTAGGGTTGGCATACCAATCGCCACCACCATTATATTTTAATAGCGCGATCTCCTGGGCTTCCAGGAATTGAAAAGATCCAAGAAAAAGAAATAGGAAGATATATTTTTTAAAACTCAACATAAGCGTAAAAATATCAATAAAATAGCGTCGTACAACCTAATCCTGATTAATTAGTGCGATTGTATGGCAGCCAACAATGGCAGCGGTCTCAGTTCTTAAGCGGCTGTCTCCCAAACTTACCGCTCGCCATTCGTTTTCTAAAGCAAGTTTTATTTCTTCAGGCGAAAAATCGCCTTCCGGGCCAATAAGAATAGTGATTATTTCTTTCTCTTTAGCTTCATTCTTTAACGCAATGCGTGGAATATCTTCTTCACAATGCGCGATGAATTTTTGACCTTCAATTTCAGTAGTTATAAACTCAGAAAAATCAATCGCTTCATTAAGAACAGGTAATCTATAATGTAAAGATTGTTTCATCGCACTTTGTAAAACCCTTTCGTAACGATTCAATTTAATGGTTTTTCTTTCACTGTGATCACAAATTATTGGGGTTATCTCATCAATCCCGATTTCGGTAGCCTTTTCTAAAAACCACTCGTACCTGTCATTCATTTTGGTTGGTGCTACTACAAGGTGTAAACGATAAGCTTTAGAAGCTTCTTCTTCAACTTTAATGATCTTAGCTAAACACTGTTTAGGATTTGCTTCAATTATTTCGGCCGTAAATAAAGAACCTTTTCCATTGGTAACTTTTAAAATATCACCCTGGTTTTTTCGCAAAACCTTAGCTATATGCCGACTTTCATCTTTGGGAAAAATGATTTGCTTGTCGGTTTTTTGAATATTCGGGGTGTAGAAAAGTTGCATGGATTAAAATTTATAGCGTGCCTGGGCAGTAATAGAATAGTCTGAAAAGTCTTCTTCCAAATATTTGTAATGCCCTGCGATAGCAATCATCGCAGCATTATCTGTAGTATATTCAAATTTAGGAATAAAGCAGTTCCAGCCATATCTCTTTTCGGCATCCATTAATGCATTTCTAATACCACTATTTGCTGAAACCCCGCCGGCGATGGCTATTTGATTAATTCCGGTTTGCTTTACTGCTTTCTTTAGTTTATCCATTAAGATCCTAACAATAGAAAATTGAATAGAAGCGCAAATATCTTTTAAGTTTTCCGCAATAAAGTCAGGATTTTCTTTGGTTTGTTTCTGCACAAAGTAAAGCACCGAAGTTTTAAATCCACTAAAACTAAAATTTAATCCGCTTACTTTTGGGTTGGGAAATGGAAATGCTTTAGGATTTCCTTCTTTTGCATATTTATCTATTAAAGGCCCGCCAGGATAGGGTAGACCTAGAATTTTAGCACTTTTATCAAAAGCTTCGCCGACGGCATCATCTGTAGTTTCGCCAATTACTTCCATATCAAAATAATTAGAAACCTTCACAATTTGAGTGTGTCCACCACTTATAGTTAAAGCCAGGAAGGGGAAACTTGGTTTTTTAAAATTTTCCTCTTCAATAAAATGAGCTAAAATATGCGCTTGCATATGGTTAACTTCAATAAGCGGAATTCCTAATCCCAGCGATAAAGATTTAGCGAAAGAGGTGCCTACCAATAATGATCCCATAAGACCGGGACCGCGCGTAAATGCAATTGCAGATACATCTTTTTTATCGATATTTGCCCTGGCTATGGCCTGGTGAATCACCGGAACTATATTTTGCTGGTGTGCTCTGGAAGCGAGTTCTGGAACCACACCACCGTATTGTTGATGTACTTCCTGTGTAGCAATAATGTTAGATAATATTTTGCCGTTATGTAATACAGCTGCGGCTGTATCGTCGCAGGAAGATTCGATCCCTAATATGTAAATATTTTGTGAAGCCATTAAGAAATAAGGGGCATAGAAATTGTTAATATTGTGTACAAAGTTAAAATATAAAAGCGTATCAAAAAATTCTGGAAAATATTAACTAGAACAGTGGTTGCGCTGCTTTTGCTTTTTGTCATTATTTTGATAATTTTCTCTATTCCTGCCGTACAAACAGGAGTTGCAAATCGTATTACCACTTCTCTCAAAGAAAAAAACAACGTTAATATTTCTATAGACCGGGTAAGTTTAACTTACTTCGGAAGGGTGAAAATTAACGGAATTTATATTGAAGATCATCATAAAGATACCTTAATTTTTTCTGAAGAATTGCGCACTTCGTTGCCTGGGATTTCTAATCTACTCAGCAATAATCCTAATTTGGGAAATACCTATTTAGAAGGATTAGAGGTAAATATGCGGAAATACAAGGGAGAAGATAGAGATAATTTGGGGCAGTTTATTCAAAAGTTAAGCAGTAAGCCTTCCGGCGATTCAACGCAATTTGAACTCCTGGTTGACCGGGTGGAGATTTCTGACGGAAATTATAGCTTCATCAATGAAGATAGTGAAAACCCTGAATTTCTGGTGCTGGATAGCCTAAATATTTATGCTAGAAATTTAAAAATAAAAGGTCCGGAGATAAGTGTAATTATTGAAGGACTAAAAGGAAAAGAAAAACGCGGGCTGAATATAGATAATTTAAGTACCAGGTTCTTTTATTCTCCCGAGCAAATGGTTTTTGACGATCTTATGCTTCAAACGCCTCAATCTTTAGTTAATGCTAATCTCGAGTTTAACTATCAAACTGAAGATTTTTCTGATTTTGTGAATAAAGTAGAAATTACAGGAACTTTCTCCGAAAGTTTTGTTTCCAGTACAGATCTTCAGGCTTTTTATGCTGAATTTGGCGACGATCAAATTATGCAATTAAATACCGATTTTGAAGGTACGCTTAATAGTTTTGATCTTCCTAATCTTCAATTAACGGGGATGGATCGCAGCAGGGTAGAAGGCGATGTAAATATTCAAGGTGCTTTTTCCCAGGGTGGAGAAGATTTTAAATTAACTGGAGATTTTTCTGAATTTACTACCAATTATTACGATCTAGTTAATCTACTACCCGGCGATCTAAGGGGAAAACTTCCAGAAACCTTGCGGGAATTTGGTAATTTGAGAATGCGGGGAGATGCAATTGTCACAGGTTCTAACCTGGATGCCGATGTGATGATAAATACGCAATTAGGATCTGCTGAAGCCGATGTGATTTTACGTGGCTTTAATAATTCCCAAAACGTAACCTATACTGGAAAACTCATTTTTGAAGATGTAAATATTGGAAAACTTGCAAATAACGAAAGCCTGGGAAAAACAAGTTTTAACCTGGATATTGATGGAACCGGATTTGATGCTGAAACCCTTGATGCCGAGCTAAAAGGGCAAATTTCAAAATTACAATTTAATAACTATACCTACCAGGGAATTAGGGTGATAGGAAACCTTAGAAATCCTGTTTTTAACGGATTATTAATGGCTAACGATCCTAATTTAAAAATGGAATTTAATGGTTTGGCCGACCTTTCTGAAGATATTAATAACTACGATTTTGAAGCTTCGGTAGGGTATGCCGATCTAAATGCTCTTAATTTCGTGTCTCGCGATAGTCTTTCAATTTTTAAGGGAGATGTGATTATGAATATGAAAGGCACAAGTATAGATGATGCTTTTGGTGAAATTTTATTGCTGAATACCTCTTACCAAAACCAGAATGATCTTTATTATTTCGATGATTTCAGTATTACCTCCAGTTTTGAAGGTCCTGTAAGAACCCTAAGTATAAACTCTCCTGATGTAATTAGCGGAGAGATCAAAGGAGATTTTATTCTTTCGGAAATAAGACCTTTAATAGAAAATTCCTTGGGAAGTATTTATACCAACTACCAACCTAGAACCATTACCAAAAATCAATACCTGGAGTTCGATTTTGATATTTATAACAAAATTGTGGAGGTTTTTTATCCCGAAATTAACCTGGCGCCAAATACATATGTTCGGGGCCAAATAGCTTCAGATGAATCTGAATTTAAAGTGAATTTTAGATCTCCCAGGATAGATCTTTTCGGGAATATGATGGAAACGGTGAACTTAAACGTAGATAACACCAACCCGATCTATAATACTTATTTTGAAGCCGATAGTGTTTCTACAGACTTTTATAACTTTTCTGAATTCAGCTTTATTAATGTAACTCAAAGAGATACGCTTTTTATAAGATCTGAATTTCAGGGAGGAAGAAACAATGATGATTTTTTCAATGTCAACCTCTTTCACACGATTAACGAAGACAACAAATCCGTGGTGGGAATTCAGCGATCTGATCTTACTTTTAAGAATAATACCTGGTATTTAAATGAAGAAGGAAATAAAAATAATAAGATAGTTTTTGATCTTGATTTTAAGGATATCACCATAGATTCCCTGGTTATGAGCCATAAAAACGAAGAAATTAGGCTTAGCGGTGAAATGCGCGATAGTACTTATAAAGACTTTAAAATGGAATTCGAGGAAGTAGATATCGGTAAAATCACACCGCACGTAGATAGTCTTCGTCTTGCCGGAACGCTAAATGGTAAGCTTGATCTACTGCAAGAAAATGGAGCCTATTATCCAAATACCGACTTAAGGATAGATTCATTGGATATCAATGATAATTTGTTGGGTAACCTAGTGCTAAATGTTGAAGGAAATGAAACGTTAACCAATTATGCAATAAATGCCAATTTGCGAAAGAACGGCCACGAATCTTTAAATGCTATTGGGAATATAGATGTGAGTGGGAGTGAACCCACCATTGATATGGGTGTAGACCTAGAAGATTTAAACCTGGCAGCATTTAGTCCGCTGGGAGGAGAAGTGATCAGCAATATTCGGGGAGCAGCATCGGGAAATGCTAAAGTTGCCGGGAATTACAAAAATCCGGATTTTTCAGGAAATATCAGTTTAAAAAATGCTGGCTTAAGAATCCCTTATCTTAATGTTGATCTTGCTTTTAATGATGCTGCCGTAGTTAATTTAAATCAGCAAGAATTTATTTTTGATGATGTTGAAATTGTAGATACTAAATACCAAACAAGTGGTACCCTTAACGGAAGTATTGGCCATGAAAATTTCAAAGAATGGAACCTGGATCTCAATATAGATACTAACCGGCTTTTAGTTTTGGATACAGAAGGCGATGAAGACGCACTTTATTATGGGACTGCTTTTATAAGCGGAGATGCTAGTATTGCGGGCCCTACAGATCAATTGGTGATAGATGTTACCGCCACGACAGAGCGCGGTACGGTTTTCAAAATCCCTTTAAGTGATACCGAATCGGTTGGAGATAATTCATATATCCATTTCTTAAGTCCGGAGGAAAAAGCCGCCCGGGAAGCCGGTCAAAATATAGAACTGCCTGAGGTTACTGGCCTTGAACTTATTTTTGATCTTGATATTACTAATGATGCTGAAGTTGAAGTAGTAGTAGACCAAACTAGTGGAAGTACTCTAAGAGGTCGCGGTTCAGGAAACTTATTGCTGGAAATTAATACCAGTGGAAAATTTAATATGTGGGGCGACTTCGTGGTTTATGAAGGTGTTTATAATTTTAAATATGCCGGACTTGTTCAAAAAGTTTTTAAAGTGGAATCTGGAGGTAGCATCAACTGGAATGGAGATCCTACTGATGCGCAATTAGATGTAAGCGCGATCTATGCATTAAACGCTAATCCGGCGGTTTTACTGGAGAATCCTTCCATAAACAGAAAAATTCCTGTGGAAGTAATTATTAATCTTCAGGGCGAAATAGAGCAACCGGATATTACTTTTGATATTGCATTTCCTAATGCGAGCTCTGTAGTGCGTTCAGAATTGGAATATAGAATGGACGACCGCGCAAGTAAGGAGCTTCAGGCTTTATTCCTTGTGACACAGGGAGCTTTCTATAGTGAATTTGGGTTAAGACAAAATGCTATTACGGGAACTCTTGCCGAAAGAGCCTCCAGTATAGTAAACGATATTTTTGCCGGAGAGGATGGTAAATTTCAGGTTGGTGTAAATTACGTTCAGGGAGATCGTACCCCAGATCAGCAAACTGTTGATAGGTTTGGATTAACCCTTTCAACTCAAATTAGCGATAGAGTTATTATTAACGGGCAGGTTGGGGTTCCAATTGGCGGTGTAACCGAATCGATTATCGTGGGTGACCTGGAAATAGATTTTCTTCTAAATGAAGACGGCACCCTGAGAGCTAAGGTTTTTAACAGGGAAAACAATATTCAGTTTATAGGCGAAGAAATTGGTTTTACCCAAGGGATTGGATTATCTTACTCGGTAGATTTTGATACATTCAAAGAACTGATCAGGAAAATTGCCAGCACCGAAATTAAAGCTTTAAACGAAGAAACTAAACAGAAAGCAGCAACTCGGCCGGTAGCCCCTGATTATATAAGGTTTCCAGACGAAAACTCAAATTAAACCAAAACCTTTAAAACTTTTCTTTTTTCTTTTAAGGTAGCGCCTGAGTTTGTAATTTTAGACAAGAAATTGAAAATATGACAAAAAGAATAAAACGAATTGGAGTTATGACCTCCGGCGGAGATTCTCCCGGAATGAATGCTGCAATTAGGGCTGTGGTTAGGGCCTGCGCTTATTATCGCGTAGAATGTGTTGGTTTTATGATGGGCTTCCAGGGAATGATAGACGGCGATTATATTGAACTTAATGCCCGAAGTGTACGCAATATCATTAATTTAGGAGGAACTGTCCTGAAATCGGCTAGATCTAAAGAATTCCGAACTAAAGAAGGTCGGGAAAAAGCTGCCGCACATTTAAAAGAGGCCAATGTTGACGCCATGATTCTTATTGGTGGTGATGGTACTTTTAGAGGCGGACAATTATTTAGTGCAGAACACGACATTCCCGTTATTGGAGTTCCCGGAACTATAGATAACGATATCTTCGGAACACATTATACTATAGGTTATGATACTGCTTTAAATACGGTGATTGATGCTGTAGATAAAATTAGGGATACCGCCAGTTCACATAACAGGTTGTTCTTTGTGGAAGTGATGGGGCGCGATGCCGGTTTTATTGCTTTAAATAGCGGGATAGGCGCCGGGGCAGAAGAAATTTTGATTCCTGAAGAAGATCTTGGCCTGGATCGTTTGTTAAACTCTTTAGAGCGTAGCCGTAGATCTGGGAAAACATCCAGTATTGTTATTGTTTCAGAAGGGGATAAAATTGGTAAAAATGTTTTTGAACTGGCAGCCTACGTTAAGGAAAATTTACCCTATTATGACGCAAAAGTAACCGTATTAGGCCATATTCAGCGCGGTGGAAGTCCTACTTGTTTTGATCGTGTTTTGGCCAGTAGGTTGTGCGTAAAAGCAGTTGAACTTGCTTTAGATGGCCAGCGTGATATCATGGTGGGAATGATGAATAATGAAGTACAGGCTATCGAGCTGGAAAAAGCCTTAAAATCGAAACCAACTATTAATAAAGATCTGCTTCGCATTTCTGATATTTTATCTGTATAAAAATGAAAACAGTCGCAATAATTGCACATAACGGTAAGAAGGCCGAGATGGTTCAATTTCTAAATAATCATAGAGAATCACTTCAAGCCAAAAATATTAAACTAATAGCCACAGGAACTACAGGGGCAAAAACAGAATCTGCCGGTTTTGAAGTTGAGAAATTACTTTCGGGGCCATTGGGAGGGGACGCACAAATAGCTTCTCGTATAGCTGAAGGTAAAGTAGATATGGTAATTTTCTTTAGAGATCCTTTAGATAAACATCCACATGAACCTGATATTTTTATGCTGATGCGTTTATGCGATGTGCACGATATTCCACTTGCTACAAACCCGGCCAGTGCCAGGTTGCTGATGCAGGCTTTTTAAAACCAAAGCTTCTTTCTTGAAAATAAAGTCCAGTTTTATTCTATTAGCTTTCTTTGTTTTTATAATGTCAGCGCAATCCTTGCGTTCTCAGAATAATTATACAGAGGCGGCTTTATTTAATATAGGAATTGGTTCGGTTTTTAGTGGAATTGGTGCCGTTATCAATAAAGATCCACAGGAAAGGCTTGGCAAAGTGCTATTTAAAGGTATGGCACAGGGCGCTCTTGGAGGTTACTTAGTTTTTGAAAGTAAAGTGATTGCAGGAAGAATCGCTAAACAAGAAAATCTCACCTATGGCTGGCCGGCTAAATTTGTGAATTCAGCAGGAACTTCCATAATTGAGAATGCAGCTTCTAACCGAAATTTCTGGGAACAATGGAACCTTAATATAGGTTTTAACCGAATAGAATTTCACACCAAAGATCGTTTGCTGGTAAAATATAGAATTCAACCGGTAGCAATGCTTTTAACTGCCTATACAGCTTTTTATAATAAATTTGAACCGAAAGAAAGTTTAAAAACAGGTCAATTTATTTTCTCGGGCGACAGCTATTGGGGTAGTGATAGAGATTTTCGGGGCGCTGCCATAGGCACTTCAATTTTATTGAATACTGAAGGGGAATTTTATTATAACACCGTAGCGCATGAGATAATTCATGTTTTTCAATATAACGATTTCAATGTTTTGAATACTTATATCAACAAACCTATGGAACAATTTGAAGAAGGTTCTGGCTTATTCAGGAAAATGAATAAAATCTTTCATTATGATTTTAATGTATTCTTTTTCGCCGGATTTTATAAAATGGAGCATTGGGGTAAGGACCAGCAAACATTTGAAGGTTATTATTCCAATTATTTTGAAAAAGAAGCCTACCTGTTTAGCAATTATTAGCTTTTTACAGCGATAGCGCTAATCTCTACATTTACAAATTTTGGCAAATTAGCCACTTCTACGGTTTCTCTTGCAGGTGCGGTTTCAGCATTAAAATAAGAACCGTAAACTTCATTTATTTTAGCGAAATTATTCATATCACTAATAAAAATGGATGTTTTTATCACGTTTTCAAAATCCATTTCAGCTTCATTGAGAATGGCTTTTAGATTTTCCATCACTCTTGTGGTTTCCTTCTGAAGTTCTTCTGTCTCCAACTCGTTAGTTTCAGGATTAAGAGCAATTTGTCCTGAAATATAAAGCATATTCCCGGTTAAAACAGCCTGGTTGTATGGTCCAATTGGAGCCGGAGCTTTGTCGGTTTTGATTATTTTTTTCATCATCTTACTATTTAAAATTTATAATCTTCGGTCTGGTTCATTACGCTTGTCGTATTTGATATCACTTAAAATAGACGATTTAATTCCTATAAAGAAATACCAGGATCTACGCTCGCTAAATGGCACCCAGTTAAAACTTAATCTCCAGGTATTCAAATCTCGCTGAAATCTTAATTGAGTATAGGTAAATCCTAAATCTTTTAGATCATAACCAGATGAAGCGCCAACCATCCACTTAGGAGAAAGCTCTACATCTCCCGAAAACATAATAGAATGAGAGGTGATCTCATTTTGACGGGCCGTGTTATTATAAGTCATGGTATAGGACATTCTTAAATCCCACGGAATTTTATAATTATACCAGTTATCATTTCTTTCCTGGCGATCTTCATCTGCGAATGGATCTTCTTCTTCGTCATAAAATTTTCCTTCCAGGTCAGATCCTTTTCCAAAAAGGTCATCACGTCTTCCGCCACCACGATAGGTATCATTATCTATATCATCTTCGTTTTCATCTTCGCCTTCATCTTCAAAATCCTTACTGGAAAATGAATAGCCAAAACTTACGTTCGCGTTGGTAAACCTAAACAAACTCCCGCCGTTATTGATATTAAGTTCGTTAGTTCTTCGGTTATTATTATCCAGAGCATAGATATCCATATTACCCGCAACATTTATATCTACTTTATCTCTAATAATTGGTATACTACCTCTTAAAGCAATAGGAGAAAGCTTGGGTTCACCGGCCTCACCGGCAAGATTATAAGCGGTACTCATACTAAAGTTGTTTAGTAAGGTGATCTTTTCGGGTTCTGTGGCGGTACTATCTTTAGATCGCACTTTGGCCTCAAGGGTATTACTAATACTCAAACCAAGTGAACTTGAAAACCTGTTGCCCGGCGCACCATATAATGTCCCGTTAAACCTGGAATAATCTACCATATTGGTTTCAATAGGATTTGCCGGATTAATTCTCTCGTAAGTGTCGTAATACTGATCAAATGCAGGGTTTACATTATAACTTATGGAAGGGCGCATCACGTGTCTAATTGCCTGTATCTTCTTATCTTTCCCGAAGTTCTTTAAGCCATACAGCGTAGTACCTATACTAGTCCCAAAATTATAAGTGCGGTAAGAGTCAAACCCACTAACAGTATCTATTACAACTTCATCATTAAATTCATCATAAGATTGCTCGAATGTTCTGAAAACCCAATTCTCTTCATAATTAGCGTTTGCACTAACACTTAAATAATTAAATAATTTAAAGTTTGTCGCGACCGGAATGGAATGTTGAGCACCATAATTAGCGTCCTCAAACATTTCTGGTTTAAAGAATAAAGAATCTGTAGTGTTTATTTGATTTTCGGCCCTTACATTATACTGAAAATTGATATTTTCTATTAATCCCTTTTTTGAACCGGTTTTTGGAGCAAAAGGATAAATACGCGTCATACTTGCCTGTAAAGTTGGCAAACTCATATTTATAGTTTGGGTTCTTGTATTCTGGTTATGCCTTGCAGCGATACTTAAATTTACCTGCGGATCTCCGGGAAAGGTCTTACTATAAGATACCGAAGAACTTAAAGAATTGGTTAAGAAGTTACCGGTATTCATTTGATTTACAGAATTTTGATAGTAAGTGCTACTACCTAAGTTTACAGAAGCATTAAACCTGGAATTGGGATTTGCCTTGGCATCCTGATTATGGGACCACTGTATATTATATTCTGTTCTTTCTGCATAGTCAGGAAAACCACGTTCACTTTGATATTGATTTTCATAACGAACTCTAACATTTCCGCGGTAGCGATAACGCTTTGCATAATTACTTTCTAATCTCACGGCATAACTACCATTGGTATAATAATCTCCCAGGGTAAGTAGATCTACATAATCGCTAATAGCAAAATAATACCCACCATTTTGCAGAAAATATCCCTGCTGGCTATCCCCAAAACTGGGAATTATAAAACCTGAAGTTTCCTCTTCTGTTAACGGAAAATAACCAAAAGGCAGTCCTAAAGGCGTAGGAACATCGGCTATATACATATTTACAAGGCCGGCTACAATTTTCTTGTCTGGAACAAATTTTATTCGTCTGGCGTAGAAGTAATAATCTGGATTTTCTAAATCATCATCGGTAGTAAACCGCACATTTTGCATAAAATATACCGAATCATTTTCCCGCTTGGTAACTTCGCCTTTAACATTAAAATTGGCCTGTTGTGTTCTGGAGTTATAAACCAGCGCTCTTTCAGTATCAAAATTAAAGCGAATAGAATCTGGTTCTACGGTTTGATTTGCCTGGACAAAAACCGGTTTTTGTGAATATGCGCCGGTAGAATCGGGAATTCCGTAGGCATAAACTTCATTTTTATTATTGTCTATAATGATCAAGCCGGCATTAATCTGCATATCACCGTAGATAATTTGGGCTTCATTATAGAGAAACATGCGATTTTCCTTTTGGCTGATGCGCATATAATCTTTAGCCTGATACTTCACCGCATCGGTAATAAGCTGATTTCCTTTTTGCGGAACCTGCAAAGAGTCTCCTAAAATACTATCGGTTGCCTTTATGGTTTGGGCGAGAGGTAAGGAATCACCAACGGTAACAAGGGAATCCCTTTCTTTGGCATCTATATTTATCTCCTTATTATTTCCTATTTCCTGAGCGTTTAGACAAACGAAAGGAAGCAGTATAAAAATACAGCAAAAAAGTATATTGGGTATGTTTGTTTGCAATGCTCTAAGTGCTATTTTTGTAAAGAATGGCTTGCTTTTTGCAATTTCAAAATTACATATATTTTTTCAGCTTAGATTTGAGATTCACTGAAAAAAGTAATTAAAATAATCAGCATAAACTTAGCGTTACCTTTTTATGAGAACGAACCTACTTAAACTTTTCGTATTTTTCTTCATTTTTCTTGCAAGCTTTCAAAGTTTGCTGGCATTTAACGATAAGCCCCGAGATCGTTTTGTAGTTGTGCTTGATGCCGGTCACGGCGGAAAAGATCCCGGTAATATGGGTAATGGTTTTAAAGAAAAAGAAATCGCGCTTAGCATTATTTTAAAAATTGGGAAAGCCCTGGAGAGAAAAGGAGGGATAGAGGTGATTTACACTCGAGATTCTGATGTTTTTATTCCTTTAGACCAAAGAGCTAAAATTGCTAATGAAGCCAATGCAGATCTTTTTGTATCGGTACATTGTAATTCTCACAATTCCCAGGCTTATGGTACAGAGACTTTTGTTTTGGGATTGCATAAGACCCAGGAAAACTTTGAAGTAGCCAAAAAGGAGAACTCGGTAATATTTTTAGAGGAAGATTACGAGGTAACCTACGACGGGTTCAACCCGAATTCTCCAGAATCTTATATAGGAATGGCTTTAATGCAGGAAGAATATTTGAACCAAAGTATACTTCTGGCAGATTTTGTGCAGAAAAACTTCACCAACGATCTAAAAAGAAAAAACCGTGGCGTAAAACAAGCCGGATTTGTTGTATTAAAAATGGCAGTAATGCCAAGTGTGCTTATAGAAACAGGATTTTTAACCAATGATCATGAAGGGCCTTATTTAAATAGTACCAGCGGACAAAACAAAATGGCTGCAGCTGTTGTAGAAGCTATAGATAAATACGCAAATAGCATTAATCTTTCCAGCCTGGAAGATATTGGTCAAGTTTCAGCAAGCAGTGCTGATATTCAAAGCCAGGTTTATAAGGATATTACTTTTAAAATTCAACTAGCGGCGGGTTCCAAACGACTGGAAACCAAATCATACAATTTCAAAGGATTACAAAATGTAGAGCGATCAAGAGAAGATGGTTTGTACAAATATTATTATGGAGCTACTTCAGATTATGCTAAAATTACTAAGTTGCACAGTGAAGCTAAGCAAACTGGATATCCATCAAGTTATATCGTCGCATTTAAGGATGGCAGCAAGATTACAGTTAATGAGGCGTTAAAAACAGAGTGAATTAACGCTTCTTTTCTATTTTTATTTCTAAATTTGTCCTTATCTTAAAAAAATAGCTTTTGAAATTCACACGTGAAGTAAAAACTGCCTTGCTAGCAATAATTGCTATCCTCTTACTTATTTTTGGTTATAGTTTCTTAAAAGGTAAAAATCTACTGGACTCCAGTAGAACTTTTCATGCGGTTTATAATGATGTAGAGGGTCTTTCACCTTCTTCAGCTGTCACTATAAACGGTCTTAAGGTGGGCCAGGTTACAAAAATCAACTTTCTAGACCAAAAAGGAACTCTGGTAGTAAGTTTCACCGTAGAAAATGACTTTCAGTTCTCAAAAAACAGTACTGCTCAAATTTATGGCGGTAATATAATAGGTGGTAAATCTTTAGCTATTATTCCAGATTACAAGATGAATGAGATGGCTAAATCTGGAGACACGTTACAGAGTGATACCGAAGAAGGTATTATGGAATTGGTAAATGAAAGGCTTACACCACTTCAGGAAAAAGTCGAAAACACTATAGTCAGCGCCGATTCCCTGGTAACGGCCGTGAATAAAATCTTAAACGACAGTACCCGATATAATATTAGAAACACCTTTAAAGATCTTAATGCCACAGTAGCTTCATTTAAAGTTACCGCAAATACTTTGGAAGGAATTGTAGGAAGAAATTCAGGTAAATTAGATAGAACATTTACCAATCTGGATGAAATGACTACTAATTTTAATTCTTTTTCTGATACCTTAACGCAAATGGACATTGGTAAGATCACTAAAGACCTTGAAAAAGTAGTAGCTGATTTTGAAAGTGTTTCAGATAAATTAAATAATAAAGAAGGTACTGCAGGGAAGTTAATTAATGATGATGCCGTATACAACAACCTGGACAATGCTACCAAACAGTTGGAGCAATTACTACAAGACGTAAAACTGAATCCTAAACGATACGTGCATTTTTCTGTTTTCGGAAAGAATCCAGAACCTTATCAGGAACCCAAAGAAGAGGATTCAACTAAATAACCAACTATGCAAATTATTGCCCAAGTCTTATTTTTAGTTGCCTTAGTGGCGGGAATCGGATTTTTTATTAGAAATATTCGAAGGTTAGTAAGAAACATCAAGCTAGGAAAAGAAGTAGACCGTACTGACAATAAAGGAGAGCGGTTTGCGAAAATGGCCAGGATCGCTTTTGGCCAGAGCAAAATGGTTAAAAAGCCGGTTTCTGGGTTTTTACACGTTATTGTTTATGTGGGCTTCGTAATAATAAATATTGAAGTTCTTGAAATTATTATAGATGGATTATTCGGTACACACCGTATTCTTTCGTTTATGGGCGGTTTTTACGATGTGTTAATCGCTTCCTTTGAAGTTCTTGCCTTATTGGTTTTAATTGGAGTAATCGTTTTCTGGATAAGAAGAAATCTTCTTAATATTTATCGCTTTTTAAGCAGGGAATTAAAAGGCTGGCCAAAGAATGATGCCAATTATATTCTTTATTTTGAAATGGTACTAATGGTACTTTTCCTGGTAATGAATGCTACAGATTACCAACTTCAATTAAATGGCGCGCCACATTATGCAAGTGAAGCTGGAATTACCGGAGCTTTTCCTATTAGCCAGTTTTTACTGCCTATTTTTGATGGAATGAGTAATGCCACGCTTATCATTATTGAAAGAGCAGCCTGGTGGTTGCATATTTTGGGTATTCTTTTCTTCTTAAATTATCTGTATTATTCAAAGCATTTACATATTCTACTCGCTTTCCCGAACGTTTATTTTTCAAAACTTCGCCCACAGGGTGAGATGAATAATCTACAATCGGTTACCGATGAAGTTAAATTAATGATGGATCCTGATGCCGACCCTTTTGCAGCTCCTGCTGAAGAAGAGGAAGGTGCAGAACCTGAAAAGTTTGGAGCTTCAGATGTTTTTGATCTTAACCAGGTACAATTATTAAACTCTTATACCTGTACCGAGTGTGGAAGATGTACTGCCGAATGCCCTGCAAACCAAACCGGTAAAAAACTCTCTCCAAGGAAAATAATGATGGATACCCGAGATAGGGTAGAAGAAGTAGGAGAGATTATTAATACAAAAGGAAAATACGAAGATAACGGCAAGCAGTTGCTGGACGATTTTATATTGAGAGAAGAGCTTTGGGCTTGTACTACTTGCAACGCTTGTGTAGAAGCCTGCCCCGTAGGAATAGACCCTTTATCTATTATTTTAGATATGCGACGTTACCTGGTAATGGAAGAAAGTGCTGCTCCAAATGAGCTTGCAATTGCAATGACGAATATTGAAAACAACGGTGCACCCTGGCCTTATAATCAACAGGATAGGTTGAATTGGGCAAAAGAAAATTAATTTTTCTGAAAGCATTACCACATAAGATTTAAGAAAATATTTTTACACTTCAGGACTGCAAAAGTCTTTGGAATAAATTAAAAGGAATTAGATATGGCAGAAGCATTAAAAGTACCCACAATGGCCGAATATATGGCAGAAGGTAAAAAACCCGAAGTTTTATTTTGGGTTGGTTGCGCCGGTAGTTTTGATGATAGGGCAAAAAAGATCACTAAAGCTTTTGTAAAACTTTTACACGAAGCCGGAGTGGATTTTGCCGTTCTTGGAACCGAAGAAAGTTGTACGGGAGATCCTGCAAAGCGTTCTGGAAACGAATTCCTTTTTCAAATGCAGGCTGCTACAAATATTGAAGTTCTTAATGGTTATGAAATAGAAAAAGTAGTAACGGCATGCCCGCACTGCTTTAATACTATAAAAAACGAATACCCTGCTTTAGGTGGTAATTACGAAGTAATGCACCATACACAATTTTTAAAATCCCTTTTAAATGAAGGGAAATTAAAAGTTGAAGGCGGAAAATTTAAAGGTAAACGTATCACATTTCACGATCCCTGTTATTTAGGACGTGCTAATGGCGAATATGAAGCTCCACGTGATCTACTTAGAAAGCTGGAAGTAGAACTGGTAGAGATGCGTAAATGTAAATCTAACGGACTCTGTTGCGGTGCCGGTGGTGGACAAATGTTTAAAGAACCGGAGCCTGGAAATAAAGACGTGAATATAGAAAGAACCGAGCAGGCTATGGAAGTAAAACCCGAAGTTATTGCTGCTGGTTGTCCATTTTGCAACACTATGATGACCGATGGTGTAAAAGGTAAAAATAAAGAGGATAGTGTAGAAGTGATGGATGTGGCAGAACTTATTGCCAACGCTCACGATCTTTAATAAAATACCAAATTTAAGTAATAAAAAAGGTTGAGATTTATTCTCAGGCTTTTTGGCTTTTTAATCCAAATTTTTAGTAAAAATAGCAAACGTTAAAAGCCAGAACTATATTTGAGACATAAGCTAAATCAACTAGTTTTGTGAAAATATAATTTTAGCATTTATGTTAGTACCATTCGAAAATCTACCCGATTCTTCCAGGGTTTGGATATATCAGGCAAACCGATCTTTCACCCATGAAGAGTTGGAAGAAATACAATCCCGTTTAGACCAGTTCGTAACACAATGGACGGCTCACGGGTCCGACTTACAAGCCGGTTATCTCATTAAATACAAGCGATTTATTATTCTGGCTCTAGACCAGCAGATAAATGCCGCTACCGGCTGCTCTATAGATGCTTCGGTGCATTTTATTCAGAAATTAGAGAATGAATTTAATGTAGATCTTTTAGATAAAATGAATGTCTCTTATAAACAGGGAGAATTCATAGCCTACAAGAGTTTGACAGATTTTAGGAAAATGGCCAAACAAAAAGCGGTTTCGCCTAAAACTATTGTCTTTAATAACCTGGTAAACAATAAAGCTGAATTTCTTTCAGATTGGGAAGTTCCTGCTTCTGAAAGTTGGCACAAGCGTTTCCTTAATTAATGAAACTTATTCTTAGTCCGAAAATCTTACTTTTAACCTGCTTACTTTTTGTTCTCCCTAATCTTGCTGCGCAAAATAATCCTTTGCTCACCAATGATGTGGAAGCACAAAATAGATGGGTAGATAGCGTATACAATTCATTGAACCTTAAAGAAAAAGTTGGGCAGTTATTGATGATAAGCGTTTCTTCTGAAAGTGGAAAAACCTATACCGAACAAGCTAAAAAGCAAATTGCTGAAGAAAATATTGGCGGGGTTATCTTTTCTAAAGGCGGGCCTTTAAGACAGGCGAAGTTAACTAACGAGTTCCAGGAAATCTCTAAAACACCATTGCTTATAGGAATGGATGCAGAATGGGGGCTGGCCATGCGACTAGATTCTACTTTTGCACTTCCCTGGAATATGACCCTGGGTGCTATTCAGGATAATAAATTAATAGCAAATGCAGGCGCCGCGATTTCTCGGAATACCAAACGATTAGGTGTTCATATTAATTTTGCACCGGTGGTAGATATTAATACCAATCCTGAAAATCCAATTATTGGAAATAGAAGTTTTGGAGAGAATAAAATAAATGTAGCTGAAAAGTCCCTCGCTTTTATGCGCGGAATGCATAGGGAAGGAGTTTTATCTAGTGCTAAACATTTTCCCGGTCACGGAGATACAGATGCTGATTCTCATAAAACCTTACCCACTATTCCTTTTTCAAAAGAGAGACTGGAAGATTTAGAATTGTATCCTTATTATCCTTTAATTACCCACGGACTCTCCAGCGTGATGGTAGCGCATTTAAACGTGCCGGCACTCCAGGAAAATCGCAATACGCCAACTTCACTTTCAAAAGCTGTTATCACAGATCTTTTAAAGAGTAAAATGAATTTTAAAGGTCTCGTTTTTACTGACGCACTTAATATGAAGGGCCTTACAAACAACACCGAACCCGGTGATGCTGAATTAAGAGCTTTTTTGGCGGGAAATGATATGCTTTTAATGCCGGAAAAGGTTGAAGTAGCTTCAGAAGTTTTGGTCAATGCTTTTAAAAACGAAATTATAAGTCCGTCGCGATTAGCGCATTCGGTTAAAAAAATTCTTCAGGCAAAATATAAAGCAGGCTTGCAGCAACAGAAAGCGGTTCAGGAAAATTTTCTTTCCGAAGAACTTAATACGGTACGCGATCAGGTGTTGCTAGAAGAGCTTTTTGAAAATGCATTAACCCTCATTAAGAATAATAAAGGTGTTTTACCAATTGAAGATCTCGATGATAAAAGGATCGCTTATGTAAATTTTGGAGACGCTGATGGAGGTCCGTTTTTAAAAGAGCTAAGAAAATATGCAGCAGTAGATTGGATTACTGCAGCTCGTATAAACGATCTACAGGATAAACTGGCCGATTACGATTTGGTGATCTTAGGATATCACAAATCTAATAGCAGCCCCTGGGCTTCTTATAAATTTTCTCCGGCAGAACTACATTGGATTCATCAAATTGCACAGAAAAATAAATCAATCTTAAGTTTGTTCTCAAGTCCGTATGCTTTAAGTGACTTACGGGGACTCAATGAGCTGGAGGGAATTTTAGTTAACTATCAAAATCATACAGTAGCCCAGAAAAAAGCTGCACAATTAATTTTTGGTGCAATTGAAGCCAAAGGAAAACTTCCGGTAAGTATTGGCACTAATTTCCCGGAAGGAACCGGTTATCAAACAAATAGTTTAGAAAGATTGTCTTATGGATTACCTGAAAGTGTTGGTCTAAATTCCTATAAATTAAATAGAATAGACAGCATTATTACCGAAGCGATTGACGAAAAAATGACTCCCGGGGCTCAAATTCTTGTAGCCAGAAAAGGGAAGATCGTTTACAATAAAAACTTTGGATACCATACTTACGATAAGCAAATTCCGGTTTCAGACACCTCGATTTACGATTTAGCATCCTTAACCAAAATTCTCGTCACTTTACCTTTAATAATGGAACAGGAAGAAGAGGGAATCGTAAGTTTTGATACTAAGCTTGGGGAAATGATGCCAGTTTTTCAAAATTCCAATAAAGCTAATATAAGGTTGCAGGATATGCTAATGCACTATGCAAGATTAAAATCCTGGATTCCTTTCCATATAAATACCATAGACAGAAAAACAAGGTTGCCTTCTAAGGAATATTTCCATAAAACACCTTCAGCTGAATTTAATACGAAAGTTGCTAACGAAATGTATCTTAGAAATGATATGCAGGATACTATTCTTAATATTATAAAGGATAGCGAGTTAGAACGCAAATTAGATTATAAGTATAGTGACCTTCCTTTTTATATTCTCAAATATTACCTGGAAGGATATTACAATCAAACCCTGCACAATCTTACCCAAAAGAAGATATACAAACCTCTTGGTGCCACACATACAGGTTATTTACCTACTTCGAGATTTCCTTTAGAGCAAATTGTTCCAACCGAAATTGATAAATTGTGGCGTAGACAACTTATTCACGGTGTGGTTCACGATCAGGGCGCGGCTTTACAGGGTGGTATTGGAGGTCACGCGGGGCTTTTTAGTAATGCCAACGATGTGGCTAAAATAATGCACATCTTTCTTAATAAAGGCGTCTATGGCGGGAAAAGATATTTAGAGGCTGAAACTATTTCTAAATTCAACACTTGTTATTATTGTGAGCAAGATGTAAGGCGTGGCGTTGGTTTCGACAAACCCCAGCTGGGAACTTCGGGTCCCACCTGCAATTGTCTTTCTATGGAGAGTTTTGGCCATAGCGGCTTTACAGGCACCTTTGCCTGGGCAGACCCGGAAGAAGAAATTGTTTATGTATTTTTGTCTAATCGTACTTTCCCCGATTCAACGAATAGGAAGTTGATAAGGGAAGATGTTAGATCCAGAATACAGGAAGTTATTTATGAAGCTATAGATTTTTAGCACATAAATTTCAGCGAAAAGTCTGCAAGGCTTAATTAATAGAAATAAGATTCGGGTTTAATGTCGAAATTCCTCACTTAGTGAGTAAACAACTTCGGAGAAAGCTCACGAAGCATTGTTATTGGAAAATATAATTTAATTTCGAGGCAAGCCTTGAAGCATTTAATCTCGATTATCGAGCAAATCAAACTTAATGAAAATAGCCATTGTTTGTTACCCTACCTTTGGTGGTAGTGGAGTGGTAGCCACAGAGCTAGGCTTAGCTCTTGCTAAACGCGGTCACGAGATACATTTTGTCACATATAGCCATCCTGTTCGCTTAGATCAGCTTACCGGTAATGTTCGATTTCACGAAGTACACGTACCAGAGTATCCACTTTTCCATTACCAGCCTTATGAGCTTGCTTTAAGTAGTAAGTTGGTGAATGTGGTAAAACAATTTAATATAGAACTTTTACACGTACATTATGCCATTCCACACGCTTATGCCGGTTATATGGCAAAAAAAATGCTTGCTGAAGAAGGTATAAGCTTACCTATGGTTACTACGCTTCACGGTACCGATATTACTTTAGTGGGGAATCATCCTTTTTATAAACCTGCGGTAACTTTTAGTATTAATAATAGCGATGTAGTAACATCGGTTTCCGAGAGTTTAAAGGAAGACACTTTAAAATTCTTTCAAATTAGAAATGAAATTGAAGTTGTTCCCAATTTTATAGACTGCAGCAAATACGATAAAAAAGAGTTTACCGATTGCCAGCGGGAAATGATGGCCGATAAAAAGGAAAAAATTATCACGCATATCAGTAATTTCAGGAAAGTGAAGCGCATAGATGATGTGATCAAGATCTTTTATGAAATTCAGAAGAAGATAGACGCTAAATTAATGATGGTGGGCGAGGGGCCGGAAAAAGAAATGGCAGAAGATTTAGCTGAAGAACTCCACATAGAAGATAAAGTGATGTTCCTGGGGCAAAGTCATGAAATAGACAAAATTCTATGTTTTTCTGACCTGTTTTTACTGCCTTCAGAGAAAGAAAGTTTCGGACTTTCTGCTCTGGAAGCTATGGTTAATGGTGTTGCCGTAATTTCTACAAATACCGGCGGTTTACCGGAAGTGAATCAGGATGGAATTTCTGGTTATTTAAGCAATGTTGGTGATATTGAAGAAATGACTTCTAACGCGCTAAAAATTCTTCAAAATGAAGAAATCCTGGAGAAATTTAAGCAGGGCGCTCGAGATGTTGCCGAAAAATTTGATATAAAAAATGTAGTGCCTCTATATGAAGATATATATAAAAAGGCGCTGCGAACTAAAGCATAAAAAAGAGGCCGTCTAAAAAGTATTTAGATGGCCTTTTTTATTGATAAAAGTTTTTGTGAGAGAAGCGCTTCTTCTTTTGTAGATATTCTTAATGATAAAAAAGGAAGGAAGCCCCCTTCCTATGCTATACTGAATTTTCTTAAGTTGTGCGCCATAGCGATTAACCCTATTTCAGTAGTTACTTTCTCCATTCCCCGAAGCATAAATCGCTTGAAGCCCATGTTTTGCTTGATATTCCCAAAAACGGCTTCCACATCCCAGCACCGACGTTTACGATGTGCTATTCCCGCTTCACTTAATAGTAGGTTCCTAGCTTTTT
>NZ_FVZF01000021.1 GCF_900168265.1 Salegentibacter salarius | reverse complement strand
TACGGACCCTTTAAACCCAATGATTCCGGATAACGCTTGGATCCTCCGTATTACCGCGGCTGCTGGCACGGAGTTAGCCGATCCTTATTCGCAGAGTACCGTCAAACCACTACACGTAGTGGCGATTCTTCCTCTGTAAAAGCAGTTTACAACCCATAGGGCAGTCTTCCTGCACGCGGCATGGCTGGATCAGGCTCTCGCCCATTGTCCAATATTCCTCACTGCTGCCTCCCGTAGGAGTCTGGTCCGTGTCTCAGTACCAGTGTGGGGGATCTCCCTCTCAGGACCCCTACCTATCGCTGCCTTGGTAAGCCGTTACCATACCAACTAACTAATAGGACGCATACCCATCTAATAGCCATAAATGTTTAATATGAACTTCAGGAGAAGTCCATGTACTATGGGGCATTAATCCAAGTTTCCCTGGGCTATTCCCCGCTAAAAGGTAGGTTGTATACGCGTTACGCACCCGTGCGCCGGTCGTCATCAGAAAAGCAAGCTTTCCTATGTTACCCCTCGACTTGCATGTGTTAGGCCTGCCGCTAGCGTTCATCCTGAGCCAGGATCAAACTCTTCATCGTTGTTTCTTAAATATAATTACAACAATCAATTGTCTGTACTCAAAGATGACTTATCTAGTCTTAATTCTAAATTATTTGTATCATTTCTCTCTCGAAAAATGTACGCGCTGTCAATTCAATAAATCAATGAACTTCCCCGATCTTACTCAGGATATTCTTGCCGAAATTAAAGGACTCGAACCTCTCTACTCTATCACCCACCCGGGATTTCTTTTCAGTATTTTTGGGAACTTGTTTGCGCTGTAAGCGGCTGCAAATATACAATGCTTTTTCTTTATCCGCCAAATCTTTTTTAGAAAAATTTTTGACATTTTTTTTAAAGCTTTCCATTCTCAAAAGAACTTCAAAACAACTACCGTTTTAACTAAAAACCTTCGCTGTTTTTGCGGCTGCAAATATACACCCTCTTTTGATTCTGGCAAGTAAAAAAATAAGTTTTTTTACTTTTATTTTTTTAAGCTTTATTTCTTCAAAAAAACACCGTATCCCAATATGTAATGAACTTCCCACTCTACTCCCCAACCCTTGTTGTGTCTCAAAGCGGGTGCAAATATACTGCTGTTTTTTAGATGCACAACTATAATTTAAAATTTAATTATTTTTCAGGATTTCTTATAAAATCATCAAATCTCATCTTAATTTCAGTCAAATTGGAGGCATACACGAAATAATTCAGCATATAAAAGGTTAAAAAAGGTGAGAAAGAGAATAACTTCAGCAATAAAAATTAGAGAAAAAAGTTCCAAACCACACCAAAACGAACTAAAAAGTCGGTATAAGGATGGTCTGGAGCAACGAAGTTATTATTCTTATCTATTAGAGAATTTAAATGTTCCAGCTTAAAAAAGATTCGGGTTTGATCTACTTTCCCATTAAAAAAGAAATCCACTACAGGATAATTCCCTAATTCAGCTGAATTCTGCACATAAAATTCGGCTAAGACCGGGTCGTAGGCATTCATATTATATTTAGTGAAATATTTAAATGTAAACCCGGTTTGAAGGTAAAGCGCCTTATCAAACCATTCATCCTTATAATATATGGTATTACGGGTTACAAATTCGGGCAGGTTTAATACCGAAGCGCCGTCCAGGACATTTTGATACATTAATGTATTATCTATTGCGAAAACACCAAAATCAAACTCTTTACTGGCTTTTAATTTTAAGTACCGAACCTGGTCTCCAGCCTGAAAAGGTTTCACCAAAGTATCTTCATCTTCGGTAAAATAAGTGTAATTCTGAATTTGCGTTAACCTAGCTTCTATATTAAGTAATTTTTTAGACCGCAATTCCCCATAAATACTTTGCGTATTCACGTTATCAAAATCGTTCTGCCAATTGTAATTGATATAATTGCTTTGATAAAGCAGGAAATTATAATTGGGCATATGGCTGTTTTGGTTAAAACCAAACTGCAACCTGTTCTCCTCATCCAGGCTATATCCTGCTTGCGCAGCGAAATAGCTGCCAGTAAAATCACCAGCCAGATTAAGCATGGCATCTGCCTGCACATCAAACCCACCTATGCTCTTTCTATACTCTCCGCCAACTGAATAATTTACACCGGTAAGTTTATTATTAATAGTATCGTTTTCCCGAATATAAAAGGTCTTATACCCATATTCAAAATTTTTAACTGCAGCTTTGGCTTTTACTTCTCCCAAAGTTTTATTAGACCATTCTACATAGCCTTCATTATAAAATTCAGTTAAGCGCACGCGATCTCTTAAATTTGACCGTTGAAAGGAAGGACCAAAAATGTCGTTTTCTGCATTGGTTTGAATAAAATCGAACTTTTTATAATCGTGGTTGAAGATATGCCCAACTTTTAGTGCATTAGAGGATAAAGAATCTGGGGTGGCTACCTGGTAATAATGATCAAGATAAAAGCGTTTTCCATATAGAGTACTTTCAGCATTTTCAAATTTCATTTCTAATAAGGAGCGATCTTCAAATTCCTCTTCCTTATCTATATATTGCTGACGGGCTAATTCTGAGAAACCACCGTTTTCCTGATTCAGCAGATCATGCGAAACAAAATGTGTTCTTAAATGATATTTTCTATCTAAAGTTTTATAAGTAAGTCCGAATCTAAAAATCCCGGTACTGGTAAGCATATTCTGATACCTCCCCAGAGCGCGAACCCCTTTATAAGCTACAGAAAAATTCAATCTTTCAGAAGTATTCATTGTAAACAAAACATCCAACTGCTGGCCCTGTTCTGGTACCGTTTTAAAATAGGCTTCTGTGAACGGGGTGGGCACGTGATAATATTTAATGTCTTCTACATCAAGAAAATTATAATGTCTTGCCTGTGCCCCAAATTCAGGATATAGTTTTTGTGCATCAAAATCCATCCCAAGACGGTTGTAGGTTTGCCCTGTATTGGAAAAAGGCAGTAATTCAAAATTATCCTTACGGCGATAATTAAATTTATAATCTTTCTCTATGGTAAGCGTAGTATCAACAAAAGTAGTGTCGTTAGCTACAGATATAATTTTATAAGCTGAAATTGGAGGTTTAATGGTGTCTTCTTCCTCACTTGTATCTTCAGCATTCTGACCTCCCGGGGAACCAGAAAGTTTAGTTTGCGAAATACCTATTAAAGGAATTAATAGCAAAACGAATAATATCTTCTTCATTAAGTAAGATTTGCAACAAAGTTATATTATTTGAAAAACATTTACTCATTAAGTGAGATTTAAAATGACCAGAAGTTTGAAGCTGGATTTTAAAAGTAGCGCGCTGAAAATACCAAAAAGTGAGTTTGAAATTTTTAAATAATTATTCAATAAAAAAGAAAGCCCCCGGGATTACCGGAGGCTTTTCAATAGAATAAGATTCTTTAATCTTTTTAGAGATTACTCAACCTTTGTATAAGTAGAGGTTGCAGTATCACCAAAACCATTTTCCCAGGTTATAGTCAAAGTACCGTCTCCGTTATCTGTACCAGTCAGAGCAACATCGGAACCAAAAGGACCAACCCAAGCTCCGCTTAAGTTACCACATACATCTCTGAAGTTTCCTTCAAACTCTGCACAAGTACCATAAGCTTCACAATACCATTCGATATATAAACCTGCAAATCCATCAGAGATCGTGTAGGTTTTATCACCTGTTTTAACCACTTCAACTTCGTAAGCGAAGTCTTCAATAGGGTTATTAACAGGAGCAGCATCAGTTGAAGAGCCACTAGATAATACTGTGTAAGTACCTTCTAAATTAGAAGGACAATTTCTGGTAACGTCAATTGAAATGTTATTCCCAGTATGTAACTCAGCATCTCCTCCTAAACTAAGCACTAAGCTCTCACCTGCGTTACTTATATTAGTATCACTAACCTCTACAGTAAAAGTAGCCTCATTACCATTCGCAGGAATAGTAACATTTGCAGGAACGGTATAAGCCGCAGGATCTAAGGAAGAACTTCCAGCTACGTTAAGCGGAACCATTCTATCTGATCCAGTCTCATTAGCTGCATACACTGTTATTTCTAAAGAAGCACTACTACCCTCGTCTACAACAAGGTCCATAGAATCATCTTCAAAAGAAACGTAGTTTGGCGGATCAATATCATCCTCATAATTACAACCAACAAAGGTTAAGGAGATAGCCGCAACAAATAACAATAAATATTTTTTCATAATAGTATTTATGTTTTTAAGAATTAAGACTAGTCGTTTTGTGAATTAATAGCAGGGTTATTTTGAATTTCAGCTTCTGGAATTTCAAAAGTTAAACGCTCATCATTATAAGGAATTGGTTCTCCTACAAAAGATAAGTGATTAGCTCCTCTAACAACAGTCTCTTCATTTCTCTTAAGTGCAAGATAAGATTTCCCTTCACCCCAAAGTTCAATTCTAGTTTGAAGATAAATTTCATCTAAAAGCGCTTGTCCAGAAAGACCATCTACATAAGAAGTATCATCTAATCTCTGGTCAAGAAGGGTTTTAAGAGTAGAAATGGCTACAGCCTCATTACCCAAATTCGCAGCTGCTTCAGCGTGCAATAGGTACATTTCAGCAACTCTCATATAAACGTAATCTGTGGTTACAGGAGCCTGACCACCAATTACACGTTCTTGATCATAGAACTTGTTTATTGGCATAAGGTCTGTATATGCGCCTGCTGGAGCAGCAAATTGAGATTTACGCACATCTCCTTCAGGAATTGATGCATAAAGATCTGAATCTATTGCTTTAGCATCACCTGCCCAGGCGTAGCTATAGGTATAGTAATCCATTTGTCCCCACCAGGAAACAAGACCAAGATTGGTATCTATTGTAAGGTCTATACCCCACATCCAACCAGGAGTGCCTAGATCACCAAATCCTCCAAGAACTTCATCGGCACTCATAAGAGAGAAACCTCCGTTATTAATCGTCGATTCTGTAAGATCAAAAACTTCTTGCCAGTTTCCTTTTACGCCTTCTACATAGGCTTTAATTCCCTGGGCAACCTCTTTGTTAATCTGGTTTTTACCGCTTCTTTCAAAACCGTCCAGTAATGAAATCGCATCATTCAAATCACTATCAATCAATCCGTAAATTTCAGAAGCAGGAACTTTTGGTCCATTCTGATCTTCAAGATCATCATAAATAGGTAGTATCTCTTCAGAAGGATCGTAAGATTTCTGGAAGTACTGCGTTAAGTAGAAATATGAATGCGCTCTAATTGCCTTTGCCTGACCCATAATATATTTATTCTCATCAAGTTCCGGCACAGCATCATTTCCACCAAGGGCATCAATTACCGTATTCGCTGAACGAACAATCCTGTAATAATATCTCCAAACCTGGTAATTATCCGAGTTAGTAAAATCCTGTGGTGCTTGAAATTCCGTTATTGATGCACGATACCAACCGTAGGTGCTCACAGAAAGTGCTAAATCGCCGGAAAGCATATCTCCGTAGATATCATAACCTTTCTGACCAAAATCATCATGACCTCCGGTTCCACCTGTTCCGGTTTCAATAGTTAAGGCATAAATACCTGTCATAGTACCAGCTACAACGTCTGGATTCACCTCTGCTGCTTCAGCAATTTGCCCCGCAGTAAGAAACTCCGATGGCTCTTTTTCTAAGAAGTCTTCGCTACAGCCTACACTTAAAAGCAAGCTGGCCGCGACTCCTGTGATTTTTAATATATTTTTCATAATTCTTTTTTTTTAAAATTTAACTCTTATACCACCAGTAATTGTAGTAAGTGGTGCATACAAACGACGTCCTGAGTTTCCAGACTCACTAGTGTTAGGAAGGAAACCATCTCTTGCGCTCTTTACAAAAAGGTTATCACCAGATACAAATAGATTGATATAGTTAATACCAGTGCTACCTAATAGATCTTCTGAAATAGTATAACCTATTCTTGCATTGTTCAATCCGATATAATCGGTACTTGTAATAAATCTTGTAGACGATGAAGTTGAATTTTGGTCAAGACCATCAGCTAAACGAGGTACATCTGTGATGTCACCAGGTCTTTGCCATCTGTCAGCAATATCAGAGTGGAAGTTGTTACCGGCAGCTCCAAAACGGTCAGACATTAATTCTCCGTATTGAGCATCATAAGCATAACCTCCAAGGCTATAGATTAACTGTGCTGAAAAATCAAAACCTTTGTAACCTGCGCTTAAACGCATAGCTCCACGAACATCTGGAATTGCAGATTTCCCTACATATTTATCTGTTGCGTTAGCATAAGTATCAGTAATTTGTCTTTCAACATTAGCATCTGGATTCTCAGCTAAATATGGAGTCATAGACTGAATAGACTCTTCACCGGCATCAAGAATTCCGTTAGAGTTAGCATCATTAAAGTACTCGTACCAAAGTGGCGCTCCGTTAGCAGGATCTACACCGGCATATTCTCTTAAATAAAAATCGTAAATAGAACTTCCCTCAGACCAGGCAAAATAAGCTGGTGAAGTATCTAAGATTCTTGGCTCACCAGTTGAAGGTTCAAGCGGCATTCCAGTAATCTCATTGGTAAGAACTTCTCCATTAATATTATAGTCTAAGTAGAAGTCTGCAGTCTTAACCAAGTGAGCAGTTAAATTGAATTCAAGACCTTTGTTTACTAAATCTCCATCATTCACAGTAATAATAGCAATACCTTGAGAAGGCCCTACTCTACGGTTAAAAATTTGATCTTCAGTAGTCTTAACGTAATAATCTATTTGTGCATCTAACCAGTTTCCTAAACCAAATTCAATACCTGTTTGGAACATTTTTGAAGTTTCCCAGGTTAAATCTGGATTACCATTATCTCTTTGAGATACAGAAATACCTCCAGCCAAAAGACCAAGGTTAAAAGTATCGTATCCAGAGTAGTATCCTACACCGGCCTCATCACCCTGAAGACCGTAAGACGCTTTTAGTTTAAGGAAAGAGATAAAATCGTTGTTAGCAAAATAATCTTCACCTGAAACTACCCATGCAGCACCAACTGCTCCAAAAGTACCCCATTTCTCATTAACGAATCTTGAAGACCCATCACGACGAACAGAACCTGTTAAGTAATATCTATCTAAATAATTATAGTTAACCTGCCCGAAATAAGATTCAAGAGATCTTCCTTCGATAAATCCTGTTGGTGGAGCTAAGTTTTCAACAAAGTTATTCAACTCGTAAATATCAGGACTTACAGAAGTTCCTTTATATTGTGTTGCTTGAGAAATCTCAAACTCATTGCTTTCGTGAGCTATAAGACCGTCAAGAGAGTGATCTCCCCATTCATTATCATAACGTACCAACTGCAGGAAGTTTGTGGTTAAACTTTCTGTATCAACGGTAAATAAGTCACCTCCATTAGAACGACCACCACCGTAGAAAGGATTTCTAAAGTCTTTTTGACGATCCATAAAATACTGAGCACCGAATCTTGACTCAAAAGTTATATTCTCAGTAATATGAATATCAAAAGAGAAGTTACCGTTTAATTCGTGTCTATCAGTACCATTAAAGTCATAAAGTGCAGAACCAATTGGGTTTAGGTTATTTGCATTTGGACGTGCACGGAAACCTGAATCAGAACCATAATCGTATTGATTACCTCCAAAAATTGGATCTGGTACTAACTCAAAGTTTTCATCTCTTAAGAAAACAGGGAAAATAGGAGCCATCTTATCAGCAAACTCAAATAAGTTTTCAGAACCAACAGTTTGTCCATTATTTAAGCTTTCAGAATAAGCATAACCTATGTTCGCTCCAACTGTAAGCCACTCCTTAACATCAGACTGTACGTTTAAACGAGTTGTATATCTATCATAGCCTGTATTAATAGCATAACCATCATCATTCAAGTAACCAAAAGAAGCGAAATAAGAGGTTTTTTCATCACCACCACCAAATCTAACGTTTGCTTCAGTTCTAATGGCTGCATCAAATGCAATATCAGCATAACGTTCTGGAGTGTACCTACGGGTAACACCATCACGCACCATACGAGTATCAGGATTTATCAATTCTGCTCCACCTTCTACATTCCACATATTATATCCTTCTGGAATATAGTTATCTGAAAATAAGTTATTGTTAGCAAAAGCAACAGGGTTGGCATTATCATTAATCACCGCTCTGTTATAAGCTCCTTCCCACACATAACCAATATACTCTTCTGGAGAAGTTAAAACATCATATCTAGCAATCTTTTGATCGTTAACACCTGTTTTAACATCAATTTCAATGTAATCTTCACCTATTCCACCTTTTTTAGTGGTAATAAGGATTACCCCATTGGCACCCCTAGAACCATAAATAGATGTTGCAGTTGCATCCTTTAATACGGTAGTAGTTTTAATATCTGCAGGGTTAATAGAGTTTATACTCCCTGTAAAAGGCACACCATCTACAACATAAAGAGGAGCTCTGTTTCCATTTACAGATCCAAAACCACGAATACGTATAGTAGAAGTAGTTCCTGGCTGCCCAGAGGAATTAATAACATTTACCCCGGCAACCTCACCGGCAAGAGCTTGAGAAACGTTAGAAAAAGATTTCGCTTCTAAGATCTCAGCATCAACTGTGGTTGCAGTACCAGCAAAAGACTGTTTTGTTGCAGTACCATAACCTACCACTACTACTTCATCTAGAGCGGCAGCATCTGTTCCTAAAGTAACATTATAAGAATCTGACGCGCCAACAGTTACTTCATAAGTAGTGAACCCTACATAACTAAAGACAAGGACATTTCCTTCTTCTACAGAAAGAGAATAGTCTCCATCAAAATCAGTCTGGGTACCATTGTTAGTACCCTTTTCAATCACGTTCACCCCGGGTAAGGGCAAACCATCTTCATCGATGACCGTACCAGTCACCACTTTTTCCTGTGCAAATGTAAATTGCACTACAAACGCTAGTAGTAGCGTAAGAATTCCATGTAATTTGTTTTTCATTATTATTTAAATTTGAATTAGCCTTTGCCAAAAATCATAATAAAATCTTAATAAACCAAATGATTTTTCAATTGAATTATCATTCCTCATATTAAAACATCTTTAAAAGATGCAAAACAATAGGCCTTTCAGACCTTATTTTTTTGCGAATCCATTAAAAATATACAAAACTGATACCCAGACTAACTGCCTTCTTCAAAACATTTTTTCCGGCAAAAAAGCAAATACAGCTACAATTTGCTATGCACGCCTATTATTTTAACAACCTCTCACTTATATATACGAGTAAAAAGAGATAATAGTTTTGTTTAAAACCGGGATTCTTGCAACTTTTGCAATATGCTAAAAATGTACAACCTACCATGCCACGTTGCCGGAACCGATGAAGCCGGCCGCGGTTGTCTTGCCGGGCCCGTAACTGCTGCTGCAGTTATTCTTCCAAAAAAATTTAAAAACGAACTGTTAAATGACTCAAAACTAACCAGAGAAAACGACCGTAATAGTCTTAAAGAGATCATAATGGAGGAAGCTCTTTCTTATGGCATTGCACATGTATATATGGAAGAGATCGACGAGATAAATATTTTAAACGCTTCTATTCTGGCTATGCATCGCGCCATAGAACAATTGCACTGCGAACCCGAACATATAATTGTAGATGGTAATAAATTTAAACCCTTCCGTAATATTGCTCATAATTGTATAATAAAAGGAGATGGAAAATTCCTAAGCATTGCCGCTGCTTCAATTTTGGCTAAAACAGCCCGTGATGAATTTATGAAAAAGATACACCAGGAATTTCCAGTGTATAACTGGCAACAGAATAAAGGGTATCCTACTAAAGAACATCGCCAGGCCATAAGGGAATATGGGAGCACTCCTTATCATAGAAAAAGTTTCAAACTCCTACCGGAACAACTTAAACTTAGCCTATAACTTTTATATTTGTTAAAAATCCTGAAAGTCTATGAAGAAAAGTCTCTTCGCAATTTTGAGTATCTTTTTAATACTTTCCTGCCGGAACCAGGAGAAGGTCGAAAATCTTAGCGGTTTTATTCCCAACGATGCGGCGATAATTATCCAAACTTCAAACCTAAAGCAATTTCAACAGGATTTTAATTCACTTTCCTTTTTAAAGGAAAATTCTCTTAGTGCAAAAAGGAATATTCAAAAAGACCTGAGCTTTCTTAAATATACCGACAGCCTTACCGAAAGCATCGTTAGTATTTCTGTTCCGAAAAATGCAAAATTCATTTATACTATTATAAGTAAACAGCAACCTAATTTTCAATTGGATTCCATTCAAAATAAATCTGTTCAAAATATAAATGCGGAAGGTTTAAATTATCAGAAGCTAAACTTAGAGGGAAATGAGTTTTTCGTTTCGGAAGAAAATACGCCATTTATCATCTCAAGTTCCGAAACTCAGTTGCGGCAAATCTTGAAAAAAGAGAATCTTCTTAAAAACGAAAGTTTTGAGAAAGCTTACAAAGCGATTGCGCCCAATAAAACTTCACTGATTTTAAATCACAACAAACTTGAGAATTTTCAGCAAAGTGTATTTCCTAATTTAGATTTGGAAAATGTAAAAAATTACGCGGGTTGGAGCGCGGTAGACTTGGATTTCACAAAAAACGGAGTTACCTTTAATGGTCTCACCATCCAGGATAATAAAAAAAATCATCATAAAATTCTTGCAAATACCGGGACAGTCGATATAGAGTTCGCCAAAATTGTTCCGGAAAATTCAGATGGATTTTTTGCTTTGGGCTTTCAAGATCCGGAAACCTTTCTTCAAAATTTAAAAGAATTCAGACAAGATTCCATTGAAAGACCTGAAGATAGAATCATATTAAACACACAAGAGGCCGGAATTATTCTAGCTGAAGAAAATTCCTTATTCGCAATAAAAACACTGATAACTACAGAAGCTACCGACTTAATTGCCGGTTTTGCCAATTTAGAAGAAAACTATCGTGACTATCCTATATATAAGGTATCGCAAACTGATATTTTTAATAAGCTTTTTAATCCTTTCTTTAGTCCAAAGGCTACTGATTTCGCTGCTGCAGTTGATCAATATCTCGTATTTGCCGACAACATACCGCAACTTCGCGATTTAATTGCCGATTATGTAAATAAAAACACCCTGGCAAATGAAGCTTACTATAAAGACAGCGAGAAAAACCTGGCGCAAGAATCTTCTATACTTATTGCCGGAAAAACAGCACAATTAAAAAATAAATTGGCCGAGGCCGTTTCTAAAGAATTTAGTGCTGAAATGAAGAATCTAAATTTAGGCAAACATAAACTGGCAATCCTGCAATTGGTAGAGGAAGACGATTTTGCCCATATCCACGGTAGTTTTGAATCGCAGAACGAGCAAAACACTTCAAATAATAAAACCGAAGAAATGCTTTCGGTAAGCCTGGAAGCCGAATTACTTACAGAACCGGTTTTGGTGAAAAATCACCTGAATAACCAAATGGATATCGCGGTTCAGGATATAAATAACACCCTTTACCTTATCTCTAATAAAGGGACGATTTTCTGGAAGAAAAAGCTTAAAGGTCAAATCTTAGGAAAAATTCAACAGGTAGATCTTTTTAAAAACGGGAAATTTCAGCTTGCTTTTGCCACACCTTACTCCATAGAAGTTTTAGATAGAAATGGGAATACCGTAAAACCCTTTCCTCTTAAATTTAAAGATGAAATCACACAGCCTCTATCGTTATTTGATTACGACAACAACCGGAAATACCGCTTTTTGATCACTCAAAACGACGAAGTTTTTATGTATGATAAAAACGGAAAAAGTGTAAAAGGATTTGATTTCAGGAAAACCAATTCCGAAATTCTACAAGCTCCAAAACATTTGAGAATCCAGAATAAAGATTATATAATTTTTCCTGAAAAATCTGGCAAGCTAAATATTCTAAGTCGGCAGGGAGAGCATCGGATAAAGGTAAAAGAAAGTATAGATTTTTCTAAAAATGAATGGTACGAGTTTGAAAATAATTTTGTTTCAACCAATACTGAAGGAAAACTTGTAAAAGTGACGCAAAATGGATCAGTCAATATAGAAAAGACCGATTTTAGCGAAAATCACAGTATAACTGCAAGACCTAATTTACTGGTTAGTCTTTCAGAAAATATTTTAAAGATAAAAGGAAAAGAATTAAGCCTGGATTACGGACTTTACACCGAACCGGAAATCTTTTATGTAAATGATAAATACTACATCAGTTTAACCGATCTACAAACACAAAAAGTATTTGTATTTGATAGCAATGCAGAACTTCTTCCCGGTTTCCCGGTTTACGGAACTTCAGAAATTAATTTAAACAATGCAGATATAGATCAACGTCCTGAATTTGTCGTAAAAGGAGGTGATAAAGAGGTTTTGATGTATAAGCTCTAATTGAATTCTGCTTCAAACAATTCAGCAAAATGTTTTAAAACCTTCTCCTGAACTTCAGCTAAAGGAATTTCCTTCTTCCCGAGTTCTACGTTTAAGGAAGTAACCGCTTTACCCTCTATTCCGCAGGGAATAATATGGTCAAAATAGCCAAGATCAGAATTTACATTTAAAGCAAAACCATGCATAGTTACCCAGCGACTGGCACGAACGCCCATTGCACAAATCTTTCTGGCAAAAGGTGTTCCCACATCAAGCCAAACACCCGTTTCGCCTTTGCTTCGTTCTGCTTTCAGACCATAATCGGCAAGCGTAAGAATTATAGTTTCTTCAAGAAACCGGAGATATTTATGAATATCGGTAAAAAAATTATCCAGGTCTAGAATTGGATATCCTACCAATTGCCCCGGCCCGTGATAGGTAATATCACCGCCGCGATTAATTTTATAATAGGTTGCCTGCTTTTTCTCTAAATCGGCTTCAGAAATAAGCAAATTCTTTATATCGCCGCTTTTACCCAAAGTATAAACGTGCGGATGTTCTACCATTAAAAGGTAATTGGGAGTGGTTTCACTTAAATCCTGCCTTCTGTTCTTAATCTTAATATCCAGAATTTCTTTAAAAAGATTTTCCTGGTAATCCCAGGTTTCTTTATAATCTTTATATCCTAAATTCTGTAAATCTATCTTCTTGTTCATACACCTTTTCTTGGATTATTCAGAATAATTAGTGCCGCGATCACGCCCGGGATCCATCCCAAAATAGTAAGGATCAAAACGATTAAAATAGAACCACAACCACGATCGTAAACCGCTAGCGGAGGAAATAAAACAGAAAGAATAACACGCCAAACACTCATTTATCTAAAGCTATTACCAATTTATACCGCAAAGATAAGATTATAAATAGAGAAAACTTATTACATAAACAAGTGCATTTTTATATTCCAAATATTATCAAAATTCAGGTTTATATCGCATTGGTTGGTAGCCACATAGTCACTATATTTGCACTCGTTTTGCGAAAGCAAGCATTAATACATCAAATTACGAGTATGCAATTATCTGAACAGGAAATAGTAAGAAGAGAGAAGCTTTCTGCACTGAGAAAAGCAGGTATTAACCCTTATCCGGCAGATTTGTTCCCGGTAAAGGACACCAGCAAGGGAATAAAAGAGAATTTTGAAGATGGAAAAAAAGTGGTGCTGGCTGGTAGGTTAATGTCCCGCCGTATCCAGGGGAAAGCCTCTTTTGCCGAAATACAGGATTCTAAAGGAAAGCTACAGGTTTATTTTAACCGTGATGAAATTTGTACCGGGGAAGAGAAAAGCAAGTACAATGATGTATATAAAAAGTTGCTGGATATTGGCGATTTTATAGGAATTGAAGGCGAACTTTTTAAAACCCAGGTTGGGGAAATGACTGTGATGGTGAAAGATTTCACTTTACTGAGCAAATCCATTCGTCCTTTACCGCTTCCTAAAACCGATAAAGAAGGAAATACCTACGATGGCTTTACCGATCCCGAACATCGTTATCGCCAGCGTTACGCCGATTTGGCTGTAAATCCGAAAGTAAAAGAGATCTTCGTAAAGCGTACAAAATTGTTCAACGCAATGCGAAACTTCTTTAATGAAAGGGAATATTTTGAAGTTGAAACTCCAATTTTACAATCTATTCCCGGTGGTGCTGCTGCAAGACCGTTTGTTACTCATCATAACGCATTAGACATTCCGCTTTATTTAAGAATTGCTAATGAATTATACCTGAAAAGACTGATCGTTGGCGGATTTGATGGTGTTTATGAATTTTCTAAAAACTTCAGAAATGAAGGAATGGACAGAACCCATAATCCTGAATTTACAGCGATGGAAATCTATGTAGCCTACAAAGACTACAACTGGATGATGGATTTCACCGAAAAGTTGCTGGAACATTGTGCTCTGGAGGTAAACAAGACTACCGAAGCTGTTTTTGGAGAAAATAAGATCGACTTTAAAGCGCCTTACAAACGCGTTACAATGACCGATTCTATCAAGGAATTTACCGGGTTTGATATTACCGGAAAATCTGAAGCTGAAATTAGAAAAGCAGCGGAAGATATGGGAATTGAAGTTGACGAAACTATGGGAAAAGGAAAGCTCATCGATGAGATTTTTGGTGAAAAGTGTGAAGGAAATTACATCCAACCAACCTTTATTACCGATTATCCCAAGGAAATGAGTCCGCTTTGTAAAGAACACCGTGAAAACCCCGAACTAACCGAGCGTTTTGAACTGATGGTTTGCGGAAAAGAAATCGCTAATGCATATTCAGAATTAAATGATCCTATAGACCAGCGTGAGCGTTTTGAAGAACAATTAAAACTGGCTAAAAAAGGAGATGATGAAGCAACCGAATTTATAGACCAGGATTTCTTAAGAGCCCTGGAATATGGAATGCCTCCAACATCTGGACTGGGAATAGGAATGGATCGATTAATTATGTTCTTAACCAACAATCAATCCATCCAGGAAGTTTTATTCTTCCCGCAAATGAAGCCGGAAAGAAAAGCTGTTGAACTTAGCGAAGATGAAAAAGCGGTATTTCAGCTATTAAAAAGTGATGAAATTCAGGAACTGGATACGATAAAAACCAAGTCTGGTTTAAGTAATAAAAAGTGGGACAAAACCCTGAAATCACTGAGAAAACATAAAATGATAGATGTTTTTAAAGATGACGAAACTATGAAGATAAAAGCGGTTTAAAATTCAGAAAAGTTTTTACAGATCAGATAAACAATAGTTAAAATAAGACTTTTTAACTTTACTTTTTAAACCTTTTTAAGATAAATCAGTCAAAAGATCACCAAATGGTGGTCTTTTTTCGTTTTTTAGCTTTCGCTAAAGAAAATTTATCACTTCAAATTAATCACACAAACCAAAATTTAACTTTATGACCAAACGATTTACGAATAAGCTATTTTTAATAGCCTTATCGGTTTCGGTTTCCAGTTGTGCGGTTTTTCAGCCTAATAAATCTTCGGCTGATGCCTCCAAAAAAGAAGCCTCAAAAAAGAATGGTGACCTGGAACCTTACACCAAAGTAATTACTAAAGATGCTAAAAGCGACGAAGGTTTATTCACCGTTCACCGCGTAGACGATAAATATTTTTACGAGATCCCAGATAGTCTGTTTAACCGTGAAATGCTTACCGTAACAAGAATTGCAAAAACCGCCACTGGAATTGGTTTTGGCGGTGGAAAACAAAACACGCAGGTACACCGCTGGCAGAAAAAAGACGGTCACGTTCTTTTAAGAGTTGTTTCTCACGAAATATATGCGGCTGATTCCCTACCTGTTCACGAAGCAGTAGTTAATTCTAACTTTGAACCAGTTTTACAACGTTTTCCGGTCAAAACAATAGGAAAAGATACCGTTAACAAAACAACTGTAATCGAGGTAACAGATCTTTACACAAAAGATGTAAAGGCATTAGGACTAAGAGAAGGTTCAAGAAAACAATATAAAGTTTCGCGTTTAGACGATAGCCGTTCTTACATAGATACTATTCGCAGCTATCCTGAAAATATTGAGGTGAGGCACGTAAAAACTTATAGTGCAGGCGCCCCTCCTTCTAATGAGAGCACCGGGTCTATTTCTTTAGAATTTAGTAATTCTATGATCCTGCTTCCTAAAGAACCCATGAAACGTCGTTATTTCGATCAGCGTGTAGGTTGGTTTGCCCGAGGACAAACAGATTATGGGCTTGATGCTCAAAAAAGTAAAGAAGTAAAATATCTTGACCGTTGGAGACTTGAGGTAAAAGAAGAAGACAAAGAGAAGTTTAAAAACGGGGAATTAGTTGAGCCGAAAGAACAAATTGTTTATTACGTAGATCGCGCCACTCCTAAACAATGGGTTCCTTATATTAAACAGGGAATTGAAGATTGGCAGGTTGCTTTTGAAGCTGCCGGATTCAAAAATGCGATTATCGCTAAAGATCCACCAACAAAAGAAGAAGACCCAGATTGGAGCCCCGAAGATGTTCGCTACTCTGTAGTGCGTTACCTGGCTTCCCCAATTCCAAACGCCAATGGCCCTCACGTTAGTGATCCGCGTTCTGGAGAAATATTAGAATCAGATATCAACTGGTATCACAATGTAATGACCTTGCTTAGAAACTGGTTCTTTGTTCAAACTGCGGCAATTAACGAAGACGCTCGTAGTGTTGAATTTGAAGATGAAGTAATGGGACGTTTAATTCGTTTTGTTTCTTCTCACGAAGTTGGGCATACTTTAGGTCTTCCGCATAATATGGGAAGTAGTGTTGCTTATGCGGTTGAAGATCTACGTGATCCTGAATTCACTGCTGAATATGGTACTGCACCATCCATTATGGATTATGCGCGTTTTAATTATATCGCACAGCCAGAAGATGGTGATGTTGCACTAATGCCAGATATTGGACCTTACGATAAGTATGCAATAAAATGGGGTTATCGCCCAATTCTTGATAAATCTGCTGAAGAGGAAAAAGAAATTCTTGATGAATGGATTCTTGAGAAAGCTGGAGATCCTTTATATCGCTTCGGAAGCCAGCAAAGTGGTGGAGTTATAGACCCTAGTTCTCAAACCGAAGATCTTGGAGACGATGCTGTTTTAGCCAGTGAATACGGAATTAAAAACCTTAAGCGCATTATGCCGAAATTGATCGAGTGGACTGCTGAAGACGGCAAAAACTACGAGGATCTTGACGATATGTACGGCCAGGTTTTAAGTCAGTTTAATCGATATATGGGACACGTAACCGCAAATATTGGGGGTATTTATGAACATTATAAAACTTACGACCAGGAAGGTGCGGTTTATACTCACGTTTCAAAAGAAAAGCAGAAGGAAGCGATGAACTTTTTACAGGAACAGCTTTTTGAAACCCCGGAATGGATGATAGACCAGGAAATTTTCAATAAGATCCAGTTTGATGGTCAGGTAGAGCGTATTAGAAATATGCAGGAACGCACGCTTAACAACCTACTTGATTTTGGTAGAATGGCTCGTTTAATGGAGAACGAAGAAGTAAACGGTGATGAAGCTTATGGTTTAATTGATATGATGAGCGATGTGAGAACCGGAATTTGGAGTGAAGTTTATTCAGGACAAAATATTGATCGTTACCGCAGAAATCTTCAGCGTGCTTACATAGAGCGTATGGAGCATTTAATGACGGAAGAGCAAAGCGAAATTCCATCTCGCTACAGAAGCTGGATAACCCGAAGTGACATAGATGTTGCGCAAAGTGATATTCGCCCTGTGGTAAGAGGAGAGCTTAAAACACTTCAAAATCAAATTAGAAGAGCTTCTAATCGTGGAGATCGTTTAACGAGATACCACCTTCAGGATGCTTTAGAAAGAATAGATTTAATTTTAAACCCCATCAAATAATCCTAACATTTTTTTGATTTGTTAGTTTTGGAACCACCGTCCCTACGCGGTGGTTTTTTTATATTTTATTTTAAACCTTTTTAAAAATTTAAAGTCTTACTATAAAAGCCCCACTTTAATTGCTATGAAAAAGATTTTTTAGTAGTTAGGAAATGCTAAAAATCAAAGAGGGACTTTTTAGGTTGATTAGTTGAGTTTGTTTGAATTTTAAAATGAGAGCAGTATTAGGAGAACCGAAAATCTAAATTTTATATCTGAGCCTAATAAAATTTATCTTCTTCCCTGCTCTCTTTTTATTACAGAAAAAACTTCGCCACTAAACCTCCGGCAAGCCACAGGTAACATACAAAAGCTATATATTTTAAGCTAGTTTCCAACAACTGGCTTTTAGGTGCCATTTCCTTCATATGCATTACATCTTTCCGCTTATAAAATCCAAGATAAATTAGTACTCCAGAAATTGCTAGAAAAGCCATATTCAGCCAAAAAGTATAATCTATTTTAAAATGATCGGTATTAGTGATTTTTACTGAATTTGGGTCTGGCAGTAAATTAAACAGGTTAAAACCGTAATGCAACAGTAGAGATGTACCAATAAGGGCGGTAAAGAGAAGGAAAAGTATAAATAAAGACATTTTCCAGCCGTAATATTTCGCGTTGATCCGTAACACCGGAAACACTACCAGATCACTAAAAATAAAGGCCATAACCCCCGCAAAGCTCACTCCTTTCCCAAATAGAAGTGCTGCTAACGGAATATTCCCCATAGAACCTATAAACGTTAAAAATGCAGCAATTGGCCCTACTATGATATGTTCAAGAATTGTAAAAAAGCTAAAATCTGTATTTCCACCTCCTGTATTTATAAATAAAGTTTGAAAAAAGGAATCTGGAACAAAAGCAGCTACAACCCCGGCAATAGTAAAACCTAAAGTCACATCTTTCCAAACCATTTTCCACTCCATCGCATATTGTTTAGATACTTTAGCCCAGCTGGTTTCCGACTTCATTTTTTTCTTCCAGGATTTTTCTGAATCCTCATCGTCATCATCGTTTTCATCAAGGCGCTTTCTGGCCTTTTTGATCATTTCTTTAGGATTAATAATTCTAATGAGTAACCAACTTATTAGAATTAGCAATATTCCTCCTACGTATTCTCCCACAACAAATTGCCAACCTAAGAAGATGGCAATCAAAATTCCTAATTCTATAACGAGATTAGTTGAAGCAAGTAAAAAAGCGATAGAGGAAGCAAAACTGGCGCCTTTTTTAAACAAACTTTTGGTAGAAGCCAGGGCTGAAAAACTACAGGAACTACTAATAAATCCGAAAAAAGTTCCCAATAAAAGGCTCTTAGATTCGTCTTTACCCATAGTGCGCTGCATCCTTTTTTCGGTTACAAATATTTGTATTCCACTACTTATAATATATCCTAAGATAAAAGCCCACAAAGCCATCCAGAAAAAGCCGGCGCTGGTGTAGGCTGCTTCTCCCCATTTGCTTAAAAAATCCTGCATTTCCTTAAATTTTTGAGTGATTTAAAGTTAATCCAATTTTGTATTTCTTAATCTCAGTGCATTCGCAATCACAGAAACCGAACTAAAACTCATAGCTAAAGCTGCGATCATGGGTGAAAGTAAAAGTCCGAAAACCGGGTATAAAACTCCAGCGGCAACAGGTACTCCAAGAGTATTGTATATCAAAGCAAAGAACAAATTCTGCTTAATATTACGCATCACTTTTTTACTCAAAGTCTTTGCTTTTCTAACTGCCTTTAGATCGCCTTTCACCAAAGTGATCTCGGCACTTTCTATAGCTACATCGGTTCCTGTTCCCATAGCAATTCCAATATTAGCCTGGGCCAGAGCAGGAGCGTCGTTAATTCCATCACCTGCCATTGCCACTTTTTTTCCTTCCTGCTGAAGTTTTTTCACTTCACTCTGTTTATCTTCGGGAAGCATTCCTGCTTTGAAGCCAGTTAAGCCCAGTTCTTCTGCGACAGATCTTGCGGTTTTCTCATTATCACCGGTAAACATATAAACCTCAACCCCATCATCCATTAGAGATTTCAAGGCTTCCCTACTGGTTTTCTTAATAGGATCTGTAATTGTAAAATAACCTATTACTTTTCCATTCCGTGATATATAGGAAACGGTTTTACCTTTTTCCTGCTCTGCGGTTACTTTCTTATTTATTTCTGAAGGAATCTCAACATTTTCAGCCTGCATTAGCTTCTCATTCCCAATAGCTATTTTTTGATCGTCTACCATTCCGGTCACCCCTTTTCCGGTAACGGAATTAAAATCTGAAGCTTCTTTATATTTCAGCTCTTTTTCCTTTGCAAAATCAACCGTGGCTTTTGCCAGAGGATGCTCACTCTGGGAATTTACCGCAGCGATAAGTTTTATAATTTCTTCCTCATTTTCTTCTGAAATCACCTCAACTTTTTCCACTTTAGGTTTACCCTCGGTGATGGTTCCGGTTTTATCAATAATCAACGTATCAATATCATCCATCTCCTCCAGGGCACGGGCATTTTTGATCAAAACTCCGTTTTGGGCTCCTTTTCCTACGCCCACCATTACCGACATTGGTGTGGCCAGGCCAAGTGCACACGGACAGGCAATAATCAATACCGCAATGGCATTTACCAGAGCATATACATATTGAGGCTGGGGACCAAAAATAGCCCAGATCACAAACGTAAGGACTGAAATACCAACCACGATAGGCACGAAATAAGCCGAAATCCTATCGGCCAGTTTTTGAATAGGCGCCTGAGACCTGCTGGCGTCATTGACCATTTTAATGATTTGAGAAAGCAGGGTTTCATCTCCCACTTTTTCGGCTTTCATCGTAAAACTTCGGTTTCCATTAATGGTTCCCGAACTCACCTTATCTCCCTCTACTTTATCTACCGGAATAGGTTCTCCCGTAATCATAGACTCGTCTATACTGGAGTTTCCCTTTTCAATAACTCCGTCTACAGGAATTTTATCACCGGGTTTTACTCTTAGAATATCGCCCATATGAATTTCTTCTATAGAAACTTCTTTTTCTTCGCCATCAACTACTTTAATCGCTTTATTTGGAGCTAGTTTCAGTAATTCTTTTATTGCAGAATTTGTTTTGCTATGGGCGCGGGCTTCCAGAACCTGCCCAAGTAAAACAAGCGTTAGAATAACCGTGGCGGCTTCAAAATAAACGTGCACCGTTCCACTTTCAGTTTTAAACTGCGGCGGGAAAAAATCTGGAAATATCAATCCAAAAACGCTAAAGATCCAGGCCACTCCTGCTCCAATCCCTATAAGCGTAAACATATTTAGATTCCAGGTTTTTACAGAACGCCATGCACGTTCAAAAAACATCCAGGTAGCGTAAAAAACAACTGGCAGGGAAAGCCCAAACTGAATCCAGTTCCAATATTTTTGAGCTAAAATTTCATAAAGTGGATTGCCCGAAATCATTTCAGACATCGCGATAATAAAAATAGGCAGCGTAAACGCCACGGCTATTTTAAACTTCTTAAGCAGTTTTTTGTAAGATTTACTTTCTGAAGATTCTTCAGGTTCTTTAGGTACCAGGTCCATTCCACATTTGGGGCAGGAACCGGGACCGTCCTGCTCTACTTCTGGATGCATTGGGCAGGTATAGGTAGTAGCTTGTGGTTTTAGGCTGGCTTCTTCTACCAAATCCATTCCGCAAACAGGGCAATCACCGGGCTTATCGTAAGTTTTATCGCCTTCACAATGCATAGGGCAATAGAAAACGCCCGTGCCTTCGCCTTTAGGTTTTTTCTTTTTTGGTTTTACTTCTTCTCCGGGTTCGTGAATTTGATAATGCCCACCATCATCCTGTAAGGCCTGCTGTAGTTTCTTTAAAGGAATATTCTCTTTAGAAAAAACTTTAACTTCAGCCTTTTCCAGATCTACTTTTGCTCTTTTTACTCCTTCAACTTTATTTAATGTCGCTTCCACGTGAGCGCTACATCCTTTGCAGGTCATTCCACTTACCGAATAAGTTTGAGGAACCTCATCTGCTAAATAAATTTCGTAATTGCTATCTTCAAGTGCAGCCTGGAACTTTTCAAGTTCAATATGCTTTTCCATCTCGATCTCAGCACTAGCTTTTTCGAGATCTACCTTAGCATTGGTAACGCCTTCCACGTTCTTTAAGGAATTTTCAACGTGGGCTCTGCATCCCATGCAGGTCATCCCGGAAATTTGATAGTTATGTTTCATAAATATTATTGAAGAAAAAAGACTGTTTGAATTTTTAGTTTTAATTACGTCATGCTGAACTTGTTTCAGTATCTAGGTGGCAAGAAATTAGAACCTGAAACAAGTTCAGGTTGACGTCTAATAGGAAAAATTCAAACAGTCTTAAAAATTAAGTTCTATGCTAAATAAGCTTCGCAAGCCTTCACGCATTCACGACAAGCTTTTGCGCATTCCTGGCAATGATCATGCTCGTGTTGTCCACATTCATCTGCACATGCATTACAAACTTCGATACAATATTTTACGAGTCCGTCTACGTTTTTATAGTCGGTAGCCAAAACCTGGTTAAGGGTGCTACAAACCTCTGCACAAACCTTATCGGTTCTAATGCAATCTTTCATCATTTTCACATTGTCTTCATCCAGACAGGCATCTGCACAATAATTACAATGGTTAATGCAATTCCCCAATGCTTTCAGCATTTTTTCATTTCTCATAATATTGGTTTTTATTGGTTTACTACGAAATTAACTACTAAAAACCGAAATGAGTTTTAAAATTATGGTAAGAAATTATAAGAAAATGGGAAAAAATGTTGATAATAAATTGTGAACTTCGGAGAAGCTCAAAAAGCATTATTATTTGAAAATCCAATTTGATTTCGAGCCAAGCCCCTGAGCATTTAATCTCGATTATCGAGTAAAAGGCCACTAATTCACGAATTAATTAGAAATCCTGATGAAAAAATGATTAACCGCCCATAAAAAAAGTTTTTTCATTATGAATGAATCAAACTTAATTTTTAGAAAACATTCGTGTATTCGTGGCAAAAATCCTCCTATAGTTTATCCAGTGACTTACGGTCCTGATGTTGTGATTTAAATTGAGAAGGATTCATCCCTGTTTCTTTCTTAAAGAAGGTGGAAAGATAAGCGGCACTGCCAAAGCCCATTTTATCGGCAATTTCTGAAATATTCAACTCCCCGTATTCCAAAAGCTCTTTAATGCGTTCTGCTTTTATTTTATTCTGAAAACTTTGAATACTGTGTCCCTCTGCTTTGGAGAAAATGTTGGTGAGATGACTGTAATCGTAATGCACTTCTTCACTTAGAACTTCAGAAAGCTTTTTGTTCCCCGAATCTTTATGTTCGTAAACCAATTCTATAATCAAAGATTTTATATCGGTTACAATTTTGTTATTTCTTTCGGCTACAATTTCAAAACCGTTCGCATTGAGTTCCTCTTCCAGACTTTGGAATTGAGCTTCAGAAAGTTCGTTTTTAAATTCAATCCTGCCCAAACTGATATTAATATAATTAAGGTTTTGCTGTTGCAAAGTCTTCTCAACACTCATGAGGCAACGGTCACAAACCATATTCTTTATATGCAGGATGTTTTCTTTCAAAATAGTTATGATTAATAAGAAATAAGGTCGGCTAAATTTTCGGATTGGAGAATCAAAAATGTTTAACCGACCTTAAAAATGATTTAATTATTCAATGGTTGCTTCTACCCTACCGCATTTCAGCATTTTATTTCCGTAGTAAGGATTAAAAATATCTTTTGAATTTGAATACCAATAGTCTCCTTTTCCTTCAAAAGCCATTGGGCAATATTGCTTATAAATTGCTCCAGATTCCAAAGCATTCATTAACACAGGCTCCATTGCTTCTGTAAGTTTAGAAAAAGCCTCACGTTGTTTATTCACATCGTCGCTTTCTGCAATGGTATTCGCAATAGCCGCTATACCTTCGTTCTCGCCTGCTTTTTCTGCGAGTTTTGCAGCTTTTTCACCGGCTGCTTCGGCATCGGTATTTACAAAGGCATCCTTGATCTCTACATACAAGGTATAGATTTCTGCGGTGTTTTCATCTTTAAATTCGGCTTGCATTTTTTCGCCTTTATAAGTTTCTGCTTTAGCCTGCTCATCTGGCTGGTGCATCTCATTCTGCATAGGCTCTGGTGCATCCACTTTATTTTCCTCATTCTTACAGGAAAATATTACCATACTTCCAGCGATAAGGCTAAGCATTGTAAGGCTTCTAAGATTTTTTTTCATTTTTTTGATTTTTAATATATAATTTAATTTGAGGTTTAAAAGTTTAATCCTTAATGTTAATTCGGTTAATATTTGCCGTCCCAAAGACCAGCACAAAGAAATAGAGAATTGTTTCCAAAATTACTAAGAATTTGGCCGATAACGACAAAGGCACAAAATCACCATAACCAACAGTAGAAAACGAGATTAGGGAGTAATAGAAAAACTCAAAGAATAAGAATATTGAGGGTTCTCCAAAAATCAAATTCGTTTTAAAGTTGGCTGCTTCGTTTAGATAAAGCGCATAATAATCTGAAGCAAAAGAAAGCACAATAAGGCTTATTATTAGCGTAAAAAGGCTTAAAACGTGCTCTAAATAGTGACTATCTCCTAATATCTTACTTAACTGTGTGAAAGTAATTCTTACTATTAAAAATGCCTTGGTAATCGCAATAGCAATGATGAGCCATTTCCAGGCTTCATTATCTAATGATTTTGGCAGAAATAATACATAAAGAAAAGCAAGAACTACTACAATTCCCAGGGTCCAACCTGCTTTAGAAAACAGTTGACCATAAAACTTCTTATCAGCTTCTTTTTTATCACTCATTTATCTCTTATTTCTATTTTTTTCTAAAAACTCAATGAGTTCTTCATTTTGCTTAATTTTTCTTTTTGTGCTTTTAAATTTCTCCATTATTGAAACCCCAACTTTTACATTTTATCCTGGTGGGCTTTCATTTTCGCTTTCATCTTTTCCATAAGTTCAGGATTTTCGTGAAGGAACTGGATCATTTGATCCATCATTTTATCTGCCATCTGAGGATTAGATTTCATTTTTTGATGCATTTCCTGCATCATTGCCATTCTCATTTCAGGATTATTCATCATTTTATTTTTCATTTTTTTCTGCATCTTCTGTTGCATTTTGGGAGCCTTCTCCATTTTTTCCTGCTTCATTTTCTGCATTTGCTCCTTCATTTCAGGATTATTCTTCATTATTTCCTGAATTTTTCCATTCTCCATCATTTGCATATGGTCTTTTAGCAACCACATATCTGCCGGCGGATTCGCATGAGCTACTTCCATAAACTCCATGAACTTAGACTGGTCGTTCACAATTTCCCTGTAAACGTTATTTCTAAAATCATTTTCTGTCAGCGCCTCTGCTGCAGTTTTGTTGGTTCCACAACTACTTAATAATAATCCAAAAATGGACACAAACGTAATTCTCAATACAGTATTCATAATTTCTAATTTTTGATTTCTTAATTATTTAAAAACACTCTCAAAGCGGTTAAAAGCTCTGAAAATCTGACTTATGCTATCTACTCCTTTTCATTCTCCAATCGGTATATTATCTTTTTCATTTGCGCAATCTCCCTTTTCTGAGCTTCTATGATCTCTTCAGCTAACTTTTTAGTTTCGGGGTCTTTTAAATCTGCACGTTTACTGGTTAAAATCGCGATGGAGTGGTGAGGGATCATCGCTTTCATATATAAAATATCTCCAATGATTGGTCGTTGTGCTCTTACCAATCCTAAGGCCGAAACGAACAAGACAAGACTTCCCAGGTAAATGGCAATATTCTTTTTCTTGTTTTTATACATTTTAAGCATAAGCGAAAGCATAATTACTGCCATTGCCGAAATTCCCAGGCAAGTCATATAAAATCGTGTTAGGCTAAAATAAACGTGATCAAACTCGTAAGTATTAAAATACATGGTGATATACATCGCCAAAAAGGAGAGACCGAGCATTAGAAAAAATCTACTATAATTACTGCCACTTTTTTTGTGTTGTTTTTTATCTTCTTGATTCATCATATTTTAGTTTTTGGTTAGTTTAGTTTTTACTTTTTAATTGTCTTTTTTACGGCACCACAATTGGGCATTTTATCACCGAAATATGGATTGTTTATTTCCTCGATATCAGCATACCAATAAGCCCCTTTATTGTCAAAAGCCATAGGGCAGAACTTTTTATAAATAGTCCCTCCGGAAAGTGCATCTTCAAACATAGGCCCCGCCTTATCTGTAAATGCTGAGAATAATTCCCTTTGTTTTTCCAGCTCGCCGGTTTCAGATAACTGTTTCGCAATAGCTTTTAGCTCTGCTTGTTCTTCTGAAAAAGAGGCTACCATACTTTGAGCCACATCCTGTACCTGGTCTGCATCAGCATTGGTCAATGCCATTTTTATCTCCAGGTAATTATGCCATATTTTTCCCGTCATCCCATCTATAAAATCCTGATCGGCGATATCTGCGGTTTCTTTTTCCGCTTTTTTAACCTCTTCTGGGGTGTTTATTTCAACCGATTGTTTCCCTTTGTTATCTACACAGGAAAATAGGCCGATAGCCAGTAAGAGTACAACTCCAAAATTTAAAATTCTACTTTTCATTTTCGATTAGGTTTATAGTTAATATCTAATTTACAGGTATATAGCACAAATTCTTAATATAAAATCTAAAAGTATTCTTATAATTTTCTTTGAGTATCTCCGCAGTTCATCATCACCTCTCCGAAATAGGGATTTCTAATTTCTTCTGAAAGACTTAACCAATCGGCTCCTTCATTGTTGTTTACCATAGGGCAATGTTGAATATAAAGCGGTTTTTCCAGCGTTTCCATATTGGAAGCAAAAGCAATTATGTTTTCTGAAAGCACGATAAAGTGATCTCGTTGGTTTTCTATATCGTCATTTTCTGAGATCGCCTGAAGCATGCTTCTAATCTTTTTTAGATGCTCAGTTTCCATTGCTCCAAGATTAGTTTCTTTGAGGCTATTGACCTTCTGAAGCATTTTGGTTGCAGCAGCTTTAGTCTCTTCAACTTTTGTGTTTACAAAGGCATCTTTTAAATCAAAATAAGCTGATAACACAGGCTTAAAATCTTTTTGAAAGCCATCGGGTAAATTCATTTGCATTTCCCTAGAATCCTCTTTCTCTTTACCCTGGTTCATCATAGACTTTTTGCCTTGCAATTGCGCCGCGGCATCTACAGTAAATGTCCCGTGAGCTACGATCTCTTCGCCAGCTTCAAGACCAGATAAAACTTCGTAGGTATCACCTAAAGTGGCGCCTAGTTCTATTTCCCGCATTTCAAAAACAGGCTTATCACGGCTGGTCTTCACATACACCAGCGAACGTTCTCCGGTCCATAAAACCGCAGTTTTTGGGATGCTTAAAGTAGACTCCTGTTCCTGCCCTGCACTTCTTTGTAGCTTTGCTTTAACAAACATTCCGGGTTTTAAATTTTCATTCTTATTATCTAAAACTGCCCTAAGTCTAAGCGTTCTACTAGCCGTATTCAATATTGGATCTATAAAAGAAATGGTAGCTTCCAGTTCCTTATCGGGATAGGCATTGGTGGTTACCATGATCTTTTGACCTTCCTCTAAACCGGAAATCTGATTCTCATACGCATCAAAAACCGCCCAAACCGAATTCAAATTGGCCAACTCAAACATAGGCTGTCCCTGTTTAACATAATCTCCCTCCTGTACCAATTTTTCAGTCACCGTTCCCGATACTGTTGCGAAAACCGGAAAATTCTCCTTTACCCGGCCGGCTTCTTCAATAGAATTTATTTGCGCGTCTGATAATTTCCATAATTTCAGTTTGTTTCTTACAGCATTATAAAGCGCGGGTTGACTTTCCTTCATTTTTGCGGCTGTAAGCAATTCCTGCTGTGCGGCAACAAGTTCTGGGGAATAAATAGTTGCCAAAAGCTGGCCTCTATTAACACTTTCGCCGGTGAAACTAACATTGAGACTTTCTATTCTTCCAGCGAAATAGGCTACCTGCACCGCATTAGCTTCTTCATTTACCTGGATCTTACCTGATAGAGTAAGAGTATTTTCAACTTCTCCCCCTCCACCAACAATAATGGTTTGGATATTGGCCAGAGCCATAGCATTGTTGGTCATTTGAAACTCATCTGCCCCAAGGCCATCGGCATTAGCATCTGCAGGAATAAGTTCCATCCCACAAATAGGGCAGTCACCGGGTTCGGGTTGCATAATCTGTGGATGCATAGAACAGGTCCACATTTGAGTTTCTCCTTCATGCTCGTGCTCGTCTGTCACTTCAGTTTCTTCCTTTCCGTTTTTCACGTCTCCCGTTCCAAAGAAAAGATACCCCAGCACCAGGCCACTGATAAGGATTAGGATATAAATGATATATTTTTTCATTTTTTAAATATTACTTGTTCTGTTAATTCTGATATTTTTTGTCTAGCTGAACCTTGTCGTGGCTTGACAAAAATTATTTCTAACCTATTTACTTAGGTAATTGATTACCGCAGCTTGCATATAATAGTTCTTCACTGCCTCGATAAGTCCGGTTTGAAATTTTAGTTGTAATTCCTGTATTTCCAACACATCATTAAAATCAATTGTCCCGGTTTCATAGCTTCTTACCAGGATCTCTTCTGCATCTTTCGCCTGTTCTAAATTTTCAATAAAAGTGTTCGCAGTCACCCTTGCCGAGTTTCTTATGCTCACGGCTTCTTCTAACCTGGTTTGTAAAAGATTTAAGCGTTGGTCTTTTTGCGCCTGTAATTCCTTTTGTCGAAGTTCATTTTGCTTTGTAACCGACTTATATTTACTGTTGAAAATGGGAATAGAAACCGAAACCATAGGCATAAGAATATCCTTCCCGTTATCGGCTACAGCCATATCGGCACGGTCTGCAACGCTTACATAATCTACCCCAAACCCCAGTTTTGGTGCCGCATCTTTAAGATTTAATTTTTCAGCTTCTACTACCGATTCATAGAGTTTGTCGAATTTCAATAATTCCGGGTGTACCTCAGCTACTCTTTCCTCCTTATCAGTTTGAGCCTCCGGAATAAAAAGCGAATCAACTACCTCTACTGAAAGATCTTCTTCCCGGTTCAGCAGATTATTGAAGAGCACTTCTTCCGCATTAAATTCCTGTTCCAGGCTTTCTTTTTGCTGGGCCAGGTCATTTTGGCGCATTTGAAGCCTCAACACATCTACAGCTGAAGCACTGCCCACTTCAAGGGAATTAAGCGCCAGCTCGTGAAAGGTTTCCAATAATTCTATATTTTCCTTTAAGATTTTTTGTTTAGTCTCGTTCGCATATAATCTGTAGTAAGCCTGTGCTACCGCAAGTGCCAATTGGCGCTTGGCGACAGCTATCTCCACATATTCTGCATCTGCCATAGAACCCGCGTAATTTTCCCTTGCGGTAATAGTCCCAAACCAGGGAAGCATCTGCCTAACGGAAAGCCTTAATTTTTGCGGACCGGTTCTGGTTTCTGGTTCACTTACAAAATACCCTATCCCAAACTCGGTATCAGGGTATGCGTTTACCTCATTGATCTTTTCCTCTGCAATCTCATATTTCAAATTAAAAGATTGGATCTGCGGATTATTCTCTTCAGCCACCTGGATATAAGACTCTAATTGCTGGGCACTGGAGTTATAAGTTAAAAACGAAAAGTGAAGAGTGAAAAGTACGAGAAGGCTTTTAAAGCTTAACTTTAGTCCTTCGATATGCCCAATGAATTTTATTTGAAAATTTCTCATCTTACTAAATTTTAGATTTGGCGGTTTTAATGGTACTCACCAACATAGCTAGTAATTCTTTGCATTTAGACTGAAGTTGCTCATAAATTGAAAGCTCTATAAACTCTGAATCTTTTAATAAATCCAACCAATAAATAGTTTCATTTGCTTCTTTTAAAGCAATGCTCATTTTATGAATAAAGTCTTTTTTACTTTCTGCAAATTCTGCTTCACGAATAAGCGCACCGATTGCTGTTCCACTTCTTAGAATTTGTTTACTTATCACAAACTCCTTTTTCTCATTAACAATTATTTTATGTCTCTGAATAACCAAAAGAGCAAACGAATAGCTTTTATCTCTTAAAATACTTTTAGCCATAATTGTAAATTTTTAGTTGACCACTTTTAGTTTTTCATTCTTAGTTTTTCACTATTCACTTTTAACTTTTAACTGACTTTCCTTCCTCCAACTAAAAAGTATCGGCACCACGAAAAGCGTTATCAATGCGATGAGCATTCCTCCAAAGGCAGGAATTGCCATTGGGATCATGATATCACTACCTCTCCCGGTTGAAGTTAGAATTGGCAGTAAAGCAAGGATCGTTGTTGCCGTGGTCATCAAACAAGGTCTTATCCGCTTTTCACCTGCTTCTATTACAGATGCTCTTACCTGGTCTTTAGTTTCAGTTAGATTTTTATCGAAGGTTTGGGTAAGGTAAGTGGCCATCACCACTCCATCATCGGTCGCAATCCCAAAAAGGGCAATAAAACCAACCCAAACCGCCACACTTAGATTTATGGTATGCATCTGGAATAAGTCCCGCAGGTTCTCTCCAAAAAAGTTAAAATTCATAAACCAATCCTGACCATAAAACCAGATCATGAGGAAACCGCCGGCAAAAGCAACTGCAATTCCTGTAAACACCATTAGGGAAGTCGAAACAGATTTAAACTGAAAATAAAGGATCAGAAATATGATGAGCAAGGATAAAGGCACTACGACAGAAAGGGTTTTTTCTGCCCTTAATTGATTCTCATAAGTACCCGTAAAACGGTAGTTGATACCTTGTGGAACTACCAATTCTCCCGAATCTATCTTCTCCTGAATAGTTGCCTGGGCATTTTCTACAACGTCTACTTCCGCATATCCATCTAGCTTATCGAACAACACGTATCCAATTAAAAAGGTATCCTCACTTTTAATCACCTGCGGCCCCTTTTCATATCTTATATTGACTAATTCGCTTAAAGGTATAGGGCTTCCACCTTCTACAGGAACATAAATATCTTTAATATCTTCGGGATTAGCTCTTAATTCTCGTGGATAACGTACTCTAACTCCATATCGTTCCCGACCTTCTACAGTCTGCGTTATTTGCATTCCGCCCACCGCAACTTCCAGAATCTGCTGAACATCTTCAATAGACACTCCGTATCTTGCAAGGCGATCGCGCTTAATATCAATCAACAAATAAGGTTTCCCAACAATTCTATCGGCAAAAACAGCTTCATCCTTTACGCCTTCAGCTTCTTTAAGGATTTTCTCCAATTTCATACCGAAAGCTTCAATTTGTTGCAGGTTATCTCCTTTTACTTTTATTCCCATTGGTGCGCGCATCCCGGTTTGGAGCATAACCAGTCTGGTTTCTATAGGCTGAAGTTTTGGTGCCGAAGTAACTCCTGGTAACTTGGTAACCTGTACGATTTCGTTCCAGATATCGTCGGGTGATTCTATTGCGGGACGCCAGTTTCGGAAATATTCCCCATCTTCATCAGGCAGTAGTTGCTCGTGTTTTAGGTTCAATGGATCAGAGACCAGTTTAGCTTCTTTATAATTCGCATCTTCGTCAATATCAGAATTAGGATTTAGTGCCAGCTTGCCATTTTTCAATACAAATAAACCATCTTCATTTACCTTATATCTTTGGCGCTCACCATCCGCATTACGCATATATTCAGATTTATACTGAATAATATTTTCGTACATAGAAAGTGGCGCTGGATCCAGTGCCGATTCTGTTCGGCCAGCTTTTCCCACCACGGTTTCAATTTCAGGAATACTAGCTACAGCCATATCAAGTTGCTGCAATACTCGCTTGTTTTCTTCCACGCCGGCATGAGGCATAGAAGTGGGCATCAATAAAAAGGAGCCTTCGTTTAGAGAAGGCATAAATTCCTTGCCTGTATTTTGCATAATTAAGAAACCGAAAATCACGATTACCGTTGGCACTGATAGAAAAAGAATTTTATTGGCCAGCGCCCAGGTCAAAATTCGGGTATAATTTCTTCTAAAAATCGTGAAAATGCCAAGTAGCCCGAAGGCGATAAGACCAACGAAAATAAGGTTCATAAAAATGCTCCTATCAAAACCAAGCGGCCTCCAATATTCCGCCAGTAAAAAGACAATAGCAAAAGCGGAAATGATGATATTGATAAGATTTGCCATTTTTGGCGTGATCTTTTTCTGAAGTATCAGAATACCAGTCACGCCAAAAGCTACTAAAATAATCCCGGTAAAATAACCAAAGATCATCGCAGTGAGTCCCGCTATAACAAGGATCGCATTGAGTACATATCCAACGCTGGCTTTTATGGTTCTTTTCTTAAAGAAAGTTGCTGCAAAAGGTGGAATTATAAATAAAGCGACGATTAGCGAAGCCACTAGCGCCATGGTTTTAGTAAATGCCAGGGGTCTAAATAATTTTCCTTCGGCTCCTATCATAGTAAAGACAGGGATAAAACTAATAATAGTGGTTAGCACTGCAGTTAAGATCGCTCCGGAAACTTCTGAAGTGGCATTATAAACAACATTATTAATAGAAAGTTTATTTCCATGTTCATCGGTGCTGCGTGCATCCAAATGCCGGAGAATATTTTCAGATAAAATAACGCCAACATCTACCATAGTCCCAATAGCAATAGCGATACCAGATAGAGCCACAATATTGGCCGGCACATTAAACAGTTTCATAGAGATGAAAACCATTAGAACCGCCACCGGCAACAAGCCCGAAATAAGCACCGAAGCCCGTAAATTGAATACCATCACAATAATTACTAAGATCGTGATAAGGATTTCCATGGTTAACGCCTCACTTAAGGTGTCCAGGGTTTCCTTTATCAGTTCAGTACGATCATAAAAGGGCACGATGGTAACCTGGGAAACGGTTCCATCCCTAAGGGTTTTAGAAGGTAAACCCCGGCTAATCTCATCGATTTGCTCTTTAACATTGTTGATCACTTCCAACGGATTAGCTCCATAACGGGCCACGACAACTCCGCCAACAACCTCAGCCCCTTCCTTATCCAGAATCCCTCTTCTTTGTGCAGGACCTAAGGAAACCTTAGCAATATCTTTGATGCTTACTGAAGTATAATCTTCAGAAGTAACCACCGCATTTTCGATATCTTCAACAGATTTCACGTAACCTAAACCACGAACCAGATATTCGGCATTATTGATCTCCAGGGTTTGTGCGCCTATATCTCGATTACTTTCTTTCACCGCTACAACCACTTCCTGAAGTCCAATATCGTACTGGCGCATAAGTTCCGGATTAACATCTATTTGATATTCCTGAACATAGCCACCAATAGAAGCCACTTCAGAAACCCCGCTCGCCCCAGAAAGAGCATATTTCACGTAATAATCCTGTATACTTCTTAGCTCCTGTAAATCCCAGCCACCGGTAACATTTCCGTCTTTATCGCGGCCTTCAAGTGTGTACCAAAAGATCTGACCAAGGCCGGTAGCATCTGGCCCCAGGGCAGGGCTTACGCCATCGGGTAACAAATTAGAGGGAAGTGAATTGAGCTTTTCCAGAATTCTACTTCGGCTCCAGTAAAATTCTACATCTTCTTCAAAAATGATATAGATACTGGAGAAGCCGAACATAGAAGAACTACGAATGGTTTTTACCCCGGGAATTCCCAGCAGGGAAGTCGTAAGCGGATAGGTGATCTGATCTTCAATATCCTGAGGTGATCGCCCCGGCCATTTTGTAAAAACTATTTGTTGGTTTTCACCAATATCGGGAATCGCATCTACCGCCACGGGTTCAGAAGGCAAAAAGCCGGTGTCCCAGTTAAATGGCGCATTCACGATACCCCATCCCACAAAAAGGACGAGTAAAATAACCGCTACGAGTTTATTTTCTATTAAGAATTTAATGCCTTTGTTCAGCATAATATTTCAATTATCAAATTTTAGAATAATTTAAAAAGCCAGTTATAAAAACGAGGCTATTACCGTATTCAAAGATGAACCGGTAAGTATCTAAAATTCATTAATCAAATAAGAAAGACCTGATCTTCCAGCTGTATATCGCTGACGAGCAAGGGAGGAGAATAATCTTTAAAGGGAGTAATTTCCTTTGAATAATCTTCAAAAACGAAAATATAGGAATAAGCAAAACCGGCAAGAAACACCTGTTGATTCAGGTCTAGAGAATCAAATTGATGTTTTAACTCATCCTGACCTTCTATTGCTAATTTTTCATTAGTACAGCAGGAATCTTCAGTTGAAGTTTCCATTTCCATACCGCAGGTTTTGGCTTCAGAAAAAATAGCTTTATCTACTAAAAAGCTTCCGCAGAAATGTTTATCAACCGTAAAAGAAAAGGTTGAAAACAGCACCAAAAATGCCATTGCTACAGAAATGCTATGTTGAAAAGCTTTTTTCATCAGCTACAAAAATAGGTAAAATTTTGAAATAAAGCATTTTCAGGTTTTTTAGAAAAACTTTCAATATCATGGATTTGCTCTTTTTTTCAAGCGATAATAGTAAAAAGCAGGTAGTAGAATGAGAATAAACAACGGATGAATTAGAAATCTTCTCACATAAAATAAGCCCATTACATTTTGTACATTTAGATTAAAATAAAGCACGCTAAACGTGGCCAGGCTAATTCCAAAAAGTAAAGCAAATAATAAGGCGGCGAATTTCACGATATTCTTATCGCGAAAAGCAACAAAAAGAATGACCAGGGAAATTATGGTGTTTAGCCAGTAGCGCAAACTTATATTCAGCAATAGTTTAGGGAATATAATTTGAGGCACATCCATCGCTAGATGCCCACCGTAACGGTAAAAATCAATTAAAGGGTCGTAAAACAGCTGATGTTCAAAAAGCCTTACCAAAACCAGCAAAACTACTAAAATCCCAATTCCAGAAAGTCTTAATAGCTGTTTCATACGTTATGTTTACGGCTATAAATACGCACCCAAATAAGCCAAAGTATAAAAACGGTGCCGTAAATTATTAACGGGAAAATAATGCTATGAAGAAAGTCGGTATACTCAGGGTATTCATAAATTCCAATGGCAAGAATAGCGATCCTGATTATATTCATCGCGTATACTATTACAGCACCCGCCAGTAAATAAAGTAAGGTTAATTTTAATTTTCCGAAGAAAGAAAGCACAAAAGAAGCAAATAGAATTATAATACTAATTGCGTTGCAACCCTCTACAATTCTCGCTAAATAAGCGTCATTCACGATCAACTTCATAGAAAGTTCTGACTGGTGAGGTAAAATTTGTGCATTATAGCCAAAACTACTTATTAAGGCTTCACTTTGTTTTGCTACGAGATGGGTGAAATAATCGGGATAATAAACCGGAGATCTAAAAAACTCCAGGTAAAGATTATAGATGAGTGTAAAAACCAGATAACTCCCCAAAAACATAAAGATGAAACGGAGTACCGATTTGTATTTAACGAATAACTTTAGCAAGTTTCGAGTTGGTTTTTAACAAATTTATATAAATATGTGCCTGCGCTTACTATTATTTTTAAATACTTTTGCACCAAAATATCAACTATGTCTTTTCAGAAATTAAAACCGGAAGTTAAAGCGATTCTTGAAAACGAAAATCTATCGGTAGACCACAGGTTATCGCAGGTTTGTGAAGTTTTAAAAGAAAATATTCCTTATTACGATTGGGTAGGTTTTTATTTTAAGAACGGCGATAAAGAAGAATTGAAATTACGCTCTTTTGCCGGCGAACCAACAGATCACACAATTATTCCTTTCGGAAAAGGGATTTGCGGGCAGGTAGCGGTTTCTAATGAAAACTTTGTTGTACCAGATGTAAAAGCACAAACTAATTATATAGCCTGTAGCATTAACGTGAAAGCTGAAATCGTAGTTCCTCTTTTCTTGAACGGCGAAAATATTGGCCAGATAGACATTGATTCTCATACCCCAGATCCATTTTCTAAGGAAGATGAAGAATTTTTACAATGGGTAAATGAGAAAGTTGCAGAAGTTTTAAGTTAAAAACTTAAAGCAGTAATTGTTTTACACGCTCAAAAGTTTTTTCCTCTTTTAATTTGATTAATATCACCCCACTTTCGCCGCGAACTCCATACAGAACGTTCTCGGGCTGATCGTAAAATATTTCCAGGGAAGAAACCTCCTGGGTTGTAAGAAATTCTTGCAGGTCTACTGCTGTATTATCTTTTATACCACTAAGGGAAATTACTTCTTCATTATTGACGAATTGATATATGGGACGGTGGCGAGAATGCAAATCTTCGCCTGGTTTTTCAGCTTTTCTTTTAGCTTCTATCTCCTTTCGCTTTTCGGGAGAAAGGCCTGTGAAGCATATAAAGCGTGAGGAAAAGTTTACGGCTGTATCTGCCACTATTCGCTTTTTCAACAAATTTAATTGCTGGCTCAGTTCTTCTTCAGCTTTAAGGTTTTCTATCCATTCCTTATTTTCTTAAGCAGTAAGGATTAATGAATCGTCCTGGGCATAAACTCCCAGTGCAGTGAATCCACAAAACAGGAAAACAATAAATTGATATTTCAAGTTGATTTTTTTTTCATAAAATTACATTCCGGTTCTAATGGCTTCTACCGGATCTAATTTCGAAGCTGAAATTGCCGGAATTATTCCTGAAATCAATCCGATTATTGCTGATACGGCTGTTCCAATAAACATATTCCAGGAAGAAAGCACAAATTGGAAATCGCCGGTAAATTGCGAAGCGGCGATGGAAACCAACCAAACAAGTCCGAGACCTACAAGACCACCAATTATTGCAAGGATTATTGCTTCAAATAAAAACTGAAACAGGATAAATTTATTCTTTGCACCTAGAGATTTCTGAATACCAATAAGGTTTGTTCGCTCTTTGACGCTAACAAACATAATATTCGCAATCCCGAAGCCCCCAACTAACAAAGAAAATCCACTAATAATAAGCCCTATAAAATTAAGCTGGCCGGTAATATTATCTATAAAATCGGCAAATCCCTGAAGTTGATTTACAAAAAAGTTATTGATGTCACCGGGTTTAATTCCGCGGTAATTACGCAATTGTTGCTCAAGCACAGCAATATATTCAGCATTATCCACGCCATCTTCAGGTTTTAAGATCAACTGTGGGAAAACGCCTTTGTTATTATCTCCATAAACCCTTCTTGCAACATTTGCGGGAAGAAAAACCTGGCCATCCCGGGAGCCGCCAAATAGACTGGCACCCTGTTTAGACAATACGCCAATAACTGTAAGTTTACGGCCATACATACGCACTTCTTTCCCAAGCGGATCAAAGTTCCCAAAAAGATTATTGGCAATTTCGTGACCTAAAACAATTACCGGCGAACCACTAACCGATTCAGATTCGTTAAAAAACCGCCCCTCTTCTAAATCGAAGGCCTCGATATCATAATATTCGTGGGTAACTGCTCCAACCCCAACGCCAGTGCTGGTAACATCTTCGTGCTTTATAGATTCATCTGGCACCCCTATGCTAAAGGCTATCGATTCTGTATTAGGAAGATTTCTTTTTAAATATTGATATTCATCGTAAGAAACATCTGGAAATTGCTGGCGTTTCCATTGTGGAACTTCGGTAGGACCAAAAGAAAAACGCATTACTATAATGGTGCTATTATCTAAAGCGCTTAAGCTCCCTTTAATTTCACGCTCCAAAGAATCTACCGCGGCAAGCACTCCAATAATGGAAAAAATACCGATAGTAACGCCAAGCAAAGACAAAAAAGTTCTTAGCTTATTATTTTTTAATGCGTTGATCGCAAAATTAAAACTCTCTTTAAGTACGCGTAAATATATCAGCATAATAAATAAAGCTCGGGACAGACCCACGAGTTATTGGGTTGAAAAATTAAAAACACTTTAACGCCAGTTTCGGCACATTTTAAACCTCACTTAATGAGTAAATAAAGTTCAGATTTTTTTGTGCTTAGTGGTATGACGCCCGGGTTTAAAATTCGTTACAAAATTTCTGGATAAATAAAAGAAATGCCTTTTATGTTTTTGGCTTAAATACTTACTTTTGCCACTTTAACAAACACAACACAATGAGCGACTTAAAAAAAGCAAAATCTGCTTTAATTTCTGTATTTAGCAAAGACGGCCTGGAACCCATCGTAAAAAAACTCAACGACCTGGGAATCACCATTTACTCTACCGGAGGTACCGAAAAATTCATCAAAGATCTGGGAATTAACGTAGTTCCTGTAGAAGATGTGACTTCATATCCTTCAATTTTAGGCGGGCGTGTTAAAACACTTCACCCAAAAGTTTTCGGCGGAATTTTAAATCGCCAGGATAATGAAGGTGACGTAAAGGAGCTTGCTGAATACGAAATTCCGCAGATAGACATTGTGATTGTAGACCTTTATCCGTTTGAGAAAACCGTAGCTTCGGGGGCTTCAGAACAGGATATTATTGAAAAAATTGATATTGGCGGAATTTCGCTTATTCGCGCTGCGGCAAAGAACTTTAAAGATGTGCTTTGTGTGTCTTCGGTTGAAGATTATAAAAGTTTTGAAAATTTACTGGACGAAAAAAGTGGAGAAACCAGCCTTGCTGATCGTAAACTTTTCGCAGGAAAAGCTTTTAATATTTCTTCGCATTACGACACTGCAATTTTCAACTATTTTAATGCTGAAGGAGAAGTTGAAGTTTACAAAGATAGTATCCAAAACGGAAAAACGCTTAGGTACGGGGAAAATCCGCATCAAAAAGGTGAGTTTTATGGCGATTTTGAGGCCATGTTTGATAAAATTCACGGAAAAGAACTTTCTTACAATAATCTTCTTGACGTTGATGCAGCGGTAAACCTCATCAACGAATTTAATGGTGAAGCACCAACTTTTGCAATCTTAAAGCATAATAACGCTTGTGGTTTAGCACAACGCGATACCATTCACCAGGCTTATGTAGATGCTCTGGCGGGAGATCCTGTTTCAGCTTTTGGTGGTGTTTTGATCAGTAATGTTGAAATTGATAAAATCACGGCTGAAGAAATTCATAAATTATTCTGTGAAGTGGTAATTGCTCCTTCATATTCGAGTGAAGCCGAAGAAATCCTAAAAGGAAAAAAGAACAGGATTTTATTGATCCAGAAAGAAACCGAGCTTCCGCAGAAACAAGTTCGAACTTGTTTAAACGGGGTTTTAGTTCAGGAGAAAGATCATAAAACAGATGCTCTTGAAGATTTAAAACAGGCGACAAACAATAATCCAACAGATGATGAGTTATCTGACCTGTTATTCGCTTCAAAAATCTGTAAGCACACAAAATCCAACACTATCGTATTGGCAAAAAACAAGCAATTATGTGCCAGCGGTACCGGGCAAACTTCTCGTGTAGATGCTTTAAAACAAAGTATTGAGAAGGCAAAATCTTTTAATTTCAGTTTAAAAGGAGCGGTAATGGCGAGTGATGCATTTTTCCCATTTCCTGATTGTGTGGAGATTGCCGGAAACGAAGGAATTTCAGCAGTAATTCAGCCAGGCGGATCAATAAAAGATCAACTTAGCATCGATTATTGCAACGAAAATAATATAGCGATGGTGATGACTGGAACACGCCATTTTAAACATTAATTTTAGTACATTTACCAAACCTCAATACCAAACAAACTATGGGATTTTTTGACTTTCTCATTGAAGAAATAGCAATAGATTTAGGAACTGCAAACACCCTTATAATTCATAATGATAAGGTGGTGGTAGACAGTCCCTCTATCGTTGCGCGAGACCGTACTACGGGAAAAATAACCGCAGTAGGGAAAGAAGCTGCGATGATGCAGGGAAAAACCCATGAGAATATAAAAACCATTCGCCCATTGAAAGATGGGGTAATTGCCGATTTTGATGCCAGTGAGAAAATGCTCACCATGTTCATTAAAGAAATTCCGGCACTTAAAAAGAAGATGTTCACGCCGGCGCTTAGAATGGTAATTTGTATTCCATCTGGAATTACCGAAGTAGAAATGCGCGCGGTAAAAGAAAGTGCAGAGCGTGTGAATGGGAAAGAGGTTTACCTTATTCACGAGCCTATGGCGGCTGCAATTGGTATTGGCGTAGATATTATGCAGCCTAAAGGAAATATGATCGTAGATATAGGTGGTGGTACTACCGAAATCGCGGTAATTGCACTTGGTGGAATTGTTTGCGACAAATCGGTTAAAATTGCCGGTGATGTATTTACTAATGATATTGTTTATTATATGCGTACGCAGCACAACTTATATGTTGGAGAGCGTACTGCTGAAAAAATAAAAATTCAGATTGGTGCAGCGACTGAAGATTTAGAAGTTCCGCCAGAAGAAATGAGTGTTCAGGGACGTGACCTTTTAACAGGAAAACCCAAGCAGGTAAACATTTCTTATCGTGAAATTGCCAAAGCCCTGGATAAATCTATTTTAAGGATTGAAGACGCGGTAATGGAAACCTTATCGCAAACCCCGCCAGAACTTGCAGCCGATATTTACAATACAGGTATTTACCTTGCCGGTGGTGGATCTATGCTTAGAGGTTTGGATAAAAGATTATCTCAAAAAACCGATCTTCCGGTTTATATTGCCGAAGATCCATTAAGAGCAGTAGTAAGAGGAACCGGAATATGCTTAAAAACCCTAAATCGCTATAAGGGAATTTTGATAAAGTAGGAGAAGTAGTTTATGCAGCAAATTTTCAATTTTCTTATTCGGAATAAGAATAATATTCTTTTCTTATTTCTGCTTGCATTAGCTGTATTTTTCACTATTCAAACCCATTCTTATCACAAGAGTAGTTTTATAAGCTCGGCCAACAGCCTTACCGGCGGCATCTATTCCTGGGCCAACGATTTTGATAAGTACATGCATTTAGATGAGTACAACAAGCGCCTCATGGAGGAGAATAAGCAGTTGCGCAACGTACTCACCAATTTAAATGACACAATTTCAGTAGAAAATTACACTGATACTTCCAGTTTTGATGGCACTTATTATTTTAGAACCGCAAGAGTGATAAATAATAATTATGCAAAGCGAAATAACTTCCTGACCCTGAACCAGGGAAAAGAAGCCGGCATAAAATCTGAATTTGGAGTTATTACCAGCAAAGGAGTAATTGGGATTATAGACAGGGTTAACAACAGGTTCTCCCGGGTAATTTCCATATTGAATTCAGAATCCCGGATTAATGCCCAATTAAGCAAAACCAATCATTTTGGAAGTTTAATTTGGAATGGCAAAAACCCCAATATCGTTCAGTTAATTGATGTTCCCAGGCAGGCCCCTGTTAAAGAAGGTGACACCATTGTAACCGGGGGTAAATCTTTGATTTTCCCCGAAGGAATTCCTATTGGTAGCATTGAAGATTTTAAATTAGACCAAAGCGAGAGTTACTACACGATTAATGTTAAGCTCTTTAATGATATGACCAATATTGGTTATGTGTATGTTATTGAAAACCTGGAACGGGAAGAAATACTGGAATTAGAGCGGGAGGAAGATGAACAATAGTATTCTAAAAAATATCATCAGGTTTGTTGGCTTAGTATTTATACAAGTACTAATCCTCAACAATATTAATTTTCTGGGTTACATAAACCCATATCTGTATGTCCTGTTTATCTTGCTTTACCCGTTTAACGGAAATCAAAGTATTTTTTTAGTCCTAGCTTTTTTATTAGGCTTCAGTATCGATCTTTTTGAAGATAGTGGCGGGATTCATGCGGCTGCCTGTACAGTGATCGCTTTTATTAGGCCTAACCTACTTAGATTTTCATTTGGAATAAGTTATGATCATCAAAATTTAAGACTTTCTACCACGCCAATTGGGGCGAGATTAAGCTATATTTTTATCAGTATTTTAATTCATCATTTTATATTATTTTTCTTGGAAATGTTTAGCTTAAGTCATATAATAATAGTTCTCAAGAAAACGTTATTTTCAGGGATCTTCAGTGTTATTATGATCATGCTTAGTTTAGCAGTTTTCAGCAAAAAATATAGATGAGAAAATTACTTCTTTACATTATTATCTTTACCACGGGCCTTATTTTTCTTGCCCGGCTTTTCTATTTGCAAATAATAGACGATTCCCTTGCGGTAAGATCGCAGGATAATGCTATAGAAGTTGTTTACGATTACCCGCAACGTGGTTATATTTCTGACAGAAATGGGAAATTGATGGTTTCCAACCAACCTTCTTACGATGTGATGGCGATTCCAAGAAACCTGAAACCTTTTGACACTACTGAATTTTGTAAGATTCTAAGCATAGAGCCTGAAGAACTGGGCCGCCGCCTCGATAAAGCAAAGATCTACTCGCCTATTCTTCCTTCGGTAATTATTCCGCAGCTCACCAAAGCTGAATATGCCTATTTACAGGAGAAAATGCGTAAATATGAAGGTTTCTATATTCAAAAGCGTTCATTAAGAGATTACCAGGTAGACCACAGCGCAAATGTGCTTGGTTATATTGCACAGGTAAATCAGAAAAAAGTTAACGAAGACCCGTATTATATTTCGGGTGACCTTATTGGCCGAAGCGGTGTAGAAAAAGTTTACGAAGAATTACTACGTGGCGAAAAAGGGGTGAAATACATCCAAAAAGATAGGTTTAACCGGGATATTGGGCCGTACAAAGACGGTATTTACGATACACTGCCAACCAAAGGAAAAGATATCAGCATTACCATAGATGCCGAGCTTCAGGCCTATGGAGAAAAATTAATGAAAAACAAACGCGGCGGAATTGTTGCCATAGAGCCCGAAAGCGGTGAAATTCTATCTTTGGTAACTGCTCCTACATACGATCCGGCATTATTGGTAGGTCGCAAGAGATCTCCTAACTACACCAGGCTTTATTACGACTCTATTGCCCAACCACTTTACGATCGTGGTCTTTTAGCCGAATACCCTCCCGGATCTCCTTTTAAAACCCTAACCGGCTTAATTGCGCTTCAGGAAGGCGTTATAGATACCGATGACAGATTCTCCTGTAATAATGGTTACCACTATGGTGCAAGACGTCCTTTAGGATGCCATTCGCATCCCAGCCCCCTTAATTTGGTGCCGGGGATTGCACACTCCTGTAATTCTTACTTTGCTCAGGTGTATCGAAAAACGATAGAAAAATATCCGACCCCGCAGGAAGGAATGGACACCTGGAACAAACACTTGCAAAGTTTTGGTCTTGGTCAGTTTATGGGGAATGATCTGAGCACCGGTAGACCGGGAAAAATACCCGATGCCGATTATTATAACCGAATTTATAATTACCCAACCTATAAGTGGTACTCTACGGCCACGATTTCTAATGCAATTGGCCAGGGAGAGATTTTAATGACTCCTATTCAATTAGCGAATATGACGGCAACTATCGCGAATCGTGGTTGGTATTACACTCCGCACATCTTAAAAAAAGTTGATGGCGATCCCATAAAAGAGGAAAAATTTACGGTGAAGAATAAAACCACAATAGATAGAGAGCATTTTGATCCGGTGGTTGAAGGAATGCACGAGGTTTATAAAAGCGGTACGGCAAGAAGCCTTCAAATTCCTGGTATTGAAATCGCCGGGAAGACAGGTACAGCAGAAAATTTCACAAAAATAGATGGTAAGCGAACCCAACTTACAGATCATTCCATCTTCGTGGCTTTTGCACCGGTAGACAATCCCAAAATAGCAATTGCCGTATTTGTTGAAAACGGATATTGGGGAAGCCGTTATGCAGGACGAATTGCGAGTTTAATAGTTGAAAAATATATTAAAAAAGAAATAACCCGAACAGATATGGAAGACTGGATCTTAAACCACAGTCTTGAAGAAGAGTATGCAAAACCATTAAGCGGGGAACCTTTTATAATTAATCGATAAATGGGGAAAAGCGTAGCGGGATTCGATTGGCTTACTATTTTAATTTATCTCTTACTAGTTGGATTTGGCTGGGCAAATATTTACTCAGCTTCCTTAGCTGAAAGTCACACTAGTTTTTTTGAATTCAATCAAATATATAGCAAACAGGGACTTTGGATTATCTTAAGCTTTCTTTTAATAATCATATTATTATCTATTGAAGCTAAATTTTACCAAAGATTTTCCAGTGTTATTTATGCCATAAGCCTGCTAAGCTTAGCAGGTTTGTTTGTTTTTGGTAGCACAATTGCCGGTCAAACCGCCTGGTACCAAATAGGCCCCATTAGTATTCAACCGGCAGAATTTGCAAAGGCTGCAACTGCCCTTGCCGTTGCTAAATATTTAAGCGGTATACAGACCAATATCAAAGACTTTAAGCATCAATTAAGGGTTTTCCTTATCATTGCCCTTCCAATGATTTTAGTGCTGTTACAGCCAGATGCTGGGAGTGCTATGGTTTATTTTTCATTTGCTTTTGCACTTTACCGGGAAGGCCTTCATTTCGCATATTTATTATTAGGATTTTTCGCAGCCACGCTTTTTGTGGCCACTCTTGCTTTTGGCCCGGCTTGGGTAATTGGCGGTGTAATATTAATCGCCATATTGGTTTACCTTAAAAACTTAAAGCGAAGACCCAATCTTTTTAAATACCTGTTTTTTGCAGCGGTAGCCATAGGATTTTCCCTTTCGGTAAACTATGTTTTTGAAAATGTTTTTAAGCAACACCACAGAGATCGTTTCAATATAGTGCTAGGCAAAGAAGTGGATTCCCGCGGAATTGGCTATAATACCAATCAAAGTGAAATTGCTATTGGTAGTGGCGGCTTATTTGGAAAAGGCTGGACCGAAGGAACTCAAACCAAAGGGCATTTTGTGCCGGAACAACATACAGACTATATTTTTAGCACGGTAGGAGAAGAATGGGGCTTTTTAGGCAGTACATTTATCCTTGTTCTTTTTGTTATGCTTATGTTACGGCTACTCTACCTTGCAGAACGGCAACGATCTACTTTTACCCGGGTTTATGGTTATGGGGTAATAGGAATTATTTTTATGCACTTCCTGGTAAATATCGGGATGGTTATTGGCATTTTCCCTACCGTAGGTATTCCTTTACCATTCCTGAGTTATGGAGGCTCAGGGCTCTGGGCATTTACTATCCTACTCTTTATTTTTATAAAGCTGGATTCAGATAGGATGTCATTTTAGTTACAGCGTTCTACCGTAATTAAAATCGCAGCAACAATTAAGATAACTAACGGATAAATATATTTTCGTTTCAGCATAATGCAAATTTAAGTTTTTCGGAAGAAAATTACCTGGCTAAATTAAACTGAATTAAGTCAATTCGATTTGAAGATAATCTAAGACTCTAAAGCATAAAAAAAGCGCCTCATTTCTGAAGCGCTTTAATCTTTTCTAAAAGAAAAACTAGTCCTGAACTTTGGCCAATTTATCCTGTCTTATGTTATTCTTTTTCATATCAGTCAGCACGTGGATTGCTTCTTCAACATACACGTCCTTGCTTAAATTATCATGCCAACGATCTCTTTTCTCTTCTAAGATAGTATCGTTTTGAAACATCTCTTCTTCATAAGGTAAAGAATTAAAAGTAAGATTAGTCTTATAGTTCTTTATAGAATCAAACCTCTTTGCCATTTCCTGGTTCCTCTCAGCCGTTGAAGCATATTCTTCGAAATTCAGGGAATGAAAACTATCTTCACTCTGGTCTTTAATCCATTTAGCGTGTTCCTCTATAAGCTTTAATTGCTCATTAGAGTTCATTCTTTCTTTACTTTCTGCAATGGTTTTTTCAAAATTCACATAACCATTCCAAGCGCTGTAATTGGCAGGATCTATTTTATCCCAGGGTAGAGGATTGTCCTGATCTTTCTCTCCTATATCTACAAAGCTATAACGGTCTGGAACTACTACGTCACTCTTCACACCTTCTAATTGGGTAGAACCACCATTTACCCTGTAAAACTTCTGGGTAGTTAATTTAAGTGCTCCTACATCTCCAAATTCATTACTTCTTAACCAACGATTAAGGTCTACCACATTTTGAACAGTTCCTTTTCCATAGGTTTGTTTACTACCAATAATGATTGCTCTTTTATAATCCTGCATTGCAGCGGCCAGAATTTCTGAAGCTGAAGCTGAAAGTTCGTTTACCAAAATCACAAGCGGACCATCCCAAAGTACAGAGGGATCTTCATCTGAAAGCACATCTTTTCTTTGTCCGTTAGATTTCACTTGAACAATTGGTCCTTCTTCAATAAAAAGACCTGCAATATCAACCACCGTTTTTAAAGATCCTCCCCCATTATTTCTAAGGTCAAGCACCAGGCCGTCCATATTTTGTTCTTTCAATCTAATAATATCCTTTTTGATATCTGAAGCAGCATTACGCTCTTCGTAATCTTCCATATTAAAGTAGAATTTAGGCAAATTGATTATCCCAAAATTCTTACCTTCTTTTTGAACCATAGCTGTCTTAGCATAAGTTTCTTCAATTTCAACAATATCACGGGTAAGTGTGATTTCCTCAATATTACCCATTAATTTTTTACGAACCGTTAAAGTAACTTTAGAGTCTTTTGGGCCTTTAATTAAATCTACGGCATCTTCTAAACGCATCCCTACGATACTTACCGGTTCGCTTTCATCCTCCTGTTGCACTTTTAATATTTCGTCACCTTCAGAAAGTTCTTCACTTCTCCAGGCGGGTCCACCAGAAATCAGGTCAGTTATCATAATATTATCACTTTTTTTCTGAAGTCTGGCGCCTATTCCTTCTAATTTACCAGACATCGCGATATCAAAACGATCTTTATCCTGGGGTGCGAAATAAAAAGTATGGGGGTCAAAGGCTTCAACAATAGCATTCAAATACACAGAGAAATAGTCTTTACGCTCAAGATCATCAGTAAGATCATAATATTCTTCTAAAGAACTTAAAGTCACCTCGCGGGCTTCTTTTTCAAGCTCTTCTTTAGCCTTCATTTCATAATCTGGATCTTCTTCTTTTTTCTGCTCTTCTTCTTCAATTTTATCGAAATAAGTGATAAGCGTAGAAAATTTAAGCTGCTTTCTCCAACGTTCTTTCATTTCTTTTTTAGAAGAAACATATTCGGCTTCAGAAAAGTCTGTATTGATATCTTCTGTTTCAGAAAAATCAAAAGGTTTTTCAAGGATCTCTTTATAGATATCCCTTGCTTCTTCAGATCGTTTTAAAAGTCGGTTGTAAGTAAGATCAAAAAAGTCAATTTGCTTTTCCTTGATCTGGTCGTCTATTTTATCCCGGTAAGCATTGAATTCTTCAATGTCACTTTCGTAAAAGAAACGTTTAGACCCATCTAAACCTTCAAGATATTTATCGTAAACACCTTCAGAAAATTCGTCATTAATATCCCGGGCATCATAGTGACCTTCGTTAAGGACGTAAGTAATAAGGTCTATAAGAAGTTTATCTTTATTAGGGTCGTCAAATTTTTTAGTAGTAAAACTACAGGAGGTGGCAGCCATTAGTAGCACTACCACTAAGATTTTTAAATTCCTTTTCATAAATCGCATAAATTTCATCATTAACAGCTCTCCAAAATACATTAAAAATTGTGCCAATAAAGCTAACAGGTAATAATAATTTGTTAAACTACTAAGATAAGGTTTCTTGCTGAAATTACTATTTTAGCCTATATAAAATAAGCTATGACGAAGAAGAAACCTTTAATTCTAGTAACCAACGACGATGGTATAACTGCCCCCGGGATAAGAACTCTAATAGAAGTGATGAAAGAGCTGGGCGATGTAGTGGTTGTGGCACCCGACAGCCCGCAAAGCGGAATGGGTCATGCCATCACTATTAGCGACACCTTATTTTGTGAACAGGTAACCATTAAAGAAAATTATAAGCATAAAGAATACAGTTGCTCGGGCACTCCGGCAGATTGTGTAAAGATCGCCACACAGGAAATCCTGCATCGCAAACCCGATCTTTGCGTTAGCGGAATTAACCACGGTTCTAATTCTTCTATAAACGTGATCTATTCAGGAACAATGAGCGCTGCAGTAGAAGCTGGTGTAGAAGGAATTCCCGCTATTGGATTTTCGCTACTGGATTATTCTTTAAATGCAGATTTTGAGCCTGCAAGAAAGTATGTAAAGGCCATTACCAGGAATGTCATTAAAAATGGTTTACCAACCGGGGTTGTGTTAAATGTAAATATTCCAAAACTATCTGGCTCAGAAATTAAGGGAATGAAAGTTTGTAGGCAGGCGAACGCACATTGGGAAGAAGAATTTGATAAAAGAACCAATCCACAGGGACGCGATTATTACTGGCTAACCGGCACATTTGTAAATAAAGATAAAGGTGAAGATACCGATGAATGGGCTTTACAAAACGGTTACGTTTCAGTGGTACCGGTACAATTTGATTTAACTGCCCATCATTTTTTAGACGATTTAAACAATTGGGAGCTTAATGATTAAGCAAAACATATTTATAGGATTTCTGACAGGACTTTCTGCCAATATTGGCGGTATTTTCCTTTATATCCTTCTTTTCTCTGAAATGGGAATAGATGAAACCTTAGACGATGCCATTGCCCAGGGTTATATTGGAAAACTAATTGCTCTTGGTGCTATTTTAAACTTTCTCCCTTTTTTCGTTTTTATTAGAAAAAAGCAAAACTATCACGCAAGAGGCGTATTATTAGCAACCATAATAGCTGCAATAAGCATTTTTATCTCTAAAATTATTTAAATTATAATAGCTGGAAGTAAAAAAGGATAGCGAGCAGGCATAAGAATATAACCTGTCACAAATTCCCGAAGCGGAAAAATTTATAAACTGATGAAATACTACATTATTGCCGGCGAAGCTTCTGGAGATCTTCACGCATCTAACCTGATGCGCGCTTTAAAAGAAAAGGATTCCCAGGCTGAATTCAGGTTCTGGGGTGGCGATCTTATGCAGGAACAGGGCGGGCAGCTGGTAAAACATTATCGGGAATTGGCTTTTATGGGTTTTGTAGAAGTGCTTTTCAATCTAAAAACCATTCTTAAAAATATTTCCTTTTGCAAGGAAGATATCACCGCTATTAATCCCGATGCCATCATTTTTGTAGATTATCCCGGCTTTAATTTAAGGATCGCCAAATGGGCTAAAGAACAAGGCTACCAGACGCATTATTATATTTCTCCACAAATCTGGGCCTGGAAAGAAAACAGGATCAATGCGATAAAACGGGATATAGATCATATGTACGTGATCCTTCCGTTTGAAAAGGAGTTTTATGAAGAAAAACATAATTTCCCGGTTCATTTTGTTGGTCACCCGCTTATTGATGCCATTGGCCAAAAGAAGCTCCCAAACGTACCTGCGCTAAATAAAGAATATGACCTGGACGAAAGACCTATAATTGCTGTTTTACCCGGAAGCCGTAAACAGGAAATTTCAAAAATGCTGGAGGTAATGTTAAGCATCACTCCAGATTTTCCTGAATACCAATTTGTAATTGCAGGCGCACCCAGCCAGGATGCAGAGTTCTACGCTCCCTTTATTAAGCAAAAGAACATCAAACTAATAATGAACAAAACCTATGATGTACTAAGCCTTGCCCACGCAGCTATGGTAACTTCGGGTACCGCGACTTTAGAAACCGCTTTATTTAAAATCCCCGAAGTGGTTTGCTATAAAGGCAGCTATGTTTCCTACCAAATTGCGCGTAGAATTGTAAACTTAGATTATATCTCACTGGTAAATCTCATTATGAATCGAGAGGTGGTAAAGGAGTTAATTCAGAACGATTTCAATACTAAAACATTGAAAAAAGAGTTTAAGAAAATATTGGAGGACGAGCACCGCACCAAAATCTTTAAAGATTATTTTGAATTAGAACAAAAATTAGGCGGAAAAGGCGCCAGCGAAAAAACAGCTAAACTCATCGTAAAAGCAATTAAAAATTGATCTATGCAGAATATTTTTAAATCACTTTTCTTAGGCTTTTTTCTTATAAGTCTTATTTCCTGCGGAAGCTCCCGCTCTAAAGTTATCACCACCAAAAGTGAAGAAAACCGTTCTGAGAGATATTCCCGCCCTGGAAATTCTGAAATTGAACCTGCCAATGAAAAGGTTTATAATATTATTTCTAACGCAAAAAGTTTTGAAGGCACGCGCTATAAATACGGCGGAACTACAAAGCGAGGTATGGACTGCTCCGGACTTATTTACACCGCATTTTTAGAAGAGGATATCGCAATTCCCAGAACCTCTCGTGCAATGTCTCTGGAAGGTGAACGCCTGTATATAAAAGAGGTAAATCCCGGGGACCTTCTTTTTTTTGAAACCAACAAGAATCGCAAAGTTATTAATCACGTAGGCTTGGTGGTAGAGATAGAACGTGACGATATCTACTTTATTCACGCCTCTACCTCCCGGGGTGTAATTGTCTCCTCTCTTTCTGAGCCTTATTGGAACGGTAATTTTGTTATGGCCCGTCGTATTTTATAATTTTTAGTATCTTCCGTAGATAATTGCCGCCCTACAAAAAACAACAGGGATGCAATTTTTGAATTTTACTATCATAAAACTTTCCATATTCCTGATCCTGGGAATCATTGCCGGATTTTCTATTGATCTGCCTTCAATACCGCTTTTTATATTTTTAGGTTCATCATTTCTTATTTTCTGTTTGAGCTTTTTTAGAGCGCGCAAAAAACTATTTGACGATGCGTTCTTCGGAATATGTACCTGGAGTTTGATCTTTAGCTTAGGATTTGCAACGGCGCATCTTCATCAACCTAAAAATCAGCCGCAACATTATATCAATTTTCATACTGCTGAAGCAGATATAATGCAAATTCGTGTCATTGAAGCCCTGAAATCCAATCTTTACAGCCAGCCGTATATCGCTGAAGCCGAAAGGATCTTTTCAGATAAAAATTCAACTCCAATAAAAGGAAAGATCTTACTCAATATTTCGAAGGATTCTATTTCCGGTAATATAAAGCCCGGAATGAAATTGCTTGTCCCAAATAAGCCTACAAATATTGCTGAACCTTTAAATCCCTATCGGTTTAATTACCGAAAGTTTATGCAAAAGCAAAGGGTTGAAAAGCAATTGCAACTGAGAAAAACCGAGATCCGAATTTTACCAAATAAAGAAAATACGCTTTTTACTCATATTTCTAATTTCAGGGAGCAATTAATTCAAAACCTATCTGAAGCGAAATTCAATAAAGATGAATTAGCTATCATGCAGGCTTTATTATTAGGGCAGAGGCAGGATATCTCAAAAGAGATTTACGATGAATATGCTGCAGCAGGCGCCATTCATATTCTAGCCGTTTCCGGTCTCCACGTTGGGATTATTTTGCTCATTTTAAATTGGCTCTTCACTCCTCTCAATTATCTAAAAAACGGACTTATTCTTAAAACCTTCATTCTAATTTCTTTAATGTGGAGTTTTGCTATGCTAGCAGGACTTTCGCCATCGGTAGTTCGGGCGGTGACGATGTTTTCTTTTATCGCTATTGGGATGCAAATGCGACGAAAAACCAGTGTTTTGAACAGTTTGTTTATTTCGCTGTTTATTTTACTGCTTGTAAATCCTTATTTCATATTTCAGGTAGGTTTTCAGCTGAGTTATCTTGCGGTTTTTGCAATTGTCACCATTCAACCTAAACTTTTTAAACTTTGGCAACCAAAGTTTAAAATCACAAAGTACTTCTGGGGTTTATTTACGGTGAGCATCGTTGCACAAATTGGGGTTTTACCTTTAAGTTTATTTTATTTTCATCAGTTTCCAGGTTTATTCTTTCTTTCTAACCTAGTAGTTTTACCGGTTCTGGGACTAATTCTCGGCCTGGGAATTCTCGTTATTCTCCTAGCTTTATTGAAAATCCTGCCAGACATTCTAGCTGAAACCTACGGGAAACTTATTGGCTTAATGAATCAATTTATTGGTTGGGTGGCAGGGAAAGAAAATTTTGTATTTACCGATATCCATTTTAATATCTGGCAAAACCTCAGTGCCTATCTACTAATTTTCTTTTTCATTCTTTTAATCTATCAAAAAAGCTTCAGAAATCTTGTTTTCTTTCTCTGCGGAATTCTAATATTTCAAAGCAGTATGCTCTATAGCAAAATACAGAATTCAACTTTAGAAAATATCGTTTTTCATAAACCCAGAAAAACTATGATAGGTATTGATGAGCCAAAACAGTTTACGCTTTACCATAATTTGGAAGATAAGCTGCAAGATGAAATTCGGCTAAAAGATTACAAAACGGGAAGAAATATTAACAAAATTGAAGAAAAGATAATTCCTGATATTTTAAATACTTCTAAGGCATCAATTTTAATTGTTGACAGCAGCGCAGTTTACAAGTTGAATCATTTTAATCCAGATGTAGTCTTACTTCGGAATTCACCTAAAATCAACTTAGAACGACTAATTAGAGGTTTAAATCCAAAGATAATTGTTGCCGACGGGAGTAATTATCATAGTTATGTATCCCGTTGGGCAGAAACCGCCAAAAAACAAAAAACCCGTTTTCACCATACAGGTAAAAACGGAGCTTTTCGCATCTCTACTGAACCATAAGGCCCACTATCAACTAACACTTAAATTTTACTTGAAATTGAAATATTTTACTCAAAAGAACCCTCAAAATTCTCCTGGTATTCCGCAAAAGCTTCTTTAGAAGTCATTTTTTTATATTCATCTTCCGCAAAGAGTTTTAAATAAAGCTCCAGCTGTTGTGGGGTTCTATACCCTGGAATAGGAGCAATTAAATTCGCTTCTTCATCAAAGAAAACAAGGCTTGGATAGCCGGTAATTTTTAAAGCCCTTGCCAATTGGTGGGGCGAATTTCTTCTTTGCTTCTTTTCAGGATCGTATTGCGGATTTTTAAATAGCTGCCCTTTAAAATCAATTTCCTCAGGACCTTCAGCATTAAACTTTACCGGATAATAATTTTCATTTACAAACTCGATTACATCGTTGTTGGTAAAAGTATTCTTATCTAACATTTTACAGGGGCCGCACCAAACGGTATAGGCATCCATAAATATCTTTTTAGGTTCTTTTTCCTGTGCTGCCAGAGCTTCATTCATACTCATCCAGTTAATCTCCTGGGCCTGGCTATTAATTCCTATAAACAGAAAAAATATGGTAATTACTCTAATCATGTATCGCTTTTAGAATGTTTGTAAAACAAAAAACGTTCCTAAAATTAAAGAACGTCTTTTGTTTCAAATACTATTTTAAGAATTTTTCTTATCCCTTTCTGTATCTGCAATTTCATATTGCTCCTGCTCCAGCATTTCCCGCTCGTTGTCTTCAGCACCGTGCGTTAATCGCTTTAAAGGTTTCAACATAAAAATCACAATTAGTCCAAATACGGTTGTGAATATAGTAATCCCAATAAAAGTTCTGAATTCCAACTGGGTTTGTACTTCTTCGATCACAAAATCTCCGTAATATCCAACTTTATCTTCTTCCTGTCTAAAATTAAGCATTACGTGATAGGGATCCTGTGCGGTTACCCCCTCTTCTTTGAGGTTTGCTATGATCTCTGACTTTTGATCTTTATTCTCAAAATCCATAAGTCCCATTACCGGTGCTTCAGTTTCCATATTAGTCACTGCAAGCTCATTATTGTCCAGGTAAACAAAACCATTAAACGTAAAGTCGTTTTTATTCTGAAGTATGGTATCGTTTAATTGCAATCTATTAGCTACATCACTGCCTTCTGTGCTTAACTGAACAGTAGCCGGTTCTCCCTGGGAGAATTCACCAATAAGTCCCGCCATTTTATTTCCAAGTCCAGTAGCAGCAAAATAAACACCCATCATAAGAGAAGCATATTTTACCGGCGCCAGCTTGGTAATAAAAGAAAGTGCTACCGGTGAAGAACATAATTCTCCAATGGTATGCAGTAAGTAAGCAAGAACTAACCAATACATGGCCGATTTACTTTCAAATGCAGTATATTCTTTTGCGGCTATGGCCATAAATAGAAAGCCAAGCCCCATAATAATTACCCCTGTAGCCATTTTAAAGATTGAAGAAGCTTCTTTGTTCTTCAACTTTCTTTTAGCCCAGAAATTTGCAACTATTACTCCAAAAATAATAATAAACATGGCATTTAAGGACTGAAACCAGGTTGCAGGCACCTCATTACCAATTAGTGGTAAACTAAAAGATAAAGTACGATCTGTCTTATCGGCCGCATAAATATTCATTAATCCTCCAGCTTGCTCAAAAGCTCCCCAGAAAACAACTACAAGTAAAAATGATAAAATCATTACTACATACCTGTCTTTCATAACTTGCGTAGTAAGATCTTTGTACACCATAAGCATCAAAGCGATTACAAGAGTTAAGAAGATATACAGCAGTCCAAATGGAACGGACACCATGATAAGAACATATATAGAACCTATCATTAAAATTGAAGTAATAGCAAGTTGAAGTGGAGACTTTAATAGTTCACTAAACATATTGCTTAGAGAGGCTCCTTCACTACGTTCAACCTTAGATAATAGGTTTCCAACATTCACTAGGTACTTTTGCCCCCATAAGTAAACTATTAGTCCAAATGCCATAGCAATACCGGCGAGACCAAAACCATAGTGCCAGCCAATATTTTCACCAACATAACCAACGATTAAACTGGATAGAAAAGCTCCAAGGTTAATTCCTATATAAAAGATGGTAAAACCTTTATCTCTTCTTATATCACCGGGCTTATATAAACCTCCAACCATTGTTGAGATATTTGGTTTAAGCATTCCAACTCCAATAATAATTAAGGCTAGTCCGCTATAAAATGCCCACATTTCTTCTACAGCCAAAATACCGTGACCAGCTACCAGGATTATTCCTCCCCAGAGAACTGTTTTCTTTTGGCCCAGCAGTTTATCTGCTATAATTCCGCCGGGAATGGAGGCTACATAAACAAGCATGGTATACCAACCATAAAGGGCAATGGCTTCTCCACCTGTCCATCCAAGACCTGCGTTTCCGCCGGTTGTGGCACTTACTAGATATAAAACCAGGATAGCACGCATTCCATAATAGGAAAAACGTTCCCACATTTCGGTGAAAAATAAAATATAAAGTCCTACCGGATGCCCAAAAAGTTCTTTTTGAGGTGCTCTGTTTGTTGCTGTTGCCATTTAGATTATAGTTTTTCTTTGATAAAATCGGTCATCATTGTATACAGGTGTAACCTAGTATTCCCACCATAGATACCGTGATTTCTGTCTGGGTAAATAGCCCAGTCAAATTGTTTATTAGCCTGTACTAAAGCTTCAACCATTCTCATAGTGTTTTGGAGGTGTACATTATCGTCTCCGCCACCGTGAATTAAAAGGTAATCTCCTTTTAATTTCTCTACGTGGTTTATAGGTGAATTCTCATCATAACCTGAAGGATTTTCTTGAGGCGTAGTCATATATCTTTCGGTATAGATGGTATCGTAAAATCTCCAGCTAATTACCGGGGCTACGGCTATAGCCATAGAGAAAGTGTCGTTTCCTTTAAGAATAGCGTTAGAAGACATAAAACCTCCGTAGCTCCATCCCCAAATTCCAATTCGGTTTTCATCTATATATTCCATTTCACCAAACTTTTTTGCCGCAGCAATTTGGTCTTCAACTTCATACTTACCAAGTTCATTCTGGGTTACTTTTTTAAAGTCTGCTCCTTTAAATCCGGTACCACGACCATCTACAGTTGCTATAATGTAACCTTCGTTAGCGAGTAGCTGATACCAGTAATCGTTAGTGCCGAAGTAAGAATTAGAAACCGACTGCGAACCTGGACCCGAATATTGAAACATTAATAATGGATATTCTTTATTTTCGTCAAAATCGTTAGGCTTGATCATCCACATATTAAGCTCGTTACCATTCACTTCTATAGTACTCAATTCTTTTGGAGCGAAGTTATAGGCTGCTTCGGTTTCCAGTAAATCTGAATTATCTTTAATCTTTCTTACCAGCTTACCGTTTTTCGCATTATGTAAGGTGAATTCATAAGGAGTTTCGGTGCTTGTGTAAGAATTGATAAAATAGGTATAGTCTGCGCTAAAATCGGCGCTGTTCATTCCTTCTTTTTCAGTTAAACGGGTTTTGTTTTTACCGTTAATTTTTATAGAATATACATCTCGGTTTACACTTCCATTTTCTGTACTTTGATAAAAGATCTTCTTAGAATCTTTATCGTAACCATAATAGTCAGTTACCTCCCAGTTTCCTTTGGTAACCTGATTTTCTAGCTCGCCATCTTCATCATAAAGATAAATATGGTTCCAACCATCTTTTTCGCTAGTCCAAATAAAACTGTTGTCTTCAAGAAAAGTAAGGTTGTTTGTGATATCTATATAAGCTTCATCGGTCTCATTCATTACAACTTCAGCTTCATTATCTTCAGCATCAACGAAAATAAGATCAAGTTCGTTTTGGTGCCTGTTTAAAACCTGTACACTTAAAATCTCAGGATCCTGTGTCCACTTAATTCTTGGAATATAAAAATCTTCATAATCTCCAAGTTCAACTTTTTCACTTTCTTCAGCAGCTAATTCATAAGTATAAAGGGAAACTTCAGAATTTGTTTCTCCGGCTTTAGGATATTTAAAAACCTGCTGACTTGGGTATAGATCCTGCCCAAACATATCCATTGAAAATTCCGGAACTTCGGTTTCGTCAAATTTAAGGTAAGCTAAATGAGTTCCGGTTTTATTCCAATCGAAGGCTCTTACAAAAGCAAATTCTTCTTCATAAACCCAATCGGTAACCCCGTTAATTATTTTGTTCTTCTCTCCATCTGTGGTTACCTGTGTTTCTTCACCCGAAGCGATATCGTAAGTGTAAATATTATTTTCAATAACGTAAGCTACTTTAGAAGCATCTGGAGAGAAAGTTGGCTCCTGAACTTTATTATCGCTTAATTTGGTAAGCGTTTTATCTTCTACATCATAGATATAATAAATTCCGCGGGAAGAGCGACGGTAAATTTGCTCCATATTGGTAGAAAGCAAAATCTTATCTTCATTTTCACTAAGCTCAAATCCCTGGAATCCGGAAATTTCACTAAGATCTTCACTATTTAAAAGACTTCTAACTTTATCGCCACTTTTATAAGAATATACATCTATGCTACTGGTGTTAGCATTGCGATCGCGATTTAAAACCACGTATTCCTTGCCATTTTCTAAAGATTGTAGGGATTGTAAACGTTCCTGTCTAAAGGTGCCGTCATAGATTTCTTCGAGGCTAATTTCTTTATCCTGCGCGTAAATTGTTGAGGTTGCCGCAATTAACAACCCAACCAATATTTTTGAGAACTTCATAAAATTTATAGAATGAATTTTGATTGCCAAGTTTACTAAAATTTCAGCAAAAAGAGTAGTATTTGAGTGTTAAATACTAAGGATTTGTTAAAGATAAATCGCTTAAACTTTCTCAAAACCGAAAGCACAATTCCCTTAAATAACAATTGTATCTTTGTGAATTCTAAATTAGCTTCAAAAAATGATAAAACCTATCACCGGCTTTTCCAGACTTACCAAGAAGGAGAAAATAGACTGGCTAGCTGAAACCTATCTTAAAAACCGTCCCGAGGATGTGGCAGTTCTTAGACAATACTGGAACGAAGATTCCAGATTGCAACAGTTACACGACGAATTTACCGAAAATACTTTATCTAATTTCTACCTGCCTTTTGGCCTGGCACCAAATTTCCTAATCAATGGAGATTTACTCGCTATTCCTATGGCGATTGAAGAAAGCTCGGTGATCGCAGCGGCGAGTAAAGCCGCTAAATTCTGGAGAACCAGAGGCGGATTTAAAGCGGAGGTAATTGAAACAAAAAAAATAGGTCAGGTGCATTTTAATTTCTTCGGAAATAAGCAAAAGCTGGAGCAGTTTTTTAAAGCTACCAAACCTAAACTTTTGGAAGCGGTAAAACCTATTACCCGTAATATGGAAAAACGCGGTGGTGGAGTTTTAGATATAAAACTGAAAGATAAAACTGCTGAAATTGCTAATTACTACCAGCTGCATTGCGAGTTTGAAACTAAAGATTCTATGGGTGCGAATTTTATAAATTCCTGCCTGGAGAAATTCGCAGAGGTGTTTCAAAATGAAGCCCGAAATTATCCCGATTTCTCTTCGGAAGAAAAGGATATAGAAATTATTATGAGTATTCTTTCTAATTATGTGCCGGAATGTTTAGTGAGAGCTGAAGTTTCGTGCCCGGTAGAAGAACTCAATGAAAACAAAGATTTAAACGGCGAAGATTTCGCAAAGAAATTTATACAAGCCGTAAATATTGCCGAAGTAGAACCTTATCGTGCTGTAACCCACAACAAAGGGATCATGAACGGTATTGATGCCGTGGTTCTGGCTACCGGAAACGATTTTAGAGCGGTAGAAGCCGGCATCCATGCTTATGCTGCCAGGAACGGGAAATACTCGAGCTTAACCCACGCCAGCCTTGAGAATGGTATTTTTAAATTCTGGATAGAAATTCCTTTGGCTCTGGGTACAGTTGGCGGATTAACCAGCTTACACCCTTTAGTTAAACTTGCTCTGGATATCTTACAGCAACCCAGCGCTAAAGAATTGATGAAAATTGTAGCCGTTGCCGGCCTCGCGCAAAACTTTGCTGCCATTAATTCTTTAACTACAACGGGGATTCAGCAAGGGCACATGAAAATGCATTTAATGAATATTTTAAATCAATATAATGCCACTGAAGCCGAAAAGAAAACCCTCACCCAACATTTTACCAAACATACCGTAACCCATAGCAGCGCTGTTGAAGAGTTGAAAAAATTAAGAAATTCATGAGGAAAGAGTTTTACAGTAATGGCAAACTTTTAATTACCGGAGAATATGCTGTTTTAGATGGCGCAAAGGCTCTGGCGGTTCCTACAAAATTTGGCCAATCCCTGGAAATAGAAACTTCTAAAGGCGAAAATGTTGAATGGAATAGTTTTGATGAACATGGTAATTTATGGTTTCAGGGAGAATTTGAGTTTAAAAATGGGGAATTTCATCATATAAAAGGAGAAAAAGAAGTTTCAGAACGACTAGTAGAGATCCTAAATGAAGCACATAAATTAAACCGGGAAATATTTTCGACTGGAAAAACCGGAATTAGAGTTAATACCCGTTTAAATTTCAATAGAAATTGGGGCCTGGGAACCTCTTCGACCTTAATCAACAACATTGCTAAATGGGTTGAAGTAGATGCCTTTAAATTGCTTAAAAACACCTTTGGAGGCAGTGGTTATGACATTGCTGCGGCACAAAACAAGCAGGCGATCACTTACCAGCTTACCGAAAATGGCCCTTCGGTTTTAAAAAGCAATTTTCACCCTGATTTCTCTGATAATATATTTTTTGTTTACCTAAATGAGAAAAAGAATAGTCGGGATGCGATTGAACATTACAAGGCTTTACCTGAAGCAAACAAAACCGGTTTATCAGAAAAAATCTCTTCACTTACCGAGCAATTTGTGAAATGTGCTACGCTAACTGAATTTCAGCTTCTCATCAATATTCACGAGACTTTATTATCCAGGGCACTACAAACACCAAAAGTAAAACAAGAACGCTTTCCTGATTTTCCGGGAGCTGTTAAAAGCCTTGGCGGCTGGGGCGGCGACTTTGTAATGGTAACCGGAGACAAAGTGGAGGTTTTTGAGTATTTCAACAACAAAGGCTTTAAAGCGATTTTTGCTTTTGAAGATATTGTTCTTTAAAAACCGACTTTAAAAGATATTAGACCCCCGAAAATTTTCGGGACAGGCTCTGAAATGAATTCAGGGTGACGTAGGGGTTTAAACCAAATATCGCCACGTCATGCTGAACTTGTTTCAGACTTTATTCCGACTTTTCTTCGGAAATCTAATTTGCTTTAGAAAACGACATAAAAAAGCCCCGGTAAAAATTACCGGGGCTTTTTTATATCTAAATACTTAATTCTACTAGTAGAATCTTGCACGATTATCTTCAATCTCTGCTTTTTCACGAAGTGCTTCAAAAAGTCTTTGAGAAGCATTCTGTCTTCTTTGTGCAGTTTCCTGTTCTACAATTCCCTGGTAAGAATTCATTGCCGGAGCTTCATTCTTACTTTCAAGTTCCACAACGTAAACTCCGTTGTTTCCTGCAATAGGATTACTTACACTACCCGGCTCTAAAGCAAATACAGATCCTACAACTTCTGGCTCTCTACCTGCGCCCGGTAATGTTGGGCTACCAAGGTTAACCGCATTTGCAGATTGCACCATTGTATTATTATTGGAAGCGATTTCCTGAAGGTTTTTACTATTAATTCTTTCTTTAAGAATTTCAGCCTTCTTTTCTTTTGTAAGAATTGGAAGCACTTTAGAGGAAGCATTTTCAGCAGTCATCAATCCTTCTTTATTCTTAGCTGTTAATTGTGCAACAACATATCCCGATGGAATATCAAAACGTTTAATATCGCCAACATTAGCTTCGTCTTCAAATGCCCATTGTACAATTCTTCTCTGCTGTCCAACTCCAGGGATATTTTCATCTAAAGCCTTTACGTTATTAACGGTTCTAATATTATAATTACCTTCTTTAGCAACTTCTGTGAAATCTCCTTCTCCTGCAGCGATCTCAAACTTAGTAGTTTCGTTGAACAGGTTGTTTCTGGAACGTTCTGAAGCTTCTAATTCTCTTGCGATAGTAGCAATTTTTACTGCTTTTTCTCTGTCGGTTTGTTCTTCAATATGGATTACGTGGTAACCAAAATCAGTTTCCACAACACTAACATCTCCAGGGTTATTCTCTAAAACGTAGCTATCAAATTCTGAAACCATATCTCCAGGTCCAAAATAACCAAGATCTCCACCATCCTGGTTGTTAGAACGGTCTGATGAAAATTCAGCCGCTAATTCAGCGAATTTTTCTTTATCTCCTTTAATTACATTTGCAAGGCTATCGGCCAATGCTTCAGCTTCTTCTTTGCTTCTGGTTACATCTGGCGCAAATTGTTGCCCCTGGTAAGCCACAAGAATATGGCTAGCTTTAGTTGAATCTGGAATTTCTTTGGTCTCTACCAATTTAGAAAGCTTGAAATAGCCATCGTGCTTGTAAGGTCCAAAAATTTCACCTTCATTTAAATTGAAAAGATCATCAGCAAATTCTGAAGGCAGTTCGTTTTTAAACTTAAACCTATCATCGTAAGGAAGGTCTGAATTTGCTTCTACAAAATCCTCATAGTCATCTGTAGTATTAAATCCTGGTAAAGTATCGTTACTGCTAGTTACCGAATTATATTCTACCCGGTTTTCTCGCATTGAACTTAACGCCTCTTCAGTTTCTTTTACATCGTCATCTGAAGCCTTTTCTTCAAAATAAACATACCTGATATTTCTTGAAGCTTCGGTTTGAAACTGCGAAGGATTTTCTTTGATATATGCTCTAATTTCATCTTTAGTCACCTCTACTTCATCATCTGAAACAGATGAATATGGCAACTGCACAAAACGAAGATCTACGCTATTATTCTGAAAACGGTAGGCTTGCTCAGCTTCGGTAATCGTTGCACCAATCCCGGCGGTTACCATAGAAAAATACATATTTTGGCGAGCAATATCGCCCATGTTTTCTTCCATTTGAAGCCATTGCTCGTAAGCCTCAGGCTGTGTAGATCTTAAGCTTGCGATATATTCACGCACGCGGTTCTCATCAAACATACCGGCTTCATTTCTAAAGGCAGGATTATTCCCCATTTGGGTACGCATCACCTCTCTTATTTGAGCTTTTCCAGCTCTAATCCCTAGCTTTTCTAATTCTTCTTTAAGAATAGTTTCGCGAAGAGTTTGTTCCCAAACCTGGTTTACAGCCTGACTGGTGCTTGCATTTGCACCCATTTGACGCTGATAACCTTCTACCTGCCGGGCAAAATCTTCCCTGCTCACCTCTTCACCGTTTATGGTTGCGATAGTGTTTTGGTCTTTTTGCGAAGAAAAGCCTCCGTTACGAATTACATCGGCAAGCACAAAAGAGAAAAGTGCCAATGCAATGATGATGATCAAGAAAACAGAACGTTGTCTGATTTTATTTAATACTGCCATTTGTAGTTGTTATTTATCGAAATATAGTGGGCGAAAATAATGTTTTTAACCTAATTATAAAACTTATAATTAGCAAAATATTAACTAATCGCTATTTAATCTGCGGACTTTATTTTTAATTCTACCAATTCTATTTTGGTATTGGAAACTTCTAATATTTTAAATGAAAAATTATCTATCTGCAATTCTTCATTTTGCCGGGGAATTTCTTCGGTATGGTTCACAATATAACCGCCAAGGGTTTCATAATTCTCGCCTTCGGGAACATTTAATTTATAGTTCTCGTTTAGATAATCTACTTCTAACCTTGCCGAAAATTTATAATGTGTTTCGCCCAACTCCTCTTCGGTAAGAACAACAGGATCGTGTTCATCCTGGATTTCTCCAAAAAGTTCTTCTACAATATCCTCTACGGTAATCATTCCACTGGTCCCGCCGTATTCATCTATAACCACGGCGATGCTTTTACGCTTTTTAGTAAGGTTATTTAAAACATCTTTCACCCACATCGTTTCCGGCACAAAAACTACCGGCAGAAGTATAGATTTTATAGATTCCGGCTTTTTAAATAACTCGAAAGAATGCACATAACCAATTACATCGTCTATTGTTTCATTATAAATCAAAAGTTTTGAAAGACCGGTTTCAGTAAAAGTATTTACAAGGTCTTTCGGCGCCTGGTGTTGATCTACCGCAATAATCTCGGTTCTTGGCACCATTACTTCTCTTGCTTTTATATCTGAAAACTGCAGGGCATTTTGAAAAATTTGAATTTCAGAATCTACTTCTTCATCATCTTCTACGGTTTCCATCTGCTCATTGATGAAATTCCCTAATTCAACTTTACTAAAAGCGAGTTGCACTTCGTCCCCTTCGGTTTTAAAGAATCTTTTCAGAATAAAATCTGAAACCCATATCACAAAAGACGACACGAAGCTAAACAGCATATAAAACATATAAGCCGGCACCGCGAAGAATTTAAGCATGGAATTCGCATAAATTTGGAAAAATACCTTGGGGAGAAATTCAGCCGTAAGCAAAATAACCAGGGTAGAAATTACCGTTTGAGTAAATAAGCTTAGATCTACCACTATATATTTTAAAAAAGCACTGTTTAATGGCTGAAGCCCTAGAAGCCAGTTCATAAGCAAATCGCCCATGAAAAATCCATAAACTACCAGGGCAATATTATTACCCACCAACATAGTAGCTATAAACTTTGAAGGTTTTTTGGTTAATCTCTTTAGAATAGTGGCCAGAAAGTCGTTCTGGCGTTTTTCAATTTCAATATAGATCTTATTGGAAGAAATATAGGCGATCTCCATCCCAGAAAAGAAAGCTGATAAAATTAAGGAAAGGACAATTATAAGTATTTCAACCTCCATTACTCTTTCTTGTTACGCTCTTCAATCTTACGCCTAAACCGTCTTTTAAAAAAGAACATAAGTATAGATATAAAGACAAAAAAGATAAATAAATAGGCCCTGCTGCGCTCGGTATTCCAAATTCTGAAACTTTCAAAAAGAAAAAATGCAGCTATAAATAAATAAGCGTATTCAAAATATTTAAAATATTTACTCATCGGGTTTATCGTCTTTAATTATTTGAACCCCAACATTGGTTCGTGACCGAAAATTACCGAAATTTTGATTAGCATCAAAACCTTCACCTTCGTTAAGCGCACCATTTGGAAATTTTATAGTGTTAGGTTTATCGGTAAAAATCCAGTTAATATTCTGATCCCAGTATAATTGCGAAGCTTCCAGGCGCATACTATCGGCTGTAAAGATCACCACGTTTCCCTGTAAATCTATAAGATTAGTACCATCGTAAATAATTCCGTAATCTGAAGTTACCGTACTTTTCTCGTTATTTTCGTCATAGATCTCCAATTCCAATCCTTCAGGAAACTCACGGTAAGGAAATTCTTTGTTGGTAAAATCTTTCATTTTAGGGCTTTTTAAGTTCGCTACCATTCTTCCGGAATCTGTATACTTAAGATTAATCCCTTCGGCAATAGCTTGTGGCGCATCACCTTCAATATCCAAAGCTCTTATTTCGTTTAGATTACCCTGACATGAAAAAAGCATTGTCACGCCGATAAGCGTGACAATGCCAGTTATTATTTCCTTATATGTTAATCTCATATTACATTTGTGGGATACGAACGGTTTCCCCTATCCAACATCCAATACTTATAGCTTCACCGGCACTTCTACCTTGTTGAAACACATCAGATTTTTGTGGTGCTCTACCTCTATAAGCAGTAGCTGTTTGGTTTGCATTAGATGCGATAGAAGGATCTACCCTTGCAGCTCTGGCAGCATAATCTGCAGCTAACCAATACACGGCTCTTTTATCAAAAGTAGTTTCTCCACAGTTGTTTGCACTTTGTGCAACCATATTAGAAATCTGCAAGTATGCTCTACCTAAAGATGGTTTAGCGCTAATCGCTTTTCTATAGAAGTTTCTTGCTTGAGAAAAACTACCTCTTTCTTTATAGTTAGTAGCTATTCTATAGTAAATTCTAGCCTGATCACTAGGATCTTCTTCTAGCTCGGCAGCTTCAGTATAATAATCTAAAGCTTTTGCTCTGTCGCCATCGGCTTCAGCTAACTGTCCTAAAGAGTAAGCAGAGTTTGCAGAAGGCTCTAATTGGTGTAAGGCTTCAGAAACCTGGAAGAATAATGGATCTTCAGTACAATCTTTAGCAGACAATCTTGCGTTAGCATTCTGTAACCAATCTACATCAGATTTCTTCTCATTAAAATCTTTCTTATAAAGTGGGATAAGGTTATCACAATCTGCTCTGGCACCAAGTTTGGCGTTTAAAGCATTTTTTACATTACTATAATTATTAAGATTGATCTCTGCATATTCAATTTGTTTTTTCTCCTTTGAAGTAAGTTCTTCACCTTCTTCTTGCTTTTTTAATAATGGCTCTAATCTTTCAGCAGCTTTATTTTCTTCTTCTTCAATTTTTGCCATTACTTTATCGTAATTATCAAAAACGTCCTGAAGCTCTCTATTACCCGCATCCTGCATTTCTACCATAAGATCGAAATAAGCATATAAGCTTTTAGCACCTGTAAAGTTTTCTCGATCTTCAGTATAAGCTTTATCAAAAGCATTATAAAGTTCTTCCTTAGAACCAAGTTTATGGTCATATCTTAACTGAGCGATATCAGCATAAATCTTACCTTTTGAAGTTTTAGCTGGAAATAATTCCAAACGCTCTTCCCAAAGACCAATAAGCTCTTTTATATATTGCTCTTTTTCTGCACCTTCGGCATTCTCAATTTTATAGTTAAGAGCACGCTCCCCATATTGGAAAGTAGCCAAACTATATTTTGGACATTCTTCTCTAACTTTCATCAACGGCTCGTAAGCTGCATCATAATTTTTAGCCTTGGCATCATCATAAGCCAAAGCAGCCATTGTTGCACAATCGTTAGACTGGGCGCTTAGAACACTTGAACCTAAAACGGCTCCTGTAATTAATGCTATAAATCTCGCTTTCATTTCCTTGTTTTATTATCGTGGTTAATTAAATTTTCTTCTTTCGAACCATCTTCTGGCTTCGGTTAGGGAAAGCCCTACTGAAAACCTAAAGTAATCTTCCTGAATTAATCCTGAATCTGTTGTACCGCGCTGACCATACTCAAATCCAAGGTTTATATTAGAAAATCCCGGTCCTACAGGTAGTCCAACTCCAAAAGTAATGCCAAACTCATTAATGTCCTGGCTATTGATACTTAAACCGGTCTCCTCATACCTAAATCCAGCTCTATAAACAATGCGGTTAAAGTAATTAGTAATAGAATTATATTGTGGAATAAAATACCCACCAAATTTATACTGTGCAGCATTTGCAAAACTTGCGCTTCCTCCTCCTGCACCATTCACACTTAAGAATGAATTATCGTCTGTACTCACATATTCCCCTCCAAAAAACCATTTATTAGATCGTCCTAATCCAAGACCAATGGTATACTTTGCAGGAAGCGTTAATTCAGAGTCCGGAACATTTAAATCTCGTTCTTCAACTACTCTTTCCCCTCCACTACCAGAAAAAGCTATTGTTGCCAGTTGCCTGGAATTCTCTGCATCTATATTTGTAGTAGGCGAATAAGTTGCTGCCGCGTGTAAGTTAAGTCCGTTTTTGAGTTTTTCCTGAAAATCAACCCCAAAATTATAACTAAATCCTAAAAGATCTGTTCTACTTACATCACGAGAACCCAATTGCACTTCATCACGCACAAGGGTTCTTTGATTTTGCAGGTTTCCGAAGTTATAATTAGCATCAACCCCAATACTCAAAGATGGAATTACCTGGTAACCTGCCGAAAGAAATACTTTATTCATTCCGCCACGACCTTCCAGCCTGCTGGCAACAGACTCTCTAATGTCTAAAATTTGATATCCAACCGAAGTATATGGTAATACCCCGATACCAAATCCAAGATTTCCTCCAATAGGCACTCCTATTGCCAAATAATCTAAGGAAGATACTTTTGCGTTATCCTCTCCAGCATCTGAATTTAGGCTGAGTCTCTCGTGAGATCCCCCAACCGCATAAGTGGTTCTTCTTAACCTACCGTAACCGGCAGGATTTCTAAGGTTCAGGTGAATACTATCAGAAAACATACTTAAGCCACCCATAGACCTGTTTTCTACAGTTCCTTTAAAAGTGTTAAGTCCAATCCCGTAGTAAGAATAGGGCGATGATACATTCTCCTGAGCTGTAGCAACCACTGTAAAAAAAACAGCTACGATTACTATAAATCGTTTAATCATTGAGTCTTGTTAAATTCTAAAATGTAGTTTAAACCCTCTAAAAGAAAATTCGGGTTGGCAAATATGCTATTTTTTACCCGCTTTGACAAAATTTGCGTATCCCCTCCTGTTAAAATAACTGTTAAATATTTATAATCAGTCTTATAGCGATCAATAATTCCATCAAGCTCTGCACTTACCCCGTTTAGCACCCCAGATAAAACACTATTTCGAGTAGAATCGCCTATTAGTGGGACGTTTTCATCTAAATCTACCAGGGGAAGTTTAGCCGTAAAATGGTTAAGAGCTTTTAACCTCATTTGTAAACCGGGAGAAATAGCTCCTCCTAAATATTCGTTTGCCTCATTCTTAAAATCGAAGGTTATACAGGTTCCGGCATCTATAATCAGTAAATTTTTATTCTGAAACTTCAAAGAACCAGCTGCAACTAACGCCAGCCGGTCTTTTCCTAAAGTTTGAGGTGAAGAATAATTATTTGTAAACGGAAGTTTAGTGTTTTCGTTTAAAAAATAGAGCTTAGTTTCCTTTTCCAGAATTTTCTCCAGCTCTGAAGTGTCTTTTATTACTGATGAAAGAATGGAAAAAGCGATCTGCGGATAATCTTTCTTTATTTCCTGAAATTTTTCAAAAAAATTTTCGATTGAAGATGTGTAAGATTTCAAAAGTTTAGAGTCTTGAAAAACAGCAAGTTTTACGGAAGAATTACCTACGTCGACGATTAAATTCATAGTAATTTGATTGTGTTGGCTAAATTACAAAAGCATTTTTTTAAAATTTCCTTTGTGAGATTATAAAAATGAATATATATTTGCACCCGCTTACAACAATAAGCAACTGGTGCCTTAGCTCAGTTGGTAGAGCAAAGGACTGAAAATCCTTGTGTCCCTGGTTCGATTCCTGGAGGCACCACCTTAAAAGCCCGATACACATAGTGTTTTCGGGCTTTTTTAATTTTGAGGCGTGATATAGGGCGCAACAAAGGAATTACGGATCAAGCCCAATTGTTGTGTTTAAGCAAAAATTGTGGTTAATCTATATAAGAAGAATTCAACATTTTTCACTCCTCTAAACTGAGCCCTAAACGCTTTTATTTTTGCATTAAAGGATTCTGCTGAAGCGTTGGTACTTCTGTTGATAAAGTAATTGAGAATAGATCTGTAATTAAGGGTAATGGTGTTGGCTATGGTATTAAAAGCCTTAAACCCCGTCTCCTCCACATCCTTGTACCAGTGAGCTAGTTTTGTATAAGCCCCTTCTTTTGATTTAGCATTGTTAAATATATTTCTAAGTCTTTGTGTAAGCTTAAATGCCAACTTTATATCCGGA
>NZ_FVZF01000048.1 GCF_900168265.1 Salegentibacter salarius | reverse complement strand
TAAGGAAAAATATAGCTAAATTGGAACTCAAACCAGAGGATCTGGGGTTTTCACCAACCTTAGTATCGACCAACTAATTTGACGTTAGTCAGAATTTAAAACCAAATTCACCTTGAAAAATAAATTAATTTTATTAGTTCTCCTTCTAACTTCACTAAACGGATTGACCCAAGAGCCGACCGAAAAAGAATTTGTAATACTGACTTTTGAAATGGACAGAAACAAAGATTCTCACGGAACCTTTGTTTATTACTGGATTGCGGAATTGGAAAAGTATGAAAAAGTAGATGAATATAAAGAACCTAAAATCTCTTCTCTTTTTCTACACGAATTTTATGGGAGCGAACAATTGGAATCTTGTTGTTTAGGCAAAGTTTCTTATCCATATACGATGACTACAGAAACGGAATTTAATTTTCCTGATAATTACAGCGATTATCTGACTGATTTGCGAGCATTAGTTAAAAAGAATAGAAAGAAGATCCAGGTAATTAAAAAGGAATGGCAAGAAGGCTATCGGGAAGAAGTAAGAGTTTACGCAACAGCGATACGAGGAAAATTGTGTGAGTGTGAATTTGGAGGAAACACATATTTAACTACTGGTGACCAAATAAATTTTCCAAAAGGGGAATATGAAGTTTTAGATGATTTTCTAACAAAGGATAAAAATATTTTACTTTTTAAAGATTTTTCCGCTTTTGACTTTTCCAATACGGATTATCGGACTGGAAAGTAAAACGTGTGCCAACAACATATAAAAACAATGCTTAATTTGTTCTTGAATCGAAACTCTGCGCTCGTTTGCTCAGCGGATTGTCCTGCGGACAATCACGCTCGCCAGCTCGCACTGTTTTTATACGAGACGTTGGCAGTAAGATAAAAAAAATGAAAAAGTTAATTACGATAGTTACAATTCTTCTAAGTCTGACTGCAGTTAGTCAAGAATTGTCCGTTCTCGGAATACAGGCCGAGGTTGATAATATAAATTCCGACAACGGTTTAAAACATCACGTTTTTGATACAAATGAAATTTACAATCAGACTACTGATGGTGGCGG
>NZ_FVZF01000003.1 GCF_900168265.1 Salegentibacter salarius | reverse complement strand
AATGTTCTCCTGAAGGGCCTGCTCAATTTTACGAGAGGAATACATATTGCGAAGGTACGCATAGATGGTCACCTTGAGCAACATCCGGGGATGGTAACTGGAGGTACCTCCTCCTTTATAACTTCGCTCCAGGTCAGCGATGTCGATTTGATCAATAATCGTATTGACGATCCTAACGGGATGATGGGCAGGGACCAGATCATCATAACTGGGAGGTAAAAGACTTAACTGCGACTGGTCATAGGTCTTAAATACTGCTTTGGCTTTCATTACATGAAAATACTAAAAACCAGAAAATAATACAACAAAAAAGGCTGCCTTTTCAGACAGCCTATTTCTCCGAAAATCTAAATTATACAACAGTATCTTAAGCTGCTATATTTAATATTAATTTAGCGATTAATACACATAAAAAATTATACCAGTAAAACGCTGGTTTTTTAAGCATTTGAAAATAAACACCTTAAGAAATTTTATATCTGCAACCACTTCAATAGCTATAAAAAGAAGGGTGTTTTTTCCACACTTGTGTAGAAAAACACCTCACTTATTTTAAAGGATCGTTTCTTCTTACTTTTTTTTCTGCGTTGATCTTCTTCGTTTTTAGGCGTTTTAATTTTGCCGCTTTACTGGGCTTAGTTTTCTTTCTCGGTTTAGGCTTTTTAATATTTTCTCTAAGGAGTTCAAAAAACTTAGCTATTACAAGTGCCTTGTTTTTATGCTGACTTCTGCTTTCTTCACTCTGTAATATTAAGAAATGATCTTTGGTAAGCCGGGAAGCCAGCTTTTTGAGTATACGCGACTTTTCTTCTTCTGAAAGCCCTTCTGAAGCTTCCACATCAAAATAAAGTTCAACCTTAGAAGATGTTTTATTAACGTGTTGACCACCGGCACCCGAACTGCGCACGGCTTTAAAACTAAGTTCCCGTGTTATTTGCGCTTCATCCAAAACTAATTATTTGGGTTGGTGAGAAGGTTTTAAAATATCGGCAACGGTTTTTACCGGGTTAAAAGTCTCCACCGGAACTTCTACAAATACAGTATTCCAATAGGCCATCCCACCGTTCCATAAACCTGGTCGTTCTAATGCTTTTAGAGATTTACCATCTTTGGTTTTATCAGCAATGAAACTCATATTTCCGTCTACGTATTGATTGAGATCAAAACTTTCCCCTTTGTGATTTTTTAGACTACAGGCAATATCTACAGGATTAAAGTGTGTAGAATTATTAAGAATTTCTAATTGCTCTGAATTGTTTTTATCTATTTGTGCGCCTTCAATTATTTGCAACGAGATTTCGCCATCTTCATTTTTAACCAGAAATGGGCCTCCTCCCGGTTCGCCTTCATTTTTAACCATTCCGCAAACCCTTAGCGGGCGGTCTAGTTTTTTACATAGATATTCGGTTTTTTCTTCGCCTGTAAATTTAGCAAAGGAAGAAGTGATCTTTACAAAAAGTTCATCTTCTAGAAATCCTGCGATCTCATCAAGTTTTGTTTCAGAATTATTCCCGGCATTTAGAGCCTTCATATATTCAAAAACCTGCTCCTGTAGTGTGATCAGCTTTCCTCCAAGCATTCTCTTCATCTCCACTACTTTTGGAAGATTGGTAGCAACAACCACATTATCTATATTTTTAATAAAAATAAGATCGGCTTCCTGTTGATTAAGGTTCTCTATTAAAGCACCATGGCCACCAGGTCTAAAAAACATTCTATCGTTTTCATCCCTAAATGGTTTATTTTCCTCATCTACCGCAATAGTATCGGTTTTGGGATCCTGATACGAGTAAGAGATTTCGAATTTAGTTTGGGTAGCTTCTTCTACTCTTTCTTTGATATTTTCAAACTCATCTTCAAACTTTTCTTTATCACCTTCAGCAACCGTAAAATGCAACTTGGTTACACCATTTATAGAAAGATATTTTGCTGCACTATGTAAGTGTTCTTCGAAAGCAGTCGCGGTAAAATCGTTATAAGAATGAAAAGGAACCAATCCCTTTGGTAAATCGCTTAAACCAAGTCCGTTTTCATACAACATGGTCTTTACCAAAATTAGTTGCTGTTCGTCATTAGATTTATTTGAAAAATCAGGATTGTTGTCTTTTGCTTTTTTGTAGGCTTCCTCGTAAAATGGCAGCTTTTCTATTTCTTCAAAAAACAACTGTAGGTTTTTGTTTTCCTTTTTATCTAAATAATCCCTTAAGCTTGCCTTTTCAGGATCAAATTCATTTGCGAAATTGTGGAATGCTTTAAACATTCTTGTTGCCGCACCAGAAGCAGGAACAAATTTCAAAAGATTCAGCTGTTCCTTTTTATCTTCAAAAGTTTGAATAAACTTCTTTTGATCTTCAACATTATAAGCAAATATCCCGTCACCCAGGGTTGCTGCTTGCTGGATATCTACTTTTATATTTCCTCTTTCAAATATTTGAATTTGTCTTTCAACTTCTTGAGTTGATAATCCTTTTTCTTCAATCTGCAAAATGTCTATTTCGCTAAACTCCACGTCTATTTATTTTTTAAAAGTTTGTCTATTTCCTCTATTGCAATATTAAAACGATCTATAAGATCGCCTTTTAAAACTACATAAGGCTTTTGATGTTTTATGAGCTCTTCTTCAAAGCGTTTGAACATCCCTTTCCGGTCCTCGGGTTTATCCCGAAGATCATCAGGGGTCCAGGGAACGTCAATATACGTTAAAAAGTACAAATCGTATTGATTGTTTAACGCATGTTTAAGAAGTTGAGGGTCGCAATAACCATTGTAATAAGCTTCAGAATAGACTTTTAGCTCCAAAAGGTTGGTGTCGCTAATTAGGAGAATATTAGCTTTTTCGGCCAACACATTTTCACGTTTCATTTGGCCTTCAGCAATAGGAATCATGTCTTTTGGCTCACAAATCTTTTTTTCCTTATCCCATTTTTCCTGAAGATATTCCCGCATATATTCTTCTACCCAAAAAGTATCATAATGATTAGCCAGCATTTTCGCCAGGCTGGTTTTTCCGGTAGATTCAGGTCCAAATAGAACTACTTTTATGAGGGACGAAGGTCGTTGCGCAAGTTTTTCTGCCATGCTTTATAGCCGTAAATAGCGATTATAGTAAATACAAAATATTGAAGTGCCGTTAAGGTAAGGCCTTTATAGAAATAAAGCGGAACCGAAATGATATCTCCAATAATCCAAAATATCCAGTTTTCAATTTTTCTTTTAGCCATTTGCCACATTCCCACAAAGAAAATTGCCGTGGTAAAGGTATCTACGTAGGCGGTCCAGTTAGTCCATTTATCAAAATACTCATAAACAGCGAACACAAAAAGTAAGGTCGCGATAAAAATAAATAGGCTCTGCCAGTTCTCCTTTTTGGTGGTATTGGTAATAGGTGTGAAATGCTCAGCATCAACTTTTCGCGTCCAAACATACCAACCGTAGATACTCATAGAGAAATAATAAGCATTAATCATCATATCGCCCAGAAGCTCCCATTGCCAAAGCAGGTAAACAAAGATCATGGTACTTATAATCCCGGTGGGATAAACCAGAATGTTGTTTTGCTTGGAATAGAGTACCGAAAGAAAGCCAAAGATTACCGCAATTACTTCAAGGATGATAAATAAAGTTGGATACCCGTAATACTGATCAAAGAAAAAATCAAAAATCGGCTGCATAGTCGCTTCGGTCAGATTTTACAATTTTCATATAAATGAGTCCGCGGTCTATGGTCTCAAAAGCATCTTTTATTTCTGAATTCAATAAATTCATCACCTCATCATAATCTCCATAAACCTGGGTACTTAGCGGATTCTCTTTTACTGTTAAGCCTGAAGCTCGCATTTTTTTGATGAAATTGATAATTTTTGGTTCAAAATCGTCCTGCAACGGACTTAATGTTAATTCTACTGAAATTTTCATTTTTATATAATTTAGGCCACGAATGCACGAATAATAATTCAAACCATCGCAAGCCAAATTTAAAGATTTGAAATTAGTATTGTTATGACTCCCACTAACAATTTGTGAACCTGTACCTTTTGGGATTACCACAAATTAGATTCTGAAATAAATTCAGAATGACGTTTACTCGATAATCGAGATTAAATGCTCCGTTCCGAAGCATCGGGATACCTCGAAATCAAATTATATTTTCCAATAATAATGCTTCGTGAGCTTGCTCCGAAGTTGTTTACTAATTTTCAAATTGCGTTCCCATAACAATCATATCAGCACCGGCTTTATAGGCTTTTTCCTGTTGTTCTAAACTTCGAATTCCGCCACCTATAACCAAAGGAATAGAAACCGCTTTCTTTACTTCAGTAATAATTTCTTCGGAAACCGGAAAATTAGCTCCACTACCCGCTTCAAGATAAATTAGTTTTTTTCCCGAAAATTCTCCCGCCAATGCTGTATTTACAATAGTCTCTACCTGGCATTGTGAAATTGGTTTGGTGCCGCTTACCCGCTGTACCGCACATTCCTTTCCGCCATCTATCAAAATATAGGCAGTTGGGATAATTTCCAGTTTACTATTTTTTAATTTATCTACAGATTTCACCTGTTGCTCAATTAAATATTCCGGGTTTCTTCCGGAAAGCAAACTTAGAAATAGCAATGCATCTGCAGTTTCGGTAATTTGAGAGTAATCGCCGGGGAATAAGATCACTGGCAGATCAGTCTCCGTTTTTATTGATTTTACCGTTTTTTCGGTCTTTAATTTTGCTACGGTACTGCCGCCCACAAAAATATGAGTTGTTTCTTTTGGAATCTTTTGAAGGTAAGCTGCTGCTTCAGCTTCATTAAACTTATCGGGATCTATTAAAATGGCGAGCAGCTTTTTCCCGTTTGCCGCAGCCTGGGAAATTTCAGCATAAAAATTCCGCATTAATTTCGGGCTTTTTTAGGATCGTCCCATCCGTAAACACAGGTAAAGCCTTCAAATTCCAGGAATTTCATTTCGTAGAAAGATTCCTTTCCCTTAAAGTTAACTTTGGCTGTAGTTTCAGCATCATCAAAATCGAAGTCGGTTACATTAATGTGCTGCAAAAATCCAAGTCCGGGTTCGGCATACATTTTATAGATGGATTCCTTGGCGCCCCAAACAATAGTGAGTTTTCTTATTAAAGCTTCTTCATTTGCCACGGTATGATATTCGCTAAGTGGCGTGAATTTATTGGCGATTTTGAGAATTTTATCACGTCGCTTTTCAATATCTATCCCCACTTTTTCATCACTTAGAATTATCGCGGTAAAATTAAAAGAATGCGTTATAGAAATGTTTTTTCCGTTTTTTAAATGCGGTTTTCCTAAATCGTCATAAAACAAATCATGATCTACATAACCGGCTTCGGCCATTAAATGACGAATACTCATAAAACCGCGACGGTGAATTTCCGATTTCATTCCGTTTACGCGGTTTTTACAATGTTCGGTTAATTCTATCCCTTCGCTTAACTCTTTAAACGGTTCTTCTACCTTCCAAATGAAGACTTTAGTGTGCGGGTTTACTGTTATTGTTTTGTAAAGTGGCATGTAGGTTTGTTAAAGATTCCTTATTTTTGCGCAAGAAAAAAAATTGCTAATATTCAAATATAATAATATGTCGACTAAAACAGTGCCGCATACCGCTTATAAAGTTAAGGATATTTCCCTGGCCGACTGGGGAAGAAAAGAAATTGAACTTGCCGAATCTGAGATGCCAGGTCTAATGGCACTTCGCGAAGAATACAAGAACGAACAACCACTAAAAGGAGCCAGAATTGCAGGATGTCTTCACATGACCGTGCAAACCGCTGTGCTTATAGAAACCCTGGTTTCTCTTGGCGCAGATGTTACCTGGAGCTCTTGTAATATTTTCTCTACACAAGATCACGCTGCCGCTGCAATTGCTGCTGCAGGAATCCCGGTTTATGCCTGGAAAGGAATGACCGAAGAGGAATTTAACTGGTGTATAGAACAAACTTTATTTTTTGGCGAAGAACGCGAACCATTGAATATGATTCTTGACGATGGTGGCGATCTTACCAATATGGTTTTTGATAAATACCCGGAACTTGCTGAAGGTATCCGTGGACTTTCAGAAGAAACCACAACCGGTGTTCATAGACTTTATGAAAGAATGAAAAACGGAACTTTGGTAATTCCGGCAATTAACGTAAACGATTCGGTTACCAAATCTAAATTCGACAACAAATATGGATGTCGCGAAAGTGCTGTTGATGCCATTCGCCGTGCAACCGATATTATGCTTGCCGGAAAACGTGTAGTAGTTTGTGGTTATGGAGATGTTGGTAAAGGTACCGCTGCTTCATTTAAAGGCGCCGGATCTATTGTGACTGTTACTGAAATTGATCCTATTTGCGCATTACAAGCTGCAATGGACGGTTTTGAAGTAAAAAAATTAGAAACTGTTTTACCTAAGGCTGATATTGTAATTACCACTACCGGAAACAAAGATATCGTTAGAGGTGAGCATTTTGAAGCGATGAAAGACAAAACCATCGTTTGTAATATAGGGCATTTTGACAACGAAATTGATGTTGCCTGGCTGAACAACAATCACGGTGATTCTAAAGATGAAATCAAGCCACAGGTTGATAAATATACCATAGACGGAAAAGACATTATTCTTTTAGCCGAAGGGCGATTGGTAAACCTTGGTTGCGCCACTGGCCACCCAAGTTTTGTAATGAGTAACTCTTTTACCAACCAGACCTTAGCGCAAATTGAACTTTGGAAAAATTCTGATAAGTATAAAAATGAAGTTTATATGCTTCCGAAGCATTTAGACGAAAAAGTTGCCAAACTTCACCTTGAAAAAATTGGAGTAGAATTAACTGAACTTAAAGATTATCAGGCTAAATATATTGGGGTGGAAGTAAAAGGCCCATACAAGCCGGAGTACTATAGATACTAATAATGTCATTTCCGCACTTCGACTATGCTCAGCATAAACTGCGGCGGAAATCTCTTTTTATAAAATCAGACCTTACAGGTTTCCAAAACCTGTGAGGTCTTTTTATTTAGTAAAATACATCGGAGCAAGCTCTTGAGGCATTCATTAGGAACATTGTTTAATTTTCGAAGCAAGCCCTGGAGTATTTAAATTTCGATTATCGAGTAAACGTCATCCTGAACTTGTTTCAGGATCTAAGCAAGTTTTAAACAAAAATCATTTCTAATTCCCCCTCATAAACCAGATGAAGAAAATAATAGCAACAAGCACTACGAGCGCGGCAAGTAACACGAACACCCATTTCCCCACCTGAGGTTTTCTCCTTTCCGGTTTCGAAATATTATGAGACTGGCCTAAAAAACCACTTCTTTTAATAATTTCGGTAGCTCTCTCTCTTTCACTTTCCTCAACTTCTATTCGCATCCCATCGTTTCCCAGTCCTCCAATGTTCGCTGCGTTATCCATAGCTTCACCGTGGGTTCTGTAATTGATGTTCTCATCGTCAAAAAGGTTTTTGAGGATAGCAAGTTCATGACGGTCTGATGTGCGAAAAACATCTATATAGTTCATAATATAAATCTTTAAGTCTAATTTAAAGATACAAAAAAACCCCTTCCGAAATTCGGAAGGGGTTTTTATATAATTCTAGAAGTTCTTTTCCCTTTTGAGGGCGAGAAACTCTATGCTTCAAACGGTTCTATAGAAACGTAAGATTTATTGTTCTTTGTTTTAGAGAATTTTACAAGACCGTCAACTTTAGCGTGTAAAGTATGATCTTTTCCTGCATACACATTCTCACCTGGATTGTGCGCAGTTCCTCTTTGTCTAACAATGATGTTTCCTGCTACGGCAGCCTGACCGCCAAAGATCTTCACACCTAAGCGTTTCGATTCTGACTCTCTACCGTTCTTGGAACTACCGACTCCTTTTTTGTGTGCCATTTTACTTTAGTTTTAAGTAGATTAATATTTAACTTAAAGCTTCAATTAATTCAGCTTTCTTCATAGAAGAATAGCCTTCAAGACCTTTCTCCTTAGCCATCTCTTTCAATTCAGCTACGGTGTACTGATTTAAATCTTCAGATTTTTTATCAGATTTGGTTTCTTTAGGTGCTTCCTCTTTTTTAGCTGAAGCAGCTTTTTTTCCACCTTTTACATCGATGCTTTCAATTACGATCTCGGTTAAAGCCTGACGGTGACCGTTTTTCTTCTTGTAACCTTTACGTCTTTTCTTTTTGAAAACGATTACTTTGTCTCCTTTAAGGTGACGGGTGATTTTTGCTCCTACAAGAGCACCATCTATAGCCGGGGCGCCTAGGTTTATGTTGTCTCCGTCGCCGGTAAGAAGAACTTTGTCAAAAGAAACGCTGTCTCCTTCTTCTCCGCTTAGACGGTTAACAAACACCTTCTGGTCTTTTGCAACTTTAAATTGCTGCCCTGCTATCTCTACAATTGCATACATAGTGTTGTGATTAATTAATTTATGCTAAAAATTACACTTACTTTTTTCGCAAGCGGGTGCAAATATACTTCTAATTAATTAATTCACAAAGCCTAAAAAGATTTAATAGGTGTGTTGCTGACCTTCCTTGGTATTCCAGGAATCTTTAAACAGTTGCATATATGCTAAAGTAAGCACAAGGCTGGTAGCAAAACCCATTACAGCTACTACAAATAGCACAATACCTATCTCTGTACCATAATCTGTGCGCCACATATTTATAAGATTACCCAGGAAATCTGGGTTTAGTTCTGTAGAATAAAAAGCAAAGAATATGGTAAACACAATAGTCGCGTTAAACCCGGTAAGCAGGCTCGCCATAAAACCTTTTTGATATTTAAACTTTGCTCCCTTAGAATTTCGGTAAGCTTTTAAGGCTAACCACATTCCTGCTGCCATAATCACCCCGTTAAACAAACTAAACAATGGGTAGATATGCACATTGAAAAGCGATAATATCAAAAAATAAGCAATTAGCCCTACTGCGATTAAAAGTCCATATTTAATTGGAACACTAAAATTCTTCATAGCTGTGGTTGGTATTTTTATTTAGTAAATTTCTAAAAAATGTGTCGGTTTTTAGCTTAATAGCTTGTTAATTTTGACACTTTTCGCACAATTACAATAATTTCTTCATTTTCCTGAAACTATCTTGTAACAAAATACGACTTTCAATTACTAATCCATTGCATTAATGAAAAATCTATTTAAAAATGATTAAAAACTTAAAGATGGCTGCCCTTGCATTAGTTTGTAGCGCAGCAGGAATTGCCCAGGAGGTAGAATTTACCGAATACAACCTGGACAACGGATTACACGTTATTTTACACCAGGACAACACTGCGCCAGTAGCTACTGTTGGAGTGATGTACCACGTAGGTGCTAAAGATGAAGAAACAGGCCGCTCTGGCTTTGCCCACTTCTTTGAACACCTTTTATTTGAAGGTACCGAGAACATTGAACGCGGAAAATGGTTTGATATCGTTGCCGCTAATGGTGGTAGCAACAATGCCAACACCACGCAAGATCGTACTTATTATTACGAGACTTTTCCTTCTAACAACCTTGAACTAGGTTTATGGATGGAGTCTGAAAGAATGCTTCACCCGGTTATCAACGAGGTAGGTGTAGAAACTCAGAATGAGGTTGTAAAAGAAGAAAAGCGCTCTCGTATTGACAACGCTCCTTATGGGAAGATCATTTATTCTACCGGTATCAACAAATATGTTTTTGATAAGCATCCTTACAAAAACTCTGTAATAGGCACCATGGAAGACCTTGATGCTGCAGAGCTAGATGAATTCAAAGCTTTCTTTGATAAATATTACGGACCAAACAACGCTACTTTAGTTGTTGCCGGTGATATTGAAATTGATGAAACTAAAGAAATGATCGAGAAGTATTTCGCTGAAATTCCTGAAGGAAATGAAGTAGAAAGAGTTTCTATTAAAGAAGAACCAATTACTGAAACTATTACAGCTACAGAATACGACAGTAACATTCAAATTCCTGCAAAGTTATTTGTTTACCGCACGCCTTCTATGGTAGAAAAAGATGCCTATATCCTTGATATGATCTCTTCTATTCTTACTGACGGAAAAAGCTCCAGAATGTACAAGAAAATGGTAGACGAAGAAAAAACCGCGCTTCAGGTATTAGCTTTCCCAAGATCTCAGGAAGATTACGGAACTTATGTTATGGGCGCTCTTGCTTTAGGAGAAACTCCATTAGATACTTTAGCCGCTTCAATGGATGAAGAGATTGACAAACTTCAAAACGAGTTGATTTCAGAAAAAGAATATCAAAAACTTCAGAATAAATTTGAGAACCGTTTTGTGAATTCCAACAGCAGCATACAAGGTATAGCTTCTTCTTTGGCATCTTACAACGTTCTTTATGGGGATACAGATTTAATTAACGAAGAGATTGAAATCTACAGAAACATCACCAGAGAGGATATTAAAAGAGTTGCTAACGAATATCTTAACGAAAATCAACGTTTAGAATTAGATTACCTTCCAGAAAGCGAAAAGGAAAAGGAATAACATAAAATATATATAGAATGAAATTTAATATAATCACATTATTTATAGCTTGCTTTTTGACCACAGCGGCAATTGCGCAGGTAGACCGTTCTAAACAACCGGAACCAGGTCCAGCTCCAAAGATCAATCTTGGCCAGCCAGATGAATTTACTTTAAATAACGGCTTAAAAGTTCTAGTAGTAGAGAACCACAAACTGCCAAGAGTTTCTGCTTCCTTAATTATAGACAACAAACCTCACGCCGAAGAAAAACCTGCTACTGCTGCTTTGGTTTCTTCTTTATTGGGTACAGGAACCGAGAATATGTCTAAGGACGATTTTAACGAAGAAATAGACTTTCTAGGAGCCAATGTTAATTTTGGATCAGAAAGCGTTTATGCTAGCTCACTTTCTAAGTTTTTCCCTAGAGTTATGGAACTTATGGCTGAAGGAGCTTTAAAACCAAAATTCACCCAGGAAGAATTTGAAGCTGAAAAGAACAAACAAATTGAGAGCTTAAAATCTATCAATAAAGATGTAGGTTCTATCGCCAGCCGTGTAAGTGCTGCTCTAGCCTATGGAGCTAACCACCCTTACGGAGAGTTTGCCACGGTAGAAAATACTGAAAAAGTTTCCCTGGAAGACGTAAAAGGTTTTTACAAGAATTACTTCAAACCTGCGAATGCTTACCTTGTTGTAGTTGGAGATGTAAAGACTTCTGATGTAAAAAAACTTGCTGAGAAAAATTTTGGAAGCTGGGAAGCCGGTGCCCCAACAGCGCAAGAGCTACCTCAAGTAGCTAACGTGAATGAAACACAGATCAACTTAGTTGATATGCCAAACGCGGTTCAGAGTGAGTTAAGGCTTCAAAATACCATAGATTTAAAAATGGCAGATGAAGATTACTTCCCTGTATTGGTGGCAAATCAAATTCTTGGTGGTAGTTTTGGAAGTTACTTAAATATGAACCTTCGTGAAGACAAAGGTTATACTTACGGAGCGAGAACAAGCACAGGGGCAGACAAGTATGCTTCAAGATTTGTTGCACAGGCAAGCGTTAGAAACGCGGTAACCGATAGCGCAATTGTAGAATCTTTAAAAGAGATTAGAAGAATTAAAACCGAGCCTGTAGATGCTGAAATGCTGGAAAACGCTAAAAGCAAATTCGCCGGTGATTTCGTATTAAGGTTAGAACAACCTTCTACCATCGCTAATTATGCGCTTAATATCAAAACGAACGATCTTGAGGATGATTTTTACGAAACTTTCCTTGAAAAAATAAATGCAGTTACTGCAGATGATATTCAACGTGTAGCCAACAAATATTATCAAACCGATAATATGAGAATTGTAGTTGCAGGTAAAGCTTCAGAAATTGCTGAAAACCTTGAAAAAGTTGAATTTAACGGGAAAACAATTCCGGTTAAATATTACAACAAACTTGGTGAGGAAGTTGAAAAACCAAAAGCTAAAGAAGTTGACGCCTCAGTTACCGTAGAAAAAGTTTACGAAAATTATATTGAAGCTGTTGGCGGACGTGATGCTGTTGAAGATGTGGAAAGTGTAGTTATGAAAGCCGAAGCTAGTGTACAGGGAATGGCCCTAAACCTAACCCTAAAGAGAACTATGGATAATAAGTTAAACCAGGAAGTTTCTGTTGGCGGTAATGTTATGAGCAAACAAGTACTTAATGATGATTCCGGATTTATGGTAGTACAAGGTCAAAAGATCCCTTACAACGAAGATCAAATTAAAACCGCTAAAATAGATGCTAATCCATTCCCAGAACTTCAGGTTGGAGATGCAACTTTAGAAGGAATTGAAACTGTTGAAGGTACAGATGCTTATGTTGTTGCACTTAACGATAACTACAAAGCTTACTACAACGTAGAAAGTGGTTTAAAAATGCAAACGGTAAAAACCGTATCCCAGGCCGGACAAACAATGTCTATTCCTACAGGATACAGCGATTACCAGGAAGTAAAAGGAGTTAAATTCCCTTTTAAAATGACTCAGGCTGCGGGCCCACAAACATTTGAATTTGATGTTACTGAAATCCTTGTTAATGAAGGAGTTTCAGCTGAAGATTTTCAAGAATAGTGATTTTTTATTAATGTTAGAGAGAACCGGCCAGCAATGGTCGGTTCTTTTATTTTAAACCCAAATCTATATTGTATGGAAGTTGAAACCAATAAACATCTTCTACCATCTTATTTTAAAATTATTTCTTTTGTAATTACTGGATTATCATTAATTTCTGCGATAATAAGCTTTAATGAACAACTAAACCTGGATCCCAATATCTTCTTACCGCTTGGGAAATACTTCTTCCTGTTAGCGCTGGCAGTTTTTTTCATTTTCAAAAGAAAAAAATGAGAAAAAATATTTTAATCAACTTAGGTTAAAATGTCTGATCCCAGCTATAATTTTCGCCAATATCTTCTTTCTTTTCGAAACTTTTATGGAGTTATTTAAATCGGTTGAGCATCGCGAATTTATGTCTGCCTTTGAGGTTTTATTGATCTTCCATGTCTATTATTTAGTTTCCTTTTACTATTACAAAAACAAGCAGAAGAAAGCACAAAAAACTGTTTAGGTTTAGATCAGGTAGCCTGTTTTCTAAACTTAGAAAACACCTTTTTAGATCGGTTTACAATAAATACTCCTATTAAGATTACAAAAGCTGAAATTAACTGCCAGGTACTAAAAACCTCACCATCTAAAATTCCCCAACCTAAAGCGACTACCGGAATAGTATAGGTTACAGAAGTAGTAAAAACCGGGTCTGAGATCTGCACCAGTTTATTAAAAATAATCATTGCCACTCCGGTTCCAATCACCCCTAAAACAGCAACATAACCTATAGATTGCTGCAGTACGATATTAGAAAGATCGTGTTCAAAGAATCCCGAAAAATATAAAATTACCAAAGTAGGCAATAATAAAACGGTGAAACTTCCAGCTGCAATTGCCAGCGGACTAATATCACTCATATGGGTTTTAAGAATATTTACATTCATCGCATAACAAGAGGCAGCGATAATTACTAAAAGTGAATAAAGATAATTCTGATCTGGATTAATACTGGCACCGCTCAAAATTAAGCCAGCAGTTCCCAAAAGGCCAATAACAACTCCCAATATTTTGTTCTGATTAAATACCGCCTTAAAAAATAACGCTCCAAAAATAAGTGTCATTAAAGGTGTTGCTGCATTTAAAATTGAAGCAATAGCGCTGTCAATTTCGGTTTCCGCAAAAGAGAAAAGATAAACAGGAAAGAAGTTTCCCAGCAAGCCCGAGATCACCATCCATTTCCATTGCCTCTTCTTGATCTTCATGATAGATCTAAAACCAATAAGAATAAGAAAAACAGCGGCAAAAATTATTCGGAAGGACCCAACTTCTATAGCCGATAATCCTACCAGTCCTTTTTTAATAAGAATAAAAGAACTTCCCCAAACAATAGAAAGAATAACCAGGTAAACCCACTTTAATTTCTCTAAAGGCATATTTCTCGATTTTTAAGCTGCAAAAGTCGGTAATCCTTTAGAGCTGAAAAGAAAAGTGAAGATTATTTTTAACCCAATTTCATTAAAAGGGCATGGTGATTCTGTTTTAGCATTTAAAAAGAGAAAAATATTTAGGCTCAACTTAGACCTCCGAATAAATTCCGGAGCAGGCTCTGAAACGAGTTCAGGGTGACGATTCAACTTTAACCAGGAATAAATATTGAGAAAGGCTCCTCTAATTCAAATTTCTCACCCAGTTTGAAGTTTAATTTTTCCAGCGGAAAGTTTCAATCATATGCTTCATATCCTTTTTCAGGTAATCAGCTGCGGGAATAATTGAATCGTAGTTGGGTTTGGTTCTAAAATAGGCTGAAGCCGTCACAAAGTGATTTACACTATCGGTTAGGTAAAACTGTGCCTGGGAAGCCGCATCGCCAGAGACTTCATAAAACATCCCATAGACATCCTGAATCTCATTAGTATAAACATCACCTTCAATAGCATCGGCCTTTATAGTATGCTGTAAAGGGAGTTTTTGCGCATCGGCTAACAAAGAATCCAGGTTATTATTAATTGGCTGATAAGTTATAAATATAGTTCCGTTAAGTTCGTTGTATTCCAGGTCTATCCAACAAGGAATATTATTTCGGGAAGCTTTAATTTCGGCCAGGGTATTGATTTCAAAATTATAAGGGCAATTAAAACTTGTGGCTTCGTATTTGGCTTCAGGATAATTGAGAGATAAAAAGGCGCGCGGTTTGGGTGTTGCAGCATCTTCCCCGCAACCCATAAGCATCAACAATACTAAGATAAATGCATATCTTCTCATTTATTTATAATTTTAACTTCAAGGTGTCGATTTTTGAAAAACTTATCATCGAAGCCCCTTTATGTCCCCCATTTTTGCGTCTAGTATCAGGCTGGTTTCATACCGTCAAACCTTCTACACTTCTACCGCAGAGATGTTTAATTTTATCTGCTTAAGACGTTTATTGTCCAAAACTTCTACCGTAAAACTATAATTCAAGAAATAGATCACATCGTTTCTCTTCGGAAATCCTCCTGAAATTTCTAAGAGAAATCCAGCAAGAGTATCGGCCTCGCCTTTTCGTTCTTCGAAAGCCAGAGGATCTTCAATTTTCACGATTCGGTAGAAATCTTTCAGAGGAGTTTTTCCTTCGAAAACATAAGTGTTTTCATCTAATTTTGAATAAACCAGGTCTTCATCATCAAACTCATCACTAATATCTCCTACAATTTCTTCAATAATATCTTCCAGAGAGATCAATCCGCTGGTACCGCCATATTCGTCTACCACAATTGCCAGGTGATTCTTTTTAGTCTTAAAATCATTCAGCAAATCGTCTAGCTTTTTATTTTCGGGAACAAAATAAGGCTCCCTAAGCAAGTTTGTCCAGTCAAAATCTTTTTCGTCAAGAAATGGCAGCAAATCCTTAACGTATAAAATACCAATTACATTGTCAATATTTTCCCGGTAAACCGGAATCCTGGAGTAACCTCTATCTATAATTTCAGAAATAATTTCTTTATACGTCTGGCTTTCATTTAAAGCAAAAATGTCCATCCTGGGGCGCATTACCTGCTTGGTATCGGTATTCCCAAAAGAAACAATACCCTGCAATATCTTTTGCTCTTCCTGGGTGGTATCTTCTTCACTGGTAAGCTCTAAAGCCTGCGACAAATGATCTATACTTATAAATGACCGCTGCTTCCCAAGACGATTGTGCATAAATATAGTTACCGCACGCATTGGCGCACTTAAAGGAGTAAAAATGGTATCCAGGAAATTTAAGGGACGAGCCATAAAATTAGAGAATAGCACGTTGTTTCTACTGGCATAAACCTTCGGTAGAATCTCTCCAAAAAGAAGAATTATAAATGTCACTACCCCAACTTCAATAAGAAACTTAAAGTTTATACCGTAAAAGACTGTATTCATCCCGCCAAAAAGTTCATCGGCAAGATTATCAAATAATAGTACAATGGCTATATTGATAAAATTATTGGCCACAAGAATAGTAGCCAGCAACTTTTTAGGCTTATCTAATAGATCTACCACAATTTGTTGCGCCTTGCTACGCTTCCCGTCTTCAGCAATTACATCGGCGGGTGTTAACGAAAAAAATGCTACTTCAGCCCCAGAAATTAAGGCTGAACAAAATAAAAGCAGCAATAAAACTAAATAGCTAAATAGCTGCGTAAAATCAAAAGCGGCCCAAAACAAAAATAAACTGGGAGGTTCTGAATCCAAATGATGGAGTTTTAATTAAACTTAGAAAGGCAAATCGTCTTCCTCTTCTTCTTTTGCCATAGATTGATTGGCAAAATTATCATTTTTAGGCGTGTTTTGTTGATTTTGAGCCGGGGAATTTTGCTGCTGCATATTTCCGCCTCCTTCGCTTTCTCCTTTTGGAGTTAAAAAGGTAAACTCTGTACACTGTATTTCGGTGGTGTAACGATCATTTCCCTGGTCGTCCTGCCATTTACGGGTTTTAATTCTACCCTCAATATAAACCTTATCACCTTTTTTAAGATATTTTTCGCAAACTTCAGCAGCCTTGTTACGCACCACTATATTATGCCACTCGGTATTGGTAACACGCTCGTTGGTAGTACGATTGGTATAAGTTTCGTTGGTAGCCAGCGGAAATCGCCCAATAGCGCCACCGCCTTCAAAATAATGCATTTTCACGTCGTCTCCCGTATGCCCAATCAGCATTACTTTGTTTAATGTACCTGTCATCTTAATTAAATTATTTTTAGCCAAAAAAGGCTGTTTATTTACACCCTAAAATACTGAAAAATTTATTGCTAAGTAAAGCTAAATTCCATAAAACTTTAAACAATTTATAAGGAATAGGTTTCCAGTGCGGTTTCTTCAAGGAAATTAGCAATTAAAACCGGCACAGGGTAATCTTTCACATTCTTTACAGGAATTCCCTCTTCTCCTACACTTTCAGCTTTTACCCACCAAAAATGTGTATAAATATGCTGATGTGAAAGCTTATGTATCACGGGTTTTTTATTATGAAGCTGCAGCGATAGTTCCTGAACACCAAGAATTTCGTTTATTTTTTCTTCGGAAGGAAAAGCGCCTTCGCTTACCGGTTTTTCGGTTTCAATTAATGGAAATTCATACAATCCGTTCCAAATTCCCTTTCCCGTTCTTTGCTGAAGCAGGGTTTTATTTTCTTCAGAATAAACCACCAAGTAATTAAAGTAGCGTTTTTTCACTTTAGTTTTCTTCAGCTTAACCGGTAAGTCTTTAATTTTATTCTTCTGCAAGGCCAAACAACCTGAACTTAAAGGACAACTTTCACAAAGTGGGTTCCGGGGTTTGCACTGCAACGCACCAAATTCCATTAAAGCCTGGTTAAAACTGGACGGATCTTTTTCATCCAACAATTCCGAAGCCAGGGTCTTGAATTCCTTGATGCCAGGTGTTGAATTTATTGCTGTTTCCACATCAAAAAATCGAGATAAAACACGATAAACATTACCATCTACTACCGCAACAGGTTCATTATAACAAATGGAAGCAATAGCGGCGGCGGTATAATCGCCCACACCTTTTAGCTTTTTGAGTTCTTTATAAGTAGCGGGAAAAACGCCATTTAGCTCTTCAGCTACATATTTAGCGCTTTCATGAAGATTTCTGGCGCGAGAATAATAACCCAAACCCTGCCATAGTTTTAGCACTTTTTCCTGCGGAGCTGCAGCAAGATCAAAAACACTGGGAAATGCAGATATAAAACGCTGATAATAGGGTAAACCCTGCTCTATTCTGGTTTGCTGAAGCATAATTTCACTCAGCCAAATATGATAGGGATCGCTGGTTTTGCGCCAGGGCAATTCGCGTTTATTTTTTAAATACCAATCAATCAATACTTTAGAGAAAACCATACACAAAATAGACTTGGTGCAATATTAAAAGTTTATTCCGTTATTATTTAATGAATTAGGCTTGAAATATTGTAGATTTAATTCTTATATTTGCGCCCTTGAAAAATATAGAAATCCCAATTTATAATATTAAATAGTACGAAAATGACGAAAGCAGATATTGTAGCAAACATTTCAGAAAAATTAGGAATGGAAAAAGGTGATGTCCAGGCTACTATTGAAACCTTCATGGATGAGGTTAAAACTTCATTAGAAAGTGGAGATAACGTATATTTAAGAGGATTTGGAAGCTTTGTTGTAAAAACAAGAGCCGAAAAAACCGGAAGAAATATCTCTAAAAACACAACTATTAAAATCCCTGCACACAACATTCCGGCTTTTAAACCGGCCAAAATATTTGTTGAAGGGGTAAAAACTAACGTAGAAGTTAAGTAATTTGAAACCTTAATAAGTTTCACAGAAAATAATTTATTAATTAAAAAGGAACACTATGCCAAGTGGTAAAAAAAGAAAAAGACATAAGGTAGCTACGCATAAGCGTAAAAAAAGAAATAGAGCTAACCGCCACAAGAAAAAGTAGTTTTCATACTACTTTTTTTGTTTAAAACGTTCATTGAAATTGAAACCCAGCTTATTACCTAACAAGTTTAGGGTTTCTTCAGGATTAAAAACCCTGTGATAAAATAATGTTTAATCCATCTGTAACTGCTTAGGCAGCTATAGATATAAATCTAAATAGAGTGTGGACAAAGAATTAATTATCAGGTCCGGAACCTCTGCTGTAGATTTTGCCTTACAAAAAGATGGAAAACTTATTGAACTCAACAAAGAAGAAGACAGCAACAAATTTAATGTTGGTGATATATTTATCGCCAAAATTAGAAAAGCTGTACCCGGGTTAAATGCCGCATTTGTAAATGTTGGCTACGAGAAGGATGGTTTTTTACACTATCACGATCTCGGCCCCCAGGTATCTTCCATGCTTAAGTTCATAAAACGTGTAAGCACAGGTAAATTAAAAGATTATTCCTTAAAGAATTTTACATTCGAAAAGGATATTGACAAAGACGGGGTAATTACCGATGTCTTAAAGTCAAATCAGTCGCTACTGGTTCAGGTTGTTAAAGAACCTATTTCTACCAAAGGCCCCAGAATAAGCTCAGAGCTTTCTATTGCGGGTCGCTATATAGTACTGGTACCTTTTTCTAATCGTATTTCAGTTTCACAAAAAATTGAAAGTAAAGAAGAAAAAGACCGGTTAAAAAGATTGGTAAAAAGCATTAAACCCAAAGGTTTTGGGATTATTGTTAGAACCGTAGCCGAAGGCAAAAAAGTAGCAGAGCTGGACAGAGACCTTCAAAATTTGATGGGTCGCTGGACAGGAATGTGCAAAAAGATGTATAAGCCGCATCACCCCTCTAAAGTACTGGGAGAATTAAACAGGGCTTCTTCCCTGTTAAGAGACATTTTTAATGACTCTTTTACTTCTATTATTGTAGACGATGAGACGCTTTATACACAAATTAAAGACTATGTGGGCGAAATCGCCCCGAGTAAAGAATCGATTGTTAAATTATATCAATCTAATGTTCCAATTTTTGAAAAACACGGTATCGAAAGACAAATAAAAACTTCATTTGGGCGTACCGTCTCTATGAGTAAAGGCGCCTACCTGGTAATAGAACATACCGAAGCTATGCACGTTATAGACGTAAATAGCGGTAATCGTTCTAACAAATCCAGAAACCAGGAAGATACTGCATTAGAGGTGAACATGATTAGTGCCACAGAAATAGCCCGGCAATTGCGTTTACGTGATATGGGCGGCATAATCGTGGTAGACTTCATAGACATGGGCAAAGCTGAAAACCGCAAAACCCTGTTTGATCACCTTAGAAACGAAATGAGTGACGACCGTGCGAAACATAAGATTTTGCCACCGAGTAAATTCGGGTTGATACAAATTACAAGACAACGAGTAAGGCCGGAAATGAATATTAAAACCCGCGAGGACAATCCTAACGGCGATGGTGAAATTGAAGCACCAATACTTTTAATAAACAAAATGAAAACCGACCTGGAAAAACTCATTAAGAAAGATCACAAAAAGATCACCTTGAGTGCGCACCCATTTATTGCAGCCTTTTTAACCAAAGGCTTTCCATCTCCCCGCTCGCAATGGTTTTTAGACCATAAGCGATGGGTGAAAATTTTACCTAGAGACGCTTACACGTACATGGAATATCATTTTCACGATAAAGAAGGAAATGAAATCCTTTAAATACTAAAACGCCTTTCGTTAATTCGGAAGGCGTTTTTTTATGTCTAAATTTGAAAGTTCTCCGGTATAAAATTTAAATTTCTCAACTTAAAAAGATTAATTTTGAAACTTAAATTCTGAATTCTCCAATTTTTAATCTTGAAAGAACCCCAGGAATCTTATACCGTCAAAGAAGCGACCATCAAACTGATGCAGTTCTGTGCGTACCGTGATCGTTCCCATAAAGAAGTTGAAGAAAAGCTTCGCGGGATGAATATGATACCCGCCGCGCAAGAGCAGATCATCATTCAGCTGATGCAGGAAGATTTTTTAAATGAAGAACGTTTTGCACGCAGTTTTGTAAGGGGAAAATTCAGGATCAAAAAGTGGGGTAAAATAAAGATCAAACAGGAATTAAAATTCAGGGAAATTTCTGGCCCAATAATAAAAAATGCCCTTACCGAAATAGACCAGCAAAAATATATCTCCACATTATATGAACTGGCAGAGAAGAAACTAAAGCTATTAAAAGAACCCGATAAATTTAAGAAAAAACGAAAGTTAGCCGATTTCCTGCTTCGGAAGGGCTACGAAAGTAATTTGGTGTACGAAGTAGCAAATGAGCTCTTAGAATAGTTTTTACATGCCTTCATACCATTCAGACTCTTCATCGAGAGCGAAGAAACGAGCGCGGCGATCTTTTGTGGGGATTGGGAAGAGTGAAAAGTGAAGAGTGAAGAGTGAAAAGTTAATAGAGTTTAGTGAATTCGTGGCTACTAGGCACGCAACCAAAAATGTATTCTACATAAAAAATGAAACTTCCACCTTGCTTAAAACTGGAAATGAACTCTAATTTATTTAGACCTTATTCTTCTTATGCGTTCGTTTTACCGCTTCCTCATTTTTATAATCTATCCACTTCTGCCCCTTTAGTTTACGCATATAGTTATCAAAATTACGCATCACTACCAGGTTATAAACTGCTTTAGAAAAATTGGTAAGCGTTCTTGGCGTTGCCCTTAAACTCATAGAAAAACCAGGCGTTAAGTAGGTCATTTGGTGCCAGTAACCTTCAGGCATATATAATGCTTCACCATGTTTTAATTCAGTCACATAGCCTTTAGCTTTTTTAAGAACCGGGAATTTTTCAAAATCGGGGTTATTGAAATCTATATCTTCCCGGGAAATAAGAGCGTGAGGGACTTTATATAAATATTTGCCTTCAGAAGGCGGATAAATTATACAGCGTTTTTTTCCGTGGAAATGAAAATGAAGAATATTGGCAAAATCAATATCGTAATGCATAAAGACTTTAGAATTCTCCCCGCCAAAGAATAAAGTTGGTAACTGTTTTATTAATCGAAGTCCAAGATCTGGAAACCGAAAATCTTTCTGCAACACAGGAACTTCCTTTAATAAATGATAAAGAAAAATACGGTAATTAGTAGGTTTTGAATTTAGCAGATCTATATAATCTGCCATCTTCATTTCTGTATGCGGCTCGTTAAATTTCTGCTTTGAATTTATAGGGCGATCATCATAGAGCGGCACTATTTTTTCACCGGCGACCTCGCGAATATAATCTAAATTCCATTTTTGCATAGCCGGCCAATCGTCTACTAAATGCTCTATAACCACAGGTTTTTGTGGCCGCACATAATTTTCTAAAAATTCCTTTTTAGAAATAGTCTTAAGCCTTGGTATAGGCTCTAAATGTAAGCTTTCTTCTTTCTCCATCATTCAATTCCAGCACTTCTGTGCGTATTTTCAATCGCTTTTCTATTCTTGTAGTCTATCCAATCCTGGCCCTTAATCTTACGCATTAAATTATCGTAATTTCGGGTAATAATCAAATTTTTGAGCACCTCGGCAATTCGCCCCGGTTTTTGTGGCAAAGACCTTAACGTCATTGATAAACTTGCAGTTTCATACTTTATAAAATGCCACCATTTACTGGGAATATATAAAGCCTCCCCGTGTTTTAGTCTTGTCTCAAAACCTTTTGCATTGGCCAACGCAGGATATTTCTCAAAATCGGGATTATCCATATTTATTATTTCCATACTTACTATGGAATGGGGCACATGATACAAAAATTTAGTTTCTGAAGGCGGATAAAGAATTACTCTTTTTTCGCCTACAAAATTGAAATGGAAATTATTAGCAAGATCCATATCATAATGCATCACCACGCTGCTACCCTCACCCCCAACAAATAAAACTGGTAACTTTTTAAAGAATTTCACGCCAAGATCGGGATACTTAAAATCGTCTATTAACTCCGGACAATTTTGCAATAGATTAAAGAAAAACATCCTAAGATCTGTAGGTCCTTTTTCAAGAATGTCTATGTATTCCCGCATAGGGATTTTCTTTGCCGGGCCGTGAGAACTCTGTCTGCCTTTTGCAGGTTTCCCGTCGTAAAGCGGAACTACAACAACCCCCGCTTTCTCCCTGAAATAATCAAAATCCCATTTTTTAGTAGCCGGCCAGTCGGCAGAAAGTTCTTCGAAAACAACCGGTTTTTCGGGAATAAAATAGTCTTTCAAAAATTCTTCTTTTGAAAGCGTTTTAACCCGCGGTATGTCTTGCAGATTCAGTTTCAAATTGAATTCCTTTTTTACGCCTTGGCTTTTGGCTTTTGTTGCGCCTCTAAATTACGCTCAATTTTATGACCGGGTCTAGACCATTTTGGCTTTTCACCTAAATTCTGGTATTGAGATTCTTCAGCTGAAACACTTTTAGGCTGTTCTTTTTTCTCAAATGCTTTTTGCGGATTCAAACCTAAAGATCTAAATAATTCCATATCCTCGTTTACATCGGGATTTGGCGTGGTAAGCAATTTATCTCCGGCAAATATCGAATTTGCTCCGGCAAAGAAACACATCGCCTGTCCTTCCCTGCTCATTTGCGTTCTTCCGGCAGAGAGTCTAACCTGGGTTTCAGGCATGACAATTCTGGCAGTAGCGACCATTCTTACCATTTCCCAGATAGAAACCGGTTCCTGCTCTTCCATAGGCGTTCCTTCAACAGGAACTAAAGCATTAATCGGTACAGATTCTGGCTGCGGACTTAAGGTTGAAAGGGCTACAAGCATTCCTGCCCTGTCATCTACACTTTCTCCCATTCCGATAATTCCGCCGCTACATACGGTAACATTGGTTTTTCTAACATTCCCGATGGTATCCAGTCTATCCTGGTAACCACGGGTAGAAATCACTTCTTTATAATATTCTTCTGACGAATCTAAATTATGGTTATAAGCATACAAACCGGCTTCAGCAAGTCGCTGCGCCTGATTTTCGGTAATCATTCCTAGTGTACAGCAAACTTCCATATCCAGTTTATTAATGGTTCTTACCATTTCCAAAACCGAATCGAACTCCTTACCGTCCTTTACGTTTCTCCAGGCTGCACCCATACAAACCCGCGAACTTCCCGACTCTTTAGCACGCAGCGCCTGAGCTTTCACCTGGTTCACGCTCATAAGATCGTTTCCTTCAACATTGGTATGGTATCTAGCTGCCTGTGGGCAATATCCGCAATCTTCCGGGCAACCGCCGGTTTTTATAGAAAGCAAAGTTGAAACCTGAACGGTGTTAGGATCGTGATTTTTCCTATGCACAGTGGCCGCTTCGTAAAGCAACTCCATTAAAGGTTTATTATATATCTCGAGAATTTCTTCTTTTGTCCAGTTATGTCTTGTGACCATAAAAAATAGATTTGAAATCAAAAATAAATAAAACTGCGCTTTAATAGGCCTTCCGCGAGGAAAGTTTTCAAAGCTTTCTTAATTATATTATTTTCGGCTTATTAAAATAGAAACTGCGTTCCCGCCAAAGCCTACAGCGTTTACCAATATATTTTCAAGTTTTGAAGGTGCTTTACTGATTTCAGAAAAAGGCACTTCAATAAATTCCTGATGCTGAAGCATTAAAACAGCCAGTTCCAAATTTAGAATTCCTGAGGCTGCAAAAGTATGTCCCAGTTTCCATTTATTGCTGGTCATTGCAGGAGTATTTTTACCAAACACAGCCTTTATCGCATTTACTTCAGAAAGGTCTCCTTTTAAGGTTCCGGGCGCGTGCATCACTACCGCGTCAATTTCTGAAAGTTCTTTCTCTCCAATTGCCATCTTCATCGCTTTCTGCAAAGATTCTCCATTTGCTGAAATTGAAACACTGTGTTTTAAAGTTTCAGTTGCATAGCCAATCCCAGTAACTTTAGCAATTGCCTTTTCTGAATTTTCCTTCTGAAGCGCCAATATTCCCGAAGCTTCGCCTAAAACCATTGAATTTCTCTTTTTCTCCATATCCAAAGCGCGACACGGAAAATCAAGATCTTCTGAAGCGTAGATCTTCATGGCTTTCATTTGGGCGATGGTAAATGCGGTTAATGCAGCTTCACTCCCACCGGCAAGAAACTTATCGGCAAAACCAGCCTGCATCCAGGCAATTGCATTTACTACTGCGTGTAAACCGGTTGAGCAGGTTACACTATGAGAAAATTCCGGGCCTTCCGTTTGAAGATCTTGCGAAACCCAGGAAGAAATATTTCCTAAAGTGGTAGAAGGCGAAGCCTGTGTGGCGGCTTTGCCGGTTTCTATAAATTCTTTATGGTATTTTTCAAATAAACCGGTAGCACCACGGGAGCTCCCGATGTTTATTCCGATATTTTTCTCGCTTTTCCAGCCGGCTTCTTTTATAGCTTTTCTGGCTGAAAAAATTGCAAATAAAACCGAATCATCCAGTTTTCTATAATTGGTGTTTTCCTTGCGGAGTGACTCTATAGCAGCCCGGGCTTCCATTGGCAAAAAAGCCGCAAAAGCTTCGGTTTCATCAAACTGATGTTTGGAAATAAAATGTTTCGGATTTTTAGAATTTTTCCATATTTCTGCCGGAGATTGACCAAGCGCAGAAACAGAACCAAGTGAAGATATAAATACCGGTGATTTCAAAAGCGATTAATTTTTCCGCAAAAATACAGTCTGTTGAATCAACCGCTAAATATTTTTAATAAAAAAGAAGTCAAGATAATGAATCAGAAATCCCGCAAGGTTTGAACAACCTTGTAGGATTATTGTTATTTTTCAAACCTACGAGGTATAAAAAACCTTGCAGGAAAGATAGTGAGCTAAACAGAGAGATAAACAAGCTTACCGCTGGTAATAAAGATTTAAAATAGAATCCATTTCTTTTTCGCCTAGAAGGATCTTTTGTAGTTCTAACTGAATTCCTTCAGAAACAAGATCAATAAGTGGTTGATAAACTTTTTCGAATTTCTGAATAGATTTCTGCAAAATCCCGTCCCATTCTTTATGATAATTTACCAAATCGTCGGGATAAACCTTCGTTCTGGAAGCATTTTCCTGAAAAGGTTCAAAAGCTTCATCGAGATTTAGATATCCGTAATCATCGGTTAACTCTTCGCCAACTTGAATATCTCTCACCGCGATTTCAAAACCGTATGCGGTAGAAAAGCAATTAGAATTAAAACTATGGTTTACATATTTCGCCAAATCCCAACAAAGCACCAGGTCCCCAAACCGATTCCGAAAAGCATATTTTTCTAACATTTGCGCACTTTTAGGATGTAGTTTTTCTATCTGGGAAGTATAAAAAACGTAATCCAAATCATCCTGCACCCAGGTAATGGTGCCCTCGGGAATAAATTTGGTAGCAACAACACCATATCCCACCTTTTGGTTAATAAAGCGCAACTCGGTATCTGGATGCATCATAATCGCAAAATTTTAATTCTAATGTAAACAATTAAAGCTTTGCTTTTAAGCCACTTATAAGTTATGCCTAAAATTTATTCAGTAAACAACTTCGGAGCAAACTCACCAAGCATTATTATTGAAAAATCTAATTCCATCTCGAGGCAAGCCTCGGAGCATTTAATCTCGATTATCGAGTAAATCTTCAATCACCTGGTAGATCTTATCCAATTCCGGCTGCGAAATTGTATAAGGCGCCAAAATATAAATAGTATTACCAAGAGGTCTTAGAAATACACCATTATCCATAAAGTGTTTAAAAAGCTGGTTTCTAAGATTGCCGTAGCGCTCCATTTTCACATTAAGATCAAAAGCATAGATTACACCCAGTTGCCGGCGATTGGTAACTTTTGGATGATCTTTTATCTTTTCATCAAAAGCCTGGTGAGATTTAATCACCGATTTGATTTGTTGTTGAATTTCTTCGGAAACCAATAATTCTATTCCGGCAATGGCCGCAGTACAAGCGGGTGGATTTGCAGAATAGGTATGGCCGTGAAATAGGCCTTTAGAAATATCATCGGCATAAAAAGCATCGTAGATTTTTTGCGAACAGGTCGTTAAGCCCATTGGCAGCAATCCGGCGGTTAATGCTTTAGAAAGGCACATCACATCTGGTTTGGTTTCCATATAATCTGAAGCAAAATATTTCCCGGTTTTCCCAAAGCCGGTCATTACTTCATCGGCCACGCAAACAATGTCATGCTCTTTGCAAATTTTCAGGATCTCATTCAAGCCAGCAGCATCGTGCATTTTCATTGCTGCAGCGCCCTGTACTAAGGGCTCATAAATAAATCCCGCAATATTGTTTCCTGAAATTAGCTCTTTCAGTCCCGAAATAACTTCTTCATTATTTTCTCCTAACGGAACCGGGATTCGTAAAACTTCAATAAAATGCTCTTCAAAAGCGCCATTATAAACCGAAAGCCCGGAAACCGACATCGCGCCAAAAGTATCGCCGTGAAAACCTTCTTCAAAAGCCAGCATCACATTGCGATTATTGCCCTGGTTGTGATGATACTGCAAAGCCATTTTTATCCCGATCTCGGTGGCCGTAGACCCATTATCGTTAAAAAATAATTTCTGCTGATTTCCCGGCAAAATTTTTATTAATTCTTCAGAAAGTTTTACCGCCGGCTCGTGGGTGAACCCGCTAAATACTACCTGATCCAGGTTTTGCATCTGGGCTGCAACTTTGCCGGTGATGTATTCATTGCAATGCCCATACATTGCCGTGTACCAGGAAGCGATTCCGTCTATATATTCACTGCCATCTTCGGCGTAAAGAATACTGCCTTTTGCTTTTACAATAGGTAAAGCTTCCGGGGAAATTTTATGCTGGGTTAGCGGATGCCAAAGGTGTTTTTGATCTCGGGTAACTAAGTTCATTTTGTATATTCTAAAGAGGCATTCTGAAAATTTTTCTAAACGTCATTCTGAACTTGATTCAGAATCTAAGTTTTAGATACTCAAAACATATTAGAAGCTGAAACAAGTTCAGCTTGACGATCTTTTAAAACAGCCCCAACGTTTAATTGATTTTTACTTTATTTCAATTTCTCTCTAAATAATTCAGCGTATTCTTTGATCACATTTTGATCAAAATAAGGTTCCTGTTCTATTCTTCCGAGAACTGGTACACCGCTCATTTTTTCAATAATCGGTTCGGTAGATTTGTTTTCTTCGCCCGAAAATATTATTCCGAAGCAATTCAATCCACGGGATTTTAAAGCTTCTATAGTTAATAAAGTATGATTGATACTTCCAAGATAGTGACGGGAAACCAAAATGATGCGATCCTCAGGCTGCATTAAATCGGCTATGGTTTCTTTATCGCTAATAGGAACCAGTAAACCGCCGGCGCCTTCAATAACTAAATAATCTTTTGCTTTAGGTCTTTTTATTTTCTTTGAAGTGATCTTTACTTCATCAATTTCAGCCGCTGCATGCGGACTCATGGGTGTTTTTAACGCAAAGCTATTTTTATGAAAAACAGTTTTATCGTTAGAAATTAATCTTTCTACCTTATGGCTATCAGAATTATCAAGATCGCCGGCCTGGATAGGTTTCCAGTAATCGGCTTCCAGGGCTTCGGTTAAGATTGCTGAAGCTACTGTTTTTCCAACTTCGGTCCCTATTCCGGTAACAAAATAAGTATGTTTCATTTATTTATAAATTCAATTCCAAAGAAGGAATTCATCATTAATTTATAATCAATTTTTTATTCTTTGCCAAGCTTTCGTCCAGCATCAGGCTGGTTTAAACTGAATTTCTCCTCACAATTTTCGCAATGATAATCGTACTTGTAATGAATTGGCAGGGCGAAGGTGAGAAATGAAAACAAAAAAGCAAAGAAAGAACGCACATCTTTAATATGCGTGTAAACTTTTACACGACTGCTTTCACAATTGGGACAAACCACTCTGTTTCCTTCATCGTTTAGAGAATAATTATCGATCTCACTTAAAATTGCCCGGGCTCGTTCCTCATCATCAGCATAAACGTTTAATTTTACACCCCCAATTGCCTGACTTACCAAAGGATCTGTATCTATAAGAACCTGGTCTGCAAGAAATACCTCTATGCCTTCAGATTGTAATTTCCCTTTTACAATTTGTGCTTCAGAAGAATACTGAAACCTGGCTATGTTTACAAAAGTGCTCATGTGTTTTTATATTTTATCCCAAACCGGAAATTAATCCCTGGCTTATACCTAATCCTGAAACAGCCAATTTTTGGGTCCGGCATCATGCTGGTTTCAGGCCAGTAATTTAGCTAGTATTTTTAATACCCTGCTTATTTCTTCTTCAGAATTAAAAGAATGCAGGCAAAACCTTAACCTTTCCTGGCCTTTGGGCACGGTTGGCGAAAGTATGGGTTTTACCTCAAAACCTTCTTTTTTGAGACTTTCAGCTACGTTTTTCACTTCTTCGTTCCCCGGAATTATACAGCTCTGAATAGCAGATTTACTTTGCAGGAAATCTGGTGATAGATTATTCTGAGATACCTGGCTTCTAAAAAACTGAATATTATTTTTTAAATGCTGAATTTGCGGAATCCCCTTTTCAAACTCCTGGTAAACGGCTAAAATAGTCGCCACCGAGTGTGGTGGCAGCGCGGTAGTATAAATAAAACTTCTCGAATAATTAACCAGGTAATCTTTTAGGCTTTTGCTTCCTAAAATTACTGCACCGTGGCATCCTGGCGCCTTTCCAAATGTATTTAAACGCGCGAAAACTTTATCTTGAATTCCAAAATCCTGCACTAAACCTTCACCTTTCTCGCCAAAAATGCCGGTGGCATGGGCTTCATCCACAATTAAAAAAGCACCAAATTGTTCAGAAACTCTAGTAAAGTCTTCTAATGGAGCCATATCACCATCCATGGAGAAAACAGATTCGGTTACAATATAAAGCACCGAATCTTCGATTTTTTTTATTTTGGAAAGCTTATTCTGAAGACTATCGGGATTATTATGATGGAATTTATAAGCTTTGGCGTGACTCATGCCGATGCCGTCTCTTATAGAAGCATGCACAAGTTCGTCGTAAAAAATAAGATCACCTCTTTTTGGGACCGAAGCAAAAAAGCCAATATTAGCATCGTAACCCGAATTAAAAATTAAAGCGGCTTCAGTTTGATGAAATTCTGCAAGGTAATTTTCGGTTAAATCGTATAGAATATGGTTTCCAGAAAGCAGCCTGGAACCGGTGGCGCCATTTTGCAAGAGCTTATTTTCTTTTAAAATTTCATGTGCCTTATTGTAGATTTTTTCCGAAGAAGATAGTCCGAAATAATCGTTAGAAGAAAAATCTATAAGCGAAAAAGATCTTTTCAAGCTTCGGAAAGCCTGTTCCTGCTTTCTACTTTCTAAACTTTTCTCTAATTTTAAGGGTAACTTTTGCATATTACAAAAGTAAGCATTCACCGAAATAATCTTATGGATTGGACATTATTTGCCTTAAGAGTTGGCCTTGCTACTGCAGCCGGTTTAATTATAGGCCTGGAAAGGGAAATTCAAGGCAAGGAGGCGGGCCTTAAAACAAATGCTCTGGTCTCCCTTGGAGCCGCGATCTTTATTTTAATGTCATTAGAATTTGAAGGTGATAAATACGTAGATATTACCCGTGTTTTAGGTCAGATCGTAGTTGGAATTGGGTTTATTGGAGCAGGAACCATCCTGGAAAAAGAAAGAAAAGTAAAGGGCCTCACTACAGCGGCTACAATATGGTGCAGTGCAGGAACAGGTTGCCTGGCGGGATTTGGAATGTATACAGAATTAGCAATAGTGAGCGGGATCATCCTTACAATAAACCTTGTTTTCGGCTATATAGAGCACAAAATGAAGAAAAAGGCAGAAAAGGAGGATGAAGAAAATTCAGATTAGACTATTTGTCTTTCATTTTAGAATGATCTATATTATCTTCTGGAGTATCATCGATCTCGCTTTTTAATATATAGGAATTCTTTTGATATTTCCCTCGCAGATCGTCCATTATAGAACCTTTCCATAACCTAACACCCATAAAATAAGAAGCTCTTCCAATTAGATGAGCACTTACCGGTGCAGTTAAGAAAACAAAAAGAATAATCACTAAAGCCCTGGAAGTAGTAGAAAGGTCGTTAAAGAACACAGCAGTCCCAACCAAAATTAAACCTACCCCTAAAGTTGCCGCTTTTGTATTTACCGAAATTCGCATATACGTATCAGGCATTCTTACCAGGCCAATTGCTGAAAGCAAAACGAACAAGGTTCCTAAAGTGACTAAAATTACTATTATTACTGAACTCATTTTTTTCTATTTCGTTTTTCAAGGTAATAGGAAAAGGCCACCGTACTTAAAAAAGCGATTAAAGCAAGGATCATGGCGGTATCCAGGAAGGTAGACCTTCCGTGTATAATACTGTATACCCCAATAATCCCAATCCCGGTGGTAATTAAAACATCCAGGGCAATGATCTTATCGGCAATACTGGGACCTTTTATAAACCGGTAAACTATAAGAAGTACCGAAAAGGCAAGTATGGGTAGAATTACATAATATAAATAATCGGTTAGCGTCATCTCAATATTTCCAAAATACGTTTTTCAAATCCGTTTTTTATTCCCTTTATAAACTCTTCCCTGTCGGTTATATACATACTATGTACATAAAGCACCTTTTTATCGTTAGAAACATCCAGGCTTAAGGTACCGGGAGTTAAAGAAATCATATTAGCCAGGAAAGTAATTCCCAGATTGCTTTTTACACTTAGTGGCACTTTTACAATCCCTGGTTTCATTCTAAAATTAGGAGTAATTACTTCATAAGCTACCTGCAAGTTCGCTTTAAACAGTTCCCACAAGAAAAAGAAAAAGAAAGCGATTAGTTTGGGAATAATTGTAAAATAGCGCGCATCACTATTCCCCCTTGTAATTACCCATAAAATGAAGAAATTCACAACAAACCCAAACACGTAATTTTGGAAGCCAAAATCTCCAGTTAGGGCCACCCATACAAAGGTGAGTAATAAGTTGGATACAAACCTGCTCTTCATTATTCGGATATTTGTGTGTTAAGTACCGCGTCTATATACTGCTGGTTATTCATTAATTCTGATGAAATTCTTGTAGCTAAAGTTTGAATATGCTCTGCTCCAAAACCTACATACAGAGTCACCATACTTAAGAAAACAATAGGCACTACTATCTGAATTCTCTTTATATTTTTAATCTTATGATAATACCTAAATTTAGGTTTAACAGGTATTTCCTGTGCATCTTTCCAAAAAACTTCAGCCCAAAGCTTTGCGATTACTACCAAGGTAATAAAACTTGCAAAAATAATAGCGGCTAAACTCCAATAACTTCCGGTCTCAAAACTTGCGGTAATCAATGATATCTTAGGCCAAAAACCTGACAAAGGCGGGATTCCAACCAGGGAAAACAAAGGGATAAACATCAACAAACTTAATTTGGGGTAATTAGCATAAAAACCACCCAAAGCACGCATACTATTAGAACCTTTTATGCGATAGATAAGTCCGCTGATCATAAATAAATTTGTCTTTACAAGGATATCGTGAACCAGGTAAAAAATTGCCCCTGCAATAGCTACTTCGGTGAACATTCCTAAACCAATAATCATATATCCAATATGGCAAATGATCAAGTAAGAAAACACCTTCCTAATATTATTTTGCACCAAAGCTCCTAAAGCACCACTAAAAAGGGTGAAAATAGCAAGCACCAATAGAATTTGATCAAGGAAAGCATCTCCCACAAAGATCAGGGTGAAAACCCTAATTAAGGCATAAACCCCAACTTTGGTAAGTAAACCACCAAAAATTGCTGATACAGCCGAAGGTGGCGTATGATAAGAAGCCGGCAACCAGAAATATAAAGGAAAAACTGCCGATTTAATTCCGAAGCCAATTAAGAATAGAATAGCGGTAATCTCTACTAAAGCCCTATTTTCCACGGCTGCTACTTTATTAGCCAGGTCGGCCATATTTAGGCTCCCGGTTAAACCATAAAGCACCGCAATTGCAGTTAAAAAGATCATGGAAGCGAGGAAATTCAGCGTAAAGTATTTTACAGCGCCTTCCAGCTGCGCTTTTTCTCCCCCAATAGTGATTAATACGAAAGAACTTATAATAATAATTTCAAACCAAACATAGAGGTTAAAGATATCTCCTGTTAAAAATGCCCCGGTTAAACCTAAGAGCAGAAAGTGAAAAATGGGGAAATACCCAAACCTTAAACGGTCACCAATTACAGAACCAGAGGAAAATATAGAAACTGCCAACCCTGCAATAGAGGTTAGCAAAACCATGGTAATTGCAAAAGTATCGGCTATAAAGGTTATCCCGAATGGAGCTTCCCAACTCCCGGCCTGTACGGTTTGAGTTCCATTATTCCAGATATAAGCAAATACACCAATACTCACCGCAAGGTGTACAAGACTTCCAAGCATGCTTATTATTCGCTGCGTATTGATTTTCTTCCAGAAAAACATTAGCAGGATAGCCAATAATAATTGCAGCAGTAAAGGATATAATATTAATTGTTGTGTCATGAATCTTCGTCTGTTGCGTTCATTTCGTCCAGATCATCGGTTTTAACCACTTTATGCGCTCTTTTTACAAGAATAATAGCAAAAGATTGTAAACCGAAACTAATTACGATAGCGGTTAATATTAGGGCCTGCGGAACAGGATCTGCATAAGCTTCTAAAAACACCTTGGATTCTTCAGGAATAATTGGTGGTGCTCCTTCGGTAATTCTTCCAAGGAGAAAAATAAGGAGGTTGGCACCATTCCCTAAAAGAATAATTCCAATAATAAGCTTTACCAGACTCCTTCGCAGCATCATATAAATACCTGCGGCATATAGAATCCCAATAATTATCGCTAAAAGAATTTCCATATATTAAGCTGATTCTGAAATTGTAAATATTATTGTTAGCGTAACGCCAATCACTACAAGATAAACCCCAATATCAAAAAACAAGGCCGATCCTACATTTCCTATCACAGGAAATGGTTGAGGAAACCAAAGGCCCGTCATAAAAGACTGGTCTACAAGTACCGGAGCCATACCGCTAAAAAAAGCAAGAGCCAAGCCCACCGGCATCAAAAACCCTGGATGAAATCTCAATAAGCCTTTCGTGTTATCCAAGCCGTTAGCAAAGGCGTGCAGCACAAAAGCTATGGCAGCGATCAATCCGCCCACAAAACCACCTCCAGGCAAATAATGCCCTCGCAATAGTATAAAAATGGAGAACACCAGCAATACCGGCAAAAGGTAATTAGAAGCTGTTCTTAATATTAAAGTACTCATCTATATAATTTTTATTCAACCCGAATAAAGGGCGCTTAAAGTTTTTACTGTGACCTATCGGTGCTTTTCAATCTTAATTTCAACAAACCAAAAACTCCTATTGCTGCGATAGCCAGTACTGAAATTTCCATAAAGGTATCTATACCCCTAAAATCTACCAGAATTACATTTACAACGTTCTTCCCGTGAGCTAAAATATAGGCGTTTTTAGCATAAAAATCACCCAGTTCGGTATTGGTGGGTTCGGCTAAAACCTGGAGGGCGAGCAAACAAACCACCGTACCTAAAGCTGCTGATAAAATTCCATCCCTAACCCTCATTTTATAATCTGAAAGGGTAAGGTATTTTGGTAATCTATAAAGTACCAATACAAACAGAATAACTGTAAGGGTATCAATTGAAAACTGCGTCATTGCCAAATCTGGTGCACTGTAGAAAACAAAAATTAAACAGATAGCCAGACCTACAACTCCCATTGCGGCAACTGCAGCAAGCCTGGATTTTGTAAATACGGTATAGAAAACTCCGGCAATTAATATAATAACCACGGCGAGCTCGTAAGCTGTAACTTCAGAAAGTTGACGATAGTCTATTAAAACGGTTGGATTTCCAAACATAACATATCCCACTAATACCACGAGAAACAAAACAATAGTGGTTACATAATTTCGTAAATATCCATTTTGAAAAACATTGGTCCAGAATGCTGAAAATACACTGAAATAATGCGTTCCCTTTTCCGTAATGCTTTTTGGAGAAATAAACTCCAACTTTCCTATCCTGCTTTCCAGTTTTGCTGAAGGTTTCAGGAAGAAATACAAGAAGATTCCGACTGCAATGGTAATTGCACTCAAAAGTAAAACGGTATTGAAACCGTGCCATAACGCAAGGTGATAATCTGAAGCATCTGCGCCTAAAGAAGAAACCACAGGTTTAACCAGGGCAGATTCAATAAGCATTGGGAATATCCCGAATAGAATTCCTAAAACAGCAAGGATAATTGCAGGGGCCCACATTAAAAATCCGGGGGGGTTTACATCTTTATGAGCTTCAGGCAGTTTGCCTACAAATGGTTTGATTCCGGCTACAAAACCGGCCCAAAGCAATAATATCTTCGTTAAAACAATTGCGATCACAATTATAATCGTAAAAGTTTCAGCGTGCATACTTGCTTCGTAAGTGAGTTCTTTTCCGAGGAAACCTACCGATGGTGGGATACCCGCACTGGAGATCGCTGCCAAAATACCGGCAATCGCAACAGGCATCATAATTTTTCGCAATCCGCCTAATTTGGTGACATCCCGGATTCCGGTCTGGTGATCTATAATTCCCGTAACCAAGAATAAAGTAGCTTTATAAAGCGCGTGAACTATTATAAAAACCGCTGCAGCAAGGAAAGCAGCTTTTGTTCCCAAACCGATTAAGAAAACTAAAATCCCAAGCGCTGAAATGGTCGAATAAGCTAAAACGCCTTTAAGATCTGTTCTAAAAAGAGCGTGTATTGCAGAGTAAACCATTGTGATTCCTCCCACAATTATTAATGTTGTGTTCCAGAATTCCTGATCCCCAAAAACCGGCGTAAAACGCATGAGCAAGTAGATTCCTGCTTTTACCATCGTGGCTGAGTGCAGATATGTCGAAACCGGAGTTGGTGCTTTCATCGCACCTGGCAACCAGAAATGAAATGGAAATTGTGCCGATTTGGTGAATGCGGCAACAAAAATAAAGACTACCGCCAGGATATAATATTCGCTTCCGGCAATAGCCTCTTTCATACTTAGCATTTCAGAAATGCTATAAGTGCCGCTAATGCTACCCAATAATAAAGCTCCTGCCAAAAGGGAAAACCCACCAAAACCGGTAATTCCCAATGCCGTTAAAGCTGACTTTCGAGAAGCCGGGTTGGTATTATTAAACCCGATTAGGAAAAATGAACTTATACTGGTTAATTCCCAAAAAACGAAAAGCGAGATAAGATTGTCTGAAAGTACCAGCCCAAGCATTGCAGCCATAAACAAGCTCAGGTATCCGTAGAAACGGTCAAGATACTTATGCCCTCTAAGGTATGAAGCTGTATATGCAAAAACCAGGAAACCAATCCCGGTGATCATTAATGAAAAAAGAAGGGAGAGACCATCCAGTTTAAAACTAAGGTCAACTCCAAATGCCGGGACCCATTGATAGGTTTTACTAATTATTTCTCCGGAACTTATCTGCGGAATAAAACTCGCAAAATAAGCAAAAAGTCCCGCCGGAATAAGCGCTGAAAGAATCGCCAATTTCCCCCTGAAGAACTTTCCGGTAAAAACCAGGAATATTGCGAATAAAAAACCTAAAAGTATTGCTGCTAGCATATATTTTCTCTCAAAAAGTCCGTTCCCCGCAAATATAAGAGTTATTATTTAAGTTTTACAGCCTAAGCCCTACTTAAGCATCAGAAGGATCCCGATTTAAAAGCTTCCTATTTTTAAGCATTTTAAAAAGCCTGTTTCTTAGCAAATTTCTTAAAATGCTGAAATTAATTTATCTTTTTTAATTATTAAAATTATTGTTTTTCGATAATTTAGCTTAATTTTGTTATTGATAAACGATAATTATAAAGGAATGAAATCTTCAGAATGGCTTAAAAACATTTTTTAATGTTGCTTATTACTTAATGATTCTAGGTTGGATACTTTTATTTGGATTTTTACTTTATGCAATATTTATTAGTCCAAGCGATATCCTGGAAATATTTAGAGATGCTGAAGAATTTGAAATCAAATCTAAAAATGCTCTTTATACCTCTTTATCGTATGAATTATTATCAAGTGGAGTTTGGATCTTTATCCTGTACTTATTTAAAAATTTAATGCAGGACTTAATTGCCGGTCCTTTATTTACAAAGCTCCAAATTGCAAGCTTTAAATTAATTGGGCAACTAATTATTTTTATTACCATTCTAAATGAACTATTTAGATTTGTTTATAAGGTCATTTTTAATAAACGCATTGAGATAAATTTTGATCATTTTAATCTTTGGTTTGTTATTTTTGGCTTATTTCTAATATTCTTATCTAAAATATTTAATCAGGCTAGAATAATAAAGGAGGAGAACGAATTAACCGTATAATCTTATTATTATGAAATGGCATTTAAATATTCTAAGGCTAATTATTAATCTTTCCATTATTGGGATTATTATTTTAGGCATTATTATTTCTTTTGATCTAGCATCTTCGATAATAACTCCAGAAACCTCTTTCTCCGATAAAATTAAATTAGATTATTTTCAGGATGCAAAAGATACTTCTTCGGAAATTGTTGCCTATGTTTTCATTGCAATATACTTAGCACTACATCTTTTTCTTTTAACAAAATTTGTATCGACCAATATATCAATCAAAGCATTATTAAAACGAGGTTTAATTTATAAAAATCAAAATAAGGATTTAAGAAATATAGGATCTGGATTTATTCTTTTTGCAAAATTAAAATACTCGCTTTTAATGATATCTGGTGTATTTTTCTATAATGATATCACCATATTGATCGATGCATTACCGCAATTTTTACTTTTTTATGTTCTGGGTAAAATCTTACTAATGATTTCTCTTATTAGCGCAGAGGGTGAGCTTATCAAACAAGAAAACGAATTAACCGTTTAGCTATGCCAATCAACATCAACCTGGATAAAATTCTGGAAGAACGCGGGATGAAAAGCAATGAACTGGCTGAGAAAATCGGGATTACCACAGCAAATCTTTCCATATTAAAAACGGGAAAAGCAAAAGCGGTTCGTTTTTCTACTTTAGAAGCGATTTGCGAAGCTTTAGATTGCCAGCCGGGAGATATTTTAGAATATACCAAAAACTAAAAAAGCCGGGCACTTGCCCGGCTTTTTCTATATTTAATTTCCTAAGATTAATCGGCTAAAATAATAGCTTTATTATCTTTCATTTCTAAAACTCCGCCTTTTATAGTATAATAAAGAATATTGCTGTTTCCTTTATCTTTCTTAAAATCTTCAGAAAGCTCATCGTCTAATTCCTTATTAGAGGCAGCAAGTTGAATTTTAACTTTCCCTTCAACCAATGTAGAAACTATAGGCGCGTGATTGTTCAGCATTTGGAATTCCCCGTCGTTTCCAGGGACTTTTACTGCATCAACATCAGCTTTAAAAACTACAGCTTCAGGAGTTACTATTTCTAAGTACATATTTTTTAGTTTATGTTTACAGTTTTCAGCAAAAAATATTTACTGAATACTGCTCACTGACCACTGTTTACTTTTTAATTAGTCTTCTTCAGCCAACATTTTCTCTCCGGCCTCGATCGCTTCCTCGATAGTTCCTTTAAGGTTAAAGGCAGATTCTGGAAGGTGATCTAATTCTCCATCCATAATCATATTAAATCCTTTAATGGTATCTTTAATATCAACCAAAACTCCTTTTAAACCGGTAAACTGTTCGGCCACGTGGAAAGGTTGAGAAAGGAAACGTTGCACACGTCTTGCACGAGATACAGCAAGCTTATCTTCTTCAGAAAGCTCTTCCATACCAAGAATAGCAATAATATCCTGCAATTCTTTATAACGCTGTAAAAGCTCTTTTACACGTTGTGCACACTTATAATGATCGTCACCTAAAATATCGGCAGTAAGAATTCTTGAAGTAGATTCCAATGGATCTACCGCAGGATAAATACCAAGCTCAGCAATTTTACGTGAAAGTACCGTTGTTGCATCCAGGTGGGCAAAAGTTGTTGCCGGTGCCGGGTCAGTAAGGTCATCTGCAGGTACGTAAACCGCCTGTACAGATGTAATAGATCCGTTTTTAGTTGAAGTAATACGCTCCTGCATCGCACCCATCTCTGTCGCCAAAGTTGGTTGGTAACCTACCGCAGATGGCATACGCCCTAGAAGTGCTGACACCTCTGAACCTGCCTGAGTAAAACGGAAAATGTTATCTACGAAGAAAAGAACGTCTTTCCCCTGGCCTTCTCCAGCTCCATCACGGAAGTATTCCGCAATTGTAAGGCCGGAAAGCGCCACACGAGCCCGTGCTCCAGGTGGTTCGTTCATCTGTCCAAAAACGAAAGTTGCTTTAGAATCTAGCATTGCAGTTTTATCTACTTTTTTAAGATCCCAACCGCCTTCTTCCATAGATTCAGAAAAAGCGTCTCCATATTTTATAATACCAGATTCAAGCATTTCTCTAAGAAGGTCATTCCCTTCACGAGTACGCTCTCCTACTCCGGCAAATACCGAAAGACCACCGTGGCCTTTAGCAATATTGTTAATTAATTCCTGTATAAGTACTGTTTTACCTACACCGGCACCACCAAAAAGACCAATTTTACCACCTTTTGCATAAGGCTCAATAAGGTCAATTACTTTAATCCCGGTAAATAAAACTTCTGTAGAAACAGATAAGTCTTCAAATTTTGGCGCTTCCCTGTGGATAGACATTCCATCTTTTCCAGCCTTAGGTAGATTCCCAAGTCCGTCAATAGCATCACCTACCACATTAAACAAACGGCCATAAACTTCTTTACCAACCGGCATTTGAATAGGCGCTCCTGTTGCCACTACTTCAACCCCACGGCTTAAACCATCGGTAGAATCCATAGATACTGTTCTCACTGTTTCTTCACCAATGTGAGATTGCACTTCTAAAATTAGAAGGGAACCATCTTTTCTGGTGATTTCCAAAGAATCGTAGATTTTTGGCAATTCAGCATTCTCTGAGTCGAACACAACATCAACTACAGGGCCAATAATTTGGGCAACTTTACCTGTTACTTTAGACATTATTTAATTCTTTAATGTTTTCGTATTTAAAATATCTGAAAAACTCAATGTTATAATTCACAATGTGTTAAAATCAAACAGAGGTATTTTCAGGCTGCAAAGATAGTTTTTTCTAAATAAAATCATACCTCTCTTAAAATAACTTTTTTGAAGCTTATTAAAGCCGGCAAAAATTCATCTAAAAGTATTATTTTAAAAAGAAAAATCCCTTCTGAGAAATTTCAAAAGGGATTTTTATATATATTTAATTAGACCTCACAGGTCTCAGAGACCTGTGAGGTCTTTATTTAGGTCGACATTTTACTCAACTGTAACAGATTTCGCCAAATTCCTTGGCTGATCTACATTCTTTCCAAGCAATACCGCAATATGGTATGACAATAACTGAAGAGGAATAGTTGTTAGAAGCGGCGTTAACGGCTCTAAAGTTTCTGGCACTTCAATCACGTGATCGGCAAGATCTCTCACCTCCTCGTCACCTTCAGTAACAATAGCGATAATTTTACCATTTCTGGATTTAATTTCCTGAATATTACTTACCACTTTTTCGTAATGACCTCTCTTGGTTGCAATAACCACAACAGGCATTTCTTCATCGATAAGCGCAATTGGGCCGTGTTTCATTTCGGCAGCAGGATAACCTTCAGCGTGAATATAGGAAATCTCTTTAAGTTTAAGCGCTCCCTCTAAAGCTACCGGGAAGTTAAACCCTCTTCCTAAATAAAGGCAGTTTCTGGCATCCTTATAAATATCGGCGATCATTTTTATATGCTCATCACCTTCTAATGCTTTCTCTATTTTTGAAGGAATGCGTTCCATTTCCTGCAAATAGGTCATAAACTCCGTATGAGAGATCGTCCCGTTTTGCTTTGCAAGCTTAAGCGCCATTAAAGTAAGCACAGTGATTTGAGTAGTAAAGGCTTTTGTAGAAGCCACCCCAATTTCTGGCCCGGCGTGAGTATAAGCACCTGCATGAGTTTCTCTTGAAATTGAAGAACCAACCACATTACAAACTCCAAAAGCGAACGCGCCTTTTTCCTTAGCTAATTTTATAGCCGCCATGGTATCGGCAGTTTCTCCACTCTGGGAGATTGCTATAATTACATCTTTTTCTGAAATTATAGGATTACGATACCTAAATTCTGAAGCATATTCAACTTCCACAGGAATTCTCGCAAGCTCTTCAAAAACATATTCAGCAACCAAACCGGCGTGCCAGCTGGTTCCGCAGGCAACGATAAGGATTCGTTTTGCATTGGCAATACGCTCCAGGTTGTCATCTACCCCGGCCATTCTTATCAATCCTTCGTCGGCTAACATTCTACCACGATAGGTATCTTTAATTGCAGTAGGTTGTTCGTGAATTTCCTTAAGCATAAAATGCTCGTATCCACCTTTTTCAATTTGCTCAAGATTAAGTTGAAGTTCCTGGATATAAGGATCTACCAAAGTATCATCCTTAATTTTTCTAACCCTAACTTCTTTACCTCTTCGCACCACTGCCATTTCCCCATCTTCCAGGTAAATTGCATTGTTGGTATACTCTATAAACGGAGAGGCATCTGAAGCGATAAAAAATTCATCTTCTCCAACACCAATAGCTAACGGGCTACCTAAACGCGCTACCACGATCTCGTCTGGCTTCGTTTTATTGTAAACCGCGATCGCATAAGCTCCAACAGTTTGGTTCAAAGCGATTTGAACTGCTTTCCCAAGTTTAACACCTTCGTTAATAATTACATCTTCTATAAGATTTACTAAAACTTCGGTATCGGTGTCACTTTCAAAAGTATAACCACGAGTTTTCAGCTCTTTTTTAAGCGCATCGTAATTCTCAATAATTCCGTTGTGAATTATTACAATATCACCAGAATTAGAATAATGAGGGTGACTATTCACATCATTTGGCACCCCGTGGGTTGCCCAACGTGTATGACCAATCGCCACATTTCCATTGGTGGTAATAGTATTTTCAAGTTTCTCTTTTAGATCAGCAACCTTACCCTGTGTTTTACACATTTTGAGTTCTTTACCGTCATAAAGGGCGATCCCTGCACTATCATATCCACGATATTCAAGTCTCTGGAGTCCTTTAAGGACAACGGGATATGCATCCCTATGCCCAATATATCCTACAATTCCGCACATAGTATATTGGTATTATTTAATTAATCTCTGTATAATATATTCTAAGCTTTAATCGCTTTTCTTCGTCATTTGAAAGGTTTCCGTGTAAAACGGTACCTTCTGGTGTAACCACACCCATTACCGGATAAAACTCCACATCTTCAGTATTTCTAACTGCCGAGGTGCTGGTAATGTTTATGTTTTGCGTAACAGCCAAACCTAATCTTACATTTTCAGCTTCATTTTCAATGATATTAGTAACGTGTTGAGTTACATTCAGCTTATAACGAATTCCGTTTCCATCTTCATCTCTTTCTAAAGGAGCAGAGAAAGAAGAAAGCGAGGTAGCCGGATTATTCTCATTCCCATCCTGAATAAAATTCAAAGAGAAATTATAATCGGCAATAATTCTATTATTATCTAAATCGTAAAGATAAATACGTGTAGGTTCATTAATTTCACTAGCAAAATCCTGATCTACATAAAAGCTAAGATTAGCTTCATTAATAAGCCAGTTATTCTCTCTTAAAGCTTCTATTTGCTCGTCACTTTCAAAAAGCTCCACCACAGTCAAAGTACCTTCTCCTCCATTAAGGAAAAGTTTTTCTGCACCGGCATCTTCGTTAGATTCCTCTATAGCCTGTAAAACATCTCCAGGATATTCTCCCTCAAATGTATTTACGATAGTACTTCCAAAATTCAGTTTATAATTTCTGGTATCTCTTTCTGTTTCAGTGCCACCATCATCTGTAGTTGTTTCAACCTCGCTGGTATAAAAAAGCTCTATCCCGGCATCTGAATCCTGAAGATTAAAGAAAATCATTGTACCATCCTCGGCTGTTGATTCAGCTTTAATGAACATTCCGCGTAAATAATTTTTGAAATTGTTATTATTACTAAGTACGCTAGAACCTTCCTTCGCTATAATTTTCTCCTGAAAATAATCTACCGGAAGTTTAACTCTTAAAGCAGGCCCCGAAGTAATAGTGTCCTGTTCGCCTTCTGCATTCTCTTCATAAGAAACAATAGCTCTTGGCGAGGGTATAAAATTATCATTTTCGTAAATCACATCCCCAATAAGGTTTTGCTCAAATAGGTCTTGTTGATCTGAATAATAACGCTGTCTATCCTGAAAATCTGCTTCAGGATCCAGATCATTTAGGTAATAATTAGATTCCTGTACAGAGATTTTAATCGGTGTATTTCCATAAACCGAATCTAAAACGTACTCTATATTTCCGTCTGTATCTAAATCTCCTTCTGTACTAAAGTAAGGAATGGTTAAAACCACGCTATCAAGCTCTGGCTCTACTCCAAAAGTAGGATTATTAGTAGGCAAAGAAACCTGGCTAAGTATGCTTGCCGTAGTTTGCCCGTAAATTGGGTGATTAAAAACACCCAGTAAATGGTTACCCAGATTATTCGTTTGTACTGAATTGATCTTTTTACTGTAAGCAGTCACCTCAACCTCCTCTAATTCAAGATTACTTGGGTTTTCAATAATTTCACCGCCAACGGTACTATACTCATCATCACATGCCACAAAAGCAAAAACAACAACAAGTAGAGTTGCTGTTTTATACATCATTCTCATTAAATTCATTCGATAAAAATTTCTATTCAGATAAAACTTCGTTAGTGTAAAAATCCTGATAAGCCTGGCTAAACTCTTCCCTGTTTTTATAAGGAAGTAGTGGCTTATTAAGCTTACTCAGGTATTTAGATAGATCTTCAGGAATATTCTCACCCGCGGTGATTATAGCATCTGAATGATCTGCTGCAAGCTTCATTAAATTAACAAAGTTTGGGGTTTTTAGATGTTTTATATCTTCTTTTTCCATCCCGTCATACAATACCTTTTCCTGCATATCTTCATCTAACGTTCCTTCGAAGTCTTGATTGTATACAGAGGTAACAATTTTCGCGCCACTAAATAACGGCTCGTTACCATAGTACCTTCTAAGGTATAGCGGAAGTAAGGATGCCAACCAGCCGTGAACGTGAATAATATCGGGTGACCAGTTTAATTTCTTAACGGTTTCTATTACTCCTTTTGCAAAAAAGATAGCCCGCTCGTCATTATCTTCAAACAAGTTACCTTCTTCATCGGTAAGCGTAGCTTTTCTTTTAAAATAATCTTCGTTATCTATAAAGTAAACCTGCATTCTTTCCTTCGGAATAGAAGCCACTTTTATAATTAATGGCATGTCCAGGTCATTGATCACCAAATTCATCCCTGAAAGCCGTATCACTTCGTGAAGTTGATGGCGACGTTCGTTGATATTACCAAACCGGGGCATAAAAATTCTAATTTGCCCTCCAATATTGTTTACCATTTTTGCGGCTTCAAAAGACGTGGATGATATTTCGGTTTCGGGTAGGTAAGGAATAACTTCAGATGATACGTATAATATCCTCTTATCTTTCATAAATTGATGGCTTTAATTGCGATTGCGAACAAAAAACACGCAAAATTACAAAAATTTATGCAGATTGCTAGTAATATATTAAGTTTGCACGCTGTTAATTTTATAATAAAATGCAGGTTTTCAAAGAAAAAACCCCTTTACAGGCGGCGATTAAAGCCGCAAAATCTAAAGCTGAAACCATTGGTCTGGTCCCAACTATGGGCGCCTTACATCAGGGTCATTTATCATTGGTGAAACAGGCTTTGGAAGTCTGTGACCAGGTGATTATCAGCATTTTTGTCAATCCCACTCAATTTGACAACCCTAACGATCTGGAGAAATATCCGCGTACTTTACCAGAAGACATTAAACTCCTGGAAGAGGCCAGTTCAAACCTATGGGTTTTTGCTCCTACCGCCAACGAGTTATATGGTGATAATATAAGTTCTGAGCAGTTTAATTTTGACGGTTTAGAGCAAGTGATGGAAGGAAAGCACCGAAAAGGACATTTTGACGGGGTTGGAACCATAGTAAAAAGATTGTTCGAAATAATTACTCCTCACAAAGCTTTTTTTGGTGAGAAGGATTTCCAGCAATTACAAATTGTAAGAAAATTAACCGAAAAAACAGGGCTTCCGGTGGAAATAATAGGTTGTCCCATTTTGCGAGAAGACAATGGTTTAGCAAGAAGTTCGAGGAATGAAAGATTGAATATAAATGAACGGGAAAAAGCTTCTTTCATTTATCAAACCCTGCTTAAGGTCAAAGAATTATTTGGCACAAAAAGTGCAGAATATATCCACAACTGGGTAAAAGAGCAATTCACAAACCATCCTGTTTTAAAACTAGAATATTTTGAGATTGCTGACACCCGAACATTAGAAAAAATTAACCGAAAAAGAAAAGGCAATACCTACCGTGCTTTTATCGCAGCCTATGTTGACGATATTAGGCTTATAGACAACATTGCCCTAAATAACGAGGAATAAACTATGCAAGTTCACGTAGTAAAATCTAAAATACACAGAGTAAAAGTTACAGGTGCCGATCTTAATTACATTGGAAGTATTACCATAGACGAAGATCTTATGGAAGCTGCCAATATAATTGAAGGTGAAAAAGTTCAAATTGTTAACAACAACAATGGTGAGCGTTTAGAGACTTATGTAATTCCGGGACCAAGAAATACGGGTGAGATCACTTTAAACGGTGCCGCCGCCAGGAAAGTAGCTAAAGGTGATATTTTAATCCTTATCGCTTATGCTATTATGGATTTTGAAGAAGCTAAAGCTTTTAAACCTTCCCTGGTTTTCCCTAACGAAGAAACCAATCTTTTGAGCTAGTTAATTGAACAAGAGAATAGTCAAAATACTTAAAATTATACTCCCATTATTATTGGGAGTTTTTTTAGTTTGGTATTCTCTAACCAGTGCTACTCCAGAAGAACGGGAAGAATTATGGCTCAACATTTTAAATGCCAACCCGTGGTTTCTATTACTTTCTATGATATTTGGTGGGCTTTCCCACCTTTCCCGTGCTTACCGGTGGAAGTTTATGCTAGAACCTATGGGCTACAAACCCAGGTTACCCAATAGTTTTATGGCAGTAATGGCCGGCTACCTGGCAAATTTTGGGATTCCACGATCTGGAGAGGTTTTGCGCGCAGCCAGTCTTTCTTCCTATGAGAAGATTCCTTTTGAAAAAGCTTTTGGAACCATTATTTCTGAAAGAATTGCCGATGTAGTGGTTATGCTAAGTATCACCGCATTTACTTTATTGCTGCAAACCGAATATCTACTGGCTTTTTTCAACACCCATGATATTAATCCTTTAACCAGCTTTGGGATACTTTTGGCATTATTATTAGTTGGCATTCTGGTGCTTCAGTTTATTAAAAGATCCCAGCTTTCCTTTTTGGTTAGGATTAAAAAAATGGCACGCGGACTTTTAGAAGGAATGCGCAGTATATTCAGAATGAAACAAAAATGGGCTTTTATCTTCCATACTTTGTTTATCTGGTTAATGTACATTTTGATGTTCTATGTGATTATTTTTGCAGTACCTGGAATGGAAAACACTGAATTTTCTGTGATTATGGCTGCATTTGTAGTTGGTTCTTTTGCCATTTCGGCCACAAATGGCGGAATTGGCGTTTATCCCGTGGCAATTGGCGCTATTCTGGTTGTTTTCGGAATTTCTAAACAAACCGGCGAAGCTTTTGGCTGGATTACCTGGGGCACTCAAACCCTACTGGTGCTGCTTCTGGGCGGACTTTCCTTCATATTTCTACCTATTTTCAACCGTCAGAAATAATATATATATTGTGTTGGTTAAACAAAACCCAACACCTATGATTAAAAAATTACTAATTTTTGTGCTGCTAGTGGCGCCGCTACTAAGTTCAGCACAAACTCTTTATGAAACGATCTCTTCCGAAAAACTCGGCGAAACAAGAGAAATCAAGATTCAATTACCACGAAATTACGAGGAAAACACCGAAAAGACTTACCCGGTTATTCTCGTACTCGATGGAGATTATCTTTTTGAGCCCATGGCCGGCAACGTAGATTACTATTCTTACTGGGAAGATGCCCCCGAAATGATTGTGGTAGGCGTCAATCAAAGCAAATCTCGTATGGATGATGCTTACTATGAAGAACGCAATTTCCTGCCGGCAGATAAAGGCGCGGCCTTTTTTGAATTCCTGGGAATGGAACTCTTGCAGCATCTGGATAATAAATACAGAACTGCAGATTTTAGAGTAATTGCAGGGCATGATTATACGGCAAATTTCATTAATTATTATCTCTTAAAATCAGATCCAATCTTTGATGGTTACATCAACTTAAGTCCAGATCTGGCGCCACCAATGGCCGATCGCATCAGCAATGCACTTAGAAAGGCTGAAACTAAAAAATGGCTTTACCTGGCTACCGGTACAGATGATATTCCGCAGTTAAAAAAGGGAATTGAAGATTTAAACTCTCAGCTTGCTGCGGTAGAAAACGAGCTTGTAACCTACGAGTTCGATAATTTTGAAAACGCTACTCATTATTCCCTGGTTGGAAAAGCAATTCCGGCTGCTTTGGAAAGCATGTTCAGCGTTTACAGGCCAATAAGCAAGAAAGATTACAATGAGCTTTTATTGCAAACCTCTGTTTCTTCAGTCGATTTTTTAACCGATAAATATGAAAGCATAAACGAGCTTTTTGGGATTCAGAAAAAAATAAGAATAAGTGATTTTTTGGCCGTTCATAATGCGATTGAAAAAACAAGACGCTGGGACGATTATAAAGGATTAAGCGATTTAGCTTATGATAATTACCCGGGCACTATGCTGGGCACTTATTTTGAGGCCCGCTACGAAGAGGAAACCGGCAATCCTAAAAAAGCAATGCGTACCTACCAAAATGCCTACGGACAGGAAAAAATCGCATTTTTAGATACCGATTTTATGCTAGCTAAAGCCGATGCAATTAAAAAAGATTTCGGTTATTAGCTGGAAAATTTAAAGCTAAATGGCCAAGGTTAAATCAACGTTTTATTGCCAGAATTGTGGGAGTCAATATTCTAAATGGCAGGGCAAATGCAGCTCTTGCGGCGAATGGAATACCATTGCCGAAGAAATTGTAGAAAAACCTGACAAAAAAGACTGGAAATCTCCTAGCGAAAGGGAAGCAAAACGAACTGCCAAACCTTTAAAAATAGCCGAAATTGAAAACAGCCCCCAAAACCGATGGAATACCGGCAATAATGAGCTGGACCGGGTTTTAGGCGGCGGACTTGTACCTGGATCGCTCACCCTACTGGGCGGTGAACCGGGCATAGGAAAAAGTACACTTCTCCTTCAAATTTCACTTCAATTAAACTACAAAGTTTTATACGTTTCGGGCGAAGAAAGTCAGCAGCAAATAAAAATGCGCGCAGAACGCATCAACCCTGTTGCTGCCAATTGCTATATTCTTACCGAAACCAAAACCCAAAATATCTTCAGGCAAATTGAAGCTATTGAGCCCGAAGTAATTATTATAGACTCAATTCAAACCCTGCACAGCGATTATATTGAAAGTGCGCCGGGTAGTATTTCCCAAATTAGAGAGTGCACTGCAGAACTTATAAAATTCGCAAAAGAAACTAATACTCCGGTTATTTTAATTGGCCATATTACCAAAGAAGGAAGCATTGCCGGCCCAAAAGTGCTGGAGCATATGGTTGATACCGTTTTGCAGTTTGAAGGCGATAGAAACCACGTATATCGAATTCTAAGAGCTCATAAAAACCGTTTTGGTTCTACCCACGAACTGGGAATTTATGAAATGCAAGGCAGCGGCTTACGGGAAGTAAGCAATCCTTCTGAAATTTTGATTTCAAAAAATGACGAAGACCTTAGCGGAACAGCAATTTCAGCCACCCTGGAAGGGATGCGACCGCTTATGATAGAAATACAGGCCCTGGTTAGCACGGCAGTTTATGGAACGCCGCAACGTTCCGCCACCGGTTATAATGTAAAAAGACTGAATATGCTACTGGCGGTTTTAGAAAAACGAGCCGGTTTTAGATTGGGCGCCAAAGATGTTTTCCTAAATATTACGGGTGGAATTAGTGTAGACGATCCCGCGATAGACCTTGCGGTAATCGCCGCCATTCTATCTTCCAATGAAGATATCTCTATTCCAAAAGATATTTGTTTTGCTGCAGAAGTTGGACTTGCAGGTGAAATTAGACCGGTTACCCGCGTGGAACAGCGCATTATTGAGGCCGAAAAACTTGGTTTTGCTTCAATCCTGGTTTCCAAACAAAGCAAAATCCCAAAAAACAACTTCAATATTAACGTAGTAAAAGTGGCGAAAATTGAAGATGTAGTAAGCCATTTGTTTGGGTAAATTACCCTCTCTTCTTTAATTCAAGAAAATATCGTAATTTAATTTGACTTAAAATTTTCGTTATGAAAAATGATAAATTGAAGGAAAAGATAATAGCTTATATTGATAATGCCGATAAAGACTTATTGAATAGGCTTAGTGAAGTAATTGAAAATTATAAGGAAAAAGAGACTGTTGCCTACACCATAGATGGTCAGTCTTTATCTAGAAAAGAGTATTTAGAGCAATTGAAGGCAGCTGAAAACGAAATCAAAAAAGGTGATTTTATAAGTCAAAAAAACTTAGAGAAAGAAGTCAACACCTGGTAATGCCTAAATTCAAAATAATTTGGTCTTCAAATGCAAAATTAGAACTTCAAAAAATACACGATTATTTTAAGTTCGAGAAAAAGACCCCGAAGGAGCAAAATCAATAGTTCAGGACATTCTTAAAGCAACTAGAGAGATTACTTTTCCTGAACAATACCAAATTGAAGAAAACAATCCAAAATATCGTAGGATTGTAATTCGTAATTATAAAATAATTTACAAAGAAGAGAATAACAATATCTTAATCTTAAGAATTTTTGATAGCCGCCAAAGTCCTGAAAAGTTAAATGATTAAGAAACTTTCACCCCTAAATCTGGCATAATTACTGCTTTACATTGCACGGAAACGCAAGACTATGAAGCAGATTAAAATATTAAGCTTATTCTTAATTTTAATAATTTCGGGATGTTCGCAAGTAAATAAAGCCTCCGATTTTATTACCAATCCCACCGCAAAAGAAAAATATAAGCGCGATTTTAAAGTTTCAGATGAATTGTTCTCCATCTGGGAAAATTCGGCAGAAACAGCTTTTCGTGATAGTGTAAGTGTAAACCTTCCCTATGCTGAAACCGGTAAATTCTTTCCTAAAAGTTTTTCAGTGTATTCTTACGAAATTGAGCTCCAACCGGGTGAAATTCTTAATTTAGAAGTCGAAACCGATTCTACAAAACAATTGGTTTTTATAGAACTTTTTGAGAAAATCAACGATTCTACAAACGTATTTGAAAAAGTCAAATCTTCAGATTTTCAGAAGAAAAGTTTAAGCTTTGAAGCCGACAAAAAAGCTACCTATAAATTAGTTATCCAACCCGAAATAGAAGCCAGTACACCATTTGCATTTAAAATGGAGAAAAGTCCTGCTTATTTATTTCCAGTAGCTTCTGGAGTCAACACTAATGTACAAAGCTATTGGGGAGACAATCGCGATGGTGGCGCAAGAAGCCACGAAGGCATCGATATTTTTGCAAAAAGAGGAACACCTGTGGTAGCGGCTACAAACGGCAGTATCGGCTATACTGGCGAAAAAGGCCTTGGCGGTAAACAGGTTTGGCTACGAGATCGCAAACGCAATCAGTCGCTTTATTATGCGCATTTAGATAGTATTGCAAATATTACCGGAAGTGTAAAAAGAGGAGATACTTTGGGTTTTGTGGGGAATACAGGAAATGCCAGGACTACGCCCCCTCACCTGCATTTTGGTATTTACAAAAGTTACCGTGGCGCGATTAACCCTTTGCATTTTGTTTACCAAACCAATTTACTGGAAACCGAACCTGAGAAATTAGATAGTATTCCACACAAATTGATCGTACAGAGTAGCAAAGCCAATCTTAGAAATAAGCCAACAACTTCTAATTCGACAATTTTAAGCACATCCGAAACACAGGACACCCTTCAATTTCTAGGAAAAACCAACGAATGGTTTCACGTTAGAACTTCAGGGAATAAAGCTTCTTTTATTCACCAGAGTCTGGTTACACCAATATAAATTACGTCATCCTGAACTTGTTTCAGGATCTAAGTTGTTGATACAGAAACATTCTATAAGCTTAACACAAGTTTAAGCTTGACCCTTTTAATACGCCTAAGGCGCAGGGTTTGGATAGGTTTCGTGAACTTTATTGATCTCTTCCAGAACTTCTTTAGAAAGATCTACATCTATACTTCCAATATTTTCCTCTAATTGTTTGATAGACGTTGCGCCAATAATATTACTGGTCACAAAGGGTCGTGTATTCACAAAAGCCAGAGACATTTGTGCGAAATTCAAGTTGTGCTTTTTAGCGATCTCGCTATAAGCACGCGTAGCTTTTACCGCTACATCACCGGAATATCTCTTATACTGTGAAAATAATCCCAGTCTTGAATTTGGCTCAATTCCATCTAAATGTTTTCCGCTTAAAGTTCCCATTCCCAGGGGAGAATATGGAAATAAGCCTACATTTTCACGATGAAGCACTTCTGTAAGTCCAACTTCGTCTTTTCTATTCAGTAAATTATATGGATTTTGTACCGTGATCATTTTTGGAAGGTCGTGCTTTCTACTTTCTTCCAGAAAACGCATTACTCCGTATGGCGTTTCATTAGATAAGCCCACCTGCCGAATTTTTCCTTCTTTTATAAAGCCGCTTAAAGTCTCCAATACTTCCTGGAAATTTTCTTTCCAGGCGTCACTCTCATCATGTTCGTAACCTAATTTCCCAAAGAAATTGGTATTTCGCTCCGGCCAGTGAAGTTGATAAAGATCTATATAATCTGTTTGTAATCTTTTTAAACTTTTGTGTAAAGCATCGGTTACTGCTTCCTTAGAAAAACCAAGGTTCTCCCTAATATGATCCATGGCATTTCCCGGGCCTACAACTTTTGAAGCCAACACTACATCTTCCCTTTTTCCCGTTTTTTTAAACCAGGAACCAATAATTTCTTCAGTACTTCCCTGGGTTTCTGCTTTTCCAGGTATGGAATACATTTCTGCAGTATCCAGGAAATTTACGCCTTTATCCAAAGCAAAATCTATTTGTTCATGCCCTTCGGCTTCGGTGTTTTGTTCACCGTAGGTCATGGTGCCAAGGCATATTTTACTAACTTTTATATCGGTATTTGGGAGCGTGGTATATTTCATTAATTTTTCTTCAGCAATTATTATTTTATTCGTTCAGCAATTTAGTTACCTCATCTAACTTTGGTGTTAAAATCACCTCAATTCTTCTATTTTTTGCCCTTCCTTCAGCAGTTTCATTGGTTGCGATAGGCGCATATTCTCCACGCCCGGCTGCAGTTAGATTCTGCGGATCTATATTATTGTTTTCCTTTAAAATTTGAACAATAGAAGTCGCTCTTTTCGTTGAAAGATCCCAGTTATCGTTTAAAGGGCCGCTACCGCCGTAAGGAACATTATCTGTGTGACCTTCAATTAAAACCGCGATATCCGGATTTTCTGCCAACACCTGCCCTAACTGTTTTACGGCCTGTCTACCTTCAGCATTTACCGCCCAGCTACCGGAACTAAACAATAATTTATTTTCCATGGAAACATAAACTTTACCATCACGTTGCTCTACGGTTAAGCCTTTGCCTTCAAAATTGGTAAGCGCTTTAGAAATAGCCTCTTTTAGCGCATTCATTTTAGCATCTTTGGCGGCGATTAATTCCTCCAGCTCATTTACTCTTCTGGAACGTGCGTCTAAATCGCGCTGTAACTTATCTAACCTGGTTTGTTCTTTTACCAGCGCCTGCTCCTTTTCTTCTAATTCAGCTAGGAGTTGGCGGTTTTGCCGGGAATTTTCTGAAATTGCTGCAGAGCTGTTTTCTTCCAGGGCATCGTAAGAATCTTTAAGGGTAGCGTAATTTTTCCTGGAGCTTTCTAGTTCATCTTTTAAACGATCTCTTTCAGTCGTGGCATCAGCATAATCTTTTTTTAATGCTGAATATTCTTCATCCAGATCTCGATATTTTTCAAGCTCAGATTGTGTATTTCGGTTCTCGCGTTTTAAATCGGCGTGTCTGCCTTCAAGTTCCTGGTATTTTTTTGAAGAAACACAAGAGGTAAACATAAACACTCCTAAAAGGGCTAAAAGACTTAATTTTTTCATAAGTATATTCTTTTCTTTAATATTCTGATTCCAATTCTACCAAAACAGGACAATGATCGCTGTGTTTGGCCTCTGGTAATATAACGGCGCGTTTTAATTTTTCTTGCAAAGGTTGAGCTACCAGAGTATAATCTATACGCCAGCCCTTGTTATTGGCCCTTGCATTAGCACGATAACTCCACCACGAATAATTATCACCTTCTTCATTAAAATGCCTGAAGGAATCTATAAAGCCACTTTTCATAAAATCATCTATCCACTTCCGTTCTTCCGGCAGAAATCCCGAAACATTTTTAAGTCGAACGGGATCATGAATATCAATGGCTTCGTGACAAATATTATAATCTCCACAAATAACTAGATTTGGGAAATCCTGTTTTATTTCGTCTATATATTGGTGAAAATCGTCCATAAACTTGAATTTATGTTCCAACCGGGCAATATTAGTCCCCGATGGTAAATACAAACTTATGATAGAAAATCCTTCAAAATCGGCACGTATCGTTCTACCTTCTTGATCCATATAATCTATCCCGGTACCATATTCTATATGCAAGGGTTTATGCTTGCTTAAGATAGCAACCCCACTGTAACCTTTCTTTTGTGCAGGATACCAGTAATGATATGGATAACCTGAATCTTTAAAATCGTCCAAGTTTAATTGTTCTGGCTGCGCTTTTATTTCCTGGAGACAAACCACATCTGGATCTGCCTGTTGCACCCAATCTAAAAAGCCTTTTCTAATGGCAGCTCTAATTCCGTTTACGTTATAGGAAATGATTTTCATGAAAGTCAATTTTCCTCAAAAATAAGGCTAAATGCAAGATTTACAAGTTGGATTATTGAATTTCCAGCAGTCTTTTGGCTTGTTGAAAATGCCGCTCTTCATGTGCAAGAATAATCTTAAAGGCAGCATCGAGCTTATACACAATTTTAGGGTTTGCAGGCGAAGAGATTACCGCGTTCTTCTCCAAAAGATCTTCAGATTCCAAAATCTTTTGTTTTAATTTCTCCTGGTGCTCGGTAAATCTAACCAGAATATCTTCTGAAGCTCTGTTTTCTGAAGGTTTCCAGATTGAAAATGTTTTTGTCTTCTTAGTGGTTTCAGGCTGAACCGATTTTAAAATAGCTCTTCCGAAGAAATTCACCAAAAACCCGAATTTAGCGGTAAATGCCCGTTTATGATTTTTATGCCGAAGCCTATCTATCATTGGAAAGTAAGACTGATTTATCAAAATAAGATGCTCTAAGTTTTGTGCTATACTCCAGGTCTCAGTATTAGGTTTCCGGTGAATTTCACGCTCGTTTAGACTCCCAAAAGTTTTTGTAAACTTCAGGGTAAGTTCATCTAACCGGTGTAAAAATTCTTCCGTATACATTTCAAAACTATAAATGCGATAACTATTATTCTACAATAAAGCGCTTTACTTTCCCAACTTCCCGGGTTCCCATTCTCACCAGGTAAACTCCCCTGGCGGCGTAAGACATATCTAATTCGTAAACATAGCCGCTACCCGAATTCTCTACCTGATTTTCCAACATTTTTTGTCCTAAAATATTGTGAACCGTAATTCTTAAGGTCTCTTGATAATCGGTTTCCATCACAATTCTAAACTGTTTATTTTCTTCGGAAACCACTATAAGTTCAGCTTCATTTAAAATGAAATCTTCAATATCTAAGGTAGAATCGGTGATATTCACCGAATAATCGTGGGTTGTCCCATAATCCATTACCTCACACGGATTATTTAGATCACCATCAAAATCTACGTCTCCCGCCCTAATTCTTAATAAATGCTGGCCTAAAGACGCATCGCCCGGAATGCTGAAGTTTGTAGAATGCCATTCTCCCGCAGTAGGAATAATTTCTGAAGTGATTAAACGTTCATCATCCCCAAATACGGCATCATCATTTAAATCTATCCACATAGAAAACCGTTCGGCGTCGGTATCGGTTAAGTCTCCAAATAAAGATTGCACAGATACGGTAAACTCACTCTGCGAGCGATCTAAATTAGCCGAAAGTCCAATAAAATCAGCGTAACCATTTCCGCAGGGAATACGCTCGTTAAGTACATTTTCCAGTTCGAAGAAGAAGATCCCATCCCCAAAACTACAATCAGATCCATCAGGAATACAATCTAAATTTGCAACCGATCTTACCGTAGTATCGTTATTGGGTTCAAAATCGTTCTCCAGCCTGGTACCACCGGTAATTCTGTAAGTTCCAGAAGGTGAAATATCTGAGGTTTCATTAAAAGTATAGACCTCCAAACCGCCAACGGGCAAGGTGCCGTTAAAGACTTCCCTTACCGGAGTGTTATTTCCTATTTGATAAAATACAGGGATATCCTGTTGTGGCTCGCCACCAAAGTTTTCTATACTTACAGTTATTTCTTCTGAAGAACTAAAATTCTCCCCGGTTCGTGGCGCATCAATAGAAGTGACTCCAACATCATTAGGCGGTAAATTTCTAACAGAAGTAACCAGCGTATCGTTTTCCTCATTTTCATCAGCTTCTAAATTCGTGCTAAAAATGAATTCATAGGTTCGCCCAACCTCCGAAAGATCGGCGTTTTCAGAGAAGGTAAATTCAGCCGAACTTGTTGCCGCAATGCTTTCTTCAAAAGTTTCGGTTACTTCTGGCCCACCATCTATGCTATAACTTACTTCAAAATTAGATTGAGCATTCCGCCCATAATTTCTTATTATAATCGTAACTTCTTCATTTGCACCCAAACTGGAATCTTCCGGACTAATCAAAGAAACAACGCCAAGATCATTATCAAAATCTGGAGCGATCTTAAAAACACCCACGTGATTTTTTCTTTCCTGACCAACAAAATATTCACCATTATGCCAAAACGTAAGACCATCAGCGGCATCTACGCTTAAATGTGCATAATCACCATACCTGGAATTAGGATTAGGACTTTCACCTTCAATAATGCTTTGCTCTTCTATAGTCATTATTCCGGGTTCATCATTTCTATATCTCCCAGTATAACGCAAAGAGGGAAAAACAGGATTTTGCGGATTATCGTTTAAAACGGTGTAACCAAGAGCAATATTTCCTTCTCTATCCAAACCAATACTTCCGCTAAATCTATCGCTATTATCGGGCGCATAAGTTCCTTCCTGGAAAACACTCCAGGGGCCACCATCGTTTTGCTGCCTAAGTTCATACCAACGTATTCCTGCATGTTCCGCTGCGCTGGGGTCTACATCTACCACGAAGTTCATTACTACGGCATTATAATTTGGAAATCTCCTATAGGTGGTCATATACATCATCGTGGCTTGTAACACATCAATTTCAGGAGTATCGTCACCGGGCTGAGAGAGGTTTGAAAAGGAGCCTCCATCAAAAGTGGCAAGAAAAGGAGAAACACCATCGGCGGATCCTAATTCCTGTGATTCGGAAATCGTAGAATTTGAGGGGTTATTCCAGTCTACATTAATTAGCCAAAGCTTTAAATGATCTTCATTAACCCCTGCCCAGGAATCGTCTTGAAGATAAACTATGGGAGAATTCCCTCTTGGTGGCAATTCCTGTCCAATTCCCGAAAAGCCTGCAGGGCTGTAAAAACCGTTTGTTTCTATTCCGGGTAAAGGGAAAGACATAATTTGGGCAGTTTCCCCTATAAGCATTTGGTCTCTTTCTAGAGCATAAACCACCTGACTCGTTGCGGCTGTTCTGGAATTTTTATTGGTGGTAATATAATAGCCATCTCCCCAAACCGAAATTTTAGGATAATCTGGCAACACACCGTTGGTGGTAAAACGATAGGTATACCAACCATCGTTAATAGGGTCCGGACCCTGCGATACTGCGATCAAAAAACTTTCAGGAGTATCGCTAAATTGTGAAATTATAAACCTATCGGCGAATTCATCGTAAAGAATAATGGGATCGCCAAGGGTTTCATTTGTAAATTCGCCGCCAATACTTGCCAAAGAAGCAGGTTGCATAATTTGATTCCCCGATTTATCAAAAATTGAAAAAGCCGAATTCCAACCGTTTACGTAATGGTTAGGCCCGGCAGCTCCCGTTGGATCTGTAGGTGTAGCTTGTGTAGAAACCGCTTCAAAAGTAAAATTAGGAGCTTTCACCGGGATTTCCCCCATTTTTTGCTGAAGAGCCTCTGTTTTGGTCTTTGGTAAACCTTTACCGGGTACAATTTTATTAATTCCGCGATTTCTGGGATTATATATTTTAAATTCTTTTTCCGGCGGAATTAGTTTTCTTTTAGACATTGCAGAAGAAGGAACCGCGCTGGCAGAATCTATATAGACAGGACTGGCAGTCTCCCGCTCCTGACCAATAACTACAGCATGAAAACCAAAAAATAAAACTAATAGGATTGTAATTTTTCTCATTTTGAAATGACTTCTTCTTTTACTTTCTAAAAATAATGATTCTATGCTTATCAAAAACAAAAGGAGCGATTAACTTGGTTAATCGCTCCTTTTCTATAATAAAAATTACTTTTTATCTATTTTTTCATCCAGGTTTTAAAATCTACTTCCTGCTGGATAATCTCTTTAAGCTCTGTAATTGCAACTCGTTTTTGTTCCATGGAATCCCTAAAACGCACGGTCACTTTTTTATCTTCAAGTGAATCGTGATCTACGGTAATACAAAGCGGAGTTCCCGCAGCATCCTGGCGACGATACCTACGGCCAATCGCATCTTTTTCGTCGTACTGAACTCTAAAATCCCATTTTAATTCTTCTATAATTTCATGGGCAAGCTCTGGCAAACCATCTTTTTTAACTAACGGAAGAACCGCAACTTTAGTTGGCGCAAGAACAGCCGGTAGTTTTAGAACTGTTCTACTAGTGCCGCCTTCCAGCTCCTCCTCTTTTAATGAAGCTGAAAAAACCGCCAAAAACATTCTATCTAAACCAATAGAAGTTTCAATTACATAAGGCACATAATTTTCTTTCATTTCAGGATCATAGAAACGCAATTTCTTCCCTGAATGTTCTTCGTGCGCTTTTAAATCGAAATCTGTTCTAGAGTGAATCCCTTCCAATTCTTTAAATCCGAATGGGAAATTAAATTCTATATCTGTAGCGGCATTAGCATAATGCGCCATTTTTTCGTGATCGTGGAAACGGTAGTTTTCTTCGCCCAAACCTAGAGATGCGTGCCAATTCTGGCGGGTTTCTTTCCAGTGCTCAAACCATTTTAATTCTTCGCCTGGACGCACAAAAAATTGCATCTCCATTTGCTCGAATTCCCGCTGGCGGAAGATAAATTGTCTCGCTACAATTTCATTTCTGAAAGCTTTTCCTATCTGTGCAATTCCAAAAGGAATTTTCATCCTTCCGGTTTTTTGCACATTCGAAAAGTTTACAAAAATTCCCTGCGCGGTTTCAGGCCTTAGATATAAATCTGTGGCAGAATCGGCAGAAGCCCCCAGTTTAGTGCCAAACATAAGGTTGAACTGTTTAACATCTGTCCAGTTCTTAGAACCGCTTTCAGGACAGGCAATTTCCAACTCTTCAATTAATGCTTTTACATCGGCTAGATCTTCATCGGTAAGTGATTTGGCAAGGCGCTCAAGAATCTCTTTTTCTTCTTTTTTATAACGAAGTACCCGTGGGTTGGTAGTAACAAATTCTTCTTCATTGAACTTATCGCCAAAACGTTTTTTCGCCTTTGCAATTTCCTTCTGCGCTTTTTGATTGATCTTTTCAGCATAATCCTCAACCAAAACATCGGCGCGATAACGCTTTTTAGAATCTTTATTATCAATTAAAGGATCATTAAACGCATCTACGTGGCCAGAAGCCTTCCAGGTGGTTGGGTGCATTAAGATTGCCGCATCTAAACCTACGATGTTCTGATGCAGTTGCACCATACTTTTCCACCAGTAATCTTTGATGTTTTTCTTTAATTCGGCCCCATTTTGCCCGTAATCATAAACAGCACTAAGTCCGTCGTATATTTCACTCGATGCAAAAATATAACCATACTCTTTAGCATGGGATATTACATTTTTAAAAAAGTCTTCTTGTTTTGCCATAGCGCAAAAATAAAAAAACCGCCCTTATAAACAGCAGGGCGGCCTTTGAATTTTAGGTTTTAATCCGGAATATTCATCAATTCCAATACTTACCTTTGTAACGACAAAGTTTCACTAAGTCGGGATTAACCGCTTTAATTGATTTTTCACTTTATTTCAAGAATAATAGTGGTTAATTATCTTAAGTTAAAAGAGGCTGTTCCCAATAAAGTTGCATTTGCATAAACATATACTTTATAGGTGCCTTCAAGTAATTTATCTTCGTTGGTATTGGCCAGTAAACAAACATCAAGTTCGTTATTCTCGTAGTATACTTTTGAAGCTGCACTGTAAACCATTGCCCCGCCTTCGTGTTCTACCACAATTTCGTCACCTACCAATTCATTTTCAGGATTATAAACCTGTACATACATATCTCTTTCGCCAGGACCGGCAAGATCGTTAGCTGTAATAGTAAAGCAAGTTCGCACCTGGTCTATCCTTCGGGTACGATCGTTTTCTACTAATTTCCCGCTATTTCTTACGATAACTCCTTCTCCTCGTAGATTAGTAATTTTTAACTGGGCTGCACGATCTACCTTATTAGAAAGATCCTGATTTGTAGTTTGTAAAGAATCAGACATACGAGTACGTTCCTCTAAAACTACATTAGTACTGTCTAAAGTTTGAGACATCATTTGGTTTTGACGGTTTAAACTATCTACCACTCTAAACAAACGGTCTTTTTCAGCTTTCAGGTTTCCAATTTCACGACGATAGCGCGAAATCAATACCAGGTTAGCTTCATTATCTTCAACCGAATCTAATAGCCGTTCAATTCTATTTCTTGCATCTACAAGGTTTTGATCCATAATTTGATTTTCCTCAATGGCTTCATCGTATTTCACGATCAAATCATTAAGCTCATCTTCTATTACCTCTTTTTCTTTGGTAAGGATCGCTTTATTTTCTTTCTCTTCGTTGTAGAATTTAATTGTATAAATACCCAGGGCCAGTAAGGCCACGGCCAAAACTCCCGTTAAGATCTTAAGCGCGGTGTTATTTTTCTTTTCAGTCATCATATAAATAAATTTTGTTTGTAAATTTAGGAGTTTATTAAGGCAAACTGCAAGGACTTAACAAATGTTTCACGATTTAGCCAACCTGTTCTATCCTAAAATATGTAATTGTTGTGACAGCCCATTATTAAAGGCTGAAGAAGTAATTTGTACTTCCTGTTTGCATCAACTCCCAACTACTAATTATCACTTTGATAACGAGAATACCACCAGGAAAGTATTCGATGCCCGCTTAAGCCTTGAAAATGCTACTTCTTTGCTTTATTTCAAAAAGAAAGGAATGGTGCAAAACCTTATTCATAATCTCAAATACAAAAAGCAGGAAGAGGTTGGAATTTTTCTGGGAAACTGGCTTGGTAAGGCGTTAGCGTCACATCAAGGTTTTAAAGGTATAGATTGCGTAATTCCGGTTCCTCTTCATCGTCAGAAACTAAAGAAAAGAGGTTTTAATCAGGTAACGGAATTTGGAAAAGAACTCGCAAAAAAATTGGACGCTGAATTTATTGAGGACGTCCTGGTAAAGAAATCAACTTCCAGAACCCAAACATTTAAAAAGCGTTTAAGTAGATGGGGTAGTATTGACGCTACATTTATGGTAGAAAATCCTGAAAAATTAGAAAACAAACATCTTTTACTGGTAGACGATCTTGTCACTACCGGCGCAACCCTGGAAGCCTGCGGAAATAAACTTCTAAAAATTAAAAACACGAAATTAAGTATTGCCACAATGGCAATTACAGATTGATACCCGCGTTAAAACCTAAAATAATTGTTTCTTTGTCTTTAGATTTCATTTTTTAATTATGCTGAAACGAATTCCCGGAATTTTAATAGTTGCTGCGCTGGTTTTGCTCTGTGTTCAATGTGCCAAAAAAGGAATGCCAGAAGGTGGTCCTGAAGATGAAGAACCGCCAAAATTTATTAGGGCAAATCCTGAAAATTACAACACGAATTTCGATGCCGATGAGATAAGGATCTTTTTCAACGAATACATAAAACTGGAAGATGCCCGGCAGCAAATAGTAATTTCCCCGCCAATAGAACCACGCCCCAGCATCATGCCAATGGGATCGGCGCGTAAAGATGTGCGCATACAAAACTTAGATTCGCTTCAGGAAAATACCACTTACACCATTAATTTTGGGAAAAGCATTGTAGATAATAACGAAGGCAATCCACTGCCCTATTTCAAGTACGTATTTTCTACCGGAGATTACCTTGATTCCTTAAAAATTTCAGGAACAATAAAAGACGCTTACCTAAAAGCTCCTTCAGAATTTATTTCGATTTTTTTATATGAAGTAGATTCTATTTTTTCAGATTCATTAGTATATAAAGAAACGCCCAGATACATCACCTATACTTTAGACAGTACCGTGAATTTTGAGCTTGAAAACCTTAAAGAAGGTACTTACCAAATACTTGCTGTTGAAGACAAAAACGATAATTATAATTTCAATCCTAAAACCGAAAAAATAGGTTTTGTAAAAAACTATATCACGCTTCCCACAGATTCCACTTACGACATTACCATTTTTAAAGAGAAATTAGAATTTGAAGCGGAACGCCCAAAATTATTAAAAGGAAATCAAATACTTTTTGGATACGAAGGCTCCAAAGGTGTAGATAGCGTGGAAATTAACCTGCTAACTCCAAAACCGGAAGGCTTCCAGTCCAGAATTGTAAAAGATCGAAAAACCGATACGCTGTATTATTGGTATAATATAAGGCCTGAAAACGACAGTCTTTCTTTTGAAGTGGTAAGTCCAAAGAGACGTGACACCTTATTTACAAAGATAGCCGAAGCTGAACGGGATTCCCTTCAAATTACTTCAGAACCCACTGGATCTATAGAGTTTGAACAAAGTTATCGCTTACGAGCAAACACCCCAATAACAGATTTTGACCAGGACTTGATTAGCATAAGGGATGGAGATTCTACTTTAGTACCTTTTAATGCTGAAATGCGCAGTCTGGAGAATGAAATCGTAATTTCTTTCGATAAAGAAGAAAGCAGTAAATACCAGGTAATGACCTTACCCGGCGCGGTAACCGATCTCTTTGGAGACACCAACGATACAATTAGAAATACACTTAACACCAAATCTTATGCAGATTATGGAAGTATTATTTTAACGCTGCAAAATGTGAATCGTTTTCCGCTGTTGGTTCAACTCACTAATGAAAAAGGTGAAGTACAGGCCGAAAAATATTCTAACGGTGATACTAATTTACATTTCAGATTTTTAAAGCCCGGAAAATATCTTATTCGGGTTATTTTTGATAATAATGAAAATCGAAAATGGGACACCGGGAATTATCTAAAGAGAATTCAGCCTGAAGAAATCCAATATTACCGGGATACCATAGATGTAAGGTCTAACTGGGATATGCCAGAGACTTTTACTTTAGAGTAAATTCATCGCGATCCTGGAGGAATTTGAAATGACTTCGGGTTTCTTCCAATTGCTTTTTATCCAGGGCAATTTCCTGCACAAAAGGCTCGTCCCTATCCAAGTCGGTTATGTTTTGGCCTAAACCGTCGTAGACTGCGGTATGCCCATTATATTCGGCTTTATTTCCATCTTTTCCGGTTCGGTTTACACCAATGCAGTAACTCATATTTTCTATAGCGCGGGCTTTTAAAAGTACATCCCAGGCAAAAACCCGTTTCTTTGGCCAATTGGCAACATAGATCAACAGATCATAATCTTCGGTATTTCTCGAAAAAACCGGGAATCTCAGGTCGTAGCAAACCAGCGGACAAATTTTCCAGCCCTTATATTCAACCACCAATCTTTCTTTTCCGGCAGTATAGGTTTTATGTTCGTTGGCCAAAGTAAAAGTGTGGCGCTTATCATAGATTTTATAAGTTCCGTCAGGAAAAACAAAGAAAAGTCGGTTGTAATAATTATTATTTTCGGTTATGATCAGGCTTCCGGTTACCGCTGCATCTTTCAGTTTTGCAATTTCACGCATCCACTGTAAACTTAAACCATCGGTCTGTTCGGCCAATCTTTCAGCATTCATGCTAAAACCAGTAGTGAACATTTCGGGGAGGATAATTAGATCGACATCTTCAGAAAGTGCTTTGATCTCCTTTGAAAAAAGACTTCTATTTTCCTGCGGATCTTCCCACTTTAAATTTGCCTGTATTATCGCGGTATTTAGTTTTTGTGCCATACCCAAAATTACCAAATTTTAAATTTCTGCTGCTAAATCCTTGTTAAACAATTGTAGAAAACTCACATAATGGATAGTTTTAATATGTAAAATCATACAATATGAAAGTACAAACCTTATTGAAAAAAGATTCTTATTCTAAAGCAGCCGGTCGTGGATTATTGGCCGGAGTAATTGGCGGATTAGCGGGAACGGCGGTAAAAAGCCTGGTAGAACATTTTTTAACTGTGCGGGAAGTGGAGCAGCGTTCAGCTCAAATTAAAATTGTAGATGAGCTTTCTACAAAAATCACCGGTTCTCCCATAAGTGTTGATAATGAAGAATTAGCCGAACAATTAGTGAATTTCCCAATTGGTGCCAGTGTTGGTGCGGCTTACGGTTTCGGCAAAAAAGACAATGAAAAATTAAATATTACAGACGGAATAATCTTAGGCGGTTCTACCTGGATTTCGACTCACGAAACTTCGCTACCCATGATGGGACTGGAGCCAAAACCTACAGATGTTCCTATAAGAATGCAATTTAACGAACTATTCGCCCACGTTCTTTTTGGTATTACTACTGAAGTGGTTCGCAGCACAGTTTTGCAAAGATTAAACGAGAGAGACTAATTTTCAAGGCTTTTCAGCATTCTTTTAATCCTATCTTCCAGTTTTTCTGAAGATAATTTTTCTCTTAATCGGTCTGTGATGATCGGAAAAGAAAACGGCGTTGGTTTTTCGCAGTTTTTCCAAATAATCTTTTGATGTTGAATGCGCTCTAAAGCCATTCTTAATCGGCCTTCTTCCAACTGATGCTCAAAAGTTTCTCTGAAGGATTGTAAATACAATAAATTATCATCTTCATAATCTTTAAAAACGCTGAACAATAATTGGGAGCTACTTTGTAAATGCTTGCTTTTAATCAATTTGTTCGGGTAACCGGTAAAAACCATCCCGGCAATTACTGCAATATCCCTGAATTTTCGCCTGGCCATTTCTGTAGCGTTTAAACTTTTGTAAAGATCATCCATTAAATATGCTGCGGAAAAAAGATCGTTATCCAAAACTTGCTGCATATCAATTTCCTGGTCTGAGAGCAATTCAAAACCATAGTCATTAAAAGCTATACTAAATGAAATTGGCGAGAGCAAACTGATGCGATACGCTAATAAACTTCCCAAAGCCTCGTGTACAAAACGGCCCTCAAAAGGATAAAAGATCGCGTGATAACCTTCCCGGGTTTTAAAAGTTTCAATTAAAAACTCATTCTGTTTAGGGATAATCGATTCTTTTTGTTGCCGCTCCAAAATTGGCTGTAAAGCTTTTAATTCTTCTGATTTTTCCGAAGAATCTGTAGAAGTCGAAGCTGATGCCGCATACATTTCTTCCCGAAGCAGTTCACTCATTTGCGCCGAAAAGGCCATTCTCCCGCCCATCCAACTAGGGACTTTAGAAGTCTTTTTCTTCGATTTTCTAACTAAAACCTGCATACTTTTTATGCGCACCAATTCCAGGTTTCTACCGGCAAAAGTGAATACATCGCCGGGTGTAAGTTTGGAAATAAACCATTCTTCAATCGTGCCAATATAACCGCCTTTTAGGTATTTTACACTTAAAACCGCATCGCTCACAATTGTTCCTATTTGCAAGCGGTGACGCATCGCAATTCCACGGTTATTTACTTTAAAAAGACCGTCTTCTTCAATTTCAATTTTCTTGTATTCATCATAAGCCTGCAAACTCTGGCTGCCTTTGGTAACGAAATTCAAGATCCATAACCATTTATCTTCAGTAATGCCCTGAAAACAAAACGTAGATTTAATTTCCGGCCAAATCTCCTTCGGTAAAAAACCATTAGAAACCGCCAAAGTAGTAAGGTATTGCACCAGAACATCAAAACTTAACAAATACGGAATTCTATCTTCCACCGCCGCTTTTTGCACTGCTTTTTGTAAAGCTGAAGCTTCAATAAGTTCTATAGCGTGCGTGGGTAAAAAATGAATTACACTTTCTTTTCCCGGTTGGTGGCCGCTTCTTCCAGCTCGTTGTAAAAACCTGGCCACACCTTTTGGCCCGCCAATTTGAATAATGGTTTCTACCGGCGCAAAATCCACTCCCAAATCCAGGCTGGAAGTGCAAACCACAGCTTTTAAAGTTTCATTTCTAATGGCCTGTTCAACCCAAAGCCTGGTTTCTTTATTAATGCTACCGTGATGCATCGCTACTTCCCCGGCAAATTCTGGATATTTATGCATTAATTTCTGAAACCAAAGTTCGCATTGTGAGCGAGTATTAGTGAAGAGCAAAGTGGTTCTGGAGTTTTTAATAATCGGCACTACTTCATCAATCAAATGTAACCCTAAATGTCCCCGCCAGGGAAACTTTTCCATTTTCTCTGGAATAATAGATTTCACGCTGATCTTCTTCTTCAAGTTCGCTCTTATCAATACCGAATTCTGAAAGGCTTCGGAATTTGGACCGAGCAAAACTTCCCGCGCCTGCTCTAAATTCCCAATCGTTGCTGAAATTCCCCAAATTCGTAAATCTTCTGAAACCGTTTTTAAACGCGATAAAGCGAGTTCCATTTGCACGCCGCGCTTGGTACCCAGTAATTCGTGCCATTCATCAACCACCACGGCGCTTAGGTTTTTAAAAGTTTTATCGTAGTTTTTTGAAGAAAGCAATAATTGCAAACTTTCGGGCGTGGTAATAAGTAAATCGGGCATTGATTTTTTTTGCGCTGCGCGAACTTTTTGTGGGGTATCTCCCGTGCGAATTCCTACGGTTAAACCACTCCCAGTTTCATCAGCAAATCGTTGCGCCGACTGTTCAATTTCTACCGAAAGGGCACGAAGTGGGGTGATCCAAATAGCTTTTAATCCTTTTTTTTGCTTCCTTTTATAATCGGGATTTTTCTTTAAATAATCCAGCACTATTGGCACCCAAAGTGCGTAAGTTTTTCCGCTACCCGTTGGTGCGTTTAAGAGTCCGTTTTTTTTCTGTAAAAAAGCCGTCCAGGTTTGCTTCTGAAAAGCAAAAGGTTTCCACCCCTGGTTAGAAAACCAGGTTTCGGCTAATTTTTTGAGTTGGTTTCTATTCATGTTTTAACCCTTCCGTCTTATTCAGCTATCGCTGAATAATCCATTTTCCCTTAAAAAGGGAAGGAGCTTTTATTTTAATATTTCATCATCCCCAAAGTTCCCCTCCTTTTTAAGGAGGGGTGCTCAATAGGGCGGAATGGTTAGTCCGGTATCAAATCTCGCAACTCACCCAACGTATTTGCTTCGTGTATATTTTTATCGGTGCGCCAGCGTACCATTCTTGGAAAACGGGTTGCCACGCCGCTTTTATGACGTTTGGATTCGGCTATACCTTCAAAAGCAATTTCAAAAACGTGGTGTGGTGTCACGCTTCTTACCGGCCCAAAGCGCTCTAAAGTGTTTTTCTTGATCCACGCATCCAATTTTCTAAATTCAGCATCGGTTAGGCCTGAGTATGCTTTAGCAAAAGTCACCAGCTCCTTTTTGTCATCATCCCACAATCCAAAAGTATAATCGGTAAATAAATTGCTTCGTCTTCCGTGACCGCGCATAGCATAAGTGAGCACGGCATCTACCGTAAGCGGATCTACCTTCCACTTCCACCAGTCGCCTTTTTTTCTTCCCACTAAATACGGCGAATCCAATCTTTTCAACATCAAGCCTTCCGATTTTTCCTCCCGGGCACGCTCGCGTTCTTCGGCAACTTCAGCCCAGTTTTTAAAAGAAATTCGTTCAGATAAATGCAAGGGAATTTCTTCTGATGAAACCTCAGCATATAGCTTCTCCAGAATATTTCTTCTTTCAACAAATGGCTCGGTTCTTATATCTTCTCCTTTCCATTCTAAAACATCGTAAGCTTTTAAAATTACCGGGGTTTTCTCCAGCAATTTTTTACTGATATTTTTTCTTCCAATTCGGGTTTGCAGGTCTTTAAAGGTTCCAATTTTGCCATCTGGAAAAGATAATATTTCGCCGTCTATTACCGTTCCATTAGGAACTTTGCCCACGAAATCTTCAAATTCGGGATATTTATCGGTGACCAGTTCTTCCCCCCGGCTCCAAACAAAAAGTTCATCATTTCTAACAATCACCTGGGAGCGGATGCCATCCCATTTATGCTCGGCGCTCCAATTAGCTACAACTCCTAAGTCTTCAATTTCACCATCTATGGCGTAGGCCAGGTAAAAAGGATAAGGTTTTGACAAATAATCTTCTTCGTTTTCTTCTAAAATCAGTTTTTTAAAAGTTGTTTTTTCAGGCTTCCAATTACCCATCATTTTGTAGGCAAGAATATCTTCGTCTATACCGGTTGCTTTTGAAAGTGCACGCGTCATTAATTTTTGACTTACCCCAATTCGAAAACTTCCCGTGATGAGTTTGGTAAACACAAAACGCTCGTAATAATTAAGCTCTAGCCAGTTTTTATGTAAGTAGTCCTTTTTTTCTGCTTCGGTTTTAGGTTTTAATTCCAGTATTTCCTGAAGAAATTGATTCAAACTTTTTTCGGTATTTTCTTCGGCTGGCGGAATTACCAAAGCGATTGTTTCGGCCAGATCGCCAACAATGTGGTAGGATTCTTCAAATAACCATACAGGGATATTGGCCAATTCTGAAGCCCATTGGCGCATTAAAGTGGTGTTCACAGGTCTTGATGGCCTGCGATGCGATAAAATAGCGATAGTCCAAACCTTGTCTTTATCCTCAGCATTTTTAAAATAATGCGTTAAGGCTTCAACTTTTAAGGTAGTTTTATTGGTGCTGTCCAGGGTTTTTATAAGCTCTGCAAAGTCCTTCATTTTAAATTAGTTTAGTTACTTCTTAATTGCGCTCGAAGTGACAAAGCATTCAACTTTCTTTTTCAATTTTTGACTCTTCCTCTCCCAATTCTCCTTCGTATTGTGTTTCTTCGGTTCGAGCATCATAGCCTAATTCCCGTAAATAGCGGGAGAAAGTATCGGTATAACCGTGAGTGCAAATCACTTTTTCGGCTCCGGTAGCTTTTATAGATTTCAAAAGTCCCTGCCAGTCGCAATGATCGGAAAGAACAAAACCTCGATCTATTGCACGTCTTCTTCTTGCTCCTCGAAACGTCATCCAGCCGCTGGCCGAAGCTGTAACATAAGGCACCATTTTCTTAATCCATGGGCTGCCGTGGGCACTTGGAGGAGCTACCACGATATTTCCTTTAAATTCATTCTTTTTAGTATCACGGGTAACTCTTGTAGTTTCGGGCATTTCAGCTAAAGGTCGAATCACCTCCGTCATATTTTCTATAGCACCGTGAGTGTAAATTTTACCGATAGAAGTATCGAGATGTTTCAACAAACGCTGTGCTTTTCCGAGGGAATATCCAAAGATCACAGAGGTTCTATCGTCTTCCTTATTTTGCTGCCACCAGTTATTAATTTCAGTAAAAACTTCCGCTTGCGGCTGCCATTTAAAAGCAGGCAAACCAAAAGTACATTCGGTGATAAATGTGTGACATTTTACCGGTTCATAAGGTACGGCCACACCATCTTCTTCATCTTTATAATCGCCGGTAAAAACCCAAACCTCACCTTTGTGCTCTACTCTAATCTGCGAAGAACCAATAATATGCCCGGCGGGATGCAGAGAAAATTTCACACCATTAATTGTAAATGTTTCGTTCCATTCTTTCCCCGAAACTTCAATTTCCCCCAGGCGATGCTTTATAATAGGAACATTGCTGTGATGTGTAATATATTTTTTATGTCCCCAACGGGAATGATCGGCATGGCCGTGGGAAATAATTGCCTTATCTACAGGTTTCCAGGGATCCAGGTAAACATCTGCTGCTTCGCAGTAAATTCCTTTTTTATTAAAAGCGAGTAAAGGTGGTTTCATTTTTCTTAAGTAATTGGATTGAAATTACCCAAAATGCCACGCCTAAAAAAAGGATTAAGAAAAGATTAGGGATTGATTAAAACCTGAATATTTTAGCCATTTTTTGATAAAATATACTTTAAGCTTTAAGTATATTTGCAGTATAAAATTTATTAAAATGTCATTTTCAGATTTATTTGGTTCGGGAGAACATCTTCGCAATATCAACCACTTTGCTTCTATTGTAAACCTTGCAAGTGTAGATGGTGAGATCAACGAAAAAGAACGTGTTCTTTTAGAACGTTTTGCGCGTAAACTTGATATTAGCCAACAGGAATATAAAATGGTTATTAAGAACCCACAGGAATTTCCAATTAGCGCATATAACAGCAGTGAAAAGCGACTGGAACGGCTTCACGATCTTTTCAAGATCATTTTTGCAGATAACGAAATAGACCACGAAGAAGAAACACTTATCAAGCGTTATGCTATAGGTCTTGGTTTTTCTAATGAGAATGCCGAAAAAATAATTAAAAGGTCTATACAGATCTTTAGCGGACAATTGAATTTTGAAGATTACCAGTATCTATTAGATAAGTAAACAAGTTCGTAACAAGCTTACGAAACATTATTTTTGGAAAATTTAATTTGATTTCGAGGCATCCCGACACTTCGGGATGAAGCATTTAATCTCGATTATCGAGTAAAACATATAAATTATTTGGGCTTGTAAAAGTCGGAAAAAAAGTCAGGCTAAAATAACTCCTAAACTTCCGGATTATTTTAGCCTGATGTTTTTATATAAACTAAGTGGTTATGCTTTTTAACTATACTTCTGCATAAATTCTTCAGCCTTATCTACCATATTTTTACTTCCGCAGAAAAAAGGTGCACGCTCGTGTAATTCTTTAGGCTGAATGTCCATAATTCGATTAAATCCATCGGTGGCTTTACCGCCGGCCTGTTCTACGATAAACGCCATTGGGTTACATTCGTACAACAACCTGAGTTTACCATTATTAGCTTTAGAACTTTTTGGGTAGATAAAAATTCCGCCTTTAATCATATTCCTGTGAATATCTGAAACCATAGATCCAATATAGCGGGACGTGTAAGGCCTGTCATCTTTTTCTTCCTGGCAATACTTTATATATTTTTTTACGCCCTGGGGAAAATGCACATAGTTCCCCTCATTCATCGAATATATACTTCCATTTTCGGGAAATTTCATATCTGGATGCGATAAATACCAGGATCCTAAGGCAGGATTTAAGGTGAAACCATTTACTCCGCAACCAGTAGTGTAAACCAGCATTGTAGAAGTACCATAAATAATATAACCAGCTGCTACCTGTTTATTTCCCGGCTGTAAAAAATCTTCTTTAGTTACCGGAGTACCAATTGGAGTAACACGACGATAAATAGAAAAAATAGTACCTACCGAAACGTTTACATCAATATTAGAGCTCCCATCCAGCGGATCCATAAGGACTACGTATTTATTTTTGTTGTCATTATTTTTCCCTGAAATAGTAATAAAATCGTCATTTTCTTCTGAAGCGATTCCGCAAACAATCTCCCGATTAATTAGGGTTTGAATAAAAGTTTCGTTGGCATAAACATCTAGTTTCTGCTGGTCTTCACCCTGGATATTGGTATCGCCATGCAAGCCTAAAATATCTACTAAACCTGCTTTATTCACTTCGTGATTTACCACTTTAGCCGCCAGGCGTAAGGACCTAATTAAGCGGGAAAGTTCTCCCGAAGAATAAGGAAAAGCCTCCTGATTTTCTATAATGAATTCACCTAAAGTTTGATTTTTCTTAACCATTTTGAACCAATATCGTTATTTGCTTCAAAATTATTCATTTTTTTTAGTTACTAAAACGTTTTCGCTATAAAGTATTGAAAATTCACAAAAATTTAAATCAGTCAAAATTCAGGGCAGTTATTTCTAATATTTCCATTAAAACAATGTCGCAGCAAACTCACGAAGCATTATTTAATATTGGTAGATATAATTTAATTCGAAGTAAGCCTCGGAGCATTCAGTCTCGATTATCGAGTAAATTTTTAGAATTATCTATATTGAAATTTCATTCTTTACTTTTGTAGATAAAGCAAATTAAAATGGAATTTAAAATTAGAAAAGCAAGACCGGAAGATATGCCGGCTGTGCTAGAACTAATACAGGAACTGGCAGAATTTGAAAAGGAACCCGATGCCGTAATAATTTCGGCAGAAGACCTAAAAAGAGATGGTTTTGGCACCAATCCAGCCTTTACCTGTTTTGTAGCCGAAGCAGCCGGAACGATAGAAGGAATGGCGTTATGCTATTTTAGATATTCTACCTGGAAGGGAAAAACAGTTCATCTAGAAGACCTGGTAGTTAGAGAAAGTATGCGTGGCAAAGGATTAGGCAATGCCCTTTACACGCGCGTAATAGAATTCGCTAAAGAACAGAGCGTAAAACGTACCGAATGGGTGGTTTTAGACTGGAATACCCACGCTCGTGCCTTTTACAGCCGCAGTGGCGCTACCGTTTTTACCGACTGGTGTACCGTGCAGATGGAAGAGAATGCAATGAATAAATTTCTGGAGAAATCACGTTAATTATAAGCTAAGCCCGCTAAAATAGGCCCGGTTATTAAAATCTATTCCTATTTTTGTAGAAACACCGAACTTATGGAATACGTTGTACGTGAAGCTAAGCGGGAAGATATGCCCGCGGTTTTGGAACTTATAAAAGAACTTGCTGCTTATGAAAAGGCTGCCGACCAGGTTGAAATTCGAGTGAGCGACCTTGAGCACGAGGGTTTTGATGAAGGCAACTTTAAATGTTTTGTAGCCGAAGTAGATGGAAAGATTGAAGGAATGGCACTTGTTTATTTTAGGTTTTCTACCTGGAAAGGCCGTACCGTTCACCTGGAAGATCTAATCGTTAGAAAAAGTATGCGAGGCACAGGACTTGGTGGCGCACTCTACAAAAGAGTCGTAAAATATGGCCACGAAAATAGCGTTAGAAGAGTAGAATGGGTAGTTTCTGAAGGGAACAAAAATGCCCAGGAATTTTACGAAAATACCGGGGCAGATATCAAGAAAAACTGGTATACCGTACATATGGATGAAACCGGAATCCAGAAAAATATCGATTAAAATTTTATGAAGGTTTTTAAGTTTGGAGGCGCATCGGTGAAAGATGCAGCCGGGGTAAAAAATGTTCAAAATGTATTAGAGAAAACCGGGAACGGCCCCAAAGTGATCGTGATCTCGGCGATGGGTAAAACCACCAACGCGCTGGAAATTGTAATTAAAGATTATCTTTTTGAAAAAGAAATCCCTAAAAGCCTCGAGGCGGTTGAAGAAACCCATTTTGAGATTTTAAACGAGCTTTTTGAAGATACCAAAGCGCCAGTTTTCACTAAAGTTAATACACTTTTTACCGAGCTTAAAAATTTTCTTCAGCATAATAAATCTGAACAATACGATTTTGTTTACGACCAGGTAATTTGTTACGGTGAGCTGGTTTCTACCGCTATTGTGAGTGAGTATTTGAATTCTCAAAATGTAAATACCAATTGGGTAGATGCGCGTGAATTTATAAAAACCGATAGTGTTTACCGGGATGCAGGTGTAAATTGGGAAGAAACCCAGGAAGCAATTCAGCGCAACCTGAATTTAAACGAAATAAACATCACCCAGGGTTTTATTGGCTCAGATCCCAATAACTTTACTACCACGCTTGGGAGAGAAGGTAGTGATTATACCGCGGCAATTTTCGCCTATTGTTTAAATGCTGAAAATGTAACCATCTGGAAAGATGTGCCCGGGGTTCTAAATGCCGATCCACGGGTTTTTAAAGATCCAGAATTACTTCAACATATTTCTTATGAAGAAGCTATAGAACTTGCTTTTTATGGAGCTTCGGTAATTCACCCAAAAACATTACAGCCTCTTCAACAAAAAGAAATCCCGCTATTTGTAAAACCATTTTTAAAACCAGAAAGTGAAGGCACTAAAGTGGGAAAAGGAGCATTAATTTTTCCTGAAATTCCCTGTTTCATTGTAAAGAACGACCTGGTTTTAATTTCGCTCTCTACCCTGGATTTTTCTTTTATGGTAGAAGAAAACATCAGTGAGATCTTTAGGCTTTTTCATCAGTATCAAATGAAGGTGGACTTAATTCAGAATTCTGCCATTAGTTTTTCGGTTTGTGTAGACAATAAATTTAACCAGTTAGAGAAACTTATTCAACATTTAAAAGCACGATTTAAAGTAAGTTTTGTTCCCGGAGTTTCACTGTTCACCATTAGGCATTTTAATGATGAAGCTATTGCCAGCCTTGAAAAAGACAAAGAAATTTTACTAAAACAGCTCACTCATAACACCCTACAAATTGTAACTCGCAATTAAAGATTTTTTATTGCAACTAATTAAACCAACCAAAGAATGGGAATTGTAAGTGCCAGAGAGGTCGCCAAAGTAATGAACCTTGAAAAATTGGGATTTTTAGGAACTTCTATGGGCTGGCTTATTTTAAGAACTACAAAACTCTCCCGGCTCAATAAGGAATACCAAAAACGCAAAAAGCTCAACGGAATTGACTTTATAGATTCGATTTTAGAAGGCTTCGAAATCGATTTTGAAATTCCGGAGAAAGACCTGAAACGCATACCTAAATCTGGAGCATTTATTACAATTTCCAATCATCCACTTGGCGGAATTGACGGAATGATCTTGATGAAATTACTACTCAATCAACGTCCGGATTATAAGGTTATCGCAAACTTTCTACTTCATCGCTTAGATCCACTGAGGCCTTATATTATGCCGGTAAATCCTTTTGAAGATCACAAAGAGGCTAAATCTAGCTTAGGCGGAATTAAGGAGGCAATCTCCCATTTAAAGGAAGGTCACGCGTTGGGAATGTTCCCCGCGGGAGAAGTTTCTACTTATAAAGATCAAAAAATAATTGTAGACAAAGCCTGGGAACCGGCTGCAATGAAACTTATACAAAAAGCCAAAGTGCCCGTAGTCCCAATTTATTTTCACGCCAAAAACTCTACTTTTTTCTATCGCTTAGCTTCAATGAGCGATATTTTGCGCACTGCGAAACTACCCAGCGAAATGCTAACGCAAAAAAAGCGAAAAATTAAAGTGCGCATTGGTAATCCAATTAGCGTAGAAGACCAATTAGAACATTCTAATATAGAGGCTTTCACAGCATTTCTACGCCGAAAGACCTACATGCTGGCCAATGTTTTTGAAAAGAAAAACCTTTTTGATAAAATTCCAAAGACTTTAAAACTTCAGAAAAATCCGAAAAAGATCGCGGGTGAAACGGCTGAAATCTTAATGGAAACAGAAGTTGAGAACTGCCGAAAAATGGACAAACGTTTACTATCCAGTAAAAATTATGAAGTATTTCTGTCAAAGAAAGAAGTGATTCCGCATATCGTTGCTGAATTGGGTAGATTACGCGAAATCACCTTTAGAGCAATTGGCGAGGGCACTAATAATGCTACCGATCTTGATAAATTTGACGATTATTATTATCACCTCTTTTTATGGGATAATGAGACTAAAAAAGTAGCCGGCGCTTACCGAATGGGAATGGGGAATGAAATTTATGCCAGTCACGGGATTGAAGGGTTTTACCTTCAGGAACTTTTCAAATTTGAGCCCGAGCTTCATAAAATGATGAGGCAGTCAATAGAAATGGGCAGGGCCTTTATTGTTAAAGACTATCAGCAAAAACCCATGCCCCTGTTTTTACTTTGGAAAGGCATTGTGCACTGTACTTTGCGCTTCCCCGAGCATAAATATCTTATTGGCGGCGTAAGCATCAGTAATAAATTTTCAAACTTCTCTAAATCGTTAATGATCGAGTTTATGAAATCGCATTACTACGATCCTTATGTCGCACAGTATATTAAGCCAAAAAAAGAATTCAAAGTAAAACTAAAAGATGCCGATAAGGATATTGTTTTTGATGCCAGTAAAGCTGACCTAAACAAGTTCGATAAAATTATAGATGAAATTGAACCCGAAAATATGCGGCTGCCGGTGTTGATCAAAAAATATATCAAACAAAATGCAAAAGTTGTGGCCTTCAATGTAGATCCGCTTTTCAATAATGCTGTGGACGGATTGATGTATATAAGAATCGCCGATTTGCCTGAAAGCACCGTAAAACCCGTGATGGAAGAGTTTCAGAAAGAACTGGAGGCAAAGTTCAGTTTAAAGCATTAAGCTGTTAATTTCATGTTATTCTGAAGCTTTCATTATGAAGGTTTTTAATTCATCCTTATCTTGAATTTGATAAAATTAAAGTTAGAAATGGAAAAGATACTAATAGCCGGTTCAACCGGACAAACAGGAAAAAGGGTTATTGAAATTTTAAATAATACCGAAAATTTTAAACCCATTGCCATGATTCGTAAAGAGGAGCAGAAGCAAATCTTTGACGATATGGATGTAGAAAGTGTAATGGCAGATCTTGAAGGCGAAATAGACCATGCTTTTAAAGGAATAGATCGTGTTATTTTTGCTGCCGGTTCTGGTGGTAGTACTGGCCCGGATAAAACAACGGCAGTAGACCAGGAAGGCGCAAAAAAAATGGTAGATGCAGCTAAAAAGCATAACGTGAAGAAGTTTATTATGCTTAGCGCAATGGGAACCGATAAGCCAGAAGAAGGTGGCGATCTTGAGCATTATCTAAGAGCGAAAAAAGAAGCAGATGACTATCTTGTAGATAGTGGAATTGTTTACACTATTGTACAGCCAGGAAGGCTTACCGACGATATGGGGCTTGCTAAAGTAAAATTAGCACCAAAACTAAAAGAACGTGGTGAAATATCTCGTGATGATGTAGCATTTCTTTTAGTAATGTGCCTTGCCGATCCATTAGGAAAAAATATGGCATTCCAGGCGCTAGAAGGTCAGGAATCTATTAAATCTGCGCTTGTAGAATTAAGCCAGAATAATTAAAAAATATCTTTAGATAGAGCTTATTAAAATGCTGTTTGGTAGTTCCCAAATGATAGATCCCCGATCCAAAATCGGGGCAGGCTCTGAAACAAGTCCAGGATGACGTGGGAATGATCAAACAGCATTTTTTGTTTTATAGGTTGTCATTCACAAAATTCTCACACCAGTCTTTTATTTGGTTCCTGGTGCTTCTAAAAGCTTCCTGAATTTCTTCTTCTGAACCTTTTACCTTTGAAGGATCTTTAAAATTATGATGTAACCTTACCGCATTTTTCGACGGAATAAATGGGCAGTTTTCATTGGCATGATCGCAGACGGTAATAATAAAATCGAAGTCCACTTCTTTATATTCGTCTACATTATTGCTGGTATGATGAGAAATATCTATCCCATCTTCTTTCATAATGGCTACCGCTTTTTTATTTAAGCCGTGAGTTTCAATTCCCGCGCTATAAATATTTGAACGCGATTTGGCAAAATGTTCTAAATATCCCTGCGCCATCTGGCTTCTACAAGAATTTCCGGTACACAATACAAGTACGTTTTTCATAAAATATAATATTAGCAGCAGCCACCGCCGGGTGCACATTCATTTACACTAAGCTCTTCAGGCTGGGCTACACCGCAGGTTTCTTTTGCTTTACAATCGGTAGGATTTATATCCAGGTTTATCAATAAATTTCCATTTTTAATTACAAAACCGGTTACAAATAATTGTGCGGTATGAAAGTTAGCGTTACTGTATTCAAATTTCACCTCGGCATCCATATCGTAAGATTTCATTTGCCCTACTCTATCAAGAATTGCCAGGGCTTTAGAAACCTTCATGAATTCAGTTTTCCCAAATTCCTCCGGACTTTCCCAAAGTTGAATAATAGTTTCGTTCCAGGCATCAGTTCCGGCTCCGCAATCTACCGAGTCGATTTTTAAATGTTTCACTTCGGTTATATGATAATTAGCTCCTACCAGCAGGTTAGGTGCATATTCAAAAAGTAATGGTTTTTCCTGGTGAGATTTGAGTAACTCGAATAATTCTGAAGTTTTCATAATTCTATATATTAATATATCGCAATATTACGATTAATATGATTTATAAAAAATTTATAGCCGATTTTTATTCCTAAAAATAAGTGTAGATAAAAATAACCCCTCCGCCTATCGGCACCTCCCCTTGAAAAAAAGGGGAGGAACTCTAAAATTTTATAAAAAAGCCCTGTCATTAGGCTCCCAAAGTTCTATTTTATTTCCTTCCAGATCCATTATCCAACCGAATTTCCCCTCTTCTACTTTCTGAATTTCATCCATAACCTCAACTCCTTCTTCCTTTAAAGTTTCCAGCAATTCTTCAAGATCTTCCACGCGATAATTCATCATAAAATCCTTTTCTGAAGGTTTAAAATGCTCGGTATCTTCTTTAAAAGGACTCCATTGTGTAGAACATTTGTTTCCATTTTCATCCAGCCACCAAAATGTGCATCCCCATTGGTCTGTATTTAAACCAAGATGTTTGCTGTACCATTCTTTTACCGCTTTCGGATCTTTGGTTTTAAAGAAAACTCCGCCTATTCCTGTAACTCTTTTATTCATATTTTCTGAATTAATTTTTATGAAAATACGCTAATTCGTTTGAGGATTAAAATAATTATAAAAATGACTTTCTCAAAAAAATTGTAAACGTCATTACGAACGAAGTGAAGTAATCTTTGGTTTGATTTTTCCAAATTGCAGATTGCTTCTCTCAATAAAAATCGGGATCACAATGACAAAAAACTTGCTGTTTTAAGGAATAAAAACTTTAAGGTATTAGATTCTGAAATAAATTCAGAATGACGAAAGCTCATAAAAAAACCTCACAGGTCTCGGAGGCCTGTGAGGTTTATACTTTATCTACTTTCAAGAAAATTACTTCTATTCTCCTTTTCCGAATTTATCTATAATTTTTCCGGCAATTACACTTGCCAGTCTTTCGTGAGATTCTTTGGTCCAACCGGCAACGTGCGGACTTAAAATAACGTTATTTAAAAACATAAGTTCTCGCATAGCATCTGGAATTTGATTTTCTATACTTAGCGAAACGTTCTTTTTATTAGAAAAAAGACTTTCAAAGGACGCCTTTTCGTATTCCAGAACATCAAGCCCGGCGCCAAGTACCCGCCCATCTTTTAATGCGTCCACAAGATCTGCGGTTACCACATTCTTTCCGCGAGCGGTATTGATAAACCAAAATGGCTTTTTATAAGCATCAATAAATTCTTTATTGATCATTTGGTCGGTTTCAGGTGTCCAGGGAGTGTGCAAGCTCACTACATCGCATTTCTCTCTAAATTCCTCTAAAGATACCTGGCGTACGTGTTCATCGCCTACACCCTCTTTAATATCGTAGCAAATTATCTCAACATCAAATCCGCGAAGTTTTTTGGCAAAAGCTTTTCCCATATTTCCGTAACCAACAATTCCAACGGTTTTCCCGTCTAATTCAAGGCCCCTGTTTTCTTCTCGATGCCAAAGCCCATCCCGAACTTCCCTATCGGCTTTATTTAGTTTATTAAAAAGGGAAAGCAGCATTGCCAGAGTATGTTCACCAACGGCATTTCGGTTTCCTTCGGGTGCAGAAAACAAAGTGATTCCGTGAGCTTCGGCATACTCCACGTCAATATTTTCAAGACCCGCTCCTACTCTTGCAATAAATTTTAAATTAGGAGCAGCATCAATAAACTCACGATCTATGGTATAGCGGCTTCTAATCACGATCCCATCGTACAAATGCTGATTCTCCAGTGTTTCTTCACGAGACTGGCTAAAACCCTCTATATTATGATGACCGGCATCGTCTAGTTGTTTAATTAAAGTTGGATGATTGGTATCTGAATGTAAAATAATCATTGCTCTAAATTGAGTTTTTATTTTTATAAAATAACGGCCGCCGGGAGAAAGCGTAAAAACAGGCTACTCCTCGTTAATTAATTAGGTTTGAAAAATGAAATAATTATATGGAAATGATGGCGGTTTCATCTTTGTTTACTCACTGAGTGAGATTTTATAAGGCTGAATAAAAAAATTTCACGTCAAGCTAAACTTGTTTCAGCTTCTATAATGTTAGATCCTGAAACAAGTTCAGGATGACGGTTTGAACAGCCTAATTATGTTTTTCAAATTAGTGTAACCTGTAAACTTCTTACAGGCATTTTAATTATTAACCGACAAAGTTAAAGAATGATTTCTGTAATGAGAAACCTGAGGAGTTTAACTTAAAAACCAAGCACCAATTTAGAAATATAGAAAAAGAGAAAAATTCCGAAGATATCATTACTCGTGGTGATAAATGGTCCCGTAGCAATGGCAGGATCAATACCTTGTTTGTTTAAAATGATCGGCACAAAAGTTCCTACCAAAGCGGCAACAATAATTACCGAAAGTAAGGATGCAGCTATAGTTATGCTTACCAGTTGATCCTGACCAACAATTAACCCAAATAAGATAACCAGGATTCCTAATGCAACCCCATTTATTAAACTAAGACCTACTTCTTTTATTAAACGCTGTAATAAGCTACCCCGTAAATTATCATTCGCAAGTCCCTGAACAATTATGGCACTGGATTGAACTCCAACATTTCCCGCCATTGCTGCAATTAAAGGCGTGAAAAAGAATAAAATCGGGAATTGTTCGAGAGCCTCTTCAAAACCTTTCATAATATAAACACTGCCCAGTCCACCAAAAAGTCCCAGTACCAGCCAGGGTAACCTCGCTCGTGTTAATCTTAAAATGCTATCATCGGCCTCTACATTTTCAGAGATACCGGAAGCCATTTGGTAGTCTTTTTCGGCTTCTTCTTTTATAAAATCTACAATATCATCAATGGTAATTCTTCCAACCAGGCGCCCCATTTCATCTACCACGGGAATAGCTTCCAGGTCATACTTTTGCATAATTCGCGCTACTTCATCGCCTTCGGTATGAACATTTACAAAATCTACCTGCGGAATATATACATCGCTAATATTTGCGTGACTTGGCGCGGTAAGTAAATCTTTTAAGGAAAGACGGCCTTTTAATTTATTTTTGCTGTCAACTACATAGATAGAATGTACCCGGGTCACATTTTCGGCTTGCTCACGCATCTCTGTCATACAACCGGTCACACTCCAGCTCTCCTGTACTTTCACCAGCTCTTTAGCCATAAGACCACCGGCTGAATCTTCATCATAACGAAGCAGCTCTACAATATTATCGGCATGTTCCTCGTCTACGAGTTCTGCAATAACATTTTGCTGGCGTTCAGGAGAAAGTTCAGAAATGATATCGGCAGCATCATCGGTATCCATTTCTTCCAGCTCTTCGGCAATTTCTTTAGCCGAAAGAGTATCTAAAATACGCTCCCGAACTCCTTCTTCCAGCTCCATTAAAGCTTCGGCCGTTTTCTGGCTGTCTAAAAGTTTAACCACATAAGTGGCTTCTTCCAGAGAAAGTTCGGTTATAATTTCGGCAATATCAGCGTGGTGTACATCTTCAAGATGCAGTAGCAATTCCTCGTTATTCTCTTCGGCAACAAGAAACTGTATTTTCTCAATTAATTCACTGCTGATTTGAAATTGCATAAGGCTGAATTTTAAGGGTCAAATCGATAAATTCCCGAAAACCTAGTTGTTCCGGGCGTTTGCCAAATATAATATCTTCCCTTAGATTATCGGGTAAATCGAAACTTTTTAAACTATTTCTCAAGGTCTTTCTGCGCTGCTGAAAGGCTGTTTTTACGACTCTGAAAAACAGTTTTTCATCACTAGGCAGGCTAAAATCTTCCTTTCGGGTTAATCGCAATACTCCGCTATCTACTTTTGGCGGCGGATTAAATACTGAAGGTGGCACGGTAAACAAATACTCGGCTTCATAAAAAGCCTGCACCAGTACCGAGAGGATTCCGTAGGTTTTATTGCCTTCTTTCTCACAAATTCGCTTAGCAACTTCCTTTTGAAACATTCCTGAAAACTCAGGAATTTGATGTTTTAGCTCTAAAACCTTAAAAACGATTTGGGTAGAAATATTATAAGGAAAGTTGCCTATAACCGCAAAAGCTTCATCCCGAAAAACCGATCCCAGATCGTATTTTAGAAAATCGTATTGGTGAATTCTATCTTCAAGTTGCGGATAATGTTCCTGAAGGTAAGTAACACTTTCGGTATCAATTTCAATTACGTGAACTTCAGTATCTTGTTTTAAGAGGTATTTGGTTAAAACGCCCATTCCGGGGCCAATTTCCAAAACCTTATTATAGCCTTTATAGCTAAGCGTTTCAGCGATATCCTGCGCCACACTTTCATCGGTCAAAAAATGCTGGCCAAGGTGTTTTTTAGCTCTTACATCACCATCCTGTACCTGAGGTGTTTTACCTTTCTTTTTGTATTTCCCCATAAAATTATTGCTCGCTAATTACTTGCATTTCGGTTCTAAAAGCGACGAATTTACCTTCAAAAACTTTACTTTTTCCTCTCATTCTATCAGCATCCTCCTCGTAATATTTCTCCAATTCTGCCTTGCTTTCAGCTGTATATTGAACGGAATACGTGATGCCGCCCATAGCTTCGGTGACCATTACACGCGTCATTAAAGCTTTTTTAAATTTCCCGGTATCCAACATTTCGGGAATATGTTCTTGTTTCATCCATTTTACCCACTCGTCGTGAATAGCTTCTTCTACATTTATGGTTACGTTGTATATGTACATGTTGATTTTTTAAGGTGTTTCTTCGTAATCTCCTCTAAGCGCGCGGTATTTTTTGCGGGCTTCCACAAAATAAATACTGTCGGCAAAGTTAAAGATTATTTGCTCGTAATATTCTTTAGCCTTTTCAGGGTTTTCCAGCTCATTTGAATATAATTCAGCTAAATAATAATGGGCGTTATCAGCCAGAATATCAGTATTAAAATTCTCGATAATTGTGAGATAATTATTCTCTGCCTTTTCCGGTTGCCCTGCTTCTTCATATAATTGAGCTTGCTTGAGCAATGCTTCATCTTCTATTTTTTCTCCTTTATGAAGATTTAAAATTTCTTCAAAAAGTTGAATTGCTTCTAAATTTTTCTCCTGAAAAGCCAGCAAATCGGCACGGGCATATTTTTTAAGTGCAGTTTGGGTGGTATCTTCTATAGAATTATCTTCAATAAGCAAACTCAACTCCATCGCGTCATTAGCGATAAGTTGCGAAGTAGAAGATTTTAAAATATCAAGCTGTTGTTTAGCCCATTTAAAATCTCCTTTAAAATAGCTGGTTTTAGCGACTTTAAAACGTGCATTTTGCGAAATTTGGTCGTTTTTCACCAAATTCTGAACCTGGGAATAATAAATAAGCGCTTCGTTAAATTTCTCCTGAAGCACTAAAATATCTGCAAGCGCTAGTTTAATCATCGCTTTATCAAAATCGCGATTAGCCTGCTCTGAGAGCTTTTTTAATAAGCCGATAGCTTCTTCCTGCTTATCCTGTTTAAAAGCCAGGAAATTGGCAAAATCTATTTGCAAAGCCAAGGTGTTAAGGCCGGTTCCAAACTGCTCCAGCAATTCAGCATATCTTTTTTCTACTTCTGCATATGTTTTTTCATCTTCATTTTTCAGCTGTATTTTTAATAAAAACTGATTTCCCTGCAACACCAGATTTTCTGAAGGCGCTTCTTCTATTACATATTCAACAATTTCTGTAGCGGCTTCAAAATCTGAAGCTTCTCTGGCCATAACCGCAAGGTTTAAAATACTTTGTAAACTTTTATCACTTCTTCTATAAATAGCTTTCTCCTGCCAAAAGGCTTTCAAAAATTCCTCTTCCTGGGTAAAAAGCCAGCTGAGCATTTCGTTATAAAGCAACCTGGGATTTTTTTGCAGCTTAGTGAGCAGCAACCTTCTAAAAATTGTATTGGCTTCACTTGAAGCATCTGCTGAAATATACTTGCCGAATTCTCGATTCGCGATTGGGAAAAAGTCGGGATTCGCTTCTATAAGCTCCAGGTAATTCTCAAACATAAGTTCGGTTTTACCCTGCTCCCCGTAAATTCTTGCAAGTTGCATATTAAAGTTTAGCTCATTATTTAGCTGCATTGCCTTTTCATAGGTTTCTGCAGCATATTTTAGCAAACTATATTTCTGAAAAGTTCTGGCTATGGAATAGGCGTAATTAGGACGAGCATCTACCGCGCTTAAGGCTTCTGCATAGAATTGCTCTGCTCTTTCGGTGTTTTGCTGAAGTTCATAATTATACCCCAACTCTATTAAAAGCGTTGGATTATTTGCTGAATTATTCAATTTCTGCCGAAGTAATTCTTCTGATTTTTTAAAATTCTCCAGTTGCTGATGACTTTGCACCACTCCGAAAAAATAGGAAGTATTCTGCGGATTTTCCTCTAGTAATTCCTCGTAGGTTTTAAGCGCTTTCTCAAATTCTCCCTGGTCGAAAAAATTACGCGCCAATACCTCAGATTGCGCAAAAGCACCTGAAATTGAGCAAATAAAAACGAGAAAAAATAAGACAGAGCGCATCCCGTAAATATAAGGATTTGACCTGTGAATAATTATGTTTAGCCGCTTAATCTATAAGATCGAAACCTGTGTAAGGCACCAAGACATCAGGAACTTTAATTCCGTCTTCAGTTTGATAGTTCTCCAGAATTCCTGCAAGAACACGCGGCAGGGCCAAAGCACTTCCGTTAAGTGTGTGCACCAATTCCTTTTTTCCTTCTTTATTCTTATAGCGAAGTTTAAGTCGGTTAGCCTGGAAAGTTTCAAAATTTGAAACCGAGCTAATCTCTAACCAACGATCTTGTGCGGTAGAAAATACCTCAAAATCGTAAGTAAGGGCTGAAGTAAAACCAAGATCACCACCGCAAAGCCTTAAAATTCGGTAAGGTAATTTTAGATCGGCCAGAATATCTTTAATATGCTCCACCATGTTATCTAAAGCCGCATAAGAATTTTCAGGTTTTTCAATTCTTACCAGCTCCACTTTATCAAATTGATGTAAACGGTTAAGGCCGCGAACGTGGGCGCCATAAGAACCAGCTTCGCGTCTAAAACACGGAGTATAACCGGTACAGGCAATTGGAAAATCTTTATCGGTTAACAAACGGTCACGGTACATATTCGTTATAGGCACCTCGGCAGTTGGAATCATATAAAGATCATCAGCCGTGATGTGATACATTTGGCCTTCTTTATCTGGCAATTGTCCTGTTCCTAGCCCTGAAGCTTCGTTGATCATTAAGGGTAATTGATATTCGGTATAACCGGCATCAATGGCTTTATCTAAAAAGTAAGTAATTAAAGCTCTTTGCAAACGTGCGCCTTTCCCTTTATAAACAGGGAACCCGGCACCGGTTACTTTATTACCAAGTTCAAAATCTATAATATCGTATTTCTTGGCAAGTTCCCAGTGTGGAAGCGAACCTTCTGCAAGCACAGGCACATCACCCTCTTTAAAGATCTCTTCGTTATCATCTTCGGAAGTTCCCGCGGGCACAGATTCGTGAGGAACGTTAGGAATAGTATAAAGCAAAGTTTCCAGTTTTGCTACAGTTTCAGAAAGCTCTTCGGAAAGCGCTTTAGAATCTTCCTTTAGATTCCCGGTTTTTTCTTTGATGAGATTGGCTTTTTGATGTTCTCCATTTTTGAACATCATCCCAATTTCTTTAGAAAGCCTGTTGGATTCAGCTAAAATATCATCGAGTTTTACCTGGGTTGCCCTACGTTTTTCGTCTAACTGCAACACCTCTTCAAGAATACTTTCGGCCTCAAAATTTCTTTTTTTGAGTGCGTTAATGAAGTCCTGCTTATTTTCCCTGATATTATTAACCTGTAACATAGCTTTCTTTTACTCGATAATCGAGAGTTAAATGTTCCGTCCCGAAGAATCGGAATGCCTCGAAATTATTAATTATTTCCTCGTAAAGCTTCGTAGACCTGCCCGAAGTGATTTACCTGATTTGAAGCTGCAAATGTAAGAAAAGCACTGAAGAATTCTAGTCTAATTTTGAAGGTAAAATCCAGTCGTGATGCTTAAAATGATGCCATTTTTCAGCGGCAAGATCTACTTTTGGATCAATAAACGGCTCATAAGGACGGCCGTTGATACTTATTTTAGATTTTACAAACACCTGCACATCTTTTCCTTCTTCGGCATAATCTTCCTTAAGATGCTGCGCAAACTGCCACATCATATCTGGCTTACTGGTTACAGATCGCATTTGCTTTCTAGTCAAATAGCGAGCTTTGTTCACGTGAATGGTATCGGTTGTTCCTTTTTCCACCACTTTAAAAGTGGTTTTTCCGGAACGGGAACGCAACATCATCCGCCAGCTTAGTCTATGGCCTTCCTCTGTCCAGAGTACATTATCCTTAAAAAACCAGTGCCTAAGCGGTAAGCCAATTTGGATAACGAACCAAAGCGCGAGAACCACAATTAGTGGTTTTTTATAGGAAGGCACTATAATCTCCCCTTTATCGTAATGAGGCTTTTTGTTCCGAAGAATGTATTTATTTATTATTTCTGAAGGAAAAAAGAACAGGCAAAAAGCCAGGGACAAATATGGAAAGATCCCAATATGGAAAATAAAACTATTAAAAAGATGAAAGAAAATGGCGAGGATAAAAGCCGGCATTCTTGTTCGTTTCCACAAAAGCGCCGGGATAATCAATAAATCGAAGATTAACCCAAAATACGTAATTATATACCTAACCCAGTTCTGCTGAAGTATTTCTCCAACCAGCCAATAATCGGCTTTCCCACGCATAAGCATAGCCGGCAACGTGCCATCTAACCAATCTGGATATAATTTGGCTACTGAAGCGTAAGTATATACAATCCATAATTGTAAAACAATTAAAAGCCAGACCCATTGCGGCATGGCAATCTTTCTAAAATCTGGTTTTTTCCAGGCGTCAATGGAGAGATAGCGATGTGCGGGCAGAAAAAACATAATTCCGCATAACAGCATCAGCAAATAATAATGATTGTTATAGGAGGATTTTTGCATCAGGTAAACCGATGCCCACATAACGGTGTAACAAAAAATACTAAAACGATATTTAAAGCCCAGCATCACAAAAATGCCAAACAGTCCCATTATTCCGTAGTAAAATAACATTCCATTGCCCGGGAGCGGTTGCAGGAATTCAAAACCAATAAAATTAAAAGTAAAGTCGGGCTCAATGAGTGCTCTGCGAATCCAACCCGTAAAAATGGCTCCAACAGCTTCAATAGTGATAAGCAGGCCAAAAATAATTCTGAATGCAATAAGTGCCGAATTATCTACCTGCTTAAAAAGCCATTTATTGAGCATAATTATCTCTAATATACTGTTTAGAAAAGGCTTCGTCCTGTCTCATTGCGGTCTTTAGAGCTTCTATAGAACTAAATTTCTTCTCTTCTCTAATCCTGGTGAGCATTTCTATTTTAAGCTCTTTATCGTAGAGATCTTCATCAAGATCAAAGAAATAGGTTTCTATGGTTTGTTCCTCTCCACCAACCGTTGGATTGGTGCCTATATTCATCATTCCAAAATGGGTTTTCCCATTAATATTGGAACGCACCACGTAAACCCCATTTTTTGGAATTAGTTTGTAGTCTTCTTTAATTTTTAAATTGGCGGTAGGGTAATTGAATTCTTTCCCCAAACCGCGGCCTTTTACCACAGTACCTCTTAAACTAAATGGCGTTTGTAAATAGTTATTGGCCTGTTCTACCCGACCGTCTAATAGTGCATTTCTTATTTTGGTAGAACTCACCGCTACCTGGTCTACTTCCTGCTTGGTGATCTCTTCTACATCAAAACCATACTCTTCCCCAAATTGCTTTAAAGTATTGATATCTGCTGTACGATTTCGGCCAAAACGATGATCATATCCAATAATCACTTTCTTGGCTTTTAAGCGATTTACTAAAATATCGCGCACAAATTCCTGTGCAGTAAGCCTTGAAAACTGTTGAGTAAATGGATGTACCACCAAATGATCTATCCCGGTTTCTTCCAGAATTTCGGTGCGTTCCTCTATGGTATTTATAAGTTTTAGTCCGCTTTCTTTTTGCAGCACCATTCTGGGATGCGGGAAAAAAGTAAATATTACCGACTCAAGATTTTCAATCGTGGCAGCATCTACAAGACGTTTAATAATTTGTTGGTGACCGGCATGCACCCCATCAAAAGTTCCAATGGTAACTACCGTTTGCTTTTCACCTTTAAAAGCATTTGCTCCTTTATGTATCTTCAAGCTCAACTTATTTTCCGTTAAAAGAATTCATTGTGTTAGAAACGCCTGCGGTTCCAAAAGATTTTACCAACTCGGCCGATTTCTGAAAGCGTTCGGGCAATTCCTTTTTTTCTTCTTCACCCCATTCGCCCAGAACATAATCTACTTGCTGACCTTTAGAAAACTCATCGCTAATTCCGAATCTAAACCTATTATATTTAGTGGTATTTAGCGTGTTTTGAATGTCTTTCAAGCCATTATGCCCACCATCGCTACCTTTGGTTTTTAGCCGGATAGTACCGAATGCTAAATTAAGATCATCGGTAATCACCAATAAATTCTGTAATTCTATTTTTTCTTTCTGAAGCCAGTAATTAACAGCCTTCCCGCTTAAATTCATATAAGTTGAAGGCTTCAACATTATAAAGGTCCGGCCTTTAAACTTAAATGTAGCAATATCTCCTAATTTTTCTGTAGAAAAACTCACCTCTTCTTTTTCGGCTATATAATCTAAGATTTTGAATCCAATATTATGGCGGGTGTTCGCATACTTAGGACCTGGATTTCCCAGCCCTACGATCAAAAATTTCTTCATGGGATCTTGTTCTTCTTCCTGGGGCTTTTTCTTACTGAGTATTCTTCCGAAGAAAGACAGCATAGCTTTAGTTTTGGTAAAGATAAAATTATTAGAATATCTAACTAAAAGTTTTTACTCGATAATCGAGACTGAATACTCCAGGGCTTGTCTGGAAAGTAAAATATTGTTTCGAATATATAGAGTCGGGAGCTAGCTTTAAGCTAGTTTACCACTGATAAATTTTAAAATCTTCGGAAATAAAAAAAGCACCCCAAATGGGATGCTTTTATGTTTTGTTGAAAAAAGAATAGATTAATTATCTTCTCCTTCTTTAACTGCAGCAACATCATCTGTTTCAGTAGATGGTACTTCGTCTGCTGGTACTTCATCTTCATCATCTTCGTCGTCCTCAAGGGCAACAATGTTACGTGAAGTTCTAACCTGACAAATTACTGTGTTATCTGGGTGCTGAATTTCGTAAGATTCATCTGCAACCGCAGTAACGTAAAGTTTTTGACCTATCTTAAGTTTAGATACGTTTGCAGTAATATAATCTGGCAATTCCTGAGCCAAACCTCTTACTTTTAATCTACGTAAGTTGTAACGTAATACACCACCATTCTTTACACCTCTGGCTACACCTTCGGTATGAATTGGAATTTCCATAGTGATTGGCTTATCATCACTAATTTGGTAGAAGTCTACGTGTAAGATAGCATCTGTAACCGGGTGGAACTGGATGTCCTGAAGAATAGCGTCAAACTTCTCGCTATCTCCAAACTTAATTTCCACAGTATGCACATCTGGGGTGTACACAAGGTTGTTAAACGAAATTTCTTCTGTTGCAAAGTGCAACGGCTTGGCATCTCCCCCGTATAATACGCAAGGAACCTGTCCAGCATTACGTAGGGCCTTCGTGGCTTTCTTTCCTACGCTTTCTCTTTTAGATCCGTTGATCGTAATTGATTTCATTGTTGAAAAATTTTAGGCTGCAAAAGTAGCGCTTTTTTCCTTTCTATAAAACCCTGAATCAAAATTCTTTAAAGCAAGCTTCTTATTAATGAAACTCCTTAAGAAACTGATTGCAAGAAGACTTACATGATAAATTTAGAACTGATGGATTTATTTTTGTGTACCCTGCTCATTACATCGGCAAAAAGATCGGCACAGCTTACCACTTTAATTTTAGGACTATCTTGTTTTAAAGGAATAGAATCGGTAACAATTAATTCCTGAAGTTTAGAATTTTCAATTCGCTCGTAAGCCTCTCCAGAAAGTACCGGGTGTGTACAAATAGCACGTACACTTTTGGCACCACGCTCCATCATCACATCAGCAGCTTTAGTAAGTGTTCCGGCAGTATCTACCATATCATCTACCAATACCACATTTTTTCCTTCTACATTACCAATTAGTTCCATATGTGAAATCGTATTGGCTTTGGCCCTTTGTTTATAACAGATAACCACATCGCTTTCCAGGGCCTTAGAATAAGCATAAGCCCGTTTAGAACCACCCATATCAGGCGATGCTATGGTTAAGTTATCCAGTCCTAATTTTCTTAAATGCGGAAGAAATATTGTAGACGCAAACAAGTGATCTACAGGTTTTTCAAAGAACCCCTGAATTTGATCGGCGTGCAAATCCATAGTAATAATCCTGGTTGCGCCGGCAGTTTCAAGAATACTTGCAATCATTTTAGCCGCGATTGGCACCCTGGGTTTATCCTTTCTATCCTGGCGTGCCCATCCGAAATACGGTAGCACGGCAGTAATATGCCTGGCTGATGCTCTTTTTGCAGCATCCAGCATTAATAGCATTTCCATTAAATGATCTGATCCCGGATGGGTTGATCCTATAATAAAAACTCGAGATCCGCGAACCGATTCTTCAAAAGAAGGCTGAAACTCCCCATCACTATAAGTAGAGGTGATTACGTTTCCTAATTTGGTGCCGTAAGCAGCCGCTATTTCTGTAGCTAAAGCTTTACTCTGTGTACAGGAAAAAATTTTTGCTTCGGTAGTTGCTTCTGACATTTTTGTGTTGTGTTTGAGTGTTTGTTGGGATTATGTTGTGTGGCCCCAAATTTATAAATTTATTTCTTTCTGAACAGGCTTTGAAAGAAGCTACTTCGTGTTAAAAAATAGGATTTTAGCATTAGCCTATTAAAGCGGGAAAAACTAAAGCAAATATCCGAGTAATTTAAAGTTGAAATACCCGGCAATTCCCAGCAAGAAACCCGTATATGGTTTATTTTCAGAAAAATACTAACTTTAAAAGAAAAATGGTTCAACAGCAATATGCTTTAATCTTAATACCTTTTATTATGAGCAGTTTACTCATTTTCGACTTTAGTGCTACAAATGACTGGTCGGGCTGGGAAGTAGAAAACGATGTGGTGATGGGAGGAAATTCTTCCAGCCAACTGGAGCGCAGTGCTGAAGGCAATGCTGTTTTTAAAGGCACTGTTTCCCTGGAAAACAATGGTGGGTTTGCTTCATTGCAATATCATTTTCCTTCTAAAAATATCAAGGCCTACACTAAAGCATCTATTAAAATAAAAGGAGACGGAAAAGAATATCAGTTCAGGATAAAATCTAATCTAAAAGATAGAGCTTCCTATATATATACTTTTAAAACTACCGGAGACTGGCAAACTATAGAGATCCCAATAAATGAAATGACGCCAACCTTCAGGGGCCGAAAACTGGATATCCCTAACTTTTCGGCAGATGAGATTCAGGAAGTGCGGTTTTTAATTGGAAATAAAAGAGCTGAAGATTTCCGACTTATAATTGACAAGATCGAGTTAAAGTAAAATTTTCCCAAAGTTGAGAAATCGGCTTTTTTATTACGCACAATAAGCTTACAGACGCAGTTAAAAAGTTCAAAAAAATTCATTCCAGCCTTCACTTTAGCCCTTTGGAAAAAAAGTAGAAAAAACCGTGTGGAGAATGTAAATTTTTATAATTTTGCCGTCCACTTGCTCGAGTGGCGGAACTGGTAGACGCGCTGGATTCAAAATCCAGTAACTTCGGTTGTGCGGGTTCGATTCCCGCCTCGAGTACTTAAAAACCTGTAAACACTACTTATCAATGTGTTACGGGTTTTTTTATGCCCTGCTTACAAATATTTGACAAAGAATAATGAAAGTATCTCTTTTTTTATCCGTTTAAATAACAATTAAAAGTTGTTTTTCTTTGACTAAAATGCGGTTAATTGTTCCTCACTCATATAATCAATATAAGAGTTTATTAATTTTCTAATATTTAGAATGGCCTTTTTTTTATTGAATTTCCCGGTTGCAACAAACTGCTCAGGTTTTACGGTTATTTTTGTTGCACTGTCTTTTAATTGAATTTGAATATTGGCGTTATATCCGCCATTTTGATAAATAGCAAATCCATTATAAGCCCATTTAGGTGCCATTTGGTATTTACCCGTTATAATCCCTTCTTCTTTATCTCTAAAATCTATTACCATACGCGGACTATTAAACGCTTCCGAAAACCAAGAATTTGCCCTTACATATAATTCATTTTTTGAGCCTGGCGCTTCGAATGATTTTTCTATCGGTTCAATTGTAGTAGGTTTTGTTCCGCAGGCAAATACAATTAATGGTATAAGTAGTAATAATCTTCTCATTTGTAGTTCATTTAAAGTTTAAACCAACTAAAGTATAAAAAGCTACTTAATAAGTGAGCGAACAGATATGGAGATATTCTTTTTATACATCCAATTTGTTTAATTCCTACCTTTTATTTTTTCTTTTTTACTGTGAGAAAAACTTGTTCTTTTTACCAGGTAAGAAAGACTATTTTTTTATCGGGTAAAAAATAATTGACTGATCAAACTCACACATAAAGAGATAGTGAGATATTATAATTTTCAAAATGTACTTTAATTCTTGGCATCCTAAGGTAATCTCGTCTGACGAGACCTCCAGATACATCCTAAAGAAATCTAAGATCACTACAGGCGTAAATAAATTTTATTTTATTCTACATCAATTACCTGAAAATTTGATTTAAAGCGCCATCATCTATCTTTGATTTGGTTTAGAATTATTTCAACCAGCCTGTCGCTCCAGCGCTAAATAGTGAGTGGTATTATCATTGATTAATGGAATCACACTAATCTCACATTTATAAGCGGTTTGGTCTTTTTTGTAGTTAATCAAAACTTCTGTAAAAGGTTCTTCCCGTGAGAGTTTCTGCCTTATTCGCTCTAAAGCTACTTTATCGGTTTCTTTTCCCTGTAAAAAATGTGGAGTTTTATTGACAGCGAACCTACTACTGTATCCAGTCATTTCGCTGAAACCTTCACTCACCCATTCTATTTTCGCTTCTTTATTAGTAAGCACTAAAGCATCAAAAGTTTTATCTTTAAACACAGCATCAAGATCGTTTTCCCATTCAAACTTCTTCGCCAACTCCTTAAAGGAATTAATAGTATTCTGCTGCCTTAAAATCGCTAATTGCCTTGCATAATAATCGTTATAAATATCCCAGCTACGAAGAGGCATCAGTTTGATTTCAGAAACCCTTATATCATCTTCAATTTCTCTGTACTCTTCCATACTTAGAGAGGAAAGATAAATATCCAGAGACTGCATGTTCATTAAATTCTTCTTCATAATTTTTTCTTTTATCAATAAACCGACTCCAATTCTGGGTGATTTAATTTTATTAAAAACAAAATCTGTCCGGCAGAGGGGCATTCAAAATTCACTTAACAAGCAAAACTAACCAAAATCACGTTCAACATCGTTTAAACCAACGTTAATGTTTGATTTTTCACTAAAAAAGTTAGACGTTACATAAAGAAAATCGGGTTTTTGTGGGTGATTACTATAACCAAAATGTATCAACTCATATTCATAGTTCAGCATTAACATTACCCGGAGAGTCCTTAATTTAATCATGAAATTTCCTTAAAAAAAACCTCTTTAGCAGGGCAAAACTGAGCCCTCCAAAAGCCTTTGCAATTTTCTGAATAAGTTGTACTTTCGGGTTTTTCTAATAATTTTTTATATGTCTCAATTCTGGCTGTACTTTAGATTAGGTCTCGAACACGTTCTGGACTGGCAGGCTTATGACCATATTTTGTTTCTAATCGTTCTGGTTACAGCCTACACTTTTAGCAGCTGGAAACGAATTCTTTGGTTGGTGACTTTATTTACCATTGGCCATACCCTGGCCTTATTCCTTTCTGTTTACGGAATTGTTAAAGTAGATTCGGCCTGGGTGGAATTGCTCATTCCTATTACAATAATTCTTACAGCTTTGTACAATATAGTAACCGCCAGCAAAAAAGAACGTAACAAAAACCACAATCCCCTGTATTTTACTACGGTATTTTTCGGTTTAATACACGGTCTTGGGTTTTCTACCTATTTTAAGATGGTTGCAGCAAATACCGAAAGTAAATTTTTACCACTTCTGGAATTTGCTTTAGGAATAGAAACTGCACAGGTTATTGTAGTAATTGCTGTAATTATTCTTGGTTTTATTGCTCAAAATATCTTTTCGGTTTCTAAAAGAGACTGGATATTAGTAAGTTCAGCAATAGTTATTGGTATTATTTTACCAATTCTTCAGGAAAATTTTCAGGCTATTTTTTAAATTAGGGAATTAATTTAAAAACTTCGGAGCAAGCTCACGAAGCATTGTTATTGGAAAATATAATTTGATTTCGAGGCATCCCGATGCTTCGGGACGGAGTATTTAATCTCGATTATCGAGTAAAAAATCACATCTGCAAAGCCGGAAAATAGCGCTCATGGATAAGAAAAAACAATTAAAATACGATAAAGCTTATTTGAGAATTGCTCGAGAATGGAGTAAATTATCACAATGTAAAAGAAAGCAGGTTGGCGCAGTTATTGTGAAAGATAGAATGATAATTTCTGATGGTTTTAACGGCACCCCTACTGGTTTTGAAAATTATTGTGAAGATGACGAAGGCTACACTAAATGGTATGTGCTACACGCTGAAGCCAATGCTATTTTAAAAGTTGCAGGCTCTACCCAATCCTGCAATGGCGCCACGCTATATATCACGATGTCCCCCTGCAAGGAATGCAGTAAATTAATTCACCAGGCAGGAATCACCAGGCTGGTTTATCATATAGATTACAAAGATAATTCGGGACTCGAATTTCTTGAAAAGGCCGGAGTAGAACTTGAAATGATAAAGGATTTAGAAGATTGAATACCAGGCAAAAAATATTAATTCCTATTCTTCTCGCAACAGCTTGCGCTACCGGCGTATTGCTGGGCGGAAAATTGGATTTTTCCTCTTCTGACACCCTATTTTCTTCAAATCCGAAAAAACAAAAACTCAACCGACTTATAGACTACATAGATTATGAGTATGTAGACGATGTGAATACCGATAGTATAGTAGATCTTACGGTAAATAGAATCCTTGAAAATCTCGATCCGCATTCGGTATACATTCCTAAAGAAGAATATGCAGGCGTAGTGGAGAATATGCAGGGTGATTTTGTAGGAATTGGAGTTAGCTTTTATAATGTAAACGATACTGTTGTGGTGATTCAGGCCCTGGAAGGCGGCCCAAGCGAAGAAATAGGAATTCGTGGCGGCGACCGGATTCTGTATGCCGATGGCACACCACTTTTCAACAATAATATTAGTAATGATTCTTTAACCAAACATCTTAAAGGAGAAGAAGATTCGCGGGTAACACTTAAGGTAAAAAGAAAGGGCATTAAAGACCTGCTAACTTTTAAGGTAAGAAGAGGTAGAGTTCCTCTAAAAAGTGTGGATGCCGCATATATGTTATCGCCAGATGTCGGCTATATTAAGGTGAACAGATTTTCTGAAACTACCTATAAAGAATTTGAAAAAGCATTGAAAGATCTCAAGGCCAAAGGCGCTAATCAAATCGCTTTAGACCTTAGGGACAATCCCGGCGGTTACCTTTCTGAAGCTATTAAAATTGTAGATGAATTCCTCGAGGACGAAAAACTGATTCTATACACCAAAAATAAAAGTGGCGCTGTAGAAGAAACATTTTCAAGACGAAAAGGACTTTTGGAAAATGGTGATCTCTATGTGCTCATTAACGAGAATTCAGCTTCGGCCAGTGAAGTTGTAGCGGGCGCATTACAGGACAACGATCGCGGTACTATTGTAGGTCGCAGGTCTTACGGTAAAGGCCTTGTGCAACGCGAAATGGAATTAGGCGATGGTAGTGCAGTTAGGTTAACAATTGCCCGCTATTACACCCCTACAGGCCGTTCTATCCAAAAGCCTTACGATAACGGAAACGAAAGCTATTTTAAAGATTACATGCGCCGTTACAAGAATGGTGAACTCAACAGTGCCGACAGTATAAATGTAGATGATTCTCTTAGATACGAAACTCCCGAAGGGAAAGTAGTTTACGGCGGCGGCGGGATTATTCCCGATATCTTTATTCCACTTGATAGCGATAATGAAAGAAACAACATTAAACTCCTATTACACGGCGGTTATATGAGTCGGTTTATCTTTAATGTACTGGAAGAAAATCGTAGTTTTTACAACAATGTTAAGCGCGAGAATTTTGAGAGTGAAGTGGTTATTTCAGATGAAATGGTGCGCGATTTTGTTCGTTTTGTAGCGAGTGCCAATATCAGGCTGAATGTAAATAGTCAAAAAACACTTTTAAAACAATTTTTAAAGGCTGTGATCGCCCAGCAGCTATACGGCACTACCGCTTTTGAGAAATTGATCAATGAAAATGATCCCGCTATTGAAAAAGTGCTTGAATTATCGAAAAAAAATGAATAAATTGCATTCGTGAGTGCGTTTCATGAAAATCTTATAATATTTCTTACTGTTTCCCCGCTATTTTTCTTCATTGTAGCGGTGAGCTTTAGATTATTGGATAATAGCGCACTACTTTTCTTACAGAAAGAAATCCTGGTTACTTCCTCTAATGTTTCAGTGAGTTGTATTAAAAGTCAGATTAAAATTACAGAAGATAAAGACTTTCGAAATAAATTAAAACTAGCCCTTCTTTACAGAAGATTACACCGCACCTGCCTAATTTTAATGATCTTTTCTGTCCCCTTAATGGTAACGGGTTACTATATGTTATAGCACTTTATCGTGTACTTTGGTATGTTCCCCGGTCCATAAACTCAGGATATCTGTGGCCACACTAGCCCCACTTCCGCAGGCAATAGCGAATTGACTTCGCCAACCGGCAAGACTACCTGCAACATAAATGCCTGGTTTCACCAAATGATCTTTGTTTTTCAGCTGAATACGCTCTTTAGAAACTTTCGCTTTTTTATGCGGAATCACTTCATTTTCTAATCCTTCTATTCTAAAAGGACTGTTATAACCGGTGGCTATTACTACAATTTCAGTTTCATAGCTATTTTTATTGGTAACTACCCTGAAACCTTCGTCTAACTGAATGATCTCCTTAACTTTTTCTTTATCTATTTGTTCGATCTCGGGATATTGCTCTTCTAAATGCAACACACCTTCTTCCAGGATTTGTTTTCCCGAAGTTCCCGGCACCACCCCCAATGCATTATTAAGAAGCGCCGAGTTTAGATGGGAAGCTTTCTGATGCATAATAATCCCTACATTCTTATTAGAAACTACATTTTTCTGGATTGCAGAGCCCAGAATAAGCGCGCAAGACATTCCGGCAGCGCCACCTCCTATAATAAGAACGTTAAATTTCATTTTAAGAATTATGCTTTTCGGCTATACTTCTGGAGGTTAATAAAATCCCCATAAGTATTATAAGACAAAGACCACCTACTATTACAAGCACAGCAGTACCGCTATCGCCTTTTAAAAGCGCATCAAAATTCAAAACGGTTGTACTGTAGCCAATAATAACTAAGGCTAGAAAAATTACGGTATAAATAAATAACTTCATGTAAATAAACTCTGAATATTAGTGGCAAATAATTTCACGGCAATAGCAAGTAAAATTACACCAAACACTTTTCTAATTACGCTAATGCCCTGGCTTCCTAAAACCCTCTCAATTTTAGTAGAAGATTTTAATACCATATACACAAAGATAATATTGATTAGGATAGCCACAATAATATTTATCGCTTCATATTCTGCCTGTAGCGATACTAGCGTAGTAAGTGTACCCGCACCGGCAATTAATGGGAACGCCAGCGGAACAATAGAAGCGGTTTCGGGTTCATCGTCTTTATAAAGTGTAATTCCTAAAATCATCTCTAAGGCCAGGAAAAACAAAATAAATGCACCGGCTACGGCAAACGAATTTACATCTATCCCAATAAGATTTAAGATCTCTTTTCCTACAAATAGAAAAACGATCATAATAATCCCGGCGACTACCGAAGCCTTTTCACTTTGAATATGCCCTACCTTTTTACGCAGGTCTATAATAATTGGGATATTTCCAATTATATCTATAACCGCGAAGAGAATCATTCCGGCGGTAAAAATCTGTTTTGCGTTAAGTAATTCCCACATAACTCCCCTTTTTAAAAATTTTGCGCAAAAGTAATTTTTAAAAACAGAGTGTCAAGCAATTAGGAAGTAAAATTTTTATTAAAATTTAACCAGTTTTTCAGAGAACCTAATACCGGTTATTTGAGTATAATCCTGGTAAAATTTTCAGATAAACTGAATTTGCCAAAAAATACGTAAAAACAAGTATTTCACTAGAAAACAGCTTAATATACTTTTAATCTTCCCAACTTGGTTCAATTTTCAATATATCTTTTTGATCAATAAAATAAAGGAGTAATTATTCCCCGGGCCTCTCCTGTGAATTTTTTAAACTAACACCATCAAGTAATGAAAACAAAAACTAACATTTTGATTGCCCTGGTAATTATACTGAATATGGGAAACATTAACGCCCAGGAATCTATTTCTTACAACAAAAACCAAACGGAAGAAAAAAAAGTAAGACCCTTTAGAGTTGGCGCTAAACTTGGATTTCCCAATATAATAGGCGGAAATATAGAATATGTAACACCACTTTTCAATGATAAATTAGCGGTTAACCTGGATTATTCAATGATAAAATCAGATTGGTTAGGCTTTGATGAAGAGGCCGAGGCCGAGAATAATGAATTAGACCTCACTTATATTGAAGGCGGATTAAATTACTATTTCTTTAAACCGGGAAGAGGTTTGTATGGGGGGGTTGAGTTACGGAAATATTAAAGCGAAAGGCACAATAGTCTACCAGGAATTTAGAGATATTGTAGATACATCACATGGCTCTCTGAATGTGAAATTAGGAGCAAAACTAGGGGGCCTTTTTTACTTTAGACCTGAAATTGGTTATGCATTTTCTCCATTACCAGAAACAATAGAAACGACAAGAGTTTACAACGATGGAAACAGCGAAACCAGACGAATAAGTTTTGATACCGACGGGACACCTTATGCCTTATTTTTCTCTGGTTTTATGGCAAATATTGGTATAGGCTTCGCATTCTAAAATTAAGCAGTACCAGTCATTAAATACCTACAAAACTATATCTTAAAATTTTCTGCTTTAGAATTTAAATTAATTGGGCAAAACATAAAAGATTTGTAGGTTAAAATTTTCCGGGTCAGGTAAGTTAAATTTATATTTGCAGCATGTTTCAAATAGGAAAAACCATAGTTTCAGAAGAGATCTTAACCAAAGATTTTGTGTGCAACCTTTCAGCATGTAAAGGCGCGTGCTGCGTAGACGGTGATGCCGGTGCCCCGGTAACGCCAGAAGAAAGGCAAATTCTAGACGATATCTATCCAAAAGTAAAGCCTTATTTGCGCCAAAAAGGAATAGAGGCTATAGAGAAACAAGGTACCTATATCACTACCGATCTTGATGAGATTGAAACCCCATTGATAGATGGAGCAGATTGTGCTTACGTAACTTTTGATGAAAAAGGCACCGCGCTTTGCGGAATTGAAGAAGCTTACAACCAGGGAGAAATCGATTTTAAAAAACCTATCTCCTGTCACTTATACCCAGTTCGTATTCAGGAATATTCAGAATTTTCTGCTGTCAATTACCATAAATGGCAAATTTGTGACGATGCCTGTAGCCTGGGAGCAGAGCTTCAGGTGCCGGTTTATAAATTCACCAAAGATGCACTTATCAGGAAATTTGGTGAAGACTGGTACAACCAATTAGAAGAAGCTGCGAAAGAAATTTAAATCCACCACACATTTTATATCATTGATTTTGAGAATAGTATTTTTAATATTCTGAAATATTTTGTACCTTAAAATTTCAAATTTTTACCCCAAAATCCGGCGAACCCCAAGCCGGTAGTTTAAAAACCTCCCTACATTTTTTAATTAATTCAGCCCCAGCCTGTAATCCTAAGGTTTACAGTTTATTTATAATCTAAAATTCGAAATTATGAAAAAGCTAATCTTGTTGGGATTCTCGCTTCTATTCTGCATTTCCACGATGGAGGCACAGTTTCTCAAAAAATTAAAGGAAAAAGTAGAGAAAAAGGTTGAACACGCAGTAACCGAAAATATTTCAGACAAAGCGGCGAATGAAGCTGATAAATCCCTCAATAAAATGTGGGATACCAAGCTTAAAAATAGCCCTATTCCTATGGGCGCTAATAGAGTAGACATTAGTGAAGTGCCCCAATCTTATGATTTTGATTGGGAATATCAGCTAAATATGGAAACCAAGGACGGGAATATAGATATGACGTATCTTCTAAAAGAAGACGCTCCTTATTTCGGGATGCGAATGCCTCAAGCTGAAGGTATGTTTATGGTTCTCGATATGAACAATAAGCTTAGTATAATGTATTTCACTTCTGGCGAAAATAATTTTATAACTGCCAGTAAGTTAGATGATCTTATGAGTAGCGAAGAAGAAACCAATCCATATCAGGATACAGAATTAAAGAAGATTGGCACAAAAAATATTCTGGGATATGAATGCCAGGGTTATGAAGCCGAAACCGAAGAGCACAAGTTCACTTTCTATCTTACGCAGGAGGCACCAATTAGTTTTGCCAACATGTATAGTTCCGAAAAAAGCAACATCCCAAAAGGCTGGAATGCCGATTGGCTAGAAGAAGGAGATGCCTTGATGATGGAAATGCAAATGGTAGATAAAAATAATGCTAACCGCAATGCGAATATGCGCTGTACCGGCCTGGAGAAAAAATCTTTCTCAATAAATAAGGAGGATTACGCTTCCTTGGGTGCATCTAAGTAATAAATAAAAATCATGGAAGACTCAAACACACATACAAACGAGGCTAAAAGTACGTTCGATCCCAAAACAATAGCCATTATTGCCTACTTAACCGTAATTGGATTGGTAGTAGCTTTCGTTTTAAATAACGAGAAAAAAGATGAATTTGCGGCTTTTCATATAAAACAATCTCTTGGATTGGTAATAATTAGCCTGGGACTTTTCATTATAGGCATGATTCCCATTTTAGGCTGGATCTTAAGCTTCCTTGGATCAATATTCCTGTTGTATTTATGGATTGTAGGATTAATTAATGCCATTAACCATAAAACGAAATCCGTTCCAATCCTTGGGCATCAGTTTGAGAAATGGTTCGCCAATATTTAAAGAAATGAAAACAATTAATATAATTTTAATCGTTTGTTTGCTTTTCGGGATCAATGTTCAATCTCAAAACCTAATCGAAGCCCGATTAGATAATTGGGAACATGGGGAAGCAGATTTGGGAGTAATTGATTTTATTACCGGAGAAGCCCAAAAATTTGGAAGTATTGACGAAGATGGAAACATACAAATTAAACTTGAAGCTAATTTTCTTCAAAAAATGAAAGATAAAATGGAGAAAGAACAGGAAAAGGCACCAAAAGGCTGGAAGGCAGCTCTTAAAAATGTTTCCGGCACCTTCGCCTGTTTTTCAGATGATTTAACTTACACGAATGGAGAAGCCAATTTGAGCAGCCTGCCAAAATATCTTGTGGTATACAGGGATAAAAAAGAAGTTCTTGGAGGCATTCTCGCGGCTTCCAATAAGCCTATTGCCGATTACTTTTTTTCTTATGGCGATCTAAATTGTGAAACCGGAAAGTATTTAGAATGGACTTATTTAGACGAACCCGCTGCGGTGAAGGGAACTTGCAGCATTACAACTTTCACCCAAATCCAGGATGAAAGTTTTGAGGAAACAACAGATTATTCACTTGATTTCAAAGAAGGCTGGAATCTTATTGAATATCAAATTACTGAGGTTTTTGAGGGAGCGGACGGGAAAGTGCAACCAAAAACTACAATAGTTCAACGTATAGAAAATATTCCTTCAGATATAAACTGGTATTTCCTACAGGAATAATAATATTTCCCTTATTGGTATTATTTTCAAACGTGACTACAGGCTTATTTTAATATTTTCAACATCCTAATTCCAGAATATCGGTAAAAAGCAAAAAATTAGGGTTCAATGCGCTAATTTTGAACTTTTTATGTTGAAAACTTTGTTGAAATATTAATTATTATATATTAAATAAACAATAATATTTTTTGATATTTGTTAATGATCTTTTATTTAAATTTCATTAATATCGCTTTTTATGAATAGACAGGAACCCAGACTTCGGGACAACAAGGACAGATTTGTAATATTTCCTGTAAAACACAACGATATTTGGGACGCCTACAAAGCCATTGAGGCAAATTTCTGGACAACCGGTGAAATAGATATTCATCAAGATCTTGAAAACTGGAAAGACCTAAACGAAGAAAAACGTTTATTCCTGCATAAGGTAATTGCGCTAATTCTTCATTCAGAACATAATTTGAATGGAAAAAGCACTAATAAACTTAGTGAAAACATCAAACTTCCTGAAGCGAAATCATTTCTTGACTTACAGTCAGTAATGGAAAACACCCATACAGAAACGTATGGTATTTTTTTAAACTCCTTTTTAAATTCCACAGAACAGGAGCAAATATTTAAAGAAATCGAAGCTTTCCCTACCAACACAGCAAGAAAAGAATGGATTAAAAGATGGACCAATAGCCCCTCTTTTGCAGAAAAATTAGTTGCGCTTGCTACCGCAAAGAGTATTTTTTCCTACAGTAGTTTTGCTACTATTTTCTGGATTAAAAACTGTGGTTTACTGCCAGGATTAAGTTATACTTACGAAATGATTTATCGCGACAAAGCACTACACCGCGATTTTGCAACCCACTTATTTAGAGATCACCTTTTAGAGAATATTTCAGATAAAAAAGTTCAGCAAATTATTGGTGAAGCCGTGGCTATAGAAAAAGAAGTTATTTTTAATTTCCTTCCTTTAGAATTAATTGGCTTAACTGCAAAAGCTTTAAACGAATACCTGGATTATGAAAGTAACAGGCTGTTCACTGATCTAATGGTGAACAGAAGTTTAAAGAATGAGAAAGAAAACCTCTTAGAGCAAAGAGCACAAAAACTTTCAAAAAATACAGACAAAAACTTTAATAAAATCAGTAAGAAAACTGATTAGTAAACCACCTCGGAGCAAGGTCGAGATGCATTTATATAAATAATATTTTTAATTTCAAGGCAAGTAATCTCGATTATCGAGTAAAACTGAAACGAGCGTTATATTCCCCAATGTAGCGCAGTTTCAGTTTTTTATTGTGAATTCAGCTTAAATCTTTCCCTTTTATCTCTTCTCTGGAAAGTTTACTTTCAGCAAATAAGCATCAACTAGCTTATATTCTTAAGGCTTTTTCTATTTTTGAAGTGGAAATAATATTTCGGCACTAAATAGCATAAAATTATGATGAACTGGGAGCAACTCCTTTCTTTAAAACGTTTTGGAGACACAAATAAAAGACTGAGAAAAGAGCAAAACGAAACCCGTTTGGGTTTTGAAGTAGATTACGATCGTATTATTTTTTCTTCAGCTTTTAGAAGTTTACAGGACAAAACACAGGTGATCCCACTTTCTAAAACCGATTTTGTACATACTCGGTTAACACATAGTTTAGAAGTTTCTGTAGTAGGTAGATCTTTAGGTAGGCTCGCCGGACAAAAAATCCTGGAAAAGCATCCACAACTCGAAAAAACACACGCTTATAAAATGAATGATTTTGGTGCCATTGTAGCTGCTGCTGCACTTGCACACGATATTGGGAATCCGCCTTTTGGGCATTCCGGAGAAAAAGCGATTGGAGAATATTTTAGCCACGGAAACGGAAAACGCTTTAAAGATGAACTTTCGGCGAAAGAGTACCAGGATCTTGTAAAATTTGAAGGGAACGCCAATGGTTTTAAAATTCTTACACAGAATAAACCGGGCATCTCTGGTGGGCTTCGCCTTTCTTACGCTACTCTGGGTGCTTTTATTAAGTATCCAAAGGAATCACTTCCGCATAAACCCACAACTAATATAGCCGATAAAAAATTCGGGTTTTTCCAGACCGAAAAAGAGATCTTTGAGGAGGTAGCTACAGAACTTGGTCTTCTAAAAACCGGAAAAAATGGAGATATAAGTTATTACAGGCACCCGTTAGCATTTTTAGTAGAAGCAGCAGATGATATTTGTTATACTATAATAGACTTTGAAGACGGGATAAACCTCGGACTTATAGATGAAGATTACGCGCTGGAGTATCTTATAAAACTAGTTAAAGACAATATAAACACCAGTAAATATAATAGCCTTACCAACACGGCCGATAGACTGAGCTACCTAAGAGCTTTAGCCATAAACACCTTAATCACTGAGGCGGTAGAGACCTTTCTGAAAAATGAAGATGCAATTCTGGCCGGTAACTTTCACCACGGCTTATTGGATAAAAGTAAATATGAAGCTCAAATAGACGACATTATTAAAATTAGCATTGAGAAAATATACCAAAGCGAAGAAGTGATTAGCAAAGAAATTGCAGGTTATAAGATGCTTTCACACCTATTAGATACTTATACTGAAGCTTTACTTCCAGAAGAGGATCAGCACGATTCTAATTTTAACCAATTAGTTTTAAAATCGGTTCCAAACCTGGCTGAGCTTCAGGAAAAGTCTAGTGTTTATAAGCGTTTGTTGGAAATCTGTTCTCATACCGCTTCCTTAACCGATGGTTTTACCGTGGCTTCTTTTGAAAAATATAAAGGGATTAAATTATAAGAAACTATTCCTTTAAGAGTGCCTTTGAAGTACTTCACAAAAACTTTAAAATCTTGATAAGAAAATGCCGGCTTAGGCAGCCGGCATCTTTAAAATTCGTAAACGAGGCCCACGCCAAGCATTTGTTTAAACTGAACTCTGGGCCCGGTGGTTTCCAATTCCCCGTCCCCATTTGTATCTTCTTTAAATTTTACATCGTCATCATATCGCAAATGTGAACCAACATTGGCTTTTATAAAGTCGTTTACTTTTAAATTTACGTTTAGCTGCCATTCCACATCGATATTTCCAAATTTGTTTAGGTAATCTGAATACAGACTCAACTGATTATCTAGCTCAACATTTTCAAAAACTTCTTTTGAAAAATCGCTAGTGACCAGGAATCCAAATTCCGTTCTTACTTTTTCCCCTTCTTCCACAATATTGCCAAGCGTATCCCGAACCGCGCCGGTAACACCAAACATCCCTTCATTAGCCAACCTCTGGTCTAAAACAAATGTTGATTTTTGAGTGACAGGAGAAATATACACCTTAAGATCTTCTACAGGATCTGAATATTCACTACCAATACCCAGAAATAGATAACCTGGCGCCATAAATTTAGAGATGGGACTATTGGTATCAGGATATTTGTATCCGTTAGTAAACTGGGTATTAAAGTTAAATTTTGCGGAGTAAAACCAGTTAGAAATCGAATCTTTTCTATAACCAAAAGAAGAACTCAAACGTAATTCATCTTCAGTTTTTCTAAGCTCCTGGCCTTCCTGGGAGTTAATCCCATAACGTACAATTGCTTTATTCCGCCAATTAAGATCATCTTTTTTATAATTTCTTTCCAGGTTACCATAGACCAATGCCGAAATTGAATTATTTCCCCCTGCATTCCAGTTTACAAAAGCAACCTCGCTAAGATTTACCCCTACTTCATTTTTCTCTGTCCAGAAAGTAACCACAACAGAATCCACCTCTGTTTCGGGCGGCACTACTTTAAGAGAATCTGAAGGTTTTATCGTATCGCTATAATTGCCAGGATAGTAATCTGAAATTGAATTTTTTGCGGTTGAATTTAAGTGAATTAAGCAAGCTAAAAGACATAAGACTTTGATTTTCATTAGTTAATTAAGATTTTTCGGAATTGCAAAATTAAAGATTTTGAATAAGAGAGACTATCTCTTCTTCAATATATTGAACGTTAATTTTTGCAATTTCTTGTAACTCATCTATATTTCCCTGTTCGATGAATTCATCTGGCAAGCCTAAATTTCTAATTTTAGCCTTATAATCGTGTTTTGCGGCAAATTCTAAAACCACAGAACCAAAACCTCCGGTCACTACGCCATCTTCGATAGTGATAACCACTTTATATTTTTTAAATACAAAATGCAAAACCTCTTCATCTAAAGGTTTTACAAAACGCATATCATAATGGCCTACTGTTTCGTTTTTCACCTTTTTTATAGCTTTAGTTGCGTTTTGCACCATATTACCAATACTTAACACTGCAATTCTATCTCCTTGCTGTAAGCAGCTGGCTTTTCCTATTTCTACTTCTTCAAAAGGAGTTTCCCACTGTTTTTGAACTCCTCTTCCCCGTGGGTATCTTATCGCCATAGGAAGCCTTAAATCTAGCTGTGCCGTATACAGCAAGTTTCTTAGTTCAGTTTCATTACTGGGTGCTGCAATTATAATATTTGGAATACATCTTAAATAGGCAATATCAAAAACGCCGTGGTGTGTGGCGCCATCTTCTCCCACCAGTCCTGCCCTATCCAGACAGAAAACAACAGGGAGTTTTTGCAGTGCCACATCGTGAATTACCTGGTCGTAAGCGCGTTGTAAAAAAGTAGAATAAATAGCGCAAAAAACCACAAAGCCCTGGGTAGCCATCCCTGCCGAAAGCGTAACCGCATGTTGTTCGGCTATTCCCACATCAAATGCTCTTTCCGGAAATGCCTGCATCATAAACTTCAGGGAGCTTCCTGTGGGCATAGCAGGAGTAATTCCTATAATTTTTTCGTTCTTTTTTGCTAATTCTACCAAAGTGAGACCAAAAACATCCTGATATTTTAGAGGAAGCCCGGCGGTATCATAAGTTAAAAGTTCACCGGTATCGGGTTTAAATTTTCCGGGGGCGTGATATTTTACCTGGTCTTCTTCAGCTTTTTTTAATCCTTTACCCTTTGTAGTAATTACGTGAAGGAATTTTGGACCTTCAATTTGCTTCATTTGTTCAAAAACTTCCAGCAACCCGGCAATATCATGCCCGTCTACAGGACCAAAATATTTAAAATTTAAAGCTTCAATAATATTGCTTTGCTTTGGCTTATAACCCACTCGCGCTTTGGTTAGGTATTGTTTTAAAGCACCCACGCTGGGGTCTATCCCAATAGCATTATCGTTAAGAACAACTAATAAATTAGCTTTGGTCACTCCCGCATGATTTAATCCTTCAAAGGCCATTCCACTGGCAATAGAAGCATCTCCCACCACAGCAATATGATGTTTACTGAATTCTCCCTTTAAATTCGAAGCAATCGCCATTCCAAGCGCTGCAGAGATCGCGGTTGAGGAATGCCCTACCCCAAAAATATCGTACTCACTTTCTTCCCGCTTCGGAAATCCGCTAATACCGTTGAGTCTTCTATTGGTATGAAAATTTTCGCGTCTACCCGTTAAGATCTTATGGCCGTAGGCCTGGTGACCAACATCCCAAACCAGGAGATCTTTAGGCGTATTGAACGCATAATGCAAGGCAATAGTTAATTCTACCACCCCAAGGCTAGCGCCAAGATGCCCTTCTTTGGTGGCTACTATATCTATAATAAACTTACGCAACGCGGTTGAAACTTCCTGTAATCTCTCTGCCGAAAGTTTTCGTAAGTCTTCAGGTGAATGTATTTCTTCTAAAATATTGGGATCCATAGTAAGCAAAGTTAAGCTTTGAAAAGATATTTCTTACAAGGATTTCTTCAGAAGCTAATTTTATAATTTTTATCTTTCCGCAGAAATATTAATCTACAATGCTACAGCCTTACAACGACGAATATTTTATGCGAAAAGCCCTGGAAGAAGCCGAAAAAGCTTTTGAAAGGGGCGAGATTCCCGTAGGCGTTGTTGTGGTGATTAACAATCAAATTATTGCGCGTGGCCATAATCTAAACGAAACCTTGAACGATGTGACCGCTCACGCCGAAATGCAGGCCATAACCGCTGCTGCCAGTTTTCTTGGCGGAAAATATTTAAAAGATTGCACAATGTATGTAAGCCTGGAGCCCTGCCAAATGTGCGCAGGTGCTTTATATTGGAGCCAGATCTCAAAGCTTATTTTTGCCGCCGAAGACCAACAACGTGGTTATCGTAAAACCGGGGTCAAACTCCATCCAAAAACCGAAGTCAAATCTGGTATCCTGGCAGAAGAAGCTTCCTCTTTATTGAAACGCTTTTTTATTCAAAAAAGAAACCTGAATTAATTGAATACTCCCTTAACGTTAAAGACTTGCTAATAACAAGTGTTATAATGCGTTAAAAGCTATTGTAAAACGGCATTTTTTTTCAAAAATTTGACATTCAATAAAAATAATTTTCGTTTTACGCATATATGGGAAATATTCATACGCTTTTAAAACTTACATTTCTTTTCTTATTTTCAGGGATAACGGCAACTGCCCAGGTTACTCCCGGTAAAGAAAAACCTAAATCTCTGGAACATACTTTTTATGTTGCAGGAAATATTGGAAACGACCTTACTGGTGAAGGTCAAAAAGTACTAAAAGCTATTGTAGAAGCTTCTAAAAATGACGAGGAAGCTACCCTGCTGGTGCAAGGGAATTTTCTTCCGTCTAAAGGATTTCCGCAAGAAGGAGAACGGGAAGCTCAAAAGCAATTTCTTAAAAAGAATCTTTTAGATGCCGTTCAGGAATTTAATGGAAAAGTTGTTTTTACTCCCGGCCAAAACGAATGGACAAAAGGTGGCCAAAACCGAATAGACGATCTTGAGTCTTTTCTTCAGGATAACCAATCTAATATTGAAGTTTGGCCAGATGATGGCTGCCCCATAGAAAAAGAAGATATCACTGATGATCTTGTACTTGTAACCGTAGATACCCAATGGTATTTAGAAAACTGGGACGATCACCCAAATATGAATGCTAAATGTGATATAAAAACCAGGGAACGCTTTTTTGCAGAGTTTAAGGATGATATTAAAGATGCCCACGGAAAAACTATTTTAGTTTCACTGCAACACCCGGTGATGAGTAATTCAAAAAGATCTTTTACCGAAAAGATTGGCGGATTTTCTCCACAGGATTATCAAAATGAAGAACATAGATATTTACGAGGCCGGTTAGAAACCCTGGCCAGCCAGTTTGATAATGTGATTTTCATTTCCGGGAAAGATCAAAATCTGCAATATTTAGAAGACGATGGTATTCCACAAATTATAAGCGGAAGCACCGGAAAACCTAAAAAACTAAGCATAAGGAAGGAAAATGAACACTTCGGAACTACTAAAAGTGGTTATGCGAAATTAAAACTCTATAAAAATAACGAAACACTAGTTGAATTCTTCACCATAGAAAATACTGAAAATCCAATTTTCAGCAAGACAATTAAAAGCGACGAACCTAACTGGGATGAAATTGATTTTAAAACCAAAGAGGAAATTGGGGATACTATAAGTGCTTCTATTTATACCGAAGAAGAAACCGATAAATCGGGCTTGTATAAATCGCTTTTTGGAGATTTTTACAGGGATGTTTATAGTACAAAAATAAAGGCTCCTGTGCTATTTCTAGATACGTTAGACGGGAATCTTGAACCGCTAAAAGAAGGCGGTGGTATGCAATCACGTTCCCTGCGATTTATTGCCGACGATAAAAACGAATTCACTATACGTGCACTTAAGAAAAGCGCTACCCGTTTTCTGCAATCTGCAGCTATAAAAGATCATTATATAAAAGATTATATAGAAAATACAGTGGCACAACGCTATGCTTTAGATCTCTTTACCACGGCACATCCTTATGCTCGTTACTCTTTAAAACACATCAACGACTTACTTGAAATAAATGCCGGGAAACCACAAATATTCTATATCCCGAAACAAAAAGCGCTCGGCCTGAATAATGATGAATATGGGAATGAACTTTATATGCTTGAAGCTCACGTAGGTGATGAAAATAAAGAGTTTGAAAAATTTGGCTCTCCTGAAGATATCATTAGTACACGCGATCTTTTAACAGAATTGAAAGAGTCTAAAAATATACAGGCAGATGAAGATAAATTTATAAAAAACCGGTTGGTAGATATGCTAATTGGCGATTGGGACAGGCATTATGACCAATGGAGATGGGCCTTGCATACCCAAAGCGATGGCACCAAACTTTACAAACCTATCCCAAGAGATAGGGATTTTGCATTTCCTAATTACGATGGTTTTATTCCAGATTTAGTGAAACTGGGCTTACCAATTGTGAGAAAAATGGAAACCTATGATGATAACGTAGATAATGTAAAATGGTTTAATCTTTCCGGATACCCTCTAGATCAGCGATTATTGAAAACTTCAGATTGGGAAGATTGGCAGGAGCAAGTGAACTTTATTCAGTCTCAGCTTACCAACGAAGAAATAGAAACTGCTTTTGAAGCTTTACCCGAAGCAGTTCAGGATAAAACCATAGAAGATATTAAAGCACACCTTAAGGCCAGAAGAGATAATTTAGGCGACATTGCTCAACGATATTACAACTACCTCCAGGAATTCCAGGTATTACCCGGAACCGAGGAAGATGATGTTTTTAATATTATAAGAAAAGAAAACGGTATTACTGCTATAGAGATGATTAATGAAGATGGAAAAGAAGTCTTCAGTAAATCTTATAATTCTGAAGCTACCGATGAGATTTGGATCTACGGCCTTGATGGTGATGATACTTTTAAAGTTACCGGTAATGGAGAAAATCTTATTAGAATCAATGTTATTGGAGGAGAAGAAAATGACATTTACGATTTTGAAAATACACGTAAAATTAAATTGTACGATCACAAAACCAAGGAAAACACCATTACCAATCCAAAATCTAAAAAATGGTTGGTAGATGATTACGAGATCAATACATATGATCCTGACAAGCGCAAACAAAGTGAGAATAAAATTATGCCCCAGGTAGATTATAATGGGGATGAGGGACTTTCCCTTGGACTAAAAGACACCTACACTACTTACGGATTAACCAATAATCCGTTTAACACGCAACATAGTTTTGATGCCTCCTATTATTTCGCCACAAATGGCTTTGAAGTAGGATATTTTGGGGAATTTGCCCACATTTTCTATAACTGGAACCTTGGAATAGATGCGCGTTATACCAGTCCTAATTTTGCTTTAAACTATTTTGGTGAAGGCATAGAATCAGAAAATATGCGAGACAGTTTTGGTCGTGATTATAACCGTGTAAGGATTGAGCAATGGAAAATTGCCCCATCACTAATTTGGCGCGGAAATTCGGGCGGAAGTTTTTATGCGAAACCTTTCTTACAATCAAGAGAAGTGTCTTATGATGAAGAACGATTTATAGCCGATGCTTTTGATGAAGAGAACGACCTTTTTAATCAGCAACTTTATGCTGGGGGGGAATTAAACTACCATTATGAAAATAGGGGTAACCCTGCATATCCAGCACGCGGATTTGAAGCCGATATTACCACGGGTTACAAAACTAATATTGACGAATACAATAATGAATTTGCCTATATAAGTCCGTCTCTAGCCATAGATTATCCATTACACGAAAGCGGAATAGCTGTCCTGGCCACCAAAATAGGCGGAAAAGTTATTATTGGTGATAATTATGAATACTATGACGGTGCTATTCTTGGCGGAAACGAAAACCTAAGAGCCTACCGTTGGGAACGCTTCAACGGGAAGCAATCTTTCTACCACTCTACCGATCTTAGGGTTGGCATAAGCCGATTTAAAACGAATTTCATTCCGTTGCAAATTGGAGTAAGCGCAGGTTTCGATTACGGTCGTGTTTGGGCTGAAGGTTCTAATTCAGAACAATGGCGAAACAATTATGGTGGATCTATCTGGATAAATGGCTTTAGCGCTTTTACCGCAAACACCGGTTATTATTATGGTGATGATGGAGGAAGATTAACCTTTACCTTCGGGTTCAAATTTTAACCCACAGCCGAAGAAGCTATTTTCAACAAAATTTTACTTAAAAGAAAAAAGACAGGCAGAGCTGAAAAATTCAAGCTCTGCCTGTCCAAACAACCAAACATCATGTTCTTTTAAACAAATAACATTTGCGTTCCATCCTGGTCGGCTCTATTATAAAAATCACCGATAGTCAGGATTCCGTCCATATCATCTATTAGATCTTTTTCTTCCAGGTGAAACATATCTACCGCCAGTTTACAACCCCATAATTTCACTCCTGAAGCCGAGAGAATTTCAAGAAACTCGTCTACCGGAGGCATATCAAGTTTTTCCATCTCTTTTTTCATCATTCTTGTAGCGATAGCTTCCATACCCGGTAACCCCCCTACCATGGTAGGAATATGCATCGCCGGATTACCAACTGTTGCTACATGAAGGTTATTCAGTTTTTTCTTTTGCACGGCCTCCAGACCGAAAAAAGTAAAGAATATTTCTGCTTCAATGCCTTCCATTCTCGCTCCATTAGCCATAATAAAAGCTGCATATACGTTCTCTATGGTAGCCTTCGATAAAATAAAGAGCATCTTTTTAACTTTTGTAGTACTCATAGTTGTAAGTTTTAGTGGTTAAATACAGCTTTTGGGTTTAGGCACACCGGCAATCTTGGTAGAGATCTTTAATGGTCCTCCCGGGAAAAGAGCATAAAACTCTTTTATATCAAGCACACCGCTTTTTTTAATCCCTCTTATCGATAAGGCTTTGTCTGCTTTTACCTGTTCCTGAATCCAGTTGATAACTTCCCAATGGCGCGGAGTCATTTCAATCCCTTCCTCTTTAGCGATTTGCTCTCCCACTTCTTTATTCCATTGAGAGAAATCGGTTAAATATCCTTCCTGGTTTCTATCTACGTTTAATGTGTTTACTTGAGTTTCCATGATATTGATTTTAAATTATTATTATAGTTTTTTTCCTTTTGTACTCATATTTCGGCCAACGAATGGAATTGGAATTCCTTTTAAAAGCATGTTCCAGTAGATCCATCGAAAAGCCAGTTTCCCCCAGTGATTAAACACGCTTTCTTTTAGCAATTTTAAGGGACCTATAACGGAAAACGGGAAAGTTCCTTCTACAGGTTCCTGTTTATAATTAAAGTCTATCAACAGGGCTTTATTATCACCGGTTTCAATAAAGCAGTTGGCGTGGCCGTCAAATTCCTCTTTAAGAGGCTTTCCATCTTTATAAAGCAAGATGTTATCTGTAAGGGTTTCTGATTGAAAGTGGGCTACCGAGCCGGCTTTAGAAGCAGGAACATCAGTAGCATCTCCAATCACAAAAACATTTTCGTGATCTTTAGACTGAAGGGTGTGATGATCTGTAGGAACGAAATTTAAGTCGTCTCCCATCCCAGAGCGTTCTATCACATCGTCACCCATATTGGTTGGAATGGTTACCAGGAGATCGTATTCCACTTCTTTTCCGCCGTAATCAATAATTTTATTATTCTCATTATCCACGCTTTCTATGGCGAAATCTATCTCAAGATTTATTTTCTTTTCTTCAAGTAAGTAACCAAGTGTTTCAGCACTTTTCTCTTTGGTAAAAGCTCCTGAAAGAGGAGTTACATAAGTAAGTTCCACCTTATCACGCATTCCTTTTTCCTTGAAATAGGAATCAGCTAAAAATGCAAATTCCAGGGGTGCTACGGGACATTTTATTGGCATCTCGGTGAGATGAACCACCATTTTACCTCCCTGCCAGTCTCTAAGCTTATTTCGTAGTGCCAAAGCACCTTCATAAGTATAAAAATCAAAAACATTTTTGTGCCAGTTCTTACCTTTCATTCCTTCCACTTCTTCGGGGGCAATTTTAGAACCGGTAGCGATTATAAGGATATCATAGTTAATAGTTTCATCTTCCAGTTTTACCTTGTTTTCTTCAGGGAAAATTCTATCTATTTTCTTTTGAACATAATTTACTCCGTTAGGAATAAACTTTTTTCCTACTTTTTTAACCTGGTCTTCGGTGTATATATCGAAAGGCAGAAATAAAAATCCAGGCTGGTAGTAATGCGTTTTATTTTGGTCTACGATGGTAATCTGCCACTGATCTTTTTTTAATTTGGACCGAAGCTGGTTCGCCATCATCGTTCCTGCTGTTCCGGCTCCAAGTATGAGTAAATTTTTCATGATGTACTGGTTTAATAACTTACTCAAAGATACCTACAGGACTGATTTTCAAATGCAACCAAAGTTACATAGACCATTTTCACATTTTTTGAACAGATTAGTATATTTTGTGATTATATTTTATGTAAAATAATTTTTAGTGGTGATTAATTAAATTATTATTGGTTAAAATTCATTTAAATGAATTTATTATAATTTTTAAACAGAATTTTTAAATATGACGAGGATCAGTTTTACCCAATTATTTTTTGTAATTAAAGTTCAGACCGAATGATTTATATGTAGAAACTAATAGAAGTTGAAAAACTTCGGTTGTTTCAATATTCGTTTTTATCAATTTTTTCCATAATCCAGCTATAAACAGGCTTCGCCATTTCCACAGTCACAGGAATCCAGTAATGGAAAATTTCCACAGTATTGGGTATAAATTCCTGAGATAGTAAATATCTCACCAGAATATCTTTAAAACCCTAAACCGTCTAATCCCTCGCACAGAGAGAGCTCAATGAGGAAAACACGCTTTATTCTACAGATATTCATTTTAGGTAAGGATATTGGATTTAAAGAGATAAATAGATATAAAAAATGTCTCCAGATATAAACCTTATTCATAACCTGTTGCAAGCGATAATGCTTATTCCGTTTTTGCACCTGGTAAATCAATATATTTTTAAAAAGATTAGTGAAAAGCACGATTTTTTCTCGGCAAACCTGATGAATAAATTGTTCTATTACCACTTAATATTTGCCGGAATTTATTATACCTATGCATTCTTTAACCCTTCAGATTCTAAAAGGTATTTTAGAGTACCGGGAAAAGAAGGCAAAACCTGGGACGGCTTTTTAGAAACCGGCACCTCTTTTATAGATTTCATCTCCTATCCGTTTATTAATTTCTTCGGATTTAGCTACGAAATGATGATGCTGCTTTTTAGCTGGATCGGCTTTATGGGCTTTGTCTATGCCTACTTGTTTTTTAAAGAAAATATCGCACTAAATATTAAGGTATTCAAAAAAATAGATTTCTTAGTACTAATACTTTTCCTACCCAATATGCACTTCTGGACAGCATCTTTAGGAAAAGGTGCTCCAATATTCCTGGGATTAATGCTATTCGCTTATGCTCTTAGAAAGCCCAAGAACAGGATTTTTAGCTTAAGTTTGGGATCACTCCTGGTTTTCGCCATTAGGCCCCATATGTTCTTGTTACTGGCCGGTGCAGGGATGTTGAGTATATTTATTAATAAAAACCAGATAAGCTTAAAGCAAAAAGCTATTTTCGTAGGTGCAATCACTGGAGTTTTATTGCTTTTTCACAAGCAAATTCTTGAAGTAGTAAACCTCGGAAATTCGCAAAACCTAATCGCCGATTTTCTTTCTTTTACTGAAAACAGGGCAAAAGATTTGGATAACGCGACTTCAGGAGTCCCAATGACCGACTATTCACTTATTGAAAAATTCTTTACATTCTGGTTTAGACCTTTATTTTTTGATGCACCGGGAATTCTTGGAGTGATCGTATCTATAGAGAATTTTATCTATTTGTTGTTATTCGGAAAGTTGTTTAAAAAGAGCTTCTTTGGATTCTTAAAGACAGCACCGGGACACGTAAAACTAAGCCTGATCTTGTTTTTCACCACCTCTTTCGCAATGACTTTTGTAATGTCTAATTTGGGAATAATTTTAAGACAGAAATCAATGATCATGTATTTCTTGTTTTTTGTGATCTATTATTTCCTTGCTTACGAAAAAGACACTGTATTTAGATTAAAACAAGAGGTGACCGAAAGAAAGACGCTGGCAGAAGCTGCCTAATTTTTGTTAAATTCAAGCAGTTATTGAATATTGAAATTATTTCCAAAACTCATCTTCCCAAAGGCCGCATGAAATTTCTTTCTCGTGGTGTTCCTGAATATGCTGAAGTTCTTCGGTTGAAGCTTGTTCCTGGATTTTATTAAAAAGAACCCGCTCTTCAAACCTAATATGGCCTTCCAGATCATTCTGGATCATTTCTAATGCAAGCGCTATTTCATTTTTCTGAAGAAATAACGAGGCAAGATGCTCGTGCTCTTCCAGCGCCTGTTTTACCAAATCATTTTCAGCACCCAAAACCGGAAATACATATTTTTCTTCAATTTTAAAATGCTCTTCTAACTGGTTTTCCCAAAACCAATCGGTATAATTTTTAATTCGCTGCGGTTCGATTCCTTTTTCAAAACCTTTTCTAATTTTCCAGCATAACAAAAGCCCCTGGTGGTGCTCTCTACTTAATGGCTGAATGGCTATATGTCTTTTTATTGGTTTGTTCTTTGGCGGTACCATAATGTGAAAAATTGATTCCTATATAAAATAAGAAATCTTAGTTTGTTTCTAATGAAATTTCCAATTTATCTGAATTCCCTTTAATAATTAAGTCTCCATTGACTTTAGAAACCTCAAGGTTTTCAGTCATCATTTTATATTCTGAATTTGAATAGTTGGTTAAAATAAGTTCTATCTCCCAGTCTTCCTCCTGAGTAATTTCAATATTCAATTCACCATTAGATTTTGAAAAATAAACCGAAACTTCATTTTCGCCTATAACCACGTTTTCCAAAGAAGCTTCGTTCCAGGTTTTAGGCATTTGCGGCTGTACTACTATTTTCTTATTCAAGGCATCGGGCTTAATCCCAAAGAATTGATTTACGATCGGTACTGCGTATCCATAAATATTCCAGGCCTGCGAGATCATTCCGTAATCTGGGGAAACTTCATACATACTGCCGGGAAATGCAAAACTAAAACTGCGCGTCATTCGTTCCATATAATCAAGAGCTTTTTCGGGTCTTCCGTAATTATTTTCCGCAATAATTTGCACCGCCGTTGGCAGCGTCATAACAGCTCCTGTATAGGTAAAAACTTCTCCTCCTTTAAAAGAACTTTCTTCGGTTTTTTCCACCTCATCACGATCTATCCCGGTAACAAACACTCCAAACGGATTTCTATATCTTTCTGCAGTATTCAAAGCTTTAATCGCCCTGGCAGAATCGGCTATTTTCATCTCCATTGGCGTATTAACTACCCAATTATGATGCACTACATAAGGCCGTGAACCTTCCGAGGGGTTAGCTAATATTTTTGATTTGGTTTCTTTTAATTCTTTTACCGCCCAGGGTTTTTCTAAAGTATCAGCCCTTACAATTGCATCATCAATTAACCGCAGTGCCTGCTTGTCGGTTCCTATAAAATCGGCATAAGAATTAAATTCTTCAGACCAGAATTCTTCGTTTATTTTGTTTTTTAATTTATTGGCTACATCCTCATATTCTTCAGCCAAGTGCTTTTCACCAAGGATTTCAGCCATTTTTGAAGCGTCTGCGAATCCTTTCTGGCTATAAACGGCTACATCTATCATTTCGCTATCCAGCCCGTGAATTTCCATCATCCCAAAACCTTCGGGAAAAAGATTAGCATCGGTATCCTGCGTCTGCAGCCAATCCAGGCCTTTCTTAATAGTGGGAAAATATCTTTTTAGAAATTCAAGATCGCCATTCCATTTAAAGATCTCCCAAATAAGCGATGCAAATTGCGGTGTTTCATTGATATTTCCGTCATTAAAAACGGCGCCATTTGTAGACATTTCGTGAATAATCTTCCCATTAGCATTCACCACATTGCTCATACTATCCAGCAATTTAATAGTACCATAAACTGCATCGGTTTGGCCAACCATCATATACCCCTGCAGTGCATATTCGCTATCTACTCCAAACCACCAGGGATAATCTGGAATTCCGGCGGTGATCCCGGTGCCAATTCCAGGCACAGTTTGCACTAACCAATCGCTGTTGTATTTAAGCCATTCAAAAGCCTCTTCAATATTCTTATTGGGAATGGTAAGTTTAGATCTATTAGCCAGGTTTTTATAACGTTCTCTTTTATCGGCAACATGAGATTTCAAGTTTTGCCCGATTTCATTATATGTTTTAAGCGCAGCCTCCTTACTTTCAAAAGAACCGGCAATGGTGAAATTAAGTACTTCTTGCTGCCCGGCGGGAATACTTAGTTTATAAGTCTGTGATGCCGAAACTCCTTTCCCCTTATAATTGGTTTTCGTTTGTTCATGTTTTTCCGAAGTTCTTTTTGCACCAAAAACAGTAAACCAGAGATTATTTTCGTCTTTTACCAACCAGGCATTTTCCTTTGGTAGGAATTCAGCGATATCTTTATGATCTTTCATGCCGGTGCGATCACCCAGCCAGGTAGGTCTAAGATCTGTTGAAGCTTTAAATATAAAATCGGTATTTATTTTTTCAGAAGAATTATTCTGAATAATATACTGTACTGCCAGACCTTCTTCGCCATCGGGAACAAATTGCCAGCGGGTAATCTCAACTTCTTCATCTTTCAAATGAAAAATATGTTTTCCGGTGAAAGGATAATTAACGAATTCTGATGCATTATTTAATTCGATCTTCTCTTCGTTCAAAATGATTTCTGCAGAAAAACCATCTAAAAGTTTAATAGGATGATTCCAAACACCGCCCATTTCGCCTTCAATATGCCAGCCGAGTTGCGGAAAACTACCATTTTGATGGCCAACTACATACACGCGATCTCCCGCAGTGACAAAAGGCGAGTCCAGGTATTCAGCCTTCCCCGTTATATTGGGACTATTCTGGGTCCAATCATTAAAGTTTTCCTGCGCAATTAAATAATTGATACATAGAAGAAAACAACAGCTGTAAATGAAGATATTTTTCATAACTGAAATTTACAAAACTTAGGTTTAATCTTTGGCAGGGTTTATACCAATAGCAATCCTGCTATATAAACAAGACTTCCCACCAACATCATTACCAGCGTATAGGGCAGGATTTCCCGGGCTTTTAGTTTGGTGATAGCAAGTAATGGCAACGCCCAGAAAGGTTGCAGCATATTCGTTATTTGGTCTCCATAGGCCAAAGCCATTACGGCTTTATTAAGTGGCACTCCAAGTTTTAATGCACTTTCTAAAATTATTGGTCCCTGCACCGCCCACTGACCGCCGCCACTGGGTACAAAAATATTTACCAGGCCTGCACTAAAGAAGCTATAAACCGGTAAACTAACATCGGTTGCAACACTCACAAAAAAACCGGAAATATCACTTACCAAACCCGTTTCCCGCATTATGCCCATTATTCCAAAATACAACGGAAATTGGATTAAAATAGCCGCTGCTCCTCCAATGGCTTCTTCTAAAGCTTTTAAAAATGAAGCAAAAGACTCATGTAATAAAACACACAAGCAAAGCATTAGAAAATTCAGCATATTAGGCGTAAGGTTTCCTGCAGAAATTTCATCAGAATAACTGGCGAAAAAAGCGGCTAGAAGAAGAAATCCAAAAATCAATCTTAGTGAGTTTGAATGATCTAGTTTTTCAGCACCGGTGATCTTTGCGATATGATTTGTTTTTGTTTCAGCTTCAATTTTCACCGTTTTCGATTCACTGATCCTGGAAAGAAAATACAGTGTAAGCGGAATAAACACTAATAAAGTTCCGAAAATCAATAAATTCCAGGAAGAAAAAATGGTACTCGTGGTAGGAAGACTATTGGGCAATTGTGAAAGAAATTCCGCACCTGCTCCCGGAAAGAGACTGGCTAAATGGCCTTCTTCAGCCGCTTTTAAGGGTGCGCTACCGCTCATTCCGCCGTGCCAAACCATTAAGCCAACATAACCCGCAGCACCAATTAAGGGGTAATTAATTTTAAAGCCTCTATTGGAAGCTGCTTCGGCAACTTTCCTCGCCATTATTGCTCCAAAGATCAATCCCAGTCCCCAGTTAAAAAATGCTACTAACATTGTAGAAACCGAAACGATAATTACTGCGCTCGCGTTTCCTGTCACTATTTTGGTTAACTGACTCGTTAGCCAGGAAACAGGTTTGCTTAGTACTAAGATGTGGCCCAAAACCAAAATGAGCATCATTTGCACCATAAACACAATAAGTGAGGGGTCCCACATCCCGGTTTGCCAGAAATCGAGGATTTGAATGGCAGAATTTGTATTGGTTTCTCCCGTAAAAAAGAAGGCGACAAAAAGGGTAATTAACGTAAGTAGCACCGCTAAAGTAAAGGGAGCAGGGATGAGTTTTTTAAAGGTATTTTCTATGAAATTGCTAAGGTTCAAATTTTTAGATTTATACGTACTGATCTACCAAAAACTGACTGTATTATTCGATTAATTTTCATACTAAAAATCCCATCCCAAAGTAGGGTTTGGATGGGCATTATCTATTAACACTGCTTAAAACTATAAATTATTTATTAATTTCTTATGAAATGCAGTTTCTAATTAAAAAACTTTTGATTAGATCGCTCTCAAAAGAAAACCCCCGCCAAATTGACGAGGGTTTCATATTATTAAAGCAATTTCAGTATAAAATTACATTATACTTTTTTGAGCTACAGTTTTTCAAGATCTTTTACTTCATCTTTGCTGGCTTCCATAATGCTAATCGCATAACCTCCACCAGGAGCAGATTTTTGTGAAAGCTCAGACTTACTATTCACTCGGTATTTTTTAATCTCATAAGCCTGCGGATTATCTTTATAATGCGCATCTTCAGCATCTGCATAAACCGTAGCGATATAGGTTTTCCCTTTTTCAAGGAAATCGAATTCAATTTCTGAAGTTCTTGGCGTAAGTCCGTTTACATTACCTACAAACCAGTTATTTCCATCTTTTTCTTTTCGTGCAATCGTAATGTAATCTCCAGGCTCGGCTTCCAGGTAAACACTTTTTTCCCAATCTATCGCTACATCTTTTATAAACTGAAATGCATCCATAAACTGCTCGTAATGCTTAGGCAAATCGGCCGCCATTTGTAAAGGCGAATACATTGTTACATACAAAGCCAATTGATTCGCCAGCGTGCTGTTTACGTGAGAATTATTGTCTGGATTCAGTTTACTGATATCCATTTCAAAAATTCCGGGAGTGTAATCCATGGGTCCGCCAATTAAACGCGTAAATGGCAAAACGGTCACATGATTTGGCTTATTTCCGCCGAAGGCCTGATATTCGGTTCCACGGGCCGATTCGTTGGCGATAAGGTTTGGCCAGGTTCTGGCAATTCCGGTTGGTCTAACCGCTTCGTGCGCGTTGATCATAATCTCATATTCCGCAGCTTTTTCAAGCGCATATTGATAATGATTAACAATCCACTGGCTATAATGATTTTCACCTCTTGGAAGAATATCGCCTACATAACCGGTTTTAACCGCGTTATAATTATTGGCTTTCATAAACTGGTAAGCCGTGTCTAAATGCCTTTCGTAATTTCTAACCGAAGCTGAAGTTTCGTGGTGCATAATCATTTCCACGTCTTTGCTTTTGGCATATTCCCTAATTTCATCTACATCAAAATCTGGGTAAGGTGTTACAAAATCAAAGACATAATCTTTAGAATTTCCAAACCAATCTTCCCAGCCTACATTCCAGCCTTCAACCAGTAAGCCGTCAAAACCGTGTTCTGATGCAAAATCAATATATCTTTTTACGTTTTCGGTATTTGCAGCGTGAGTACCATTCGGTTCAGCGGCTTCAAAATCGGTTTCACCAAGTTTTACTGCGGCAAATTCATCGGTATAATCCCAGGAGCTCATTCCCGTGATCATTTCCCACCAAACGCCCATATATTTCATTGGTTTAATCCACGAGGTATCTTCAATTTTGCTTGGTTCATTTAGGTTGTAAGTGATTCTTGAGGAAAGGATATCTTTTGCCTCATCACTTACAATTATAGTTCTCCAGGGTGTTTTTCCGGGAGCGATCATATAAGCCTTATCCCCATTCACATCTGGTGTTAACCAGGATTCAAAAACCATAGTTTCATCGTCTAGATTTAAGTGCATTGCAGGATAATCTAATAAAGCGGCTTCGTGTAAATTAATATACAGGCCGTCTTCAGTTTTAAGCATCAAAGAAGTTTGCACTCCTGTGGGTGAGAATGATTTTTGAGAAACATTGGCGGTTACCGCCTCTGCCATCAAGCCTCTTATTTCTGAAAGTTTGCTTTCGGTATAATCGTATTCCTGGGTATCATAATCGCCGGCGATCCAAAAAGCGGTGTGATCTCCGGTCATGGCGAATTCGGTTTTTTCATCTGAGATCACGAAATGCCCAAGCTTGGAGTCCTGCGGAAATTCATATCTAAACCCGAGTCCTTCGTTGAATAAACGAAAGCGTAAAACCAATTTACGCTCTGAATCTTCCTGATCTAAATGAACTACAAGTTCATTATAATGATTTTCAATCTCACTTTCTTCTCCCCAAACCGGCGTCCAGGTTTCGTTAAAAGTAGATTTTTCGGTGTTTTCTATGCTAAAATTAGAGGTAAGAGGTTGCCCTTCTTTTAACTCTAAACCAAGCTTACTATTTTCAATAATAGTTTCTCCTTCAAACTCCAGGTTATAAAGCGGAGTTCCATCTTCCTGAAGAGAGAATTTCATCTCCAGATCTCCATTTGGAGATTCCAGGCTTTGTGCATGGATACTTCCAAAAACAGCCAGGCATAGCAGGCTTAATATTAATCTACTTTTCATAAAATATACTTTTGTTTATGTGAGAATTCACAAAAGTAAGGTTTTATATTTTTCGAGGAAATTAAAGGTTCTGAAACTATTTTTAAGAAGCTAACATTTTAAAAAGCTCTTCGTCAATCTTAGCATTTTCATTTCGGTGATATTTGTTCAGCAAATTGGCTATTAATTCGCCTATCGCATCCTGACGATCTTCAGATTTATTCATAAACTGAATTTTTCCCCAGCCTCGAATATCGCAGACCATCATTCCCTTAGCATCCCAAATTGTTTGTTGCTTCGCATCATAATGCACAGGAAACTTTAAAGTTTCCAAAGCTAAATTGTTCTTTTCACTTAAATTCATAATCAATTTTTTACAATTATTTTAAGCAAAATTAGACGGAAACAAGCAGGGATAGGTTATTTAAAAATTAAGCCTGAACCCCTGGTTTTTAAGCGAATGTTAAGTTGAATTCCCATGCTTTCTCATAATAAAAACTTAGTATTTACTTGACCTTCGTTTAACTTAAATAGAACTGAACTGATCTATTTTTGGAGTGTATAATTGGGTAAGAAAGGGGGCAATTCTGAAATGATGGTCAAGCCCCCTTTTTTTATGCGATATTTTTTAAGGTTCTATATTGTTTAACACAATTCTAGCTACAACTTACCAGCTTGTAAACTCACATTAAGCATATATTCTGTTCCAAAGAATTTATTAACTTTACTCGATAATCGAGATTAAATGCTCCGTGAGCTTGCTATGAAGTAATTTACTTTTTAGCCTATTCAAAGGCTTTCCAATTTCCGAATTAAAAAAATCATCTATGAGTAAGAAATTCATTTACAAAACCTGCGGAGTTATTGGTATTTTAGGCTGCGTAGCTGTTTTGGCGGCCGATCTTATTGGGATTGCACTGCATGAAGCACATAATCCCATAAGAAACACGATTAGCATGCTGGCCATAGGTAAATACGGATGGATCCAGGATCTGGGCTTAGATATTTTGGCTATTGGTTTTTTTGCGCTTGCCATTGGACTTTATACCTGGAAGAATTCGGGCACAAAATGGATTATAAGTCTTATTATACTTGTTCTTATAAGCGTAGATCTCATCATGATCGCTGAACATAACCAGTATGCCGGAAGACCTGGCGATAAAATACATCGCAAACTCGTTTATGCCCTGGCACTTCTATTCCCCGCACTTGTTCTTCTTACAAGTTTTGATCTAAAATCATTAAAACCTTATCTGAAAAAATTCTCTTTCTGGATTGCTGGCTTATGGCTTGTTTTTGCTCCACTTTTACCTTTAATGCCAGATTCTATAAACGGTGGCTACGAGCGGCTGGTTTCTAGCTTAATAGTGATTTGGCTGGGTACAGTTTCTTATAATTTAATCTATGCTTATAGGAAGACTGAAAATACCTGATGATTATAAAATCAATTTTTAATCGATAGTTATGTGTTATGATATATGAGTGAACCAATAAAACACCATTATGTTCCACAGATTTATTTAAAGAGATTTTCTCTTAATAGAAATGGTGACATATTCACATTAAAAACCAGTACCAAATATCCAGCTTCAACAAGACTTACTAATAAAAGTAAGATATGCTATGAGGCAAAGAGATACACTTTCGATAATAAAGAAATTATAGAAAGATATAAAATTACCGATCCCAATGTTATTGAAAAAAGCCGCTTTTCATATGAAAACAAAGAATTAGAAGAATTATTTGACAAAATAGATTACCACAAAAAATTTACTAAAACACAATTCGAAAGATTAGTAAGAATCATTGTGGATATAAAAATGAGAAATCCAAGATTTAGCGAAAACTTTAAAAATTTTGATCCGAAATCTGATAAAGTTCAAAAAAAAGCTAAAAAATTTCTAGAGGATGCAGTAGAATTTTGCAAGAGAGCTGGTCTTAGTACTGATATAGTGAAAAAAGCTGAAGAGGCAGTTTATGAAAAATATAGAGATGAAAAGTATCTTCAGAATGTTTATAGAGCTGGAATTTATATTAATGAAAATGCGAGAGAAGAGTTAATAAAAAAATTAATTAAATGGGACGCACTTATAATGAAGACCAATTATGAAAATCCTTTTATAACATCTGATAATCCAGGATTTAATCTGAATGAAAAAGATCAAATTTTCAATACTGATTTTGATTCTGCTAATTCATTAGTTTTTCCAATTTCACCAAAGAGTATTCTAATTCTTAAAAGATCCGAAAAAAATGACCTCGGAATTTTTAAAAATGTCTCTTATAAAAAAATGAAAATCAATAGTGTTTTAAGCGTAAATAAAGCTACACTTAAGAATGCAAATGATATTATTATAGGTAATTCCAAAGAGCAATTACTAATAACAAAAAAAATTTAATATTATCACTCGTAATGCATGTTGATCGTCCAATAACGATAATGCAAAAAAAGGGAAGATTTTAGAAACCAAGTAAGCAAATGGTTAAGCCGACAAGATCGCGTCCATAATCCCGCATTATTCGATAACCGTGACTGTTACTGTTTGTTCCTTAAAAGATATTTATTTTAAACTTCACTCTTATTAAGCCTTTTTATAATGCGTAGCCTCACCGTAAAACAATTCGGCGCTTTCCATTATAGTTTCTGAAAGAGTAGGATGCGGATGAATAGTTAGCGATAAATCACTGGCTGTACTACCCATTTCGATAGCCAAAGCGATCTCTGGAATTAAACTCCCGGCATTTTTTCCGGCTACGGCTCCTCCTAAAATCACTTCGGTTTCCTTATCTATTAAAAGTTTGGTTAAACCCGCATTTTCTCCAATAGCAACTGCCCTTCCAGAAGCAGACCAGGGGAATTTTACACCTTTTACATTCTTATTTTTTTCCTTTGCTTCTTCTTCAGTAAGACCACACCAGGCGAGCTCAGGATTAGTAAATACAATTGCCGGAATTACCTTAGGATCGTAAGCGGCTCCTTTTTTCCCTGCAATCACTTCTGCAGCAATTCTACCTTCGTGACTTGCTTTATGTGCCAACATAGGTTCTCCTGTAATATCTCCTATCGCAAAAACGTGGTTCAATTTTGTTCGGCGTTTATCATCTACTTCCAGGAATCCTTTTTCGTTGGCCGAAATTCCAAGTTTTTTAAGGCCCAAATTCTGTGTATTTGGCTTTCTTCCAACAGCTACCAATACACAATCAAATTTTTTGCTCTGTTCTTCTTTTTTTCCTTTTAAGAAAACTTTCACCCCTTTTTTGGTGATCTTCACTTTTTCTACTTTAGTTTCAAAAAAGACATCTTTAAAAGGTTCGTTTTTCTTAAAAACCTTAATCAGGTCTCGATCTGTTCCAGGTAAAAATCCCGGGGTCATTTCAGCTATAGAAACTTTTGTTCCCAAAGCAGCATAAACACTCCCAAGCTCCAGGCCTATATAACCACCACCAACGACTAGCATTTTTTTGGGTATTTCCTTAAGTTCCAGTGCATCGGTAGCGTCCCAAATTTTCTCATGATCTATCTCCAGCTCGGGTAAGCCTACCGAAGAGGACCCGGTAGCAATAATCACTTTTTCAAAACTTAAACCCGAAGCCTTTCCTTTATTATCGGTTACTTCCAGTTCATTTTTGCCGGTAAATTTGGCCTTTCCCTGGATGTATTCAATATTTCGGGCTTTGCTCAGCTGCCCTAAGCCTTCTGTAAGTTTTTTCACCACCTTCTCTTTCCAGCTTGCAACTTTTTTAATATCTATTTTAGGCTCTTCAAATTTCACCCCCCACTTGGAGGCCTGGATAGCCTCTTCTTTGGTTTTTGCCAGGTGTAAAAGTGCCTTGGAAGGAATACAACCACGGTAAAGGCAAACTCCCCCGGGGTTAACCTCAGGATCAATAAGCGTTACTTTTATTCCGAGATCTGCGGCGTGAAAAGCTGCAGCATAGCCTCCGGGACCGGCACCAATAATCACAAGTTCTTTTCTATCTTTTTTTGCCATTGTTTCTGAGATTTAGATTAGCCCAAAAGTGCTTCGTACGGATCTTCCAGTGCTTTTACCAGCCAATTCATAAAACCAGCTCCATCGGCGCCATCTATTAAGCGATGATCATAAGATAAACTAAGTGGAAGAATGCTGCGAGGTTCAAACTTTCCGTCTATATAAACCGGTTTGGTAGTTGCCCGTGAAATACCGAGAATCGCCACCTGCGGATGGTAGACTATGGGTGTAAAATTAGTACCACCAATACCGCCGAGGTTTGAGATAGAAAAATTGCCTCCTTCCATATCTTCTTTAGATAGTTTTTGTTCCCGTGCTTTCTCTGCTATTTCTGAAATTTCTACCGATAGATCTTTGATACTTTTTTGATCTGCATTTTTAATCACCGGAACTAAAAGGCCATCTTCTGTAGCCACTGCAATATTGATATTTACATATTTTTTAAGGATCATTTCTTCCTTATCCATATCTATACTTGCATTGAATGTTGGAAACTTATGCAAAGCTGTGGCCACAATTTTGGTAAGTATGGCTGTAAGCGTGAGTTTACCACCGGCTTTTTCAACCTTCTCTTTATGATCTTCTATATAAGTTTCAACTCCAGAAATATCAGCTTCTCCAAACTGAAACACGTGTGGAATAGTTTGCCAGGAGAACAATACATTTTTGGCCGTGGTTTTTTTAATACTATTTAGCGGTTTAGTTTCTACCGCTCCCCATTTACTAAAATCGGGTAATTTAGCCTGGCCAGAACTGCTCTTTTTACTACCGCCTTCCTGGAATTCCTTGACATCTTTTTCAGTAATTCTTCCACTTTCGCCGCTACCACTTATTTCTTTTATATTCACGCCAAGTTCACGAGCTAATCGCCTTACTCCGGGAGAAGCATAGACTTCTTTTGAAGATGCTTCATCGGTTTCTTTATCTTTTTTAGACTTGGTGTCTTTATTTTTTTTCTTCTCATCTCCGTCCTTTTCATCCTCATCCTCATCATCTTCTTCCTGCTCGTCATCTTTTTCTTTAGACTTGGATTTGTCTTTTTTATTTTCTTCAGAATCGGATTCTTCTTCGTCTTTTTCAGAATCTTCCTTTTTCTTTTTTGAAGTATCTTCTTCTTTTTCTATAGTTTTCTCTTCCTCTTTTTCTTCTGAATCGTCATCGTCATCTTCCAGGATAATAATCACATCGCCTACGTTCACCTCATCACCTTCGCTAACTTTTATTTCTTTAATTGTTCCTCCGGAACTAGCAGGAACTTCGGCCGTAGCTTTATCGGTTTCTACTGAAATCACCGACTGATCTTCTTCAATCTTATCTCCTTCAGAAACCAGGATTTCAGAAATCACAGCGGTCTCTACGCCTTCTGATATTTGCGGAACTTTTATCTCTTTTGCCATAATTATCTTTTTAAGCCGTTCGTGGATTGGTTTTTTGTGGATCTATTTTTAGTTTTTTTACTGCTTTTTTCAACTCTTCCATGCTGATTTGATCCTGTTTAGCAAGGCCATATAAAGCCGCATAAGCAATATGTGAGGCATCGATCTCAAAGAAAGCACGCAAAGCTTCCCTATTATCACTCCTGCCAAACCCATCGGCACCTAAACTAATAAGTTCATCGGGGAAATAGGAAGCAAGGCTTTCGGGAAGCGCCTTCACAAAATCTGAAGCGGCTACAAAAGTGCCCTTTTCATCCTTCAACTGTTGCTCTATATAATTTTCATCTTTATTTACCTGGCCTTTTAGACGGTTAGTGCGTTCGGTATCAATAGCATTATCGTATAAAGTTTTATAACTGGTAATGCTCCAAATATCGGCGCCCACATCAAATTTTTCTTCCAAAATTTCAGCAGCTTCCAGTACCTCTTTCATAATAGCACCGCTACCAAATAGATGCGCCTTCTTTTTCTTCTTACGAGATTTAGATTTTCTGAATCTATATAGCCCGTTAATAATGGCGTCCCTATCCACATCTTCCGGCATTTCGGGCATAGGATAAGTATCATTTCCAATGGTGATATAGTAAAACAAATCCTTTTTATCTATATACATATTCTTAATTCCTTCTTCTACAATAACCGCCAGCTCATAGGCAAAAGCGGGATCGTAAGCTCTTAAATTAGGAAATGCCAGCGCGTATAAATGACTTTGGCCGTCCTGGTGTTGCAAACCTTCCCCGGGAATACTGGTTCTTCCGGAAATACCGCCCATCAGGAAACCTTTTGCACCTGCATCTGCCGCAGCCCACATTAGATCACCGGTTCTTTGAAAACCAAACATGGAATAGAAAAAGTAAAACGGAATGGTATTGATCCCGTGGGTCAAATAAGTAGTCCCTGCTGCAATAAATTCGGCCATACAACCAGATTCGGTAATGCCTTCTTCCATTATAGCGCCATTTTTGGCTTCTTTATAATAGAGCAAACTATCTTCATCTACCGGATCATATTTTTGCCCGTGGGGAGCGTATATTCCGGCTTGTCTAAAAAGGGATTCCATTCCAAAAGTTCGGGATTCATCAGGAATAATTGGTACTATTAATTTTCCCAAATTTTTATCCTTCATCAATTTGCTTAGAATCTGCACCATGGCCATAGTGGTTGCCGCGTAATCTTCGCCCGATCCTTTTAAAAAGCTTTCAAAAATTTTTACATCTGGAGCCTTTAATTTTGAGCTTCTGTCTTTTCGCTGCGGAATATAACCACCAAGGTCTTTTCGCTTTTCCTCCAGGTATTTTAACTCATCACTATCTTTCTTCGGTTTTATAAATGGAATTTTTTCCAGGTCTTTATCTGAAACCGGCACCTTAAAAAAGTCTCTAAATTCTCCCAGCTGCTCTTTATTGAATTTTTTGGTTTTATGCGAAACATTGCTGGCCTCACCGGCACTGCCCTGGCCATAACCTTTAACGGTTTGTGCCAAAACAATACTGGGCTTTTCCTTTGTTTCTAATGCTACTTTATAGGCATTGTATATTTTTTCTGAATCGTGGCCACCACGTTTAAAATTCCCCAATTCTTCATCAGAATAATCTTCAACTAACTTCTTTAGATCTTTATCACTTTCAAAGAAATCTTTCCGCAGAAATTCTCCGTCACTATAAGCGTATTTTTGAAGCTGGCCATCGGTAAGTTCACCTAATTTTTTACGGAGTTTCCCGGTTTTATCCTTTTCTATAAGTTTATCCCATTCCTTTCCCCAAAGCAGTTTCATCACATTCCAGCCGGCACCTCGAAACAGGCCTTCCATTTCCTGGATAACTTTGCTGTTACCTCGAACCGGACCGTCCAGACGCTGTAAATTACAATCTACCACAAAAATGAGATTGTCCAGTTTATCCCTTGATGCGATATTAATAGCTCCCCGGGCTTCTACCTCGTCCATCTCTCCATCGCCAATAAATGCCCAGACTTTACTATTGTCTTCGTCTATAAGTCCGCGGTTGTGCAGATATTTATTAAATCTAGCCCTATAAATAGCCTGGATGGGGCCCAAACCCATAGAAACCGTCGGATTACTCCAAAAATCCGGCATTAAATGTGGGTGCGGATAAGAAGTAAGGCCTTTTTCAGATTGTACCTCGTGGCGAAAATTTTCAAGGTTCTTTTTAGTTAAGCGCCCTTCCATATAAGCCCGGGCATAAATCCCGGGAGAAGCGTGACCCTGGAAATATATCTGATCCTGTACATTGTTTTCAATCTTAAAAAAATGATGAAAGCCCACTTCCCAAAGTTGTGCAATAGAGGCGTATGTAGAGATATGCCCACCAATTCCTTCATCAGCTTTATTGGCTTTTACCACCATGGCCATGGCGTTCCACCTAATATAAGCCAGGATCTTTTCTTCCAGTTCTAAATCGCCGGGATAATCCTCCTCTTTGTCGTGTGAAATAGTATTGTGATAAGGCGTGGTTAGTGTCTCAGGAAGCTCTACATCATGTTTTTTGGCTTCTTCCTGTAAAATATTTAGTAATTCCTCTGCCCTTTTAGTAGATTTATTTTCAATGATCCAGGTTAGCGAATCTATCCATTCCTGATTTTCCTGTTGTGTACTGTCTTTCTTACTATTGGCCATAAGTTATTTGTTGATTTCAAAAGAGATAGTGAAGCCTTGATGGGTAATTAAAAAAGGAAGATAAACTCAAGAAAAATTTATCTTCCTCTTTCTATAATTTCTATTTAAACGAAACTATTTATTTACGGTAAATGAGACTTTTGCGTTTACCGCATAGGTCGTTATTTGATTATTATCTACGTTGGCGTGCATTTCTTTAACATAAATAGATTTTATGTTACTTACAGATTTGCTTGCCTCTTTAAGTGCATTTTTAACTGCATCATCAAAACTTGTTTCTGAAGAGGCGATTACCTCAATTACTTTTACAATACTCATAATTTTATTTTTTGGTTAATGTTTAGCTTCAATTTAAAAAATAACAGGTTTAATTTCAATTGATTAACATAAGATTATAGGCAGATGTTAAAGAATTAAAAGAATAGAAGTGGCAAAGCACCAGACAGCGAAAAATTCAAAAAAAAATGCCGCCTATTATAAGGCAGCATTTAGTATTCTCTACAATTTTTTTAATTCAGTTATTTATCTGAATCGTCCTCATCTTCTATTTCCTTTTCCCATTCTGAAGCTATCACCTCTTCTTTTTTAATAAGGTTCCCGGAAGTTGTTATTTTAAAATGATCATTTTCTGATACTTCTAAATTCCAGATAATATTTTCAGCCTCCGGAAATTCTGCATCGCCATTCATTTGCTCTTCAAACAATCTTTTAACGATATTCCTGTCTGATAGGCCATCATTCAACAACCTCAACACCGATTTTTTACTTAAGCTGGAATCGGCAGCTTCATTTACCGGAGTGATAGAACAATTAATAATTGTAGCGCTGGAACTCGGAAACTTGCCATTAAAAGCTTTATAAAGTAATTGATTTACGTGGAATAAAGGAGCTTGCAATTCCATTTCAGGATATTCTTCACAAACAGTATCTATTAGCATATCGTTTGATATCTGTTCAATTTGTCCTTCAGATAATTGCTCCCCCAGCTTATACTCCAACACTAATTGTGCTGCTTCAGAAGGTTCAAAATCTGATATCGCCATAAATAATAGCTCTCTCAAATTTTCAGGATCAGAATCTTCAGCATCGGGAAAATCGAATTTTTTCAGTAATTGAATATAATCTTCCTTGGTCCAATACTCCCTTATCTCATCTACATTACTTACTTGCTCTATGCTTATTTTATATTTCATCTTAATATTTTATTCAGTTGTTAAACAGCATTATACCGCTTTTAGCATGATAATCATTTTCTACAACTTAATAGATGAAATTCCTGACTTTTAATCAACTTTATTTCGTAAAAATATGATGCTGTGTTGCCGTAAAATAATCACGGAAAACCTGGTTTAGAGGCTGATCGTTTCTGCTCGCTTTTATTCCGAGATAAGGAAATATTTCAATCATATTCTTTGAAATATTTTTTACTGAATTTGAAGCCGAAGAATGGACTTCTGCAATATATTCTGAATTAATGCCTTTGTTTGAATTGATCTTGTTCTCAATTTCCTTGGCGTACTCTGCAACTTTCAGATTGGAAATGGAGAGAACTTCGGCTAAAGAATTCAGACTTTTATCGGGCTTAAGTTCACGAGTTGCAGCCAGGAAATGTTCTGCCATACCAATATAATTTACCCAAAGCGTAAGATCGGCAAATACTGAAAACGGAATTTTAAAGATATCCTGAGGCTGATGAAATTCATTATAGATAAAACTGAAGCGTTGAGGAACTAAAACATTTTCCACTTTAAAAGAATGGGTACTTGAAGCTTTTAAGCCCATACTATTCCAATCTTCGATGATTTCTACCTCTTCCCGGGGAAGTACAAACGAAAGTATTTTGGGCGACCCATCTTTGTTTTTTAATGGTTTACCATCTTCCTGTATTTCAGCATTCAATGTAAAATGCGTTAAATAATTTGCGCCGGTGGCATAGCGCCAGGTTCCGGAAATTTTATAATCATCACCAATTTTTTCGGTTGTTCCAAAAACGCCTCCGCTTCCTCCCAAAATTGTAGTTTTTGAATCTTGAAAAATCTCCTTCGCGGCTGCTGGTTGCAGGTTTCCTATAAAATAGTTGGCGCCACTACATAAAGTTACCGTCCAACCAAGGCTGCCATCAATCCTGGCCAATTCCTGAAGTCTGGAAAGCCCTTCGGGAAATGATAATTCCAATCCGCCGTAATTTTTGGGCACCCATATATTCCAAAGATTTTCTCTCTGGATCCAGCTTAAAATTTTTTCAGGAAAAAGGTTTTTCCCAAAACATATTTTTTTCAGCTCTTGTGGCATCTGCTCTTCTACCATTACATAAAATTTAGATATTGAATTCCATATTTACAACTCCCGGCTATAATTTAATGGGCGGAAGCTAATTGCCCATTATGGGCTTTAACAATTTTTCGCCATTTAAAATATCCCGAAGTTCCTACTATAAACAGGAAGATCGTCAAACCGGCATATATGTATAATTCTTTGTAAATAAGTAAAGGAATGGAAATGGCATTGCTGATATTTAGAAAGATCCAGTTCTCCATTTTTCTTTTTGCCATAAGCCACATCCCGGCCCAGGCGAAAGCGCTCACCCCGGCATCCCAAAGAGGAACATCAGAATTGGTATGGAATCGAAGCCAGTAACTCATTCCTGTGAAACAAACCAAAACAATTCCGAGGGCTTTTAAGTGCTCCAATTTACTGGAATAGGAAATTGGGGTTTCTTCTTTCTCCTTACCGAATTTCCAGAAAAACCATCCGTAGATACTCATCACCAGGTAATACAGGTTTAAAATGATATCGGCATATAGTTTAGACTGGTAAAGTACCCAGAGGCTTATAAGAATGGCAACGATCCCAAATAGATAATTATCGATATTATTTTTTCTTGCCAGTAAAACCTGAACCACTCCAAAAGTAGTTCCGATAGCTTGTAACCAGGTAAGTTGTGTAAAGAAATCCTCTATCATTGCGTTCAAATTTTACAATGAAATGAGGTGATGAAGTAGCTAAAAGTTGCAGAAATACAACCTCAGCTTAAAAAATCCCTACGCCGGCATTATCCGGATCAGGTTCAGAGTAAATTACATCGAGGCGAAAAACATTTTTAGAAAATGAATCTTGATTCGAGTAAAAACTCCCGGGTATCATCTCAGCCTACCGTATGGCAAGCACCCCATTTCAAGCACAAAGCTATGATTTATTTAAGAAGATGTTGAAATTTCTTGAGGGTTTTGATAAATGCAGAAAAAGTAGCCTCGCCAGGAATCGAACCTGGATCTAAAGTTTAGGAAACTTCTATTCTATCCGTTGAACTACGAGGCCAATATTTAAAACTTACCTTAAAAACCCGGATCTTAGGTTTAGGATCCCGAAGCTTCGGGACTATTCTATCCGTTGAACTACGAGGCCTTGTAAGCGCAACAAAAATAATAATGTTTTCAGAAATTTATCATATTATAACTTAAAACTTCAGTCAGTTTCACGGCTTTTATTAACTTTAATTCGATTGTTTATTTTCAAAATAAAATTTTATGAAAGTCTTTTTTCTAAGCCTGTTTACCGGACTCATTTTTTTTGCTGCTACCTGTGACAGGGAAAAAACACAAGAACAAATGCAACTTACCGGAACTATAGAAAACCAGGGAATTACTTCTTACCAATATGGCACCCACGTTTTAAATTCAGAAGAGGATTTTTATGCTTTAAAAAGTGAAAAATTGAATCTGGACGAATTTGTAGGTAAAGAAATCAAAGTTTCAGGATCAAAAATAGAAGGTTATCCCGTAGATGGTGGCCCCGATTATATTCTGGTTACAGAAGTGAAAGAGCAGTAATACCATACTTTTTCACTGCGGAATGCTATATTTGCGAAAAAGCAAAAATGAAAAATTCACTTCTTTCCGCAATTCTATTTAGCCTTCTTATTTCCTTTTCTGCCAATGCCCAGATTGATGAAGATCAAACCGGCGCCTGGTATATGTATTTCTGGAACACTAATCTTGGCGAGAGTCAATGGGGTCTCCAGGGAGATATACAATATAGAAACTGGAATCTTGGTGGCGATTTAGAGCAACTACTTATTCGCGGCGGACTTACCTATTCGCCAAAAAATGCAGATGTAAAATTCACTCTTGGATATGGTAATATTACCTCTGGAACTTTTGGTGATAGCGACGATACTTCAGGTGAAAGCAGGATTTACCAGGAGGCTTTGCTTCCGCATAAATTAAGTGAACGTTTTTACCTCACACACCGCTTTAGATACGAGCAGCGCTGGGTAGAAGACCAGGATTTTAGAACCCGTTATCGCTATAATTTATTTTTAAATGTGCCTTTAAATCAGAAAAACCTCAACAAAAACGCTGTTTATCTTGCCTTATATAACGAGATCTTCATAAATGGCGAACGGGAAATTGGCGGTGGTAGAAGCGTAGAATTATTTGATCGTAACCGATTCTATTCAGCACTGGGTTATGCGCTAAAAGACAATCTTAAAGTCCAGGCCGGTTATATGACACAGACTACAGATAATGTGAGCAAAGGCCAAATTCAGCTTAGCCTGCATCATACTTTTTAAATAATTCAGTAGAGTTTCGCTATCTTTAACTTTTAATCAGAAACCTGCGTTATGAAGCAATTTTTACTCTTTAGCGTTTTACTATTTATCTCAACTTTAAATAGTAAAGCCCAAAATTCTGAAATTAGCGGAGACGCTTTTGCACATACCTATTCTATTGTAGCCCGGGATGCTAAAACCGGCGAGATGGCTGTGGGCGTTCAAAGTCATTGGTTTTCGGTTGGGCCTCTGGTGGCCTGGGGAAAATCTGGAGTTGGCGTGGTTGCCACCCAATCTTTTGTAAATCCTGCTTTTGGTCCCGAAGGCCTTAAACTTTTAAACGAAGGCTACACCCCGGAAGAAGCTATAGAAACACTTATTAATAACGATGAAGGTCGCGATTTTCGGCAATTAGCCATTCTTGGAAAATCGGGAAAAAATGCAGCTTATACCGGCGAAAATTGTGTAGCTGAAGCCCGGCATATTACCGGAGATAACTTTTCGGTTCAGGCTAATATGATGCTTAATGATCAAGTAGTTCCTGAAATGGCAAAAGCCTTTACTGAAAATGTAAATCTGCCTCTAGCCGAAAGAGTCGTAGCCGTTTTAAAAGCTGCTCAAAAAGCAGGTGGAGATATCCGCGGGAAACAATCGGCAGCTTTAATCGTGGTTGGTCCCGATAAAGTTGAAGAAGTTTGGAAGGATAAGAAAATAGACCTGAGAGTAGATGACCATAAAAACCCTATAAAAGAACTGGACAGACTGCTAAAAACAGCAAGAGCTTACGAATTTATGAACCGTGGCGATCTGGCTATGGAAGAAGGAAATGTAGAAAAAGCTCTGGAGCAATACGGCACTGCTGAAAGTATGTTCCCGGAAAACCTGGAAATGCGTTTCTGGAAAGCGGTGGCTCTTGCCAACAGCGCTCGTTTACAAGAAGCGAAACAAATTTTTGATAGAATTTTTGATGAAGACGAAAACTGGAGAACAATGTTGAAGCGTCTACCAAAAGCCGGACTTATAGATGTGACCGAAGAGGAACTAGAAATGCTCACCAGTCAATCTTCTAAGAATTAGTACCTTTAAAACTTAAAATATTACTGTTATGAAAATCACTATAAATAAAATTTTTCTCGGAATTGCTGTTTTAGGACTTACTGTTTTTACTTCGTGTAAAGAAGAAGAAAAAACTCCTGAAACTGCGCCAAATACTCAAATGACAGGAAACACTGCAGGTAGCGAAGAAACTCCAGATGTGAATCCTCCACATGGACAACCCGGTCACCGTTGCGATATGCCGGTTGGCGCTTCTTTAACTGAAGCCAACAGTACTGACACCCAACAGGAAATGACCACTTCCCCAATAAGAGTAAGACAAGACAAGCCTACTAAAAATCCTCCACACGGTGAGCCTTATCACGATTGCAGCATTCCTGTAGGAGGGGATTTGAAAGGTTAAATCTATAAGATTTCTATAAATCAAAACGTCATTAAGAACGGAGTGAAGTAATCTGCCATTAATTTACAGATTACTTCGTCCCTCTCAATGACGTTTTTTAAGTTCGTCAAGCTGAACTTGTTTCAGCTTCTAACTTGTTTTTACTGTCAACATCTTAGATCCTGAAACAAGTTCAGGATGACGTTTTAAAAAAAATCAAACAACCTTTTTATTAATTAGCCCTTAATCCAATCCGCCTTTTCTCTCAGCATCTCTTGGTTCAGGCCAGGTCATTTGTTCGCCTGTTCTTCTGTTAATTGGTAAAACAGCTCTTTCTCTTGAGGTAGTTTCAGGATCTTCGCTCGCCATATAAGTCATAATCGCGGTTAAGATCACATTACTGCGTACATCATCAAAAACAATTTTATCATAGGTATCTAAATTGGTGTGCCAGGTATAGTCCCAGTAAGACCAGTTTAAAGATCTCAACATAAACGCAGGCGCTCCGGCAGCCACGAAAGAAGCATGATCAGTTCCTCCGCTGGAAGGTGTTCCGGGGAAAGAAGTTTCAATCTCACTTTTTATTTCCTGTGGAACAGGTTCTAACCAACTTCCAATATAATCATAGGCGTGCAAAAATCCCTGTCCGCTAATATTTTTCACTCTTCCGGTTCCGTTATCCTGGTTAAATAAGGCCTGAACATTAGCTACAATTTCCGGGTTGTCCTTTACAAAAGCACGAGAACCATTAAGTCCCTGCTCTTCACTACCCCAATGCCCGGCAATAATAGTTCGTTTAGGGTTTGGATATAGTTTTTTAAGGATTCGCATCGTTTCCATCATCACCATAGTTCCTGTAGCATTATCGGTTGCTCCGGTTCCACCATCCCAGGAATCGAAATGCGCAGAAAGAATAACATATTCTTCAGGCTTTTCGCTGCCTTCAATTCTGGCTATTGTATTGAAAGTTGGCACTTCACCCAGATCTTTAGATTGGGCCACTACTTTTATCTCCGGTGCGTTATTATTTTCGGCTAAACGATAAAGCAAACCGTAATCTTCCAGAGCAAGATCTATAGTGGGAATATCATTGGTATACGCACCAAAAACCTTATTCGCACCAAATCCGTGAGACCAGTTTGAAGTTACAATACCTGCTGCACCGGCTTCTTCTAAAGCTTTTGGCAGTTCACGATAACCATATCCCGTATTTTGAATTCGGTTTCTCCAAAGAGAATCGGTTTCCTTTATGCTTTCCTGCATATTCTTCCAGGATTTTTCAGTAGCCCATTCTTCCCAGTTATATGGTGGTCTTCCGGTAGGTTCGTTTACCGATATCATCACGAATTTTCCTTTAACCGAGGAAAGCATTTCGGCAAACGCAGTAGAATCTTCTGCTTCAGGTAGAATAACTACCTCGGCAGTCACTCCTTTTTTTCCTGTAGAAGGGCTCCAGGCCAATTGCCGTCCATTTAAGGTTCTCACTCTTGGTTCTACAAGATCTATATGGGTAATTCCGCGTTCCCAGCCTCGCCAGGTTCCATATTCCTGATTTTCTGCTGAAATCCCCCAGCTATCATATTTTTTTACTGCCCAGTCGTGTGCGTTTTTCATTTGCGGGGTTCCCACCAATCGTGGCCCTACCACATCTACCATTTCGTGGGCAAGTTCTTCTAACTTTGAATTTTCATTGGCTTCCTTTACAATTTTGTCTACCATTTCTTCTTGCGCCTGCACCTGTAATGCACCGGCCACAAGGAATAAACTAAAAAGTGAACGTAAGTTTTTCTTCATTCTATTTTGATTAATATGTTAAGAATTGAGCCTAAAGATATCATTTATATTTTTTCAACTTCAAGCGAATGCTTTACTGTTTTTAGCATTTTAACTATATTGGCTGTGCTTTTAAAAATTAAAACGACAATTCCTTAAATCGATGAAAAAACATCTACCCAATCCCCTCAAATTTAAATTTCACTTTCTCTTTTTAACATTAATAGGTTTCAGTTTTATCGGCATCTCGCAAACAAGCGAGCTTTCCGTAGAAAAAATTATGCAGGATCCTAATTGGATGGGCACCTTCCCTTCTAATGTAAAGTGGAGTGCAGATAGTGAAACCATCTATTTTGACTATAATCCCGAGAAAAATACTGAAGATTCGCTTTATAAAATTGACTTGAGCAATACTTCAAAAATAAGCAAGGTAAGCCTTGAAGAAGAACGAAAGTTAATTCCCAGGTATGGCGACTTCAATAAAGCCAGAAGTAAAAAGGTCTATAGTGAAAATGGAAATTTGATGATTTACGAGCTAAAATCCGGTGAAACTACCCAGCTATTAGATCTTTCGGAAAGTATTTCGAATGCCGAATTCATGGCAGATGAAAATAAAATCAGCTTTAGCCTGGGCGAAAACGCTTTTATCTATAATAAAAAAGCAGGCAGCATTAAACAGCTTACTAATATTAAAAGCGGTAAAGCAAAAGAAGAGAAAGAAGACAAAACTTCGGAAAAAGATGCCTGGGTTAGAGATGAAAATCTTGAACTTCTGGAAGTTGTTAATCAGCGAAAAACCGAAGAGGAAAATGAAAAAGCTTATCGTGAAGCTACTGCGGAAGAAGAGAGCTTTACATTTTACCTGGAAGAGCGTAATCTTAGTAGCTTACAGGTTTCACCAAACGCAAAATTCGCAACTTTTAAGCTCATTACCCGCGAAGGTGGAGAAAACACCAATGTTCCAAATTATGTTGATGAGTCGGGGTACACCGTAAATCTGCCTGCCCGCAGTAAAGTTGGTGAAAATGAAACTAAAGTTGAACTTGCTATTTACAACTTTGAAAAAGACACGGTTTATAACATAAAGACAAATGAATTACCCGGAATTACTGATCTACCCGATTACGTAAAAGATTATCCAGATAAAGAATGGGAAGAAACCGAAAGAGAAGTAGTTCCCACTACCGTTTATTTTTCAGAAAATGGGGAACACGCCGTGGTTAACATTCGTTCTAAAGACAATAAAGACCGCTGGATCGCTAAAATAAACCTGGAAACCGGCGAGTTAAATACTTTAGACCGTCAGCGAGACGAAGCCTGGATTGCCGGGCCGGGAATTGGCTATACTTTTTACGGTAATGAAGAGATGGGGTGGTTGCCAGATAACAAACATATTTACTTTCAAAGTGAGGAAACAGGATATTCTCATCTATACCTGTTAGATGTTACTTCTGGCAATAAAAAAGCATTGACCAAGGGCGATTTTGAAGTTTTTGATCCGGAACTTTCCAACAATAAAAAACATTGGTTCTTAACGACTTCAGAAGTTGGGCCCGGCGAACGTCATTTTTATAAAATGCCGGTTATGGGTGGTAAGATGGAAAAACTGACTCAAATGGAAGGCAACAATGATGTTTACCTTTCTCCCGATGAAAAAAATATGGCCATTTTACATTCCTATAGCAATAAACCCTGGGAATTATATTTAAAGAAAACGAAAGCAAATGCGGAAGCCAAACAACTAACCGAAGGACAATCTGAAGCATTTAGCAACTACGAATGGAGAGAACCCGAATTAATAGAATTTGAAGCGAAAGATGGCGCTATGGTTCCCGCCAGGTTATACAAACCGGAAGCAGATGTAAAAAACAATGCTGCAGTAGTTTTTGTACATGGTGCAGGTTACCTACAAAACGCGCACAAATGGTGGAGCAGTTATTTTAGGGAATATATGTTTCATAATCTTTTAACAGATCTTGGCTACACCGTAATCGATATCGATTACCGCGGAAGTGCAGGTTATGGTCGCGATTGGAGAACAGGAATTTACCGCCATATGGGTGGTAAAGACCTTTCTGACCAGGTTGACGGCGTGGAATATTTAATAGAAAATCACGGAATAAACCCTGAAAAAGTCGGGATCTATGGTGGAAGTTATGGTGGTTTTATCACTTTAATGGGAATGTTTACCGAACCTGAAACTTTTAAAGCCGGTGCTGCATTAAGATCAGTAACCGATTGGGCCCATTATAATCATGGCTATACTTCTAATATTTTAAATGAACCGGCAGCTGATCCTATTGCTTACAGAAGGTCTTCTCCCATTTATTTTGCTGAAGGATTAGAAGGGGATCTATTGATCGCCCACGGAATGGTAGATGTAAATGTTCATTTTCAGGATGTGGTTAGGCTTTCTCAACGTTTAATTGAATTAGGCAAAGAAGACTGGGAAATGGCAATTTATCCCGTAGAAGATCACGGTTTTGTAGAACCCAGCAGTTGGACCGACGAATACAGAAGAATTCTTGAATTGTTCAACGAAAGCCTTTTAGACTAATGGATATTGAATTTGTAAGAAACCAATTTCCGGCGCTGGAAAGGGAATTCACTTTTATGGATAATGCCGGCGGGTCACAAACTTTAAAGAAAGTAGCAGAACGCATCAGTGGGTATTTGTTACATCATAATGTTCAATTGGGTGCGTCGTATAAAGTTTCCAGGGAAGCAGGAGAAAAACTCACCTACGCCACCAAACAGGTAAGTAAATACATAAATGCGGGCAGACCCAAAGAAGTGGTAATTGGCCCTTCTTCTTCTATGCTCTTACGAATTTTAAGTATTTGCATAAGCAAGCAATGGCAGGAAGGCGACGAGGTAATTGTCACCAACACAGATCACGAGGCAAATGTTTCTCCCTGGACAGATTTAAAGGAAAAAGGGATAAAAGTAAAAGTCTGGAAGGCAAATCCTGAAAGCCTTGAATTGGAAATAAGCGACCTCAACAAATTGTTGACCAAGCGCACTAAGTTAGTAGCCGTAACCCACGCTTCTAACATTTTAGGAAGTATAAATCCTATTAAAGAAATTGCAAAAACCGTGCATAAGGCTGGCGCGCTTATTTGTGTAGATGGAGTTGCTTACGCACCTCATAGACGTGTAGATGTTAGAAAACTGGATATAGATTTTTATGTGTTTAGCTGGTACAAAACCTATGGCCCACATTTAGCGGTGATGTACGGAAAGTACAATCAGTTGTATAAAATGGATGGTATAAACCATTATTTTTTTACGAAAAAAGATGTGCCTTATAAGTTCCAACCCGGAAATTTCAACTTTGAACTCACTTATAGTTTACTGGGAATTACAGAATATTTTGACCAGTTATTCAAGCACGAATTTCCCAGGGAGAAAAAGGTAGATTTTCAGCAAAAAATGGATAAGATCTTTGAACACATAGGGCGCCACGAAGAGCGAATTAGCAAACCCCTAATTAATTATTTAGCTGAACATCCAGACATTAAAATTATTGGTAAAGAGACTGCCGATAGGGAAAAAAGAGTACCCACAATTTCATTCGTACACCATAAAATGAAAAGCGATAAAATTGTTGAAAAAGTAGATGATTATCGTATCGGGATTCGGTTTGGAGATTTTTACGCTAAAAAATTAATTGAAGACGCAGGTTTAAAAGAAAAGAACGGCGTGGTAAGAGTTAGCCTGGTGCACTACAACTCTCTTGATGAAGTAAAAAGATTGATTTGGGTTTTAAAGAAAGTGATTTAGTACGTTTTTAAGATTTCGTCATTGCGATTCAAACCGGGATCGCAATGACAAACCTCTTCAATATTGAAACCACTAATTAAATATCTCTGAGAAAAGTCAAACTAGTCTAAAGCTTGCTTCAAGTCGTTTATTAGATCTTCTTCATCTTCAATTCCTACGCTTAACCTAATAAGGGAATCTACTACTCCGGTTTTTTCTCTTTCTTCTTTCGGGATAGAAGCATGGGTCATACTTGCAGGATGTCCGGCCAGAGATTCTACGCCACCAAGCGATTCTGCCAAAGTGAACACTTTTAAGTTTTCTACAATCTTTGTAGCACTTTCCAGGGTGTTTTCTTTAGTGGTAAAAGAGATCATTCCTCCAAAACCTTTCATTTGCTTTTTCGCGATATCGTGATTGGGATGATCTTCAAATCCGGGCCAGTAGACCTCTCCTACTCTTGGGTGTAATTTTAAAAATTTTGCCACTGTTTCTCCATTTTCACAGTGACGCTGAATTCTAAGATGCAGCGTTTTTATTCCGCGTAAAACCAAAAAGCTGTCTTGCGGCCCGCAAATAGCACCGCTCGCTTTTTGAATAAAGTAAAGTTTTTCAGCTAAGTCTTCATCTTTCACCACCAGGCTACCCATTACCACATCACTATGTCCGCCTAAATATTTTGTAGCGCTGTGCATTACAATATCGGCTCCCAGTTCTAGAGGTTGCTGTAAATAGGGAGTAGCAAAGGTGTTATCAACCGCCAGCAATAAATTGTTTGCTTTCGCGATTTTAGAAACCGCTTCAATATCAATAATATTCATCATCGGGTTAGTGGGCGTTTCTACCCAAAGCAGTTTAGTATTTTCGTTGATGTATTTCTCAATATTGCTAGCTTCACCCATCCCGATAAAGTGGAATTTAATTCCCATCTTTTCAAAAATGGAAGTAAATAACCGATAAGATCCGCCGTAAAGATCGTTTGTGGTTATAATTTCATCCCCGGGTTTAAAAAGCTTTAAAACTGCATCTATTGCCGCAAGACCAGAGCCAAATGCAATACCAAATTTACCATTCTCAATACTTGCCAAGGACTTCTCAAGGGCGGTTCTTGTAGGATTTGCACTTCGCGAATATTCAAATCCTTTATGGCCACCAGGTGTACTTTGCGAATAAGTAGTGGTTTGATAGATTGGCGGCATTACAGAACCGTATGCCGGATCTATATTTTCCTGGCCTCCATGTATTGTTTTGGTATTAAATTTCATAAGTCTTCGGTTTATAGCAAATGTAGCAGGCTCATTGTGTTTAAGCAAAATAGGTTTATCTTTATTCAAGTATTTAACAGCCTTTTATATGTTTCAAAAATTAGTTCCTATTATAGCGATTTTTCTCTTATTCACCTCCTGTCGCGACGAAAAAACGGACACCCGGGTAAAACAGGTTAAGGGTGATACCGAAGCTTTAAGCTTTTACGACGAAGGTCTCTTACCAAAAGATTTTGAAGCGTGTAAGAATGCAAAATGCCCTAAAATTAGGGTGAATTATTTACAGTTTAGGGAAGATCGTGAAGCTGCGCGGGCTATGAATCGATACAATGAAAAAATCCTTACTAAAATATTTAATAATACTGAAGAAGACACCAATGCCGAGAATATAAAAGCGGCGGTTCAGGAATTTATTAATGATTACCAGAATTTTAAAAATGATTTCCCATATTCTCAAGCGGGTTATGAAGTAGAGATCTCGCAAGCTGTAATAAGCCAAACCAAAGAGCTTTTAACGCTGGAAACCGATTTTTATATCTTTACCGGGGGCGCTCATGGGTATGGCGCTACCAGGTATGCAAATTTTAATATTAAGTCTGGCGAATTGCTAGAAAAAGACGATTTATTTTCTAACCTCGAGGCTTTTAAAGATTTTGCTGAAAAAGAATTCAGAAAAAAATATAAAATTCCGGAAGGAGAAAACATCAATGCTAAAGGATTTTTCTTTGAAAATGATAAATTTGCGCTTCCAGAAAATATAGCCGTTACCAAAAATCGGGTGATTCTGGTCTATAATCGCTATGAAGCTGCCAGTTATGCAGAAGGAGAATTGAAATTATCTATTCCGAAGAACAAAGTAGCACAATGGCTTATTTACTAAACTAAACCACCATGAATAAAGTTTATCACCTCTCAAGCTGCAACACCTGCCAAAAGATTTTAAAGGAACTGAATTTGCCAGCTTCTTTTGAGACTCAGGATATCAAAGAAGAAGAAATCACCAAAGAGCAACTGGAAGAGATGGAAGCGCTTGCAGGAAGTTATGAAGCTTTATTTAGCCGAAGGGCACGTCTCTATCGCGAAAGGGAACTGAATAAAAAAGAGCTTTCTGAAGCTGATTATAAAGAGCTCATTCTAGATCATTATACGTTTCTAAAAAGACCGGTGATTCTCAATAATGATGAAATTTTTATAGGTAATTCCAAGAAAACCGTTGCGGCGGCCAAAGCAGCCGTGCATGGATAACAAACGTATTTGGGCCATCTTCGCAGCCATTGGCGCAAGTGCGATCTACGGACTCAACCACACGATTGCCAAGGGCGTAATGCCTACTTATATTGAACCTTTTGGATTTATTTTTTTAAGGGTTTTTGGTGCAGCTATCCTATTTTGGGGAATTAGCTGGCTGGGACCCAAAGAAAAGATTGCTACTTCTGACTGGCCAAGAATTTTAGGCTGTGCCGTTTTTGGAATGGCAATTAATATGCTGTTTTTCTTTAAAGGCCTAAGCCTCTCTACCCCTATTAATAGTTCGGTAATTGTAACGCTTTCACCGGTTATGGTGCTTATTCTGGCTTCTATTCTAATAAAGGAGCGCATAACTTTACTCAAGACCCTTGGAATTATTGTTGGTTTAGCGGGTGCTTTGGTGTTGGTGCTTTTTAGCACCGATAGTACCGTAAGCGCGCCCAACATTCCTTTGGGTAATATTCTTTTTATAGTAAACGCATTTAGCTACGGACTTTACCTCATTTTGGTAAAACCACTTACAAAAAAATATCACGCGCTTACTTTAATGAAATGGTTATTTTTTATAGGAGTTCTTATAAATTTCCCTATTACCATTGGTGAATTCACCGAAGTAAACTGGGCAAGTTTACCATTTGATGCCATTTGGAAAATGGCTTTTGTGGTAGCAGGAACCACCTTTTCCACCTATTTACTTAATATTTATGCTTTAAAACAACTTTCGGCCTCCACCATAAGTGTATTTATTTATCTCCAACCACTAATCGCGATTACGTATGCGATTTTGACCGGCGCCGATGAGCTTAATATGGTAAAAGCAGTAGCAGCAATTTTGGTATTCGTAGGGGTTTATATGGTGACGAAAAAGAAAACCGAAGTTAGGGCATAGTTTAATCTTCCAGTTTTTTCGCTAGTTTACACAGGTAATTTTTATTGGCTTTTATTGCTGAAAGTGGCGCTGTAAAGGTGCTAACCCTACCTATCGCCGGAAAACTTACTTTTCCTTTCGCTATTGAATTGGCAAGGAGTATTTGCAGATAATTATAAGTAAGAATGAATTGTTGTAATAGATTAGTTTCTTTTCTACGGAAACCCAGTTTTTCTGCAGTCCTGTCGTTAAGAATATAGCTTGTGCCTTCCAGGGTGATTTTTTCTGCCTCTTTTTCGCTGAAGGATTCACTAAGCTTTACCAGCCCTAAAATATATTGGCTAAGAATAAATCTTATACGCTGCTTTCCCTTCCAATTTCTATCAATCATATAATAGTAATCAAACAAAGTTCCACCGTGAATAATGATTCTTCCATTTTTCTCTTTTTCAGTAATGAAAAGGGGAGTGTAATAGATAAGGTTACCTTTTTTTCTACCTTGAGGCATATCTATAAAAGGTGACAGGACCGTAAGGATTATTAGAGCTATAAAAAGTGGCAAATAATACCATTCAAGGAATAAAGCGATGAGTACAAATGCCAAAAATACCAAAAAAGCAATCCCGGAAAATCTAAGGATCTCCCGGGTTTGTTCTTTTTCTGATTTTATGTAAAAACTATGTTTTTTGATATGGAAATTTAAGTATTTCTAAAGAAGGAAACATTAAAATCCTATTTTTTCCGGATTTAAATGTTGTGGTTTTTTTCCAAACTTTCGGGTATCTTCTCTGGTCAAAATTTTAAAATCATCGGTATGGCTCAAGCTGTCCAAATTATCATGCAGGGCTTTTGGAAGTTTTGTGAGTTTTCTTTCTTTTAGATCTATCCACGCACCCATCATCTCACAGCTGGCAAAATTTTGACCATTTTCGTCATAAAAATTATGCAAAAATTCAAAGTACATCCCGTCTTCGGCAAGGCCTTTCAATTGTAAGGTTACTTTTATAGGTTTACCGGCAAAAACTTCTTTAAAATAATAGATATGCTCATAAAAAACAACCGGCCCAATATTCTCTTTAGCAAGATCCTCCTGGCCAAAACCGTTTTCCATTAAAAAAGCCATCCTGGTATGGCTCATAAAATTCACATAAGCCGTATTCGCCAAATGTCTGTTTGCATCTATATCACTCCAGCGTATTTCAAATTCTTTGGTATACATTTTCTTCTTATTTTTTAATAAAACTAAGCATAAATATTATGCATGCATAATTATTTCAAAATTTTAAGAGACCAAATGAAGGTTTAACGCGGTCTTTGGAAGCAAATTTGTTCAAAGTCAATTTGTAACAGATTTAATATCTCGCAGAATTATCAACAAGATTGTTCACTTAGCATAATACTGCTTAACTTTGCCCGCTATGCCTATACTCAAAACCGAATATAAAGCTCCCGGGATTTTTAAAAACCCTCACGTATCCAGCATTTATGCTGCCACTTTGCGAAAAGTAGACTTTAGTTTTCACACTACAGATCGCATAGAATTAGGAGATGGAGATTTTTTAGATTTAGAGCGTGGTTTCTATTCTCCTAAAAATGATAAAATCATTATCCTGCTTCATGGTCTTGCGGGAAATGCAAACCGTCCTTATATGTTGGGAATGGCAAAGCAATTCCAGAATAACGGCTGGGACGTGGCTTCTATGAATTTTAGAAGTTGCAGCGGGGAAATGAACCGGCTTTATCGCAGTTACCACGGCGGTGCAACCGAAGATCTTCAAGCGGTAATTAAACATCTTCAGCAGGAAAATCAGTATAAAGAAATCGATTTGATTGGTTTCAGTCTTGGGGGGAATTTACTACTTAAATATTTAGGCGAGCAAAAAGGTATTCCTTCAGAAATTAAATCGGCAGTGGCTATTTCTACGCCCTGCGATCTTGGTGCGTCCCTGGAAGAACTTAACAAAACACATAACTTCCTATATTCGAAACGTTTTCTAAAAAATCTGAAAAAGGAATTACAGCTTAGGCAAACCCATTTTCCTGAAAAAATTAGCAAAGAAGAAATCACACAGTGCAATTCACTGCTGGCCATAGATGAACTATACACCAGCAAAGCCCACGGATTTAAAAATGCTTCAGATTATTATAAAAAATGCAGCTGTATAGGTTTTTTACCAAATATCACTATTCCCACGCTGCTGTTAAATGCCAAAAATGATTCCTTTCTTTCCCCGAATTCTTACCCGACGGAAGTAGCAAAAAATTCGGAATTTCTTCATTTAGAAAGTCCTAAACACGGTGGGCACGTAGGTTATATTCAGCATAATAAAGCCTATTATCACGAAGAACGAGCCCTGGAATTTATCACTCAGGTTAAACTAGCATAAGCCCGTGGCAAAAGGCAAATTTCAAAATCAATAACTTCAGAATCTGCAAAATACCCTTTTCCCGGCTTTGCCCTGCTATAGAATTGATTATCTTTGCACAAGCTTAAAAATCACTCATGATTCAGTCAATGACAGGTTTTGGGAAAAGCATAACGCAGCTCCCATCCAAAAAAGTAACCGTTGAAATCAAGTCGCTAAACAGCAAAAACCTTGATGTAAACGCCCGAATTCCTTCGCAGTACCGCGAAAAAGAACTTCAGCTAAGAAATACAATTTCAAAATCACTTACTCGCGGAAAAGTAGACTTTTCCCTTTATGTAGAGGTGACCGGCGAAGAAACTACGGCCTCTGTAAACCGGGGCGTGGTAAAAAATTATATGCAACAGCTGAAAAGTATTGTTGACGGCGATGAAACTGAACTACTAAAAATGGCAGTGAGAATGCCCGATGCAGTTACTACCGAAAGAGATGAAATTGACGAATCTGAATTTAAAGCGATTGAAGACGCAGTGATTGAAGCTCTGGAAGAGATCAATCAATTTAGAAAAGACGAAGGCGAAGCTTTAGAGAAAGACCTGAAACTTAGAGTGAATAATATTGGCGCCTTGCTTCAGGAAGTTTTAAGAATTGATCCAGAAAGAGTTGATGCTGTAAAAGAACGACTAAGAAAAGGAATTGCCGATCTTAAGGAGAATGTAGATGAAAACCGTTTTGAACAGGAATTGGTTTACTACATTGAAAAATTTGATATTACCGAAGAAAAAGTAAGGTTAGAAAACCACCTTGCTTATTTTAACGAAAGCATAAATTCGCCGGATTCTAACGGTAGAAAACTTGGCTTTATTTCTCAGGAAATGGGCCGTGAGATCAATACGATTGGAAGCAAATCTAACTATGCACCAATGCAACAATTGGTGGTGCAAATGAAAGATGAGCTTGAAAAAATTAAAGAACAACTTTTAAACGTACTCTAAATGAGCGATGGTAAACTTATCGTCTTCTCGGCACCTTCAGGATCGGGAAAAACTACGATAGTCCAACATTTGTTGAAACATAAAGAGCTTAACCTTGAATTTTCGACCTCGGCTACTTCGCGTGCTCCAAGGGGAGAAGAAAAAGACGGACAGCATTATTACTTTCTATCTTTAGAGGACTTTAAAAAGAAGATTAAAAACGACGAATTCCTGGAATGGGAAGAAGTATATCGCGATAATTTTTACGGCACCTTAAAAAGCGAAGTAGAACGCATTTGGGCCAATGGAAAAAACGTGATTTTTGATATTGATGTAGTTGGCGGATTGGATATAAAAAACATCTATCCGGAGAAAACCCTGGCGGTTTTTGTAAAGCCACCAAGTATTGAAGAGTTAAAAATAAGATTGAAAAAGCGTAAAACCGAAACCGATGATAAAATAAGCATGCGTGTAGCTAAAGCCTCTATTGAGCTGGCTACAGCACCGCAATTTGACTTTATTATAGAAAATCATCATTTAGGCACCGCGCTTAAGGAAGCTTACGATCTTGTTGCAAGCTATGTAGGCGTAAAAAAGGAAGATAAAGATGAATAGGAAAGTAGGTTTATTTTTCGGGACCTTCAATCCTATTCATATTGGTCACCTTATTATTGCCAACCACATGGCCGAATTTTCAGATTTGGATGAGGTCTGGCTAGTGGTTACCCCCCATAATCCGCATAAAAAGAAAAATACGCTTTTAGAAAATCATCACCGCCTGGAGATGGTTTATAAAGCCTGCGAAGGTTATGAGCATTTAAAGCCTTCTAATGTAGAGTTTAGCCTGCCACAGCCCAATTATACCAGTACCACTTTGGTACATCTTCAGGAGAAATATCCCACTAATGAGTTTTGCCCAATTATGGGAGAAGACAATCTGAAAACCTTCCATAAATGGAAGAATTACGAGGTGATCTTAGAAAACCATGAAATATACGTGTATCCCAGAATTTCTGGAGGCAAGGTTGAAAATGAATTTAAAGATCATCCTAAAATTAAACGGGTAGCAGCACCGGTGGTAGAGATTTCATCTACTTTCATTAGAAAATCTGTAAAGGAGGGGAAATTCATTAAACCCATGTTACCAGATTCGGTTTGGAATTATATTAAACTGATGAATTTCTTTAAATAGTCGTTGAATCTTTAAAAAACAAAAGACTGTTTAAAAATCTCATTTTAGCTGTTCGGGTTAGCTGATTGAACCTACTTTTTTCATTGTGGAACTACAAGCTATAGGACGTCGACTGCCCTCAATATAACAACCTCAAAAACTTTAAACAGTCTTTAATCCTTATTTCTGCTCCAGGCGTGGAATTCGTAAAACCTGCCCGGGATATATCTTATCAGGATCTTTAAGCATTGGCTTATTAGCCTCAAAGATCAGCGTATATTTATTAGCATCACCGTAATGTTCTTTCGCTATTTTGCTTAAATTTTCGCCTCGTTCTACGGTGTGAAAACTAGCTTCTGGCGCTTCAATTTTTACAGCTAACCTGTCGTCTACCTTCGCGATACCTTCAGAATTACCAATTACAAGCACTATTTTTTCACGAATAGCCTGGGAATCTGCCAGTCCATAAACTGTAGCGGTATTTCCTTCAATATTAATTACAGGATTTTCTACGCTCAAATCAAGGCCTTTTATAGTTTCCAGAAGTTTCTCTGCCGCTTTCGCATTCTCCTTTCTTACTATTTCCTTTTTAGCCTCTGTTATTTCTATATGTTCTTCTTCCTTCTCTTTTTCCTTTCCAAAGATTTTCTCTCCGGCATCTTTTATAAATGAAAATATTCCCATAAGTCTGATTACTAAGTTAGTAAAAAGAAAAGTACGAAAGAATATTTGTGTTCAGCATATATGAAATCCTAAATTTTTGTTAGATTTTTCTTACGTGTAAGGAATAGAAAAACAAAAACCGCAAACAACAATTTAATTGTGTGTTTGCGGTTTTCAAACTAAATAACCAACCAAAAAAACTAAGAAAATCCGTCTTCTTCTAAAAGAAGGACTCGTCGTCTATAAGACAACGCTCAAAAACCTCTAGAATTGCCACAGATATAATTTATATATGTTAAATTTTTATCGGTATTTCTTAGATATTCTGCAAGAAATATGTTTATAAGCCCTGTCTCTTTAGATATACTTAGAAATTTGTTTATTTTTGAATTACAGAAAACCAACCTATGGATAAATCTCCAAAGTTTGCCGTGATTGGCGGAGGTAGCTGGGCTACCGCAATTGTAAAGATGCTGAGTGAAAATGTAGATACCATTTATTGGTATATGCGTAGTAATTATGCTATTGAGCATATTAAAAAACAGGAACACAACCCAAATTATCTTAGCTCGGTTGAGTTTGATATTAACCAGTTAGAACTTAGCAGTGATATTAATAAAACGGTAGCAGCAGCAGACTTTCTTATTTTCGCTATCCCATCGGCTTTTGTAAAGAGAGAGTTAGATGCTTTAACGGTTTCCCTGGAGGATAAGATTATATTTTCTGCTATTAAAGGAATTGTTCCTGAAAGCAGCCTAATTGTAGGAGAACATTTTGAAGAATATCATCACGTGCCGGCCGATAATATTGGGGTGATCACAGGGCCTTGTCACGCCGAAGAAGTAGCCCTGGAAAGGCTTTCTTACCTTACCATTGCCTGTACCGATGAGAAAAAGGCGAAGATCCTGGCTGATAATCTAAGCAGCGAATACATTAAGTGCAAATTAAGCGATGATGTAACCGGAACCGAATATGCAGCAATGCTGAAGAATATCTACGCCATTGCCGCCGGGATTGCACATGGATTGGGTTATGGAGACAACTTCCAGAGTGTGTTGATGAGTAACGCTATAAAAGAAATGAAACGCTTTATTAAGAAAGTACATAGTATGAAGCGTAACATAAACGATTCTGCTTACCTGGGAGATCTTCTGGTAACCGGATATTCTGTATTTAGCCGAAACCGTATGTTCGGGAATATGATTGGGAAAGGCTATACCGTAAAAAGCGCCCAAATGGAAATGAGTATGATTGCCGAAGGTTATTACGCTACCGAAAGTGCTTATAAAATAAATAAAGATAAAGGCGCTAAAACGCCTATAATTAACGCTGTATATGGGATTCTTTATGAAGGAAAAAACCCTAAAAAAGTAATTAAGAAACTGGCAGAGAAGCTTACTTAAACCTGTTATTCGGCTAAAACCCCTTTATTCGGGATGATAGGAATTTCACGTAAAGCTTTTTCGTTTACGGTATTTTTCCTGAATAAATATTTCTTTTCAAACATTTTACCATCAGCAAAAAAAGTAACCTGAAACTGGTTATTCAGGGCGAGTACTTCTTCCTGGATAAATTCAATTTTAGCAAAAGACTTAGAGGGAAGCTTTTCCAGCTTATGGCGTATAACAGAGGTTTCTTTCTTATTATCATAGCCTTTACTTACAATTAAAGCCATCTCAATAGCTTCGTCCCTATCGTTTATAAGATAAGCATTCCACTCATCTACTTTAAAAGACTCGTTATAGACCTTTACAGCCGCCACATAAACGTTTTCTACCTCAGGTATGTCAATATCTTTCTTCACTAATCTTCAATCTTATTTTTAGCCCATTTAAACAATCCCCATAAGATTAGTGCAGCAATGCCCAGTAAAATAGCACCCAGTGCTAATTCAATTATTTCTACTGCAACTAAAATAATAATAACCGCAAGGGCTAGAATGCCAAAAATGATCAATCCTGTTTTTTTCATAATTATAATTATTTATCGTTCCAGTTTTTGCAGAAATCGTCTTTTAGAATGAGGATTTAAATTGCTCCAAAAATCTAATATCGTTTTCATAGAACATTCTAATATCGCCAATTTGATAAAGCAACATCGCGATACGTTCTATTCCCATCCCAAAGGCAAAGCCTGAATACTCGGTAGGATCTATATTACAATTTCTAAGCACATTTGGGTCTACCATTCCGCAGCCCATAATTTCTAGCCAACCGGTTCCTTTAGTAATTCGGTAATCGGTTTCGGTTTCCAGACCCCAGTAAATATCTACCTCAGCACTTGGCTCGGTAAATGGAAAATAAGAAGGTCTTAATCGAATCTTAGATTTTCCGAAGAGTTGCTTTGTAAAATAAAGCAGGGTTTGTTTTAGATCTGCAAAACTTACGTTCTTGTCAATATAAAGTCCTTCCACCTGATGAAAAATACAGTGGGAACGTGAAGAAATCGCTTCATTTCTAAAAACCCGTCCCGGAGAAATTGTTCTAATTGGCGGTTTGTTATTTTCCATATATCGCACCTGTACTGAAGAGGTATGGGTACGCAGTAAAATATCTGGATCTGTTTGAATAAAAAAGGTATCCTGCATATCTCGCGCCGGGTGATATTCCGGCAGGTTAAGCGCGGTAAAATTATGCCAGTCGTCTTCCATTTCAGGTCCTTCAGAAACATTGAAGCCAATGTTAGAAAAGATCTCGATAATCTGGTTTTTAACGATAGAAATAGGATGTCTTGAGCCAATTTCAATAGGTTCTCCCGGTCTTGAAAGATCACCGTAAACTCCCTTTTCTTCCTGCTTGCTTTCCAGGTTTTCTTTTAAGTCAGTAACTTTAGCTTCAGAAGCCTTTTTAAGAGCATTAACCGCCTGGCCAAATTCCTTTTTTTGCTCGTTAGGCACTTCCTTAAAAGAGGCGAAGAAATCGTTTAAAATTCCCTTTTTTCCCAGGTATTTAATTCTGAAGGCCTCTACTTCTTTAGCCGATTCGGTTTTAAAAGCTTCTACTTCAGCTATATGTTGCTTAATTTTATCTATCATGAGATCCTTTTCTTTTCAGAAGGGCAAATTTAGTAAAAATGTAGTTTTAGGCAGCACGCGGCGCCTTTAATCTATGTACTCGTTATTGATAAAATAATTCACAATGGCTTCTTTCATTAAAACCGATTGCTCACCGGCTTTAAGCGTGGGTAATTGCTCTAAAATCTTATAATGTGGCCAGCCTTCTTCATCAAAATAATCAAATTCATAGTAACCGTATGGTTCCAGCAAACGGCAAATAGCAATATGCATTAGATCTATTTTATGGTCTTTTTTGAATTTTCTGTGAGGCTGCCCTAATTCCTGAACGCCAATTACATAAATTATCGCATCCAGATCCATTGATTCTCCATCGGCAAACTGGTTAGAAAGCTTTTTTTGCAAACCATCCCATCTACCTTTCAAATTTTCGTCTCGTGTCATGTCCGCAAAGATAATATCTTCCTTTTTGAATTTACCCCCTTGAGAGACTTAAAATGTTTAGCTAGCTTCTTAGTAAAACAGCAGTTCTTTTCACTTTAATCTACCCGAAATTTGCCACAGGTATTTTACTATATTTGAAACATGAATACAGTAGACATCGTCCTGGCCTTAATTCTGCTTTATGGGCTCGTTAGAGGATTTTTTAGAGGGCTTTTGGCCGAGATCGCTTCCCTGGTTGGCATTGTAGCCGGAATTTACGGCGCTATCCATTTCTCTTATATTTTAAGCGATTTCTTTTCTGAAAATATGAATTGGGATTCAGAATATGTAAACCTAATCGCATTTGCCATCACGTTTGTTCTTATTATTTTTCTAATCTCGCTGGCCGGAAAGATCTTAACCAAAATGGCCGGTTTTGCAGCGCTAGGTATCGTAAATAAACTACTAGGTGCCGGTTTTGGATTATTAAAAATGGCTTTTATAGCCAGTGTAATAATTATGTTTTTTGCAGCTACCAATGAGGAAATAGAACTGGTTAGCAAAGAAAAACTTGAAGAATCAAAACTTTACGCTCCGGTTAAAGTTATTGCGCCGGCAGTGCTTCCTTCAATTTTAAGAGAAGCCAGGGAAAGAGACCTACTGGATGATGAAAGTGAACTTTTTGAAAATAAAAAAGAGGAAGTCTAACCTGTAGACTTCCCCTTTATAAAAATTAACTTTTAGCTTTCAGGTTTAAAGTGGAACATCTAAGCCAAAATATCTCCTAAAGCTATCAGGATTTATAACTTCACCTTTACCGGAAACTAGTTTAATGGTAATATCCTTACGTTTTGCTTTTACAGCAAATTCATCTAGAATTTCCAAAACATCATAATCCAGTACCTTGGTCTTCCTAACATCAATTAATACGGTAGAACCATCTGGTATATCGTTTAATTCTCTTAAAATCGCACCTTTATTCAAGAAAGAAAGCTCCTCTGCAAGCGTAATTTTATAGTTACCATCGTTATTGTCATAACCTTCTTTATGTAAGAAGTGAGAGTTTTTATAGCTATTAATTAAAATAACACCTATACCAACTGCCAGACCAAGTCCAATTCCCATTAGAAGGTCTAAAAATACCACCCCAAGAATAGTGATTATAAAAGGAAGAAATTGTCCTTTTCCTAATTTAAACATTTGCTTGAATAAAGCCGGCTTAGCCAACTTGTAACCTACCAGCAGAAGAACCGCGGCAAGTACAGCCAAAGGAATCATATTCAATACAGTTGGAATAGCAATAATGGAGAAAAGGATAAGAAAACCGTGTAAAATGGCAGACATTTTTGTTCTACCACCAGATTGAGCGTTGGTAGAACTTCGCACAATTACCTGTGTAACCGGCAAACCACCAATAAGTCCAGATATCATATTACCAGCTCCCTGTGCATATAGCTCACGGTTGGTGTTGGTTGTTCTTTTTAACGGGTCAATTTTATCTATAGCTTCAACACTTAATAAAGTTTCCAAACTGGCAACAATAGCAATAGTTACTGCAACAACCCATACTTCAGAATTAGCTATCTCAGCAAAGTTAGGCATAGAAAATTGCCCAAAGAAAGAGGCGGCACTCTCTGGCACCGGTACACTTACTAACTGAAAATCCTGGATTCTAAAAGCTGGACCATCTACTACAAGATAGTAAACTACTCCCATAGCAACGGCTACTAGAGGTCCCGGAACAATGCTGAATATTTTACTCTTTTTTGTAAGAACTTTTTCCCATAATAGTAAGATTGCCAGGGCAACAAGAGTGATTAATATACTACCATAGTGAAGGTTATCAGCAATTTTACTTAACGCAGAACCAATTCCACCATCAATAGAAAAAATTTCTAGATCACTGGAAAAGCCCAAAACGTTTGGAATTTGTGAAATTGCAATGGTAATACCTATACCGGCGAGCATACCTTTAATTACCGAGGAAGGGAAATAATACCCAATAATCCCGGCTTTTAAAGCTCCCATTACTATTTGAAGAAGTCCGGCTATTACCACAGCTACCAAAAATATTTCATAGCTGCCAAGTGATTGAATGGCGCCTAAAACAATTACTGCAAGGCCGGCCGCGGGACCACTTACCCCAAGTTGAGAATTTGAAATACTACCTACTACGATACCTCCAACCATACCGGCAATTAAACCGGCAAATAATGGAGCTCCACTGGCAAGTGCAATTCCTAAACACAACGGAATGGCTACAAAAAATACTACAATACTTGCCGGGAAATCTTTATTAAGATGTTTAAACATATAAAACGCTTTATTAAGTTGAGATCAATTTCTTCAGGAGTTTATATTCCCTGAAGTTCTTTTTTGGATTGATCTCTGTAATCTAATTTTTAAATAATCGAATAGAATTTTTGACACACAAAGACATAAATGCCAAAGTGATTTCACTGCAAAATGTTGCCGAAAGTTTATAAAAATTCAGTAAAAGTTAAATTAGATTAAGCGCTTTTGGGCGGGGGGCAAATAATATCCAGAAATACTATTGGGTAGCTTTCTGTGTAAATGTCTTCGGTATGAGTATGTTCCTGTAGATAATGTATGCTGGCGTAATTAGAATGATGTTCCTCCAGATTAAATTCCAGATTGATCTCATTTTTTGAAGAACTTTCTTCTTCATTCACGTTAAATGCAAAAGAAACATCTACAGAATTATCAATATAGGCTACAATACTTGGCGTTGCTATAAACGCCATAAATACGAAGGTTAGTATGTAGGCCAATCTTTTCATAGCGGCAAAAATAATAAGAAATGCTTCTAATTAAAAAGAAAAACTCATACTTTAATGTTAAACTAATATCAATATTTCTTATAGTCGCTTCAAATTATTATTTTCTATCCATCCCTGTGTACCGTTTGGAAGCTCTATTTTCACCCATTCCTGGTAATCTTCCAACACCCTTGTTTTAGTACCGGCGTGAAGACTAAATGCAGCCTCTCCTCTTTGTGATGGCTCATTTTTTACCGGAGCTTCTTCAGCAAAAATTATAGCAAATTGATTATTAAACTGAATTTCCTGTTGCTGAAATGCAAAAAACACTGAAATACCACCTAGTAGAAAAGCAAAGATTGCCACTCCAAAGAAGATCCGCTTTTGTAAAGAATTTCGACTGAAATAATAAAGCAAAAATAAAATAACAAAAGTTATGGATAAGGCGATAGCCAGGTAAGCCCAGGTATTATAGGAAAAAGTAGAAATAAAACTATTAATCTTCTTCTGAAAACCGGTTTCTTCGTTCACCGGAATATCATCAATAGTCATGCTTCTTGCAAATTCTATGTTGTTTTGCACATCTTCATCGGTAGGATCTAACTGAAGCGCCTTCTCAAAATAATAAATGCTGGGGGCTACATTATTTAATTTATAATGTGCATTCCCAAGGTTATAATAAACCGCCACCGAGGTCTCCCCGTTCTCAAGGATCTTTTCATATTTGGTTATGGCAGTTTCAAAATCGTCGTTTGCATATGCATCATTAGCTTCTTCAAAAAGCTCTGGGTTTTGAGCCTGCGCCAAAGACGATAAAAATAGGAGTAATATAAATACCTGTTTTTTCATATTACAAATCTTTGTCAAGTTTGGAAATTACTTTCACTGCCTTATCGTAATCGTCGTGCTGTGCAGTATTTGATGCCGGGGTGTAGCGGGCAAATTCGCAACTCTTTAATACCTCGATAAATTCGGTTGAAGTTTCATCAGCAACATTTTTTTCTTTTAATATTTCTGAAATCCTTTCCTTACTCATTTCGGCAGTTTGGATATGCAATTTCGCCTTCAAATAATTATGCATTGCCCGTTCTAGCGACTCGTAAAAGCTTTGCTGATCGCCAAGGTTCTTCTTCGCTTCAGAAAGATATTTTCGCGCCAGCTTATCGGCTTTCTTTCTCCTGTTTCCGGTAACATCAGCTGCTTTAGCCTCTCTCCTTTTTCCGAATAAAATAAATAGCGGAATGGCTGCAAAAGGTAAAAACAAAGAACCCCAAAAAGTCCAGGACCTAAAAAATGCCTGCTGATCTAAAGGTTTTAAATTGGTATTTGTTTTTATAAACCTGAATTGCTCTGAAGGCAGGTTAACAGATTGCCTGGTATTACCAGCAACAGCATTTCCTCCAGTGGCTGGACCTTCTTCCACATCTATCACAATTTCCTGGGAAGAAAGGGTTTTATAGGTTTCGCTCTGAGGATCAAAATAAGAGAAATTAAGCGGTTTAATTGGATATTGGCCCTTACGTGTAGGCACAATAGTATAACTATCTATAATACTTCCCTGTTTCCCGTTAAGCGTTGTGGTAACGTTCTCTTTTCTTTCAGGACTATACATTTCTAAAGAAGATGGTACTTCTAAAGCCGGTAACTCAAATAAATTTAAATTTCCGTTTCCTCTAATTTCCACTTTAGCTTCCAAAGATTCTGAAGCTTTCAGCTTCTCCTTGGTGGTACTCACATCCATACTAAATTTGCCAACCGCACCGGTAAATCCCGCCGGTTTCCCATCTGGCAATGGTTTAACATCTATGGTCCTGGTGCCGGCAGCAACTGTTTTATTTATAGTTTTGTAAATTCTGCTTCCAAAAATATCTCTCCGGTCACTGGGCACATCTACCGAAACCGACAAAGTAAGTGGCTCCAGTTCCAGTTCTCCCGTTTTCTGCGGATAAAGCACTGCTTTTTTAAGTACTACATAACGATAGGGCTCTCCCCGATATTCGCCATTTTCCGGTCTTAATTCTCTTATTTCGATATTTTGACTCCAGAAATCTGAAAATTTAGGACTGTCTACTTCCCGGAAATTACTAACACTAATTCGCGGACTCACATATAGCTTATAAACTACTGTAATACCTTCGTTTAAATAAGGGGTCGCATCAGAAACCTCTGCCACCAAATGCAGATTATCTGAAGCTATTAATTCTGAATCATCGCCATCGGTAGGTTTTTCTACTGCAGCAGTAACTTCAACATCTACCGGTGTAGTTTTATAGATCTTATCGTCTACGGTTATTTCTGCCTGGGCAATGGTTTTTCTTCCCCGTGAATTTGGTTGCAGGTAATACGAATAGGTTTTGGAATACGTACGGTCGCCATTAATCCAACGGTTACTCACCGCCTGGTTAGGGCCGCCCACTACGGTAAACCCATCAAAAGAAGGTGGCCGGAAATTATCGCCGTCCTGGTTCATTTCAAAATCTACCCTAAGGCGTTCGTTCACCCCAAGTTTGTCCTTGCTCACTTTGGCCTCGAACCTCACCTGGGCCTGTAAACTAAGGCCGGCAAAAAATAAAATGCTAAGTATTAAAAATTTCAACTTCATCTATAAAATCCTTTTCTTTAAGATAAGTATGATTTTGGAAAGAAATGTATCAAAAATTTTACCAATCTTTTTCAGATTTCACTTTGGCACCTTTTTGTTTTTCTGCATTTATTTTATCCTGCACTTTTCTTTCTTCGTTATTCATAGCCTCTAACAAACTCTGTATTTGCTCTGGAGACAACTGTCCTTGCGTGGGTTGCGGCTGGCCTTGTTGTGGTTGTTTTTCCTTTTCTTCCTGGTCACCCTCGCCATCTGGCTGCTCTTTCTCATCCTGATCGCCTTCCTTCTCTTCCTGATCTTTCTCTTGCTGATCCTGATCTCCTTCATTCTCCCCTTCGCCACTTTGATCTTGTTGATCCTGGTTCTCTTTATTTTCCTGGTCCTGATTCTTCTGATCTTTGTTTTCCTGATCCTGATTTTCATTATCGCCACCATCCTGATTCTGGTCTTGCTGCTGTTCTTCCAGCATTTTCTTGGCTAGCGCCAGGTTGTAACGGGTCTCATCATCGGTAGGGTTATTCCTTAAAGCATCTTTATAAGCGTCTACGGCTTCCTGATACTTTTTTTGCTTCATATAAGCATTCCCAAGATTATGATTGGCCTGGTGTTTTGCCTCTTTAGTATCGGCAACCTCAGCAGCCTGCTTAAAACGTTGTGCGGCTTGCGGTGTATTTTCTCGGGTGTAATACATATTTCCCATATTATACCGCGCAGCACTACTCTCTGGATCTTTAGCTATCGCTTTTCTATAAGCGGCTTCTGCTGCCGGGAAATTATTATCTCCCAGCGCTTCATCGGCTTCCTGCATAAGTTGCAGTGCTTCTTTCTGGGCCTTTTCTCTTTCCTTATCATTTTGTTGCTGAGCACCAACTTGAAATGAAAATAACAAGCCAAAAATTACAAATAAACCACCCCGAAGAAAGCTCATTAAGTATTCCGAAAAAAAGGAATATTTGAATTTCGAAGCAAGCCCCGAAGCATTTAACCCACGATTATCGAGTAATATGTTTGCTGAAAAACCTCTCATTCTATCACTCTTCTGTTTTTCTCTTTTCGTTGAATAAATTAAGTCTTCTTATCCAGCCGGTTTTTCGTTCCAGCATAAATATGTCTAGCAACAGTAATAAAATTGCCAAACCAACAAACCACTGAAACTGCGATTTATAATCGGCAAATTGTTTGGCTTCAAATTCTGTTTTTTCAATGGTAAGCAACTCTTCCTGTACTTTCTCGGTGACTTCTGCGGTTACACTTCCGTCAATATACTCGCCATTAGCTTCTTCAGCAATTTCCTGGAGTATTGCAGGATCCAGTTTGGTAATAACCGTTTCTCCCTGGTTGTCTTTCTTATAATTCTGAACTACGCCATTTCTTTTTATAGGAATTGGTCCGCCTTTGGTTGTTCCTACTCCAATAGTGTAAATTCTAATCCCAGCTTCTGCAGCCTGCCTGGCCATGTCTTCAATGTTTCCACCGTGATCTTCACCATCACTAAGTATGAACATCACCCTATTGGTTTGCTGGTTATCGTCAAAAAAGCCGGTTGCAAGGTCTATCGCGTCTCCAATTGCCGTTCCTTGTGAGGAGATCATATCGGTATTCAAACTCTCCAGGAACATTTCAGCCGAGCCGTAATCTGTGGTAATTGGTAACTGCGGAAAAGCACTGCCGGCATAGGCGATAATCCCTACACGGTCACTTCCTAAATTGCCAATTATTTGCCGAACTAATTGTTTAGATTTTTCCAAACGATTTGGCGCAATATCTTCGGCCTCCATACTTTTAGAAACATCTACAGCAAAAACAATATCTACACCTTCACGCTTTACGGTTTCTAATTGCGATCCTATTTTAGGGTTAACGAGTGCTAAAACCAAACCAGCCAGAGCAAATACAATAAATAAAACCTTTAAAAATGGCTTAAATGAAGACCTGTTTGGTGATAAATAACCTAGAAGTTCTGGCTTAGCAAATTTAGAACGGGCACGTTTTTGCCATATTCTAAAAACAAGATACAACAGCAGTACCGCCGGAATAAGCAGTAAAAGCCATAAATATATTTTCTCTTCTAAGATCATTAAACTTCCTTTCAGATTTTAAATAAAGCCTTTAAATACAGTATATCTCAAGACCACTTCAAAAAGTAGCAACCCAAGCGCCAATAGCACATAAGGCCTAAATTTTTCGGTATAATTATAATATCTGAATTCTTCAATTTCAGATTTTTCGAGGCTGTCTATTTCTTCATAGATCTCCTCCAGTTTTTCGTTATTGGTAGCCCTAAAATATTCTCCGCCGGTATCTGCGGCAATTTGCTGTAATAGCGCTTCGTCAATTTCTACTTTTTGCACGCCATATTGAAATCTTCCGTTAGGCAAAATTCCTACGGGAGTTAATGCATTACCATTACTTCCCACCCCAATAGTATAGGTTTTAATCCCGAATTCTACTGCCAACTCACTGGCAATTTTAGGATCTATAAACCCTGAATTATTCACCCCATCGGTCAATAAAATAATCACCTTGCTTTTGGCATCACTATCTTTTAACCTGTTCACAGAAGTTGCCAAACCAGAACCAATTGCCGTACCGCTTTGCAGAACATTACTGTATTCAATTTCTTCTATGGCCCTTAAGGCTATACTTTTATCGCTAGTAATTGGAGTTTTGGTGAAACTCTCACCTGCAAATAGCACCAGGCCGATTCTATCGTTAGGCCGATTTTCAATAAATTCTGCGCCAACTTCTTTTACAGATTCGAGTCGGTTTGGCTCAAAATCCCGAGCCAACATACTTGCTGAAACATCTATAGCCATCACGATATCTATCCCTCGAATATTGCTGCTTTGGGTAGTAACATCTACTGTTCTTGGCCTGGCCATAGCGGTAATTAACAGCGCTAAAGCCAGTAAGCGCAGCACAAAAAGCACGGGTTTTAATTTTGAAAGCAGCGATTGCTTTACTTTAAAACCTTTTACGCTAGACATTTTAAGCTCTGGAGTTTGCTGCTTACGTTTCCAGAAATACCAGGCCGTTGCCGGCAAAAGCAGCAATAACAGCCAGAAAAACTCCGGATTTTCGAATGTATAATTAGCAAACATTAATTAGCCTGATTTTTTAATTGAACCGAACTCTCTATACGTTGTGAAATCTCTTCGGCATATTCATCATCTTCATTAAACACTACCATAATTTGCTGAAAACCGCCGTTCGCAGCAAAATTTAGAATGGCATATTCCTTTTTAATTGGCCCGCCGGTTAACGGATTCTCAAGATCAAAAGTTCCAAAAACCTTTATTCCTTCAGTATTATTTATAGTAGAAAAATCTTCCTGTTTCATTATGATATTTCGGGCGCCCTGGGCTTCTAAAGACTCATAAATACCATCTACTGCTTTTTGCAAATCAAAATCAGCTTGCGGATTCACCGGACCGGTGATCAATAAAGTATATAAATTACCTTCCAGGGTTCCCGCGTCAAAAGTCTCGCTTCCCAGCAACATTTCCTGGAGTTCGTCATCACGATCTACCGTTTTTCTTACCAAAACTTCAGGCGTAGTGATGGTCACTTGTGGCGTACCGTATTCACTTCTAATCCAATCGCCTTCCAGTAATTCTTTGGTTTCATTCCCTAAAACTGAATCCTGTACATAGTCAAAGCCTTTGGTATTCACCAAAACGGTAATAACTATAATGGCTAGGACCACAATTCCGCCAAGGACAGCGATAATCTTATTTCTTCTTTTTCGCCTTAATTTTTCCTTTCGGTAATTTTCATCCTGCATCAATTCCTCCTCTGTCGGTTCGGGAACCACCTGCCTAATGTCTTTAATAAGATGCTCTACTTTGGTACGATCGCTTTTTGCAGTGATCACATCGGGTCTTGAATTGGCAAATTTGGCCAAATCGGCACGTTTTAATAACTGCTGAAGATTATCTATAGATTTATCCTTCAAGCTTAATTCGCCAGCTTGTTTTCTTAATTCTAAATAGACGATAAGTTCTGACGTGGTGCTTTCTAGCGCCCTGTCATAAATCTTTCTATCCAGGTATTTTCTAACACTAAACGTAAGCTGAGAATAATACTCTTTAATTTCTCTATTTGGCAGTAAAGAAGAATTATCTAATTGCTTTAGTTCAAGCATAGCCTGCTCATATGGCGGCAATTCCTGTTCCTCTTCTTTCTTTTTCTTCTTTTCTCTGAAGAAATAAAAGGCAATCGCAAGAACAACCAATGCAGCAAGCAGCCACCAAACCCAGTTTGGCACCTCAAAGGGTTCTGGCACATCTACCGCCGGTTTTATAGGATACATTTTCTGGCGAGTAGTATCTACTTTTACATCGGCCACCTCAACTCTAAAAGAATCGGTTAAGTATTCCCGGTTTTGTATTATAATTTTCTGCTCAGGAATAGTATAGGAACCGGAATCAAATTGGGTAAGCGAGTATTTCTTTAAAAGTTTAAACCGATCTTCAATCGTGGTGGTATCAGCTCCTAGAGACTCCACCATTTCCATAGGATCAAAGGTTTGACCTTCCGGAAAAACCACCAAATTGGTAGAATCGGTCTCCACTTCAATTCTATAAATAACCTGTTCTCCAATTTTGATCGAAGTAGAATCTATTTCGGCATCTACTTTTGGTTGCTGGGCAAAAGACTGAAAAGACAACAACAGAAAAAGCAGCAAGGTTGCCGCTTTGGAAATAGTAATTGTTGTTAAAGACCTATTTTTCATTCTTCTTAACCTCTTCTTTTAAAATAACCCAGTAATTTTTTTACGTAGCTTTCATCTACGCGATTATTGATAACGCCGGCTCCACTAAGGGTGAAACTTTCATTAAAATAAGCCGCCCGGCTACGATAATATTCAGCGTAATTTTTTCTAACCGATTTTGAACCGGTGTTTACAGTGACAAATTCTCCGGTTTCCTCATCCAACATTTGTACCAATCCTAAATTTGGAATTTCCTCCTCGGCGGGATCAAAAACTCTAATCCCGGTAACATCGTGTTTATTACCTGCAATTTTTAAAGTTTGCTGATAATCGTCGTCCATAAAATCTGAAAGCATAAAGACTATCGCCTTTTTCTTCATCACGTTAGAAAGGTATTTTATGGCTGCCGCAATATCGGTTTTTTTAGATTCTGGCTTGAATTCTATTAATTCTCTAATAATCCGAAGCACATGATAACGTCCTTTTTTAGGCGGAATATAAAGCTCTATTTTATCTGAAAAAAGCATCAGCCCAATCTTGTCGTTGTTTTGTGTAGCCGAAAAAGCCAAAGTCGCCGCAATTTCGGTGATCACATCTTTTTTTAGCTGATCTTTTGTTCCAAAGAATTCTGAACCTGAAACATCTACCATAAGCATCATGGTAAGTTCGCGTTCTTCTTCAAAAACCTTTACAAAAGGTTCGCTGTAACGCGCGGTAACGTTCCAGTCTATATTTCTAACATCGTCTCCAAACTGGTATTGCCTAACTTCACTAAAAGTCATTCCGCGGCCTTTAAAAGTAGAATGATATTCCCCGCCAAAAACGTGATCGCTCAAACGCCGGGTTTTTATTTCAATCTTTCTTACTTTTTTTAAAAGCTCTTTAGTATCCATTAGGAAACGATTGTGTTTTTACACAAATTATTGGGAAATGCGAAAATTAGTGGAAATCAATAGTTTAAGGCACCTCTATCTCGTTCACTATTTTGTGTACAATATCTTCTGAAGTCACATTTTCTGCTTCGGCTTCGTAGGTAATTCCAATTCTATGGCGAAGTACATCTAAAACCACTGCCCGCACGTCTTCAGGGATTACATATCCGCGGCGTTTTATAAAAGCATAGCATTTTGAAGCCCGTGCAAGGTTAATACTTCCCCTTGGCGAAGCACCAAAACTAATTAGTGGTTTAAGCTCTTTTAAATTATATTTTTCAGGATTACGGGTAGCAAAAATAATATCCAGGATATATTTTTCAATCTTCTCATCCATATAGACTTCCCTGGCCACTTGCTGAGCACGCAAAATTTGCTCAATGCTTACCACAGGATTTACTTTTGGAAATTCTCCCTTTAAATTTGCGCGCATAATTAACTGCTCGTCGTTAAATTCGGGATAATCTATTACGGTTTTCAGCATAAAACGGTCTACCTGGGCTTCAGGCAAAGGATAAGTTCCCTCCTGCTCTACCGGGTTTTGAGTAGCCATTACCAAAAACGGCTTATCTAAAATAAAAGTTTCTTCCCCAATGGTTACTTGCTTTTCCTGCATAGCTTCCAGCAAAGCCGATTGTACTTTGGCCGGGGCACGGTTAATCTCATCTGCAAGCACGAAATTTGCGAAAATGGGTCCTTTTTTAATGCTGAAATCATTCAGCTTCATATTATAAATCAAGGTTCCAACAACGTCTGCCGGTAAAAGATCTGGCGTAAACTGGATCCTGCTAAAACTACCGTGAACTGCCTGGGAAAGTGTATTAATAGCAAGAGTTTTTGCCAAACCGGGAACACCCTCAAGCAAAATATGGCCTTGCCCTAATAACCCAATAAGCAAACGCTCCATCATATGCTTTTGTCCTACTATCACCTTATTGACTTCAGTGTTTAGTAAATCTACAAAAGCACTTTCCCTCTCAATTTTCTCGTTTAAACTTGCAATATCTACAGAGGCGTTATTATCTATCATTTTATAAGTATTAAAGACCTTAAATTCGTGGCCGCAAATTGGAAAATTATTAGCGTATAGGCTGTTAATGTATGGTTAAAAAACAAAAAGCGGCCTTTTACAGCCGCTCTTTTTTTTATATAGGAATTATTTAAATTATTCCAAATAAATTGTTTCAAGATCTACAGCAGCATCTTCTTCTACCTCAATGTTATCTTCTGTTTTTACTTCTAAACCAGTTGTAGCCTCTGGAGTAACAGTCACCTGGTAAGTTCCTGCCGGAACCCCGTGTAAAACAAAATTTCCAGATTCATCTGTATACGCAGAAATGGTATGACTCGCATTTTGTGCTTTCACCAAACTTTGAAAATTTGTTGGATGTACTTTACCCATAATAGAACCCGTACTGGCCATAGCCGACATTCTAATTACAGGCTTTAAAATATAGCCCGCATTACCGGTGATCACCACAGATTCGTCTACATCAAAGTCCAGAAGATATTCATAGTGCTCTCCTGCTTCAAGTTCCTGTTGTACATTTAGTTTTAAGCCAGATTGTTGAGCACTTGGCGTAGCAAGGGCAATTTCTTCGCCAGCAATGTCAACTACATTATCGGGGCCTAACACCAATCTTATTTGATCAAGATAACCTGCAGGAATTTCTGCCTCTACCAATAATTGAGAAACTCCGCCGGTTAATTGTAACAGATCATAACGGCCGGTTTCAACATTAGCAAGGCTTTCCCACTCAGCCTCTTCTTCTCCCACGGCGGCTTCGGTTTTAATCATCACATCCTGTACATCTACCCAAACGTGATCATAATCACCGGGAGCATCTGTCATTCTCACGGTTAATTGGGCATTACCCTCTGCAACGTTATTTTCATCGTCATCACTACAACTTGTAAATCCAAAAGCGATTACTGCGGCAAGCAGTAAGCTTTTTAACTTTAGGTGCTTCATCGTTCTTTTCATAAATAGGTTTATTAATTGTTTAGACAGGAAAACGCAGCATAGTCGATTAAATTTTATGAAAGACCCCAGATTAATTAAATTTAACAAGACTTTAAATTGCATATGTAAGCCTAAGCTACTTACTTGTAGACACTTTAGCAATAGAAAAATAATTTATGAAAACTGCATTTATTACAGGAGCAACGAGCGGAATAGGGAAAGCTACGGCGAGTGCCTTGGCAAGGGAAGGGATTAATCTTATTCTCTGCGGAAGAAGAGAAGAGCGATTAGCTGAGTTAAAAAAAGAATTATCAAAAAGAGTCGCGGTGTACACGCTTTGTTTTGATGTTCGGGATAAGGAAGTGGTTTTTGAAAAAATCAATAGCCTTCCTGAGAAATTTCAAAAAATAGATATTCTTATCAATAATGCCGGAAATGCGCACGGTTTGAACCCAATCCAGGATGGAAATATAGACGATTGGGACGCTATGTTAGATATTAATGTAAAAGGTTTACTATATGTAAGTAAAGCGATCTTTCCGCTAATGATAAGCCAGGGAACGGGGCATATCATCAATATTGGGTCTACCGCCGGGAAAGAAGTTTATCCCAACGGCAATGTTTATTGCGCCAGCAAATATGCAGTAGATGCCTTAAACCAGGCCATGCGAATAGATCTCAACAAACATGGAATTAGAGTTGGTGCCGTAAACCCCGGACTTACCCAAACCGAATTCAGCGAGGTAAGATTTAAAGGAGATACAGAAAAAGCTAAAAGTGTTTATGAAGGTTTTCAAGCTTTACGCCCGGAAGATATCGCTGATATTATTCGATTTGTGGTTACCAGACCTTATCACGTAAATATTGCAGATTTAGTGGTGATGCCAACCGCGCAAGCGAGTAGTGTTACGGTGAATAAAGAATAATATTTCTTGAGATTTACTTCCTGCAAGGTTTTAAAAACCTTGTAGGTTTAGTTTTTGGAACACCTTAGGCAAAAAGAATAGAAAATAACTAAATAGAGATTTCCGCCTTCGCGGAAATGACAAGGTTAGTATGATTAACAAACGGCTTTTAATAAAAAACCTGCTCGCTCATAACGACGAGAACAGCTTTTACGACAAAAAGCTGAAGCTCAATATTGGTGAAAGAGAAGGGAAAGCCAAGTTTTTAAAGCACGTTTGCGCACTTTCAAATTCCAACCCTGAAAACAATTCTTATATAGTAATTGGAGTCCAGGATGAAGATAACAGTATTATAGGCACCGATTTTTTTGACGATAGTAAAATTCAAAACCTGGTGAATGCTTACTTGAGCAATCCGCCGTTAATTTCTTATGAAAATATCCCTTTTCCTCATTTGCCGGGAAACCTGGTGGTTGGTTTGGTGAGTATTAGGCCGAATCACGGGAAAATATGTTCGCTTAAAAAGAATATCTGGAAGTATTACGGAGGTTCGGTTTTTCTTAGAGATGGCAGTATTAGTATGCCTAAGGTTTTTGGTGTGGAGATCACCGATGTGAATTCAGAAATAGTGAATTCTATAGAAAAACATTCTCATAATAATATTGAATTGACGCTGGATGGAGTGTTCGATTTTCTTCAGAAAAGAAAAGATTATAACGCTACTTATAAAGTTTTTAAAGAATATTTTGTGGTTTGTTGGGCCGGAAAAAAGATTCAGGCAAAACACGAAACTTTCTATTCCAGGGTAGATATAGAGCTCATCAACGAACAGGTAAAATTGTTTTATTCAGATTTAGACCAGGTGAGCATTAGCCTGACCGATGAAGAGTTCAAAATTCTGGAATACGTTCAATTGGGATTACACGATAAATACCAGTTTTACCCGTTGGAGGAGGTCACCATCAGTTTTAAAGATAGCGTAAGTTACGATATTGAAAGCAAGTTGTTATTTGAGCCACCCGAATTCGACAAAAAAACGCTTTACCATATTTACAACATAAACAGCAAGCTGGTAGAAAGGCTTAAAAAAAAGCTTCCACTAGATAAACAACAAAAAAAAGACCTAAAAAATTTGCCTTCAACTTATTTACTTTGCTATTTAAATAACTTTGAACAGGCAATAGACAAACTGGAAGAAGCAAAACCGTATTTAAAAGAATACAGCCAGGAAGTTTATAATTATTACAAAGAAAGTATGCGAATTTTAAGAAAAGTAAAATACAATTAATATGGGCCGAAGTATTGCTATTGGAGACATTCACGGCGGATTAAAAGCTTTAATACAACTCCTTGAAAAAATAGAGGTAACCCCGGAAGATGAACTTATTTTCCTTGGAGATTACGTAGATGGCTGGAGCGACTCAGCCAATGTAGTTTCATACCTAATAGATCTCGCCAAACAAAATACCTGTATTTTTCTACGAGGGAATCATGACGATCTCACCCATCGTTGGTTGGCAACCGGGGAGCTTAATGAAAAATGGTTGGAACATGGCGGGCAATCCAGTATTGACGCCTATAGAAATTTTTCGTCGGAAGAAATAGAATCGCATATCGAGTTTTATAACCAGATGCTAAATTACTATGTCGATAAAAAGAACAGGCTTTTTGTACACGCCGGTTTTACAAGCCAACATGGCCCCGAGCAGGAATATCATGAAACTGGCTTCTATTGGGATAGAACTTTATGGGAAATGGCGCTTTCTTTAGATAAAAATATTGAGCCTGGCGACACAAACTATCCAAAACGCCTTCAAATTTTTGATGAAATTTTTATAGGGCATACACCGGTAACCCGAATTAATGCAGAAGCCCCCGTAAAACGGGCAAATATTTGGAATGTAGATACCGGCGCTGCTTTTATGGGAAAATTATCCGCTTTAGAGGTAAATACAAAGGAAATTTGGCAAAGTGAGCCTGTATTTAAACTCTATCCCGAAGAAGAAGGTAGAAATTAAGACGATTTTACCACAAAACGCATTTTCTCTTTATATCTTTGTAATTCAGGGATTTTGACTTTTATTTATGTTCAAAATTCCCAAACAGAATATTTTTAGCACAATTCTTTCTTAAGAGTTGATTAATATCGGCAGATTTTTTAGATTTCTGCTCCAAAAAAAAACTAGAATGGCCCTCGACAATATTAGATTAGAAGTGATGAATACCGTTGAAAAACAGGTAGACGGTTTCATTAAAGAATACCTTATTCCCGTAGAAGATATTTGGCAACCCACCGACCTTCTTCCTAATTTACAGGGAGAAAATTATATGGATGAAATCAACCAAATTAGGGAAGAAGCCAAAGAGCTTGAATACGATTTTTGGGTAGTTTTAGTTGCAGATATGGTTACTGAGGAAGCCCTGCCAACCTACGAATCCTGGCTTATGGATATGGAAGGTGTAGAACAACACGGGAAAAGCCGCGGCGAGGAAAATGCCTGGTCTAAATGGGTTCGCCACTGGACGGGAGAAGAAAATCGCCACGGAGATACGCTTAACAAATATCTTTACCTTTCTGGCCGTGTAAATATGCGAGAAGTTGAGAAAACCACACAATATTTAATCAATGATGGTTTTGATATTGGAACAGGTCGAGATCCATATAGGAACTTTGTTTATACTAGCTTCCAGGAATTAGCTACTAATATTTCACACAAGCGTGTAGGGCAATTAGCTAAGAAAAAAGGAAACAAAATGCTTGGGAAGATGTGTAATATCATCGCCGGCGACGAGATGAGACATTATATGGCTTATCGTGAATTCGTGAAAACTATTTTTGAACACGATCCTAGTGAAATGATGCTGGCTTTTCACGATATGATGAAGAAAAAAATTGTAATGCCGGCCCAGTTCTTACGTGAAAGCGGACAGGGAATTGCTGAAGCTTTTGAAAATTTCTCAAATGCAGCACAGCGTCTTGGCGTTTACACCACCTACGATTATATAGAAATCCTGGAGAAACTTAATGGCTACTGGGAAATAGACAAAATGCGCTCTTTAACAGATGAGGCCGAAAAAGCAAGAGATTATCTAATGAAATTACCAGACAGAATGCGAAGAATTGCAGGAAGAATGGCTATCCCAGAAGATCAACACACCTTTAAATGGGTTGAGGCCAACGGAAGACTATAATTTCTGGAAAAATTGATAAAATAAGAGGCTGTCTGAAAGTTATAAAATCGTCATCCTTAATTCATTTCAGGATCAAATATGTTAATAATTAAATTACATGTTAGAAGCTGAAACGAGTTCAGCTTGACGAGAACAAACTTTTCAAACAGCCTCTTTTTATTGACCTATATAATTAGTGATCAAGAGCTTAAGCAGCATTTCTCTTCCAGACCTTATAAGAGATCAGGTCTTTTTCAATTAGGTTAAGACAAAAAGCAATTACAGCCGCGTCGTCTAAATAACCAACTATCGGAATAAAATCTGGGATTAGATCTAATGGCGAAAGCACATATAGTAATGCTCCTCCAATAGCCGCAACCACGTTAAAAGGAACTTCCCTATAATTTCCATTGGCATAATCTCTTAGCAAATTAAAAAGTAGTTGTGCATCGTCTACATAACGCTGCAGCTTTCCTTTATTTTCAAACTTAGACTTTATCTCTTCTTCATCTTCCAGCACATTATGCACATCTTCCTCTTCAAAATCTTCCTGGCGCTTTTTATGCTCTTTCTTAATTGTTTCGTTATCGATTTTACTCATTGTCTATTTTTTTGATGACCACAAAATATAAAATTATTATTGAAGGTTTAATTAGGGAAATGCTAAAATCTGAGAAAAAACAAACCTCACAGATTTTAATGCTGTGAGGTTTGTTTGGTTTATAACTCCAATCAGGATACTCCGTCATTCTGTCCCGAAGCTCCGGGATTATTTCAGAATCTAAGTTATTTTTATGTACATATTAGACCCTGAAACGAGTTCAGGGTGACGGCAATAACTTTTCAAAAAGTTCCTGAAAATATTTACAAATCGAATTTAATACCTTGTGCCAACGGCAGTTCAGTAGTATAATTAATAGTATTTGTTTGTCTGCGCATATAGATCTTCCAGGCATCAGATCCAGATTCTCTTCCGCCTCCGGTTTCTTTTTCACCGCCAAAAGCGCCACCAATTTCAGCTCCGGAAGTTCCTATATTCACATTTGCAATCCCGCAATCTGAACCTTCTACAGAAAGAAAACGTTCGGCTTCCCTTAAGTTATTGGTCATTATTGCTGAAGAAAGTCCCTGCACTACTCCATTTTGTAATTCCAAAGCGTTAGAAACATCTCCAGAATATTTCATAATATAAAGTACCGGTGCAAAAGTTTCGTGCTGTACGATCTTAAACTCATTTTTTGCTTCGGCAATGGCCGGTTTTACGTAGCATCCGCTTTCATAACCTTCGCCTTCTAAAACACCGCCTTCAACTAAGATCTTACCGCCTTCTTCCACAACTTTATCTAAAGCGTTTTGATAATTTTTTACCGCATCTTTATCGATAAGCGGCCCCACGTGATTATTTTCATCTAATGGGTTTCCAATTCGCAATTGCTTATAAGCTTTTACAATCGCATCTTTTACTTTATCGTAAATAGATTCGTGAATTATTAATCTTCGGGTAGAAGTACAACGCTGCCCGCAAGTTCCCACAGCTCCAAATACCGCGCCGATTACCGTATTTTTAATATCGGCATCTGGGGTTACGATTATGGCGTTATTTCCTCCTAATTCAAGAAGAGATTTTCCTAATCTTGCGGCAACTGCCTGGGCAACTATTTTTCCCATTCTAATAGAACCGGTAGCCGAAATTAACGGCACTCGTTTATCGTTGGTCATCATTTCACCCACTTTATAATCGCCGGTGATCAATGAAGAAATTCCTGCCGGAACATTGTTTTCAGCAAAAACTCTAGCGGCAATATTCTGACAGGCTACAGAAGTTAAAGGAGTTTTCTCTGATCCTTTCCAAACGCAAGCATCTCCACAAACCCACGCCAAAGCCGTATTCCACGACCAAACCGCAACCGGAAAGTTAAATGCCGAAATAATCCCAACCACACCAAGCGGATGGTACTGCTCGTACATTCTATGTCCTGGGCGTTCAGAATGCATGGTTAACCCGTGTAACTGGCGGGAAAGTCCCACTGCGAAATCGCAGATATCTATCATTTCCTGAACTTCGCCCAAACCTTCCTGGTAAGATTTCCCCATTTCGTAGGAAACCAATTTCCCCAAAGGTTCTTTTAATCTTCTTAATTCATCATTGAACTGGCGAACCACTTCACCACGCTGAGGTGCCGGCCAGGTGCGCCATTCTTTAAAACCTGCGGTGGCAGTAGTAATTACTTTTTCGTAATCTTCTTTGGTGGTCGCTTTTACTTTTCCAATTAAAGCGCCGTCTACAGGAGAATAAGATTCAATTACTTCACCACTACTAAAAAAATCTTTTCCGGTAGAAGTTCCATTATTGGTTTCCTGCAAACCAAGATCCTTTAAAGCTTGTTTAATTCCGAATTTCTCTGCTATTTCACTCATTAATTTGTAAATTTTATCTGTTCTTTTGTGTGTTTCCTGCTAAAATACTAAATTTTTAACGCTAATCTGTCCCGGCAACATAACGTTCGTCTACCGGCATCACTTCCCCGCAGTTATCGCAGGTTCGCAAGTCTTTGCTTCCGTAGAAATGCTTAAAATGTTTTAGAAAATCTTTCTCGATATCGGTTAAGGGAAAATAGACCTCATACAATTTATGGCTACAATTATCGCAAAACCATAAAAGTCCGTCCTTACCCTCTAATTGAAGCCTTTTTCTCTCCACAACCAGGCCAATCGAACCTTCTTTTCTCACCGGCGAGTGCGGTACTTTTCCGGGATGCAGGTACATATCTCCCGGGCCTAATTGCATTGTCTTTTTTTCACCATCTTCCTGAATATGCACTTCTATTTCACCTTCTAACTGGTAAAAAAGCTCTTCTGTCTCGTTATAATGGTAATCTTTACGGGCGTTGGGCCCGGCCACAACCATTACAATATAATCTTCAGATTCTTTATAAAGATTTCGGTTACCAACCGGCGGCTTAAGCGATTCGCGGTTTTGCTCAACCCATTTATTAAGGTTAAAAGGTTTATTTACTGCCATGATTTCAAAATTATATTGCTTAAAATTACAACTTAAAGCTCGAAAAAAAGGACGATTTCATTATCTTTTTGGGCGCCTTAACGGGCTATTCGCTGCAATTCCTCGTCGCCTGTTGGCGCCTGCGGGATTTACACTGCTATCCCCGGCGCAAGATCAAAAAATTATACAAATGCTTATCTTCGGCTGAAAATCACACTTTTTATGAAAAAAATATTCCTTTTATTCAGTTTATCACTTTTTTTAGCCTGTAATACTTCTGCTGAAAAAGAAACTCAAACAAATGAAACTACCGAAACCAAAAAAGATCAGGATTCCGTAGAAAACTTTGGCATTGTAATTCACGGCGGCGCGGGTACAATTTTAAAGGAAAATATGAGCGATTCCCTTGAACAAGCCTATAAAGCCAAACTGGAAGAAGCCATAAGAACGGGGCACGAAATTCTCGCCAATGGCGGAACTGCAATTCAAGCTGTGCAGCGAACTATAAATATCATGGAGAATTCACCACTTTTCAACGCCGGGAAAGGAGCTGTTTTTACAAACGAAGGCAAAAATGAGCTCGATGCTTCAATAATGGATGGGCAGACTTTAAATGCAGGAGCAGTTTCTGGAGTAACCACCGTGAAAAACCCAATAAATTTAGCCTGGGAAGTCATGGAGAATTCAGAACACGTAATGCTTTCGGGAAAAGGAGCTGAACAATTTGCTGAAGAACGAAATTTGGAAATAGTAGATCCTGAATATTTCTATACCGAAAACCGATTTAAAAGTTTAGAACGCTTAAAGGAAAGAGATTCAGAAAAAACAGAGCTTGATCACGATGGGAAGACTGCTTTTGTAGATCCGTTTATCAAAGATTCTAAATTTGGCACTGTTGGTTGTGCCGCTTTAGACAAAAATGGAAACCTGGCGGCAGGAACCTCAACCGGCGGAATGACCAATAAAAAATGGGGGCGCATAGGCGATGCTCCAATAATTGGCGCTGGAACTTACGCTAATAATAAAACCGCAGCGATATCTGCAACCGGCTGGGGAGAATTTTTTATTCGTGGAGTCGTAGCCTATGATATTTCAGCATTAATGGAATATAAAGAAATGAGTCTTGCCGAAGCTACTAAAGAAGTGATCCAGAATAAAAACCCCGAACTTGGCGGTAGTGGCGGAATCATCGCAATAGATCACCAGGGAAATGTTTCAATGGAATTTAATACCGCGGGAATGTACCGCGCAAAAATGAATAAGAATGGCGACCTGGAAATAGGAATTTATAACAACTAGTTACATACCAACCTATTAGATTAAAAAACCCAACTAAAAAGTTGGGTTTTTTCTTTTAACGGAAATTTAAAGATTGTTAGTTCGGGAGATTCAGAACTAAGCATACTTTTGCTGGTTCTTATAAAATGTACAAAAATGATAAACAGGGCTTACTTTCTCCTTTTAATAATTTTCACTTTAAGTATCGGTGAAGCTACTTCTCAAAGATTATCCCGAGAAAAGATAAATGATACTCTAGAGAAAATGCCCGTATTTTCTATACACAAGGATAATTATTTTATAAGCGGTATTTCAACAGATAAAGAAATCTCATCAGAAACCGCCGATGCAAAATATCAAATTAGCTTTAAAGCTTTACTTACCCGAAATACTTTACCGTTTGATACGCATTTGTTTCTTACCTACACTCAAAAGGCTTTTTGGAATATTTATAAATTCTCAAGTCCTTTTCAGGAGATTAATTTTCAACCCGGTCTTGCTCTAGGGAAACCGATTTACAACCGAAACGATCATTTAGCCGGGATGGCATATTTGCAATTAGAACACGAGTCTAACGGGCGAGACAGTATATATTCCAGAAGCTGGAATAGAATTTCCCTGGGCTATCACACCGCTATTAACGAAAATTTCTTGGTTAGTATTAAAGGCTGGTCCCTTTCAGATACAAAAAAGATAACCCAGATTTGATCGAATATGTTGGCTATGGCAAATTAAACCTTACCTACAACATTATACCTAATGAGTTTCTTGTAGATGTTATGTTGATGAAAGGCACTAAAGATTGGAACGGTACATTGAGAACACGTTTAATGTATAAACCTTTTAATTCTTCTAATATTTATTTAATGCTGGAATGGTTTAAAGGAAATTCTGAAAGTCTTCTCAATTATGAAGAAAACAGGAGTATGGTTCGTGCCGGATTTGTGCTAAAATCCGATGAACTCAATTTCCTGAAGTCCCTGCCGGACGCGCTTTAACAAATATTTAAACTTATTTAGTTCGGTTTATCCGGAACCAAACATTAATTTCGCAGCTTCAAAAGAAAAGAATGAATAAATCTGACTTAGAAAAAGAAAAAACCCGCCTCATTGAAAAACTGGGCGTTCAGTTTGAAAAAGAATATCAATTAGCGCCAGTGGCCGCAAGGATCTTTGCCACCGCCATAGTTACAGGAAAAAAAGGAATCACTTTCGATCAATTGGTGATGGATTTAAATGCGGGGAAAAGTACCGTATCCTGCCATCTAGAACACTTACAGGCAACCAACAGAATAGAGTATTATACAAAAACGGGAGACCGCAAACGCTATTTTGTAGTAAAGCCAGATCTTATGGAAAAATACATTGATGAAATGACGGCCAAATGGGAAGCGCAAAGATGCATTCATAAAGAAGTGCTTGAATTTAAAATACAGAGTAACGAATTGAACAAGGAAGATCCTCCTTTTGACCTGGAGTTTCAAAAAAGCCTGCTAGACTTTCTGGATGAAGCGACTGCAGCAGTTAATAAATTAAAGAAGAACATAGACAACCAATAATTCATAGTAAAAGCAATGAGAAAGATAATCTATTTTAGTCTCCTTATAAGCGCAGCAGTTTTCACTTCGTGCTCAGACAGCAAAAAGGGACAGCCAGCTCAAGAGGCCCAGGGCCCACAACCTTTCCCGGTAATAGATGTACCTACCAGGACGGTTACCGGATATACTTCATACCCCACCAGTATTGAAGGTGTTGTAAATAGTGAAGTGAGAGCAAAAGTTTCTGGCTATGTTACCGATGTTTTGGTTGATGCAGGTGAAAAAGTAAAGAAAGGGCAGCTACTCTTTAAGCTTGAAACCGAATCTTTGTCTGGTGATGCTGAAGCCGCAAAAGCAAATGTAAATGCAGCCCGCGTAGAAGTTGAAAAACTAAAACCCCTGGTTGAAAAAGATATCATTAGCGAAGTTCAATTAGAAACCGCGAAAGCGCAGCTTTCACAAGCTGAGGCAAATTACAACAGTATTGCAGCCAGTATTGGCTACGCTAAAATCAAAAGCCCGGTAGACGGTTATGTAGGAGACATTAATTTTAGAAATGGCGCTTTGGTTTCACCCGGCGATCCCACTCCCCTTACCACGGTTTCCCAAACCGATGAGGTTTACGCTTTCTTTTCTATGAATGAGAAAGACTTCCTAAGCTTTATGAGTAATACCGAGGCTAATAGTATGGAAGAAAAAATAAAAAATCTTCCTGAAATTAATTTGATTCTGGCCAACGGAAATGAATATGAAAAGAAAGGAACTATAGAAACAATTTCCGGAGAAATAAATCAGCAGACCGGTACCGTAACCTTTCGGGCTAAATTCGATAATCGCCAGGGTTTGCTTAGAAATGGAAGTAGCGGTACAGTTAAAATACCTAATGTATATGAAGATGCATTAATAGTTCCCACCCTTTCCACCTTTGAACAACAGGGAAAAACTTTTGTTTACAAAGTAAAAACCGATTCAAGCCTGATTGCTTCTTCTCTAAATATTATTGCAGAAATAGATAAGGTTTATGTAGTGAATGAAGGCGTAGAAAAAGGAACCACTATTCTGGCTAAAGGAGCTAACAAAGTAAAAACGGGTACCAAAATACAACCTCAGCCTATCGCTTTAGATAGTATTGTAAATTCCTTCAACACAGTTTTTAAATAAAAAGCTATGCTAAAAACCTTTATAGAACGTCCTGTATTATCTACAGTAGTATCTATTATCATTGTGATTTTAGGTGTTTTAGGACTATCAGAATTACCGGTAACTCAATATCCAGACATTGCACCACCTACGGTGCAGGTAAATGCATCTTATCCCGGGGCTAATGCAGAGACAATACTTGAAAGTGTAGTTGTACCTATTGAAGAGCAAATTAACGGGGTGGAAGGAATGACATACCTTACCTCCAGCGCAAGTAATAATGGTAGCGCCAGTATAACAGTTTTCTTTGAACAGGGCTACGACCCAGATATTGCCGCCGTAAACGTTCAAAACCGGGTTTCCAGGGCTAATGCAGTGTTACCCGATGAAGTTATTCGGGCCGGTGTAACGACTACAAAAAGACAAAACTCGGCTTTATTATATGCCGGTTTATACTCTACCAATCCAGATTACGACGATACATTTATTCAGAATTATTTGAATATTAATGTAAAACCAGAACTACAGCGAATTAACGGTGTTGGTGAGGTTAATGTATTTGGAGGAAAAGACTACGCAATGCGAGTTTGGTTAGATCCCGCTAAAATGGCGAACTACGGTTTGGTGCCAAGGGATGTAACCTCAGCCATTGGAGAACAAAGTTTAGAAGCAGCCGCGGGAGCTTTAGGACAAAACGCAGGCGAGTCTTTTGAATATGTATTGAAATACAAAGGCCGTTATAAAACTGCTGAAGAATATGAAAACATTATTATTTCTGCCCAGGATAATGGTCAGTTTTTAAGAGTTAAAGATGTTGGAAAGGTAGAACTGGATGCGTTCTCCTACTCTTCACTTTCCAGGTCTAAAGGGCATCCGGCTATTAGTTTTGGTGTTTTTCAAACTCCGGGTTCAAATGCCCAGGAAGTTATTGAAGAGATCTATGTAAAACTGGATGATCTAAAAGAAGATTTTCCGGAAGGCGTAGATTATATTATTAACTATGACACCAACAAATTCTTAACCGCATCTATAGGAAAAGTAAAAACCACTTTAATTGAAGCATTCTTGCTGGTTTTCTTAGTGGTATTTGTATTTCTTCAGGACTTTAGATCTACATTAATCCCGGCGATTGCTGTTCCTGTTTCGATTATCGGAACATTTTTCTTTCTTGGGGTTTTAGGATATTCAGTTAACCTGCTTACTTTATTCGCACTGGTCCTCGCCATTGGTATTGTGGTAGATGATGCTATTGTAGTTGTTGAAGCCGTCCATGCCAAGTTGGAAGATGGCGCCGAAAGTGCCAAAAAAGCTTCAGTTTCAGCAATGAGTGAAATTGCTGGTGCTATTGTTTCCATTACCCTGGTAATGGCAGCGGTTTTTATTCCTATTACTTTTATACAGGGACCATCTGGAGTATTTTATGAGCAATTTGGTGTGACACTTATTGTTGCGATATTAATTTCAGCAGTAAACGCGCTAACCTTAAGTCCCGCCCTATGTGCATTATTCTTAAAACCACATTCTGAAGAACATAAAAAGAAAAACTTTTTACAAAGGTTTTATAGTGCTTTTAATGCAGGGTTTAAAGCTACAACGAGAAAATATACAAGCTCATTAGGCTTTTTAGTAAAACACAAATGGATTACTTTTCTAATCCTGGCGATTGCCGCGGCAGGTATCTTTTGGGCAGATAGCTCTATTCCTAAAGGTTTTGTCCCTACCGAAGACCGGGGAGTAATTTTCGTTAATGCCGAACTTCCTCCTGGTTCTTCTTTGGACCGCTCCTATGAGGTTTCCCAAACACTTTACGATCAAATGGAAAGCGTTGAAGGAGTACGTACCGCAACAGTTATTGCCGGGCGTAACTTTTTCTCGGGTGCAGGTAGTTCTAATGCTATGGGCTTTATTATTCTGGAAGACTGGGGAGACAGGGAAACAGAAGCAACTTCGGTAGACGGAATTATCGCTCAGCTTAATAAAAAGGCTGCCTCTATCAACGACGCTCAGATCATTTATTTCACTCCGCCCAGTGTTCCCGGGTTTGGTAGTGCAGATGGTTTTGAAATGCAATTGGTAGACAGAGCATCGGGTGAGCTAAAAGCTTTAGACGAAACAGCTACCCAGTTTGTAGGAAATCTAATGCAGCGACCTGAGATCGCCTTTGCTTCTAATCCTTTTAGCACAAATTATCCGCAGTTACAAATGGATATTGATGTGCCTAAGGCAAAAGAAGCCGGAGTAAGCATTAGTGATATTTTAAGTACCCTACAGGGATATATTGGAGGTATTTATACTGCTAACTTTAGCCGATTTGGAAAACAATATCGTGTTTTTGTACAGGCTCTGCCCGAAGATCGTGTAAATAAGGAAAGCCTTAATAGCATGTTCCTTAAAACTCCCAGCGGGGAAATGGCACCGGTTTCACAATTCGTGACTTTAGATCGAATCTATGGTCCACAAACCGTAACCCGTTTTAATCTGTTTAATGCGGTAACACTTACCGGTTCTTCAGCTCCGGGTTATAGCTCGGGAGATGCAATTACGGCCATTCAGCAAACTGCAGAACAAAGTTTACCTAACGAATATGACGTGGCTTTCTCCGGACTTACCCGGGAAGAAATCGCTTCTTCAGGCCAGGCGGGAATAATCTTCCTCTTAAGTATTGTATTTGTTTACTTTTTACTGGCAGCGCAATACGAAAGTTACCTCTTACCATTTTCGGTAATACTCTCTTTACCTATTGGAATTGCAGGAGCATATTTCACCACCTGGATGGCAGGTTTACAAAATAATATCTACTTCCAGATAGCCCTAATAATGTTGATTGGCTTACTGGCCAAAAACGCTATTCTTATTGTAGAGTTTGCCATACAGCGGCGTAGGGAAGGAATGCCTTTAACCGAAGCTGCAGTAGACGGCGCGCGTGTTAGATTGCGACCTATTTTAATGACCTCTTTCGCATTTATTTTAGGACTAACTCCTTTGGTACTTGCTACAGGTGTAGGAGCCGAAGGTAACAGGTCTATTGGTACAGGAGCTGCCGGTGGATTGCTAATTGGAACGGTTGTAGGTGTTTTTGTAATTCCTATTCTTTATATCATATTCCAATGGTTACAAGAAAAAATTTCGGGCGCTCCTGAAGCAGCTCAAACAGAAAAGAAATCAATTTCTGAAAAAGCATAATGATGAGAAGAAAAAGTATATATAAATTTTTGCTTGCGGGTGCCGTACCATTTTTACTGGTTTCCTGCTTTGCCGCTAAAGAATACGAACGTCCTGAACTGGAAGAAATTTCAGAAGAACTTTATAGAACAGATAACCTTCCGAAGGATTCCCTAAGTATGGCGGTGATTTCCTGGAAAGAAATTTTTACCGATCCTATTCTGAAAGACCATATTAAAGAAGGCCTAGAGAATAATATTGATATTCGAATTGCCATACAGCAAATGCTGGCAGCAGAAGCTTACGTAAAACAGGGGAAAGCAAGCTATTTTCCTACTTTAAATGCGGGGCCGTCTGTGAGCCATCAAATCTTATCTCCAAATAGCCAGTTCGGGTCTTTCTTTGATGGAAGTATTACCCAATACGATGTAACCGGAAATCTTTCCTGGGAAGCCGATATCTGGGGAAAAATAAGAAGTAACGATCGTGCTTTTACCGCGGCTTATTTACAAAGTGAAGCGGCTCACAAAGCGGTGAAAACTCAGCTTATTGCCAATATTGCCAGTAACTACTACCAATTGCTGAGCCTGGATGAACAACTTAGAATTGCTGAACAAACTCTTGAAAACAGGGAAAGCAGTTTGGAAACTACCGAAGCTTTAAAGACAGCCGGGAATGTTACCGAAGTTGGGGTACAGCAAACCAAGGCCCAATTGCATACGGCCGAAGCCTTAGTGGTACAGCTTAAAAATCAAATTCGTTTACTCGAAAATGCTTTTTCTATTCTCCTGGGCGAAGGTCCGCAGGAAATAGAAAGAACCGAGCTTTTTAAGCAGAATATTATCACCCCACTTAATACCGGTGTGCCTTCTCAATTGCTTAGAAACCGGCCAGATGTTATCGCCGCAGAGTACGGGCTTATAAATGCTTTTGAGCTTACTAATGCTGCCAGGGCAAATTTCTATCCTTCCCTTACACTAACCGCGTCGGGAGGTTTCCAGAGTTTAGAATTAGATAAATTATTAAACGCAAACTCTCTCTTTGCTAATTTAGGTGCATCTTTATTACAACCTATAATTAACAAAAGGCAAATAAGAACGCAGTATGAAGTTTCACAGGCAGAACAGCAACAAGCCTTGCTAAATTTTAAACAAGCGATTCTGGTGGCCGGCAGGGAAGTTTCTGATGCGCTTTCTAACTATAAAGCAAGTACAGAACGTAAAAATATTCTAGAAAACGAATATCAAGCCTATAATAAAGCTTCAGATTTTTCTGAAGAATTGCTTAATAATGGACTCCTAAATTACCTGGAAGTTTTAACTGCCAGGGAAAATGCACTAAACTCAAGGCTTAATTTGATTAGTGCTGAATACAATAAATTGAATTCCATCGTAAACCTTTATAAAGCCCTTGGTGGAGGCTGGCAATAATTTTTGTTGAATTTGTTTTATTAATTGTTGAAGAGGCAGCCACGGAATTTTATTTCGTGGCTGTTTTTTGTTGGAAGAGCAATTTATTTTCGACTAAAGCAGGAAATTCAGTAACTTTAAGAAAGCTTAATTTAATTATTATGAAAAGCAATTTTAGCGAAATTATAAAAGATGAAATAGCCGTTTTAGTAGACTTTCATGCCGATTGGTGTGGGCCTTGTAAAACATTGGCTCCAATTCTAAAAGAGGTAAAAGCCGAATTAGGCGATGCAGTAAAAATCGTAAAGATAGATGTAGATAAAAACCAGGAGTTGGCAGGAAAATATCAGGTGCGTGGTGTGCCTACTATGATTTTATTTAAAAACGGGCAACAACTTTGGAGACAATCTGGAGTTTTGCAAAAGGCAGAAATTATTGAAGTGATCAATTCTAAATCATAATTAAATAACGCCGGAACATTTAATCTTTATCGAGTAAAGAAGTTCGTCATTGCGAGGCCGGATCTGTGGCAATCTATTGAATTATAAGATCTATTTCAGAAAATATTATCTTGCTGAAAACAGATTGCTTCAACCAAAAACGGGTTCGCAATGATGTATTATAATTAGCATTTTACCTTCTACAGTTTATCGAGATCTGGCACTTTTAAGTCTTCAATTGGCCATCCTGCAAGCTCAGCACCGGCCTGGTAAGCACTTTCCATAAAATCCAGTAAAGCCTTTCTTGGATTTTCTTCTTCTCTAAGATTAGCATAAGTTAGAATAGCCATGGGGCTGCCGTTGTTCATTTCCCAACTTGCAGATTTAGGTTGAAGTTCTTGACTTTCCAAACCTTCAGGATTAGGAAAAGTATAGGAATAAAATGCCGGCTCCTGCACTTTGTCATCACCCGGCCAAAAACCGAAGCTTATACATTCGTGAGTATAAGCATCTTTGTCTGAAAGTCTGGCTTCAGCAGGCATTTTTGGAGCTTTTTTGCCCGAAAACCTGGTAACGGCAAGATCCATAGAATGCCAGTATAAATGCACCGGACAGGTTTTTCCGTAAAATCTTCCGCTAAATTCTTTAAAAACTCCGTCTGTCCATAACAGGCTTTTCCAAAGTTTTTCAGCACAAGATTTATCGTATTGATGGATTTCAGAAATGTCTGAAAATTTCTTATCGATACCCAGATCAAAAGGCTTGTCAACAATATTTACCTCTATTTTCAATGATTTTAAAATCGTAAAAACTTCTTTATAAAAATCGGAAATGCTTAATCCACTTTCAAGCTTTACAAGCTCAAAATCCCCTTCGCTTGTTGCTATTTCCAGTTGATGCTTAATAAAATTAAAATCTATAGAAAAACTGCTAAACCCATTGTTATAAGAAATAGCGCCAGTGGTAAACCCATGTTGATTGAGGTAATGAGTTATATACCACCAGTGATTTTTTCTAGGCGAAAGCTTCATCCTGATCTTTCCCACTACCTGCAGAAAAAGGTGAAGTGTGAGTTTCTCTTTTTCGAAACCTACATATCTTAAATCGGGAAGTGAGAATTTTTCCATAATTACTGAATTAAAAATTAAGCAAGCACTTCCTGAAATTCAGGGGTTTTTTCTATCACGCTTTTAGCAAAAGGACATAGTGGAATCACTTTTAGTTTATTTTCTTTTGCAAAATCTACCGTTGCTCTCACCATCTTCTTCCCAACACCTTTACCTTTAAATTCAGGATCAACTTCAGTATGATCTATTATAAATTTACTCTTCCCAGCCCAGGTATATTCTATCTTCCCGGCTTGTGTTTCATCCTCTAAAACTTGAAAAAATCCTTTGGTTACCTCATCAATTTGCTCAATCTTCATAATTCAAATATTTAAAATTTCTGTTTGCTTAACTCTAGTTCAGTTTTCCCCCTTTTGCGGTCCACCAGGGATTAACTTCAACTTTCAGTCTACCGGCTTTTACCATAGGATCCTGCCTGGCCAAACTGTCAGCTTCTTCCAGGGTTGCGGTATTATAAACCGCAATTCCACGAATATCACCGTCGCCACCAAAGGGTCCAATTAAGCTGGCATAACCTTCTTCAGCCATCCGGCTTAAATAGGCCAGGTGTTCCTTCTGCAAACGAGCAGCTTCAGTAGAATCCTGACTTCTATTGGCACCACTCTTTAGAAAAACCATATAATATTGTTGCATTAAATAAGTGGTATCGCCGTCTTTATATCTAAAAGTTTGATAGCCCTTTTCCTTTAGATCATTTTCTACGGAATCAATATTCATTTTAGGTTTTTCTACCGCAACTTTTTCGGGACCAGGGATGCCTCGTTCCTGCTCGGGAATATCTTTACAGGAAATTAATAATAGAGGAAAAACGAGTATAAAAATTAGTTTTTTCATTCTTTAGAATTACCAGTCTTTAAAAGGGTTTTTACTTAGTTGCGAATTGTAATATTTTATTTCCCCGGTTACTTCTGTTCCGAGCCACTGGGGCTTTTCAAAGGTATCGGTTTCTTTATTGAGTTCGATTTCTGCCACCTTTAAGCCTTCGTTCTCACCATAAAATTCGTCAATTTCAAACACAAAATCTTCTGCTTTTACCAAATACCGGGTTTTCTCTATAATTCCGGGTTCACAAAGTTCAAATAGCGCTTCTGCTTCTTTTACATCAATTTCCTTTTCCCACTCAAAACGGGATAATCCGTTTTTAGAAGATTTCCCTTTAATGGTTATAAAAGCTTTATCACCGGTAATCCTTAAACGAACAGTTCGCTCTGGATGGGTATTTAAAAATCCTTGTTTTATACTGAAATTCTTAAAAGCCTCTTTTTTAAAATCCTCTGAAACTACAAGGAATTTTCGTTCAATTTCCTGCATCTAGTTATTATGTGCTATGTTTTTAATTTCGTCTGAAGGGATTCTTTGCACGTCCAACTCGGGTGAATTGGCAATGGCTACCATTGCTTTGGCAATACTTTCAGCTGAAATAGATTTGTATTTTCTTAAAGTTCCAAGGAAAAAAGGATTGATGAAATTCAACATTATTTTTCCTACTTTTTCAAAACTCCTGCTTTCCTTCCGCTCGCCGGTAATAAGGGAAGGTTGTAGAATATAAGTATGTTTTATTTCCTGATCTAAAACTTCCTGTTCCATCTTACCCTTGGTCCGGTTATAAAACACGCGACTTTTAGGGTTAGCCCCAAGCGCAGAAACCACAAGAAAAGTTTCTATATTATTTTCTTTACACAGTTTCGCGGCAGCAATTGGGATCCCACGGTCTATCTTGGTATAGGTTTCATGATCTGGAGTTTTGCTTTTAGTAGTACCTACGCAACAAAAAACCTCATCTGCTGTAAACTTATCTTTGTGCTCTTCCAGTTTAAAAAGGTCTATTAAATGTTCCTCGAGCTTAGGATCTTCAATTTTCACCGAATTTCTTGAGAAGAGTTTGATCTTTTCATACCTATCGTCATCCAGTAATTGCTGAAGTAACATCCCACCGGTAAGGCCGGTAGCTCCTAAAATTATAGCTGTTTTTGGCATTATCTTTTATTTTTTTTGATCGGTTAATAATTGTTTGTTTAACAATATTAGCTTTCAGTAAAGAATATAAACAAAATAACCCGTCCCACTATGAACCGTAACTAAATTTTAAGAAGCTTACCTAAGTTAGGATTTACAAGGTTTGGAGTTGACCTCATATTAATCCTTAACATATAAGAATTCGCCATACAGTTAGTTTTTAAAAAGAGATCCCGGCCTGCCCCTTTGTCATGGCAACAATTATAATCTTTGCAATAAAAGCGAATCAACTTGAACCTGATTTTGGATAAAGGGATCCCGGCCTGCGCCGGGATTAGTGAAACTATTCAATTTGCCTGCGCCCTTGTCTTGGCAAATTGAAGTTTCACTAACTTTGTAAAGTGAATCAAGAACTTCCACTTCGCAAAATCATTCATATAGATATGGATGCATTCTATGCCTCGGTAGAACAACTGGACAATCCCGAATTACGCGGTAAGGCCATTGCGGTGGGCGGAAGTTCAGAAAGAGGTGTAGTTAGCGCAGCAAGCTACGAAGCGCGTAAATACGGCGTTAAAAGCGCTATGAGCAGCGTGATTGCCAAACGCAATTGCCCGCATCTAATATTTGTAAAAACCCGTTTTGACCGTTACCGCGAAATCTCGCAACGCATAAGGGAAATATTTTATGAATATACCGACCTGGTGGAACCGCTTTCTTTAGATGAGGCTTACCTGGACGTTACCGAAAATAAAAAGGGAAATCCCAGTGCAAGCCTTATCGCAAAAGAAATACGGGAGAAAATTAAAGAAAAAACTGGCTTAAATGCTTCGGCAGGAATTTCTATCAACAAGTTTATTGCAAAAATAGCCAGTGATTTTAATAAGCCCAACGGACAGAAAACGGTAAATCCTGAAGAAGTTGAAGAGTTTTTAGAGGTTTTGGATATCCGAAAATTTCACGGTGTGGGAAAGGTGACTGCAGAGAAAATGTATATGCTGGGTATTTTTACCGGAAAAGACCTAAAAACCAAAAGCCTGGATTATCTAACCGAAAAATTCGGGAAAAGTGGTGCGCATTATTTTAATGTGGTTCGCGGCATTCATTTAAGCGAAGTAAAACCAAACCGAATACGAAAATCCCTTGGTGCCGAACGCACTTTTAATGAAAATATCTCTTCAGAAATTTTTATGCTGGAGAGACTGGAAAATATCGCCGAAGAAATAGAACGCCGACTCAAAAAGAGCAAGGTTGCCGGTAAAACTATTACCCTGAAGATAAAATACAGCGATTTTACTTTACAAACCCGCAGTAAAACTGTTTCGTTCTATATTTCCAGCAAAGAATTGATCCTGGAAAATGCCAGGGAATTATTATACCAGGAAAAAATGAAAGATTCGGTTCGACTTTTGGGAATTTCGCTTTCAAACTTAAATACCGATAAAAGCGAAAAGAAACCAAAAGAGGAAAAGGAAATTGAAGTGCAGTTGAAGTTTGAATTTTAAAATAGAAACTTTTTATTTTTAGATCCCCGATAAAGAATCGGGGCAGGCTCTGAAACCAGTTCAGGATGACGTGAGAAAGTTTTTAAAATAAAAACGCCACGAATTCACTAATTGTGTATTCGTGGCTTAGTCTTTATAAAAATATAAATTATTCTATTTCAGAAACTCTTAAAGTGTTTACCATACCTTTTTCACCAATTGGCATTGCTGCCAGGTTAATGGCAAAATCTCCCGTTTCAACGAACTTTTTCTCTTTTGCAATTCTGTTAATATCATCAATAGTTTCATCGGTACTTACAAACCTGTCGTAATGAAAGGCTTTCACACCCCAAAGCAAACTAAGCTGCGATAAGATTCTATTATTTGATGTAAACACCAAAATATGCGCTTCCGGTCTCCAGGCTGAGATCTGGAATGCGGTGTACCCACTATTGGTTAAAGTACAAATAGCTTTGGCTTTAATTTCATTAGCCATATGCGCCGCGTGATAACAAACTGCTTTTGTAATGTAGCGCTTGGTACGAACGTGTGGCGGATCGTGAGGAACTTTAATCAAAGGCGAGTTCTCTACACTTTCTAAAATTTGAGCCATTTTTTGAATAACCTGCACCGGGTACTGCCCTACTGAAGTTTCTCCACTAAGCATTACCGCATCTGCTCCATCCATAACAGAGTTTGCCACATCATTAACCTCTGCCCTGGTTGGGGTAAGGCTTGTGATCATGGTTTCCATCATTTGGGTAGCGATAATTACCGGAATTCTGGCTTTTTTAGCCGTAAGTACCAATTTCTTCTGAATAAGTGGAACTTCCTGAGCAGGAATTTCTACTCCTAAATCTCCACGAGCCACCATTAAACCATCACAGTAAGCCACGATCTTATCGATGTTGGCCACACCTTCCGGCTTTTCAATTTTGGCTATGATTGGGATTTTATATTCGCTGTGCTTCTTAATTAAATCCTGAAGCTCTTTTAAATCCTCGGCGTGACGCACAAAAGAAAGAGCCATCCAGTCTACCTGCATCTCACAAGCAAAAATCGCATCTTTCACATCCTTTTCAGTTAAAGCAGGAAGTGAAATATTAGTATTTGGAAGGTTTACACCTTTCTTAGACTTTAAAGGTCCACCCTGAATTACGCGAGTTTTAACTTCATCTTTTTTATTAGAACTTACTACCTCAAAAATAAGTTTTCCATCGTCTAAAAGAATACGCTCTCCCGCAGATACATCTTGCGGAAAAGTTTCGTAATTCATATAAACGCGTTCTGCAGTTCCTTTAAATTCCTTTCCTGTGGCAAAAACGATCTCATCACCTTCAGCTACAACCACTTCATCTTTCATCACTCCAACACGAAGCTTTGGGCCTTGTAAATCTCCCAAAATCGCGGCATTATAGCCTTTTTCCTTATTCAGGTCTCTAATCATTTGGATGCGTTCTTTTACATCGTCATAATTAGCGTGGGAAAAGTTCACTCTAAAAACGTTTACCCCGGCCTGGAGCATTTTATCTAAAGTTTCTTTGGAACTAGTTGCCGGTCCTAGGGTTGCAACTATTTTAGTTTTCTTATTTGTTGGCATTATTCAAAAATTAAATTTTGTTTGGATTTTAATAAATCTGTATCAATTTTATAAACTGCTCTAACCTGCGGTATCTGGCTTATGGCGTTAACGAGCAAATTGAGGTCTTTTTGATTAAGTTCCTCATCTATCTTAAGAAAGAAATCTACCTTTTTATATTCAGGTACCAGGTTTACCTGTAAGGGTCTAACTTCTTCTTCTTCAAATAAAGAACCCGCACTTAATATTTTTTTGGATTCTCCTTTAAATTTGTTGGCTACCAGGTGATAAGATCTGAAATTTTTCAGGTCTTTAAAGGAATAATGAGCGTAGTAAGCTTTTACCGATTTATGGTTGAAGTCTAAATCCCTACGTTCTCTTTTTAATTGAAGTTTTAGATACTTATTTAGCAAATAAGCCATCTTATATTCTTCTAAATCACCATAAAGCGCTATGAGCCCGAATTCATCTTCCTCAACATCTTCCAGCAGCGTTTTATGCAATTGCATAGCTTTCAATTTAAGGTTAAAGATAAGATAAGATTGAGAAAAATGAAGCTTTACACCTTCAAAAATTCATATTTATCTACGAAAACGTTATAGTTTGCGCTAATTTCACAATTTTAAGTGATTTTATTTTGAAGTGCGTAATAAGCTCTTTTTGCGGTTTTTTCTTCAGCTTTCTTTTTTGAGGTAGCTCTTGCTTTTGCCACAACTTTATCATCTAACCGCAATTTCACAGCGAAATGTTTTACTTCATCATTCCCGGTGTCTTCATAAACTTCAAAGTCGAATTCTCGCTTCTCTTTCTGACACCATTCAATAAAAAGACTCTTGTAACTTATTACCCGGCCTTCTAATTGCTCTATATCTACGTAAGGTTCAATCACCCTCTCGTGAATAAAACGTTTACAGTATTTATAACCTCTGTCCAGATAAATCGCGCCTATTAAAGCTTCAAATAAATTACCGTGAATGTTGGAACCGAATTGATCTTTTGGAATATTAGTTTGTACGTGATCTATAAGATTAAGATCCTTGCCCAGTTCATTTAAATGCTTTCGGCTTACCACTTTAGATCGCATCTTGGTAAGATAACCTTCATTTCCGCCGGGAACCGCTTTAAAAAGATGGGAAGCGATAACCGCACTAAGCATTGCATCACCTAAGAATTCCAGGCGTTCAAAACTTATAGCATTTCCTTTTTCATCTTTAATATTAAGAGAACGATGGGTAAATGCTTTTTGGTAGTGAAGCAGGTTTTTAGGCTTAAAACCCAGCATTTTGTATAAAACAGAAAAAAAATTCCCGCCTTTACCAGAACGGGAATTTAATATATTTCGAATAACGCCCATATTACATTTGGTTATTCATCGTACTTTTTAAATAATACACAGGCATTATGCCCTCCAAATCCAAAAGTGTTACTCATAACAACTTTCACATCACGTTTTTGAGCCTTATTTAAAGTAAGATTCAACTCAGGATCAATATTTTCATCCTTATGTTCGTGATTAATGGTAGGTGGTACAATACCATGTTGCATAGATAGAATTGCTGAAATCGCTTCTACCGCACCGGCAGCACCAAGTAAGTGCCCGGTCATAGACTTTGTTGAATTGATGTTTATGGTTTTGGCGTGTTCACCAAAAACCTTGCTTATCGCTTTCAACTCGGCTACATCACCTAGTGGTGTTGAAGTTCCGTGCGTGTTAATGGCGTCTACATCTTCGGGCTTCATTTCTGCATTACTAAGACAGTTTTCCATTACCGCCACAACTCCATTTCCTTCAGGATGAGGCGCTGTCATGTGGTAAGCATCAGAAGATAAACCTCCTCCAAGAACTTCAGCATAAATTTTGGCTCCCCTGGCTTTTGCGTGCTCGTATTCTTCAAGAATAAGTGCTCCACTACCCTCTCCTAGCACGAAACCATCTCGCGTAGCATCAAATGGTCTTGAAGCTGTTTGAGGATTATCGTTTTGTGTAGATAAGGCATGCATGGCATTAAAGCCACCCATTCCCGCCATAGTTACCGCTGCTTCTGAACCTCCGGAAACAATAATATCACTATGCCCCAGCCTAATATTATTTAGCGCATCTATCATGGCATTAGCCGCAGATGCACAAGCTGAAACAGTAGTGTAATTTGCTCCCATAAACCCGTGACGAATAGAGATATTACCCGGGGCAATATCAGCAATCATCTTAGGAATAAAGAAGGGGTTAAACCTTGGTGTACCATCGCCTTTCGCGAAATTTAGCACTTCATTCTGAAATGTTTCCAATCCGCCAATTCCGGCCCCCCATATTACACCAACCCGATACTTATCTACGGTATCCAGATTGATGCCGGAATCTTTTATGGCTTCATCTGAAGCTACAATGGCATATTGGGCAAACCTGTCCAGCCTTCTTACTTCCTTGCGGTCAAAGAAGTCCAGCGGGTCAAAATTTTTGAGTTCACAAGCGAATTTGGTTTTGAATTTTTCAGTATCGAAATAGGTAATAGGTGCACCACCACTTTTTCCGGCTACCAAAGCCTCCCAATATTCTTCAATATTGTTACCAATGGGGGTTAGGGCTCCCAGGCCCGTTACTACAACTCGCTTTAACTCCATATGGTCTATACTCTTTTTATTTTTTTGCGTCTTCAATATAAGAAATTGCCTGACCTACTGTGGCAATGTTCTCAGCCTGGTCATCAGGAATCTGGATGTCGAATTCTTTTTCGAATTCCATGATCAATTCCACAGTGTCCAATGAATCAGCACCCAGGTCGTTTGTGAAGCTCGCTTCGTTAACTACCTCGTTCTCGTCAACACCTAACTTGTCAACGATAATCGCTTTTACTCTTGATGCAATGTCTGACATAATACTTTTATTTAAATTTTGATTAGGTGGCAAAAATAAAAAACTTTATTTTAAAACCGATTTTTACTTTAAAAATGTGCTCGTAATTTACATAAATTTCGTTGAAAGGACTTAATTTTACATTCTAATAATTGTTAACAAGCTTATTTTGAGCACTCCAGCACATATTGATCAAAAAAAAATAGTTGTCTTTGCTTCCGGCTCCGGAACCAATGCTGAAAACATCATTAAATTTTTTCAAAAATCACCCAATGCCAGTGTTGTAGCGGTTTTCTCGAACAAAAGATCGGCAAAAGTGCTAAAAAGAGCTCACGATCTAAATGTTAAAGCCCTTCATTTTGATAAGGATGCACTCTATAATAGTTACGATGTTCTGCATATTTTAGAGGATATAAATCCAGATTTAATTGTTTTAGCCGGATTTATGTGGATTTTTCCCGAAGACATTTTAAAAAAATTCCCGGGTAAGATTGTAAATATTCATCCGGCCCTACTTCCAAAATATGGTGGCAAAGGAATGTACGGTATGAGAGTGCACGAAAGCATTATCCAGAATAAGGAAAAAGAAAGCGGGATCAGCATTCATTTTGTAAATGAAAATTATGATGAAGGCGAAATAATCTTTCAGGCAAAAACAGATATTTCAGAAGAAGACACGCCGGAAAGTCTCTCAGAAAAAATTCACAACCTGGAATACAAACATTTCCCCGAAATTATTCAGCAATTGCTTCAAAAGAAATCCCAATAGTGCAAACAGCCCAGGTACACATTTATACCGATGGCGCCGCGAGAGGAAATCCCGGCCCCGGCGGTTACGGCATTGTTATGGAATGGGTAGGTAAATCCTATCGTAAAGAATTCGCAAAAGGTTTTAAACACACTACCAATAACCGGATGGAGTTGATGGCGGTAATTGAAGCGCTAAAAAAATTAAAAAAACCAGGTGTTTCTGCCATTGTTTTTACCGATTCAAAATATGTAGCCGATGCGGTAAACAAAAAGTGGGTCTTCGGCTGGGAAAAGAAAAATTTTAAAGACCGAAAGAATGCCGATCTCTGGATAGAGTTTTTAAAGGAAATTAGGAAACATAATGTAAGTTTTAGGTGGATAAAGGGACATAATGACCATCCGCAAAACGAACGTTGCGACGCTTTAGCGGTGGCTGCCTCAAAAGAAAAAAGGCTATTAATAGACGAAGGTTTTCAGCAAAGTTAGATTCACCTTCCTATTAACATTTAAATCTCGATTATCGAGTAATTTTGATTGAGCCCTTGAAAAACAAACTGTATATTTGCAGCACATTTTTTAAACCAAATTATGAGTAAATTACTGATTGTAGGCACTGTAGCCTTTGATGCTATTGAAACCCCATTTGGGAAAACAGATAAAATTCTTGGAGGTGCAGGAACCTATATTGGGCTTTCGGCCTCGCAGTTTAATGTAGATAGCGCGGTGGTATCTGTTGTAGGAGACGATTTTCCACAGGAATACCTTGACCTACTTACCAAAAACAATATAAATATAGAGGGAATTGAAGTGGTTCCCGGCGGAAAAACCTTCTTTTGGAGTGGCCGCTACCATAACGACCTTAACTCGAGGGATACTTTAGACACACAGCTAAATGTACTTGCCGATTTTAAGCCAGTAGTTCCAAACGAATATAAAGACGCTGAAATTGTGATGTTGGGGAACCTGCATCCTTTGGTTCAACTTAGCGTTTTAGAACAGCTTGAATCTCCAAAACTTGCCATACTTGATACCATGAACTTCTGGATGGATAATGCCCTGGAAGATTTAATGAAAGTGATTAGCAAAGTAGATGTGATCACTATTAATGATGAAGAAGCCCGCCAACTTTCTGGCGAATACTCTTTAGCAAAAGCCGCCAAAAAGATCGCAACTATGGGTCCTAAATATGTGGTAATTAAGAAAGGAGAACACGGCGCATTATTATTCCACGAGGAGCAGGTATTCTTTGCACCCGCCCTCCCCTTAGAAGAAGTTTTTGACCCAACCGGGGCCGGAGATACTTTTGCAGGAGGTTTTGCAGGATATATTGCAAAAACCGGCGACATAAGCTTTGCGAATATGAAAAACGCCATTATTTATGGTTCCAATCTTGCCTCCTTCTGCGTTGAAAAATTTGGCACCGAGAGGATGGTAGAACTTTCAGGCGAGGAAGTTGATTCGCGCCTCGAAGAGTTTAAGAAATTAACTCAGTTTGAAATAGCATTAACCTAAACCTATGCCCTGAATTTTCAGGGCATTTTTTATATAAAACAGGATTGAAATCCTTTTATTATGAGTGACGCCTTAAAACACGAATGTGGGATTGCCCAAATACGATTGTTAAAACCCCTGGAATACTATAAAGAAAAATATGGTACTGCCTTTTACGGGATTAATAAGATGTATTTAATGATGGAAAAACAGCATAACCGCGGCCAGGATGGCGCCGGTTTTGCTAACATCAAATTAAATACCGCCCCTGGAGATCGCTATATAAGCCGAATTAGATCTAACGCGGCACAACCAATTCAGGATATTTTTGAACAGATCAATGGGAGAATTAACGACGAAATTAAAGCAAACCCGGAATATGCCGATAATGTTGATCTGCAAAAAAAGAACCTTCCCTATGTAGGTGAAGTTTATCTTGGGCACGTTCGCTACGGGACTTTTGGTAAGAATAGTATAGAAAGTGTACACCCATTTCTTAGACAGAATAACTGGATGCACCGTAACCTGATTGTGGCTGGGAATTTTAATATGACCAATGTAAACCAGCTTTTTAATAGTTTGGTGGAATTAGGGCAACATCCAAAAGAAAAGGCCGATACCGTTACGGTAATGGAAAAAATTGGCCATTTCCTGGATTCTGAAGTAGAAAAGCTATACAGGAAGTTAAAGAAAAAAAGTTTTAGTAAAGTACAGGCTTCGCCTATAATTGCTGAAAAATTAAACGTCGCAAAAATTCTTAGAAAATCATCTAAAAGCTGGGATGGCGGCTATGCTATGGCAGGATTGTTAGGTCACGGAGATTCATTTGTTTTACGTGATCCTGCAGGAATTCGTCCCGCATTTTATTACAAAGACGACGAGGTGGTTGTAGTGGCATCAGAAAGGCCGGTAATTCAAACTGCTTTTAATGTAGACTTTAATGATGTTCACGAATTACCGCCGGGACACGCTATTATTACCAAAAAAAGCGGCGAGGTAAATATTAAAGAAATCCTTGAGCCATTAGAGCGAAAAGCCTGTTCTTTTGAACGTATTTATTTTTCCCGCGGAAGCGATGCCGAGATCTATAAAGAACGTAAAATGCTTGGGCGCTTATTGATGCCTGAAGTTTTGAAATCTATAAACCACGACACCATCAATACGGTATTCTCTTTTATTCCGAATACCGCGGAAACAAGTTTCTACGGAATGGTAGAAGCCGCACAGGATGAATTAAACAAGCAGAAGAACGATGCAATTCTAGCTGAAAAAGATACTTTAACCGATGCGCGACTTCAGGAAATACTTGCTCACAGGTTACGCACCGAAAAAATTGCGATCAAAGACGTAAAGCTTAGAACTTTTATTACTGAAGATAGCAGCCGGGACGATCTTGTTGCCCACGTTTATGACGTCACCTACGGGGTGGTTAAACCGGAAGACAGCCTGGTAATTATAGATGATAGTATTGTTAGGGGAACCACTTTAAAGAAAAGCATCATAAAAATGATGGACAGGTTAAATCCAAGACAAATTGTAGTAGTTTCTTCGGCTCCACAAATTCGTTATCCAGATTGTTATGGTATAGATATGGCGCGCCTGGAAGGTCTTGTTGCTTTTAGGGCAGCCCTGGAGCTTTTAAAAGATAATAACCAATACGATATTGTAGAAAAGGTTTACGAGAAATGTAAACTGCAGGTAGATCTTGCCGATGAAGAAGTGAAGAATTTCGTTAAGGAAATCTACGAACCTTTTACCGATGAGCAGATCTCAGATAAAATTTCAGAATTGCTTTGTGACACTGATGTAAAGGCAGATGTGAAGGTGATATACCAAACGGTAGATAATTTGCATAAAGCCTGCCCTAAAAACCTGGGTGACTGGTATTTTACGGGTAACTATCCAACCAATGGAGGTAATCGCGTGGTGAATAGAGCTTTTATTAATTTCTACGAAGGAAACGAAGGAAGAGCCTATTAAGTGCATTTAAACAAATTTTTCTGCCTTTCATCTAAAATGATTTTTAGCAGGAATAAGTTTATATACTTTAGCAGAACCATAAACATAAGTAGGTTAAGTTCATGGTAGATTTGGGGCAAAAAAAGGTGGATCTAACGATCTGCCTTTTTTTATTTTTATCCGAACCTCAAACTTCTTCAAAAGGAAATCATTCAGGTGAATTGTAAGTAAACAATTTCGAAGCAAGCTCACACAGAATTATTATTGGAAAATAAATTTGATTTCGAGGCATCCCGATTCTTCGGGACGGAGGATTTAATCTCGATTATCGAGTAAAATCAAAATTATCTTACATTATTTTTTGATTTTCAATACTTTAACAAATAAATATGCCATTGGTCTAAAAAAGTTGCGAGCAAGGTTTATTCATTATACTTTAGAGTCACCATAACATAAGTAGGTTAAGTTCATGGTAGATTTGGGGCAAAGAAAGGTGGATCAATGATCCGCCTTTTTTTATTTTAAACATTCTGATAAAAAAAGAGGCTGTCTAAAAAGTATTTAGATGGCCTTTTTTTATTGATAAAAGTTTTGTGAGATGAAGCACTTCTTCTTTTTGTAAATTTTCTTTCTGATGAAAAAAGGCAATGAGCCCCCATCTCTTATGCTATACTGAATTTTCTTAAGTTGTGCGCCATAGCTATTAATCCTATTTCAGTAGTTACTTTATCCATTCCCCGCAACATAAACCGCTTAAAGCCCATGTTTTGCTTGATGTTTCCAAACACAGCTTCTACATCCCAACACCTTCTTTTGCGATGTGCTATTCCCGCTTCACTTAGTAGTAGGTTCCTGGCCTTTTCCTTGTGGCGAATCAGGTTGTGATTACGTTCGATAGTCCTGTTCCCTTTAGCTTTATGGCAGCTGCCCCGCAAAGGGCACCCCTTGCAGTTGGCGGCCTGGTAACGATGGATCTGCTGCTTAAAACCGGTAGTGGTTTCACTCTTATAACTTTTTACTTTCTTCATCGCCTGGCCCATCGGGCAATAATACGTATCGGTTTCTTTATTATAGAACAGATTGTCTGGATGAAATAGGTTTTCTCGGTGCTTTTTATCGCGTTGCTCTTTGTGGAAGTAGTTGTATTTCACATAAGCAGTAATTTGCTTTTCTTCTAAATCGGTATAATTCTCTTCACTGCCATAGCCGGCATCTGCGGTAAGGCTTTGAGGTGTTTGATCGTAGGAGTTTATGTGATCTTGCAAGTGGTCTTTTAAGGTAGTGGTATCGGCGGTGGTTTGGGCTAAGGTATAATTGGTGATGAACTGATTATTGGTGGAGGCCTGAAGGTTATACCCGGGTTTTAATTGCCCATTTTGCATATAATCATCTTTCATCCGCATAAAAGTAGCGT